>JBBIOU010000003.1:0-144759 GCA_037443205.1 Flavobacteriales bacterium | reverse complement strand
TGGAATAGACAAAGACGAAAAATTATTAAGAGCTCAGGGAGCAATGTTCTTACTAATGAGAAATAATGAAAACCTAAAAAAGATGTTGAAAAGTGAATATGAAAAACAAAAAGACTATTTACCTTTCGTGATTACAGACAATTAATTACTGTTGCTAACAGCACCTACCCAAAAGTGGCGGTTAAGTGGTTAAATCAAGTTTTGTGCTTCTATCAAAGTTTGTGCTTGGCTGACAGTGAATCGCTCCGAAATCACCACCTGCGCGTAGCTGCAAACCGTTATGGGTAATGGTAGAACGACACTACAATAAACACAGTAAGACAATGAAATATATTTTGACTATAGCAATTTTGGTTATGACCAATTTGACTTTCGGACAATCAAATTCGGAAAAAGATACCTTGACAACGAATCCTAATTATGACAATGAATTAGCCGAAAAATTAGGTGGAGACGATTACGGAATGAAAAGCTATTTTTTCGTAATTCTAAAAACAGGGTCAAACACCACTACTGACAAAGAGTTCATCAGTGAAAGTTTTAGGGGACACCTTGACAATATAAATCGTTTGGTTGAAAAAGGAAAATTAATTGTCGCAGGACCATTAGGCAAAAACGAAAATAATTACAGGGGGATTTTTATTTTAAACAACATAAAATCAATTGAAGAAGCAGTAGAATTGTTACAAACTGACCCAGCTATAAAGAACGGATTGTTGGATTACGATATTTTTACTTGGTACGGTTCAGCTGCATTACCAGAATACTTGCCTTTTTCCGACAAAATTTGGAAATCAAAACCTTAAAAAATATGGACAAAGCAACACAAACAATGATTGAAAACCTGCACAAGAACACAGGTAAAACATTGGAACAATGGATTGAGATTGTGAAGAAACAGCATTTTACAAAACACGGAGAAATCGTAAAATTCCTAAAAGAACAACACGAATTTACTCACGGTTTTGCTAACCTTGTTGCACACAAAGCAAATGAAACAGACGCAAGTTCAAAAGAAAATCAAGACGACTTGATTTCAAAACAGTACCAAGGAAAAGAACATTTGAAAACCATTTACGACAAACTAATTTCTGAAATCCTGACTTTCGGAAACGACATTGAAATTGCACCCAAAAACGCGTATGTAAGTTTAAGACGAAAAAAGCAATTTGCGACATTAAATCCTGCGACAAAAACTCGTTTTGAAATTGGTATTAATCTTAAAGGACAAGAACCAAAAGGAAAATTAGAAGCAGAAAAGCCAAACTCAATGTGTTCACATAAAATTAATCTTGCAGACCTAAAAGACATAGACAAAGAAGTAATGGAATGGATAAAATCCGCCTACGACAATGCAGGATAAAAGAACCACTACCCATAACATCAGTAACCGTTCCACCGGAGGCGGACAGGCATGCAACCAAATTTTAAACCCACATACTGTCAATGTACACACGTACTTGAACTAACCACGCCATGCGTGGCTGATGAAAATTTTAGAATAAATTTGGGTTTACTTTTTCTTTAGTTCAAAATTTTCTCCCAGATAAACTTTTCTTACAATGGGGTCGGCAGCGAGCTCTTCGGCAGAGCCTTGTTTTAATATTTTGCCTTCAAAAAGCAAGTAGGCTCTATCTGTAATAGAGAGTGTTTCCTGCACGTTGTGGTCAGTAATTAACACCCCGATGTTTTTGGTTTTAAGTTTGGCTACTATTCTTTGTATATCTTCAACGGCAATAGGGTCAACGCCTGCAAAGGGTTCATCCAATAACACAAAACTGGGGTCAGAAGCCAGCGCACGTGCTATCTCTGTTCTTCTTTTTTCTCCTCCCGAAAGTTTTATGCCTAAATTTTTACGAACGTGTTGTAAGCTAAACTCATCCAGTAATTCTTCCAGTCGGTTGTAACGTTGTTCTTTGGTCATATCACGCATTTCGAGCACAGCCAATATATTGTCTTCTACGCTAAGCTTTCTAAATACCGATACTTCCTGGGGAAGATATCCTAAGCCCAGTTGAGCTCTTTTAAACATGGGATATGATGTAATATCTTTATCATCTAAAAAAACCGCTCCTTTATCGGGTTTTATCAGGCCAACTATCATGTAAAATGAGGTGGTTTTACCGGCACCGTTAGGGCCAAGTAATCCTACAATTTCACCTTTGTTCACTTCAATAGTAACTCCATTTACAACCACTCGTTTTTTGTATTGCTTAAATATTTCTTTGGTGTGTAGTTTCATTATGCTTCAGAATGTGATGTCAAATTTACCTCTTATACCAATTCGGGGCACATTGGGATGGTCTAAATAGTTAAAGCGCCACACCAAATCTAATCTGAATACTTTAAAAATATTTTCTATCCCCAGCGATCCTTCTATAAAAGGATATTTAAGTATGTACATGTAATCGGGTAAAATAATTTCGCGTTGGTTTTTGGTGCTCATGCTTCCCCATACAGCTTTAATTCCTGCCACTTCGCGCCATTTTAATCTGCGCAACAGGGGTATATGATTTAAAAAAAATCCGTCAAAATGGTGCGTGGCCCAGGCAGATAGATATTGGTCGCTTGCAAACTCCAAAAAATTCATCGTATTAAAAGAATACTCGTCATAATAATATGTTTCGTTACCTCTGTGAATTTCAAGAACGGGGTATGGCAGGGTACCGAAAAATTTACCCGCTTCAATTTTATACTTAAACCAGCCCATTGTTCCAACGTTTATCCAATCGAGTGCGCTCACTACAACTTTATGGTATTGATAATCGCCTCCTAAAAATCCTTTTATTCCATAAGAATATTGCAGGTCGAAAACGGGATTTTTGGTACCCATACTTACTCTGTCAAATTCGCCCGAGATATATCTTTCGTCTTTAGCCCAACGGATGTAGTAAGTAAATTCTGATATATTAACATTAGGGATATATTGCATTTGGTTATCTGAAATTTGTTTTTGATAGATGGTTCTGCCTTGCGGAGTAATGGTTCTGTTTCGGTACTGTAGTTGTGTGTTTAATCCAACAAAGGGTTCGTATTCGTAACGTATTTTATATTCATCAACAAACGAAAGTTTATCGGCCTGATTTCTTCTGAATATGGCTGCCAGCAGGTTATCCTGGCGAAAAGCGTTGGCGCTCAGTCCTAGCTGTTCCACATCATGTTTATAATTAAATTGCAGTAATTGCCGTGGGTTTTTGTTAATCATCAATCTAAAACCTGCACCATACTTAAATCTTTCATCTTTAAAACCGTAAGCAGTATATCCGTTTAATTCAAAACGTTTGCTGAATTTATTGCTGGTTCTGCCTCCAATACGTACGCGTGGTCCTTCTAAGGGGTTAAAGCTGTATGTACTGAAATATGGCCCCCACTCAACATAACCCAATACTTTGTATCCGCTGATTAACATAGAAATGATATTTACAAAGTTTTTTACCTGAGGAATATCTTTTATGGTGTCCATCATGTAATAGATTTCTTTTTCGGATTCGCTTAGTGTATCATGGCGGGTTATTTCCCAATAATTATCTGTTTTTTTATCGGCATCGTCTGCTACAATTACGTTATTGGGGCCACTGTAAAAGGCATCTTCTTTGGTTTGATTTACTATATGGTATTTGTAAGATGTTGTTTTTCGGCCATAAAATCCCATTTGTTTTTCGGCCAGTTTAAAATCTACCAATAAATAATCTCGGCTAAGCATCCATACTTCTTTTTTTACTTCGGTATATTCTTGTTCAAATTCAAAATATTTTATAAAATTAATGTTTGCATCTTCAGCTATTCCGCACTCAACTTTTCGTATGGCATAGGTAGTGTCATTAACCCAAAAAGTTCCGATAAAGGTGGGTTCTTGTTTTCTGCGCGGAACAAAGCGTATTTTATAGCACCAGTTTTTTCCTATAAAAGCGCTGTCTAATAAAAAATATTTATAATAAATCGTTCCTCTGTCGTGAATAGGGCTTACAAAATTTTTACCAAATACACTCACAAAGTTGTCGTAAATATTAATGTTTTGATACATATCGCCTAAAAACTGTGATATACTTTTATTTTCGATACCCGAAACTTTTGTGGCTCGTATAAACTCTTTGTGCGATTTGGGCGATTTACGATAATAAAAATCAGAAACAGCTTCGGTAATAAATATCGGTAAATAATTTTTTCCTGCTGCGGTGTCGAGGTTATCAAAAATAAATTGAATGGGTTTAAGCAGTTTTTTATTCATAAACTTTTCCGAAATGTTGTTCAAATCAAATTCAACCTTATTGTAAACTTCGTATTGATAGGATTCGAGTTTTTCGCGGTTATTAACCTCTTTAAATCTGATAATGTTTCTCCAAATAGGCATAGCCGGGTCTTCGGCAGATGCAACAAATACTATTTCCTGCAGGCTTTCTGCTTCGGGTTGCAGAGCAAAATCTATGATTTGTGTTTTATCTTTTTTTACGGGTTTAGCCTGTTTTTTATATCCTATAAAACTGGCCACCAGACTGTCGGTTGCATAATAAGTATCAATTTTATAATAGCCGTTTTCATCGGTTACCACACCTGTTTTAGTTCCTTTAAACTGGATGCTTACATAGGGCAGGGGTTCGTTGTTTGTAGCATCATATACTCTTCCGGATATTTTTGTTGTTTGAGAAAATACAAATAGCTGATTAAGTAAAAATAAAATTATTAAAACGGAGAATTTTATACTTTTCTTTTTCATTGAAAAAATGAAATATAAAATTAATAAATATTCAGCTAATAGTTATTCTTTGTGTAAGAAATAAAAAAACGAATTAAAAAAAGCGAAAAAAGTAACCCCGGCCTGTGTTTCGAGGGTATCTTCGGTAAAAAATGATATGGCGGCAATTATCATAAAATATACGTATAGCATATATTGTTTTTTTAATGCATAAATCCAGGGGGTAATCAATGAAGCCAAAAATAATATTCCGCCTAAAGCACCAAAGGCAATAAAAAATGTGAGGTATTGGTTGTGTGTGTGCAAACGGTATTTTTGTGCAAGCAAGCTATTGTTTTCGCTGTATTTTTTATCAAATGCTCGCTGTACATCTCCGGTGCCTACGCCTATCCAGGGATTTTCCAGAAAAATTCTTATGCCGGTTTTCCAGTATTCAAAGCGCTGGGTTATTGAGTTTCCCGAGGGATTACCCCTTAAAAGATAAGTTTGTATTTCAAATATTATTTGATGGAGTCTTTTTTTCACTCCTTTATACTTAACATAATTTATGTTGGCTATACCGTTTTCTATGTTATTAATATCCTGTTGCGTGAGTGCTGACACTCCTTGTGCATCTTTTTTCAATCCCTTAGAGGTAAGATATCGTATTAATGTAAAGCGTATCAATTGTTTTTTATTATCAAGCGAATCAATATGGATTGTACTTCTCAAATTCCAGGTGCTGTCTAATTCTTTAGGTGCGTAATATAAATAAGTATAATATCCGTTTTCCATCTCTTCTGACTGTAGATTGTGTATGTATGGCTCGCCATTTTGAGTATGTGTTTGTGTGGGTATATGGCTTTCTTTTGGGGTGTAAAATTCGTTAAGTTCTGTTTTAATCCACAAAAAAATAATAAGGCAAACGCTGATGAGGATTAATAAGAGGAAGATATAAATTTTTTTATGGCGTGAAGTAATCAGTCGGTAAAACACATAAAAAACAAAACATAAAAACAATACCGTAAAACCGGTAAAAGATTCAAGTATATAAAGAAAATAAAGCATCCAAATTATGGTAAGCAACCCGCTTATTTGTAAAAATAAATGGATGTAAGGTAAAAAAAACAAGATAATACATATACAGGTGGTTACGAGTAAAGCAAGCCTTATATGCGAAATAAAAACAGAAATATAGCGCACATCGGTAAAATCGTATTTGCTGTCAATGGCACCGGTATATATTAAATAGCTGTAAATAGTAGAAAAAAGTGTTGAAAGAACAAAAATCAACAGAACGATATTTAGTTTGCGTTTAGAAACCGGAGCCATAGTTGCCATGGCCAAGGGGAAAACCAGCAAGGGTAATTTTATGCGTATATCTCTTAATGCATAATCAAAGTCGTTTGTATAGAGTAATGCTATGAGATGCATCAGAAAAACAGAAATAAAAAGTACTGCTGCTTTGTTTTTTAAAAGCATCTTCCATTTTAACAGCATTTGTCCTTCGAGTATCCAGGCCAGCATAAGGCCTATGGTACCTATGCTCATCAGCACTTTAGAAAATGGCAGTCCGATGGCAATAAGAACAAGGGCAGGAAGATATAACTGCTGGACCCGGCTATTAATTTGAGTAGTTAGCTGCACTTATTATTTTTTTGCCGTTCCTTTTAAAATTGCTTTGTATTGTGCGGGGTCGTTAAATAGTTCGAGAGCTTTTATTATTTCTTCGTCTCTGCGAAGAGCATTTTGAATTCTTCCGGTTTGATAATAATAACGGGATACAATTTCATTTTCGAGTAATAGCATTATTTCGTTTTTAAATCTTTGCAAGTCTTCGGTTTTGTTGGGTTTTAATTTTGCAATGAGCGCGTCAAATTCTTTTTGTGCCGTTTCTAAATATTTTTCTTTTTCGGCTGTTTTTTTTAGTTCTTCTATTTTTTGCTCGCTGGTTGTAGTGTAATTGTATTCTTTGTCGTTAAGATAGGCCAAAAAATCATTGTATTGACTTTCGGTAAAGGTATATTCATTGGCTGATTTGATAGTAGGGTTTTCTCTTCTGAATTTAGTGGCATAGTTGAAAATAAGGTTTTGACTGTATAAGGCAGCGGTAATTTTTGCAAACTCTTTGGATTTAATTACCACATCGGGCTCCACCCCGCGCGCATCTGTTACTTCGCGGCCATTTTTTGTTTTAAATTTATGAACCAGCGAATCGGCAAATTCATCAGATTTACCCTCTTTGTTTTTGGTTGAGTAATCTATCTTTTGAATGCATCTGCCGCTGGGGGTATAATATTTGGCTACGGTAATTTTAACCATACCATTATAGGGTAGTTGACGGGTTTGTTGTACCAATCCTTTGCCATAAGTTCTTTCTCCGATAATAACTGCGCGGTCTAAGTCTTGCAAGGCTCCTGATACAATTTCGCTGGCAGAGGCAGAGTTTCCGTCAACTAAAATAATCAGCGGTATTTCTGTGTCTAAAGGTTCGTCATTTGCTTTATAGGTTATATTCATTCCCGGAGAGCGTCCTTTTTGTTTAACTACTTCGGTGCCTCGGGGAACAAACATATTTACAATATTTACTGATTCGTGCAGCAAACCTCCGCCATTACCTCTTAAATCAAAAATTAAATTTTTCATTTGGTGTTTTTCTTTTAACTCGCGAAATGCTTTTTTTACTTCAGCACTGGCTGTTTGAGTAAATCCGGTTAATTTAATGTATCCTGTTTTTTCGTCAATCATACCATGGTAGGGTACGTCTTTAATTTTAACTTCTTCGCGTATTACGGTTTTTTCTATGGGTTTATTTTCTCCTTCGCGAATAATTTTAAGTTTTACTGCGGTACCCGGTTGTCCTTTTAAAATTTTACTTACTTCTTCCGAAGTTCTTCCTTCTATAGATTTTCCATCTACTTCAATTATTTTATCTCCGGCCATTAAGCCGGCTTTTTGTGCAGGAAATCCTTCATAGGGGTCGGTAATAACTACATATTTTCCTTCTGCACGAATAAGTGAGCCTATGCCACCGTATTGCCCGGTTGTCATAAAGCGATAATCTTCGATGTCAGATTCAGGAATATAATTGGTGTAGGGGTCTAAAGATTCGAGCATGGCATCTATACCCTTTTTCATTAAATCACCGGGTTGGGGTTCGTCAACATACAGGTTATTTATTTCTTTATAAACACTGCCGAATATTTCGAGGTTTTTAGAAATTTCAAAATCATTATTGCTTGGAGAATAGAAAGAATAAGTAAATACAAAGCATATAATAGGTATAATTAATATAAGCGCCTTTTTTATTACTTTATGTTTTAAAAATTGGTTTATCATAATTTCAAGGTTTAAGGTTGTTGTACTCGTTTAACAAACGCTTTAAAAGTAATATTATTTTATCTTGTACCAACGCAAATTCTGATGGCTGGTTTGCCGTAAACAGGATGCAAAGTGCCAATTGCTTGTTTATTTTTGTTAAATGTGTTTTAAGTTCATGATTGTTTAATCTCCATGCTTCACGCAATTGCCTTTTAATACGATTTCTCTCGGTTGCCTTTTTAAATTTTTTTTTTGAAACCGAAAAAGCTACTTGCACCGGAACTTTTTCTGGCAATAAAGTTTCTAAATATATTATTCGAACAGGATGATTAGCGTATGTGATTCCTTTATTAAAAAGTGTTTGAAATATTTTTTTACTGCAAAGCCTTTCAGATTTATGAAAAGAATTTTGTTTCATGTATGTTGATATGGGTAGCGCACCGCTTGTAAACAAAATTTTTTCACTTATTTGGCTTTTGCCTTTGCTGCTTGTTTAACATATAATTCTATGGCGCCAGTCATGCTGGGTGCATTGGGCATAGGGGCTTGTATGTCCAGACGTAGTCCTGCTTTTTTTACTGCTGCGGCTGTAGTAGCACCAAATGCTGCTATAACGGTATTATTTTGTTTAAACTTAGGGAAGTTTTTAAATAAAGATTCTATGCCTTGCGGGCTGAAAAAAACCAACATATCATACTTAATATCGGCCAGGTCTGATAAATCGCTGGCTACGGTTCTATAAAAAATGGCTTTGCTGTATTTAATGTTTTGAGCATCTAAAATATCGGTTATTTCTTGTTTATGGATATCTGAACAAGGCAGCAAAAACTTTTCTTCTTTGTGTTTTTTTAATACGTCAATCAGTTCGGAAAATTTTTGTTTGCCAAAAAATATTTTGCGTTTGCGATAAACTACGTATTTCTGTAGGTAGTATGCCGTAGATTCGGAAATACAAAAATATTTCATGGTTTCGGGCACGGTAAATCGCATTTCTTTTGCCACTCTAAAATAGTGGTCAACGGCATTGCGGCTGGTTAAGATAACCGCACTGTGCTCAGCAATATTTATTTTTTGTGCCCTGATTTCTTTGGCATCAACCCCTTCTACATGAATAAATGGCCTGAAATCAATTTTGAGTTTATATTTTTTAGCTAACTCCAAATAAGGGTTATTCCCGTTTTCGGGTTGCGGCTGCGATACCAATATGCTTTTTATTGCCAAATGCCTAATATTTTTAGGTTAGTATTCGGTAAATAATGGTTTTTATCGTATTAGCACCGTTATCAAATAGATTAAGGGTACTAATTCAAGGGCGCAAAGATAATAAAATATATACAAAGGATATGCTCCCGCATGTATTCCTGCAAGTACTCCTCTAAACAATCTATAACCATAAAACATTATACATAATAACAGGAATAAATTAAATATAAGTTTTTGATTATCAATATTATTTATGCATGCCGCAATGGTTAAAGGAGTTAACAATAGGCCTTGTACCGCATAGTTTTTTATTATTTCGCGCCTGTATTGTCGTTGACCCCATTCCTGGCCAATAATAAATTCAATGATGATGATGGTTAATAATTTTAAGAGCAAAGCCGTGATAATGGCGCCTGTAAATAATAAAACCTCAACCCACCAGGCATAACCTGTTACCATAAAGCGATAGTCGGGGTGCTGATTAACATAGTGTAAAATTATAGCCGTATTCAGGGCATATGTTAATACCATTGCCGGAAGCACGGGCCCGGTAATAATCTGGCTTTCTCTTAATGCGGGTTTTAGCACTCTAAAATCAACAAATAACTTAAACAGGTTTTGCAATTGGCTGTAGTATGCCGTTCGGATAGACGCCAGTATGATAATTATTAAAAATGACAGGGAGAGTACATATGTATCATAACTTTTATTCCGTGGGATATAATATGTATGATGTTTTTGTGGTAATTTTTCTTCGATATAATTCAGCCAATCATCACCGGTTTTTTTTATTTGCCATAAAAAGGATGTATCGGGAATTATGGCATGATAAAACGGTTTATATGTAGTGTCGGTATAGATATAACGGGGTATTTAAAAAGTAAACTTTGTTTAAATCAAAGTGTTCTTTTTACTTCTACTTCTTCAAAAGCTTCTATAATATCACCTACTTTTATGTCATTAAATTTATCAATGTTTAAACCACATTCCTGTCCTCTGCTCATTTCTTTAACATCATCTTTATAATGTTTAAGAGAGCCGAGCTTACCGGTGTATATAACAATACCATCACGTATCACACGCACTTGTGATGTTCGGAATATTTTTCCGTCCATTACAAAGCATCCGGCAACAGTTCCAACTTTTGAAACTTTAAAAATTTGCCTGATTTCAGCTGTACCCGTAATTTTTTCCTGAACTTCGGGAGATAACATACCTTCCATAGCGTCTTTAATTTCTTCTATGGCTTTGTAAATAATCGAATACATGCGTATGTCTATCTCTTCAGTTTCGGCCAGTTTGCGCGCCCCGCTGGTTGGTCTTACCTGAAAACCAACAATTATTGCATCAGAGGCAGAGGCTAATAATACATCCGATTCGGATATGGCTCCAACTCCTTTATGTACAATACGTACTGAAATTCTATCGGTAGAAAGTTTTAGCAGTGAGTCGCAAAGCGCTTCTACCGAACCGTCAACATCTCCTTTAACAATTAAATTTAATTCTTTAAAATCTCCGATGGCTAATCTTCGGCCAATTTCGTCTAAGGTGATGTGTTTATTGGTTCTCATGCCTTGTTCGCGGATAAGTTGTAACCTGCGGGTAGCAATGTTGCGCGCTTCGCGTTCATCATCCATCACGTTAAAAATATCGCCTGCGTTGGGAGCGCCATCTAAACCAAGAATTGATACCGGAGTAGAAGGACCAGCGGCTTCAACCGGTTGACCACGTTCGTTAAACATGGCTTTTACTTTGCCGCTGTATGCACCGGCCAATAATACATCGCCTATTTTTAGTGTACCGGTAGATACCAGTACGGTTGCAACAAACCCTCTTCCTTTATCCAGCATTGATTCTATAACGGTTCCTTTTGCTTTTCTGTTGGGATTGGCTTTCAGGTCTAATATTTCGGCTTCGAGCAATACTTTGTCTAACAATTCATTAACGCCTATCCCTTTTTTGGCTGATATTTCATGGCACTGGTATTTTCCTCCCCATTCTTCAACCAAAATATTCATGTTGGCCAAATCTTCGCGAATTTTATCGGGTTTGGCATCGGGTTTATCAATTTTGTTAATGGCAAACACCATGGGCACACCGGCTGCCTGGGCATGGCTGATGGCTTCTTTGGTTTGGGGCATTACGCTATCGTCTGCTGCAATAACTATTATGGCCACATCGGTTACTTTGGCTCCGCGTGCGCGCATGGCAGTAAATGCCTCGTGTCCGGGAGTATCTAAAAAGGTTATTTTTTTGCCGTTTTCAAGTTCTACTCCGTATGCACCTATATGTTGGGTTATACCTCCGGCTTCACCGGCAATTACGTTAGATTTTCGAATATAATCCAGTAAAGAGGTTTTACCGTGGTCAACGTGCCCCATAACAGTTACTATAGGCGGGCGTGGTACCAAATCTGTTTCTTTATCTTCTTCCTCCTGAATAGTTTCTTGTATATCGGCTGTAACAAACTGCACGGTAAAGCCAAATTCTTCGGCAACGATGGTAATGGTTTCTGCATCCAATCGTTGATTGATGGAGGCAAAAATTCCTAAACTCATGCAGGCACTGATAACCTGGGTAGGTTGAACATTCATCATTTTTGCCAAATCAGAAACCGTAACAAATTCTGTAAGCTTTAATACTTTTTCTACTTCGATTTTGCGTTGTATTTCTTCTTCCCTGCGCTGGCTCATCAATTCGCGTTTTTCTCTGCGCAGTTTAGATGATTTTGATTTTCCTTGTCCGCTTAGCTTGGCAAGTGTTTCGCGTATTTCGCGTTGTATTTCTTCTTGCGAAACTTCTGCTTTTTCTACCTTCGGTTGTTGTTTTTTGTGTTTGTGAAAATCTTTCTTTCCTTGCGGTACGGGTGTTTCTTTGGCTGCTTTTTCTACATCAACTTTTTTAATACGTTTACGTTTTCTTTTTTTATCTTCGTTGGATGAAACATCGGGTTTTTTGATTTCTTTTTCTATCGGTAAATTTATTTTACCTAGTACTTTGGGCCCGCTAAGTTTTTCTACTTCGGCTTTAATGGTTTCTATTTCAGCCGGTGATTCTGTTTCTTCGTTAGGTTTATCTTCAACCGATGGTTCTTGTGTAGTTTCTTCTTTTTCGAGGTTAATTTCGGGTTTACTTTCGGCTTCGGTTTTATCTTTATTTTTGTTTTTTTTCAGAGATTCTAAATCAATTTTACCTACAACCGAAACTTTAACATCTGCCTGAACCTTAGGTTTAATTATTTCGGGGCTTGCCTGTACGTTTTTAATAAGAATTTCTTCTTCTTGCTCAATATCAGGTTTATCTTTCTTATCTCTTTTGGTGCTGTCTAAGGTAACGGTTTCTCTTTTTTCGCGGGTAATGGCAGTTTTTTTAGATTTTTCTTTGTCTTTTTTCTCGGCCTGAAATTCATCACAAAGAACCTCATAAAGGTTTTCGTCTATTTTGGCATTAGGGTTAGCTTCAATTTTGTGGCCTTTGCTGTTTAAAAATTCAACAATGGTAGATATACCAACGTTTAATTCGCGGGCAACTTTATTAAGCCTTAATGTTTTTTGTTCTGCCATGTTTTTTTTGCCTTTATTAAAGGTTTTTGCAAATTTAGCTTTTATTATTCGAATTCTGATTTTAAAATTTTAACTACTTCTTTGATGGTTTCTTCTTCCAGATCGGTGCGTTTTACTAAATCTTCTATGCTAAGATTTAAAACGCTTCGGGCGGTATCACAGCCAATATTTTTAAGCTCATCAATGATCCACTGTTCAATTTCGTCAGAGAATTCGTTTAAGTCTACATCATCAATTTCATCAGCATCTTCGCGGTATACATCAATTTCATAGCCGGTAAGTTTGCCCGCCAGTTTAATGTTATGACCTCCTTTGCCTATGGCCAGTGATACCTGATCGGGTTTTAAGTAAACTTCGGCTTTTTTGTTTTCATCATCCAATACTACCGAGCTTATTTTTGCGGGACTTAATGCGCGCTGTATCAATAGTTGTGCATTGGTAGTATAATTAATAACATCTATATTTTCGTTGCGTAATTCTCTTACTATACCATGTATGCGTGAGCCTTTCATACCAACACAGGCACCAACGGGGTCTATACGGTCGTCATAACTTTCTACAGCAACTTTGGCTCTTTCTCCGGGCTCGCGAACTATTTTTTTGATGGTTATCAAGCCATCAAAAATTTCGGGTACTTCCAGCTCAAATAATCTTTCGAGAAATACCGGTGATGTACGTGATAGTACTACTACCGGACTTCCGTTGCGCATATCTACTTTTATAACAACGGCACGAATACTGTCTCCTTTTTTAAAATAATCGCTGGGTATTTGTTCTGATTTGGGTAATATTAATTCGTTGCTTTCGTCATCCAACACCAGTATTTCTTTCTTCCAGATTTGATAGACTTCGCCTGTAACTATTTCGCCTACGCGTTCTTTGTATTTTTTATATACATTGTCTTTTTCCAGTTCGAGTACTCTCGATGCCAGGTTTTGCCGTAACGATAAAATATTTCTGCGGCCAAAGTCATCTATAAAAATCTGCTCCGATACTTCTTCCCCAATTTCAAAATCGGGCTCTATTTTAATGGCTTCGCTATAGGCAATTTGCGTGGCTTCGTTTTCTACCTCTTCATCGCGTACTATTTCGCGGTTTCGCCATATTTCCAAATCTCCTTTATCCACATTTAGAATGATGTCTATGTGTTCATCTGTGCCGTATTTTTTTCTAAGCATAGTACGGAACACATCTTCCAGGATACTCATCATGGTATGCCTGTCAATGTTTTTAAATTCTTTAAATTCCGAAAATGATTCAATCAGATTTAAGGTATTCATAGCATTTGTTATTTAAAAGTAATTATGAGTTTTGTTTCTTTAATGTGGTTTAGAGGTAAATTAAGGAGTTTTATCACTTTTTGCTTTGGTTTTTTGGGCGCGGGTCTTTCAAAATTTGTGGTTTCAAGTTCTAAAGTAGTGCCTGTATAGGCTTTCAAAACTCCTTCTGTTTTTTTTCCGTCAGTTGTAAGCACTTCCACTTTTCGGCCCAGGTATTTCAAAAATTGTTTTTCTACCCTTAAGGGCCGGCCCATACCGGGCGAAGAAACCGTAAGCGAAAAATCTTCTTTTTCGCGATCGAGTTTAGATTCGATATAGCGGCTAATTTTAGCACATTGTTCAATGGTTATTCCCCCGGGAGTATCGGCATCAATGGTAATTTTATTCCCTGCTCCAACGCTTACTTCTACCAAAAATGCATCAGTGCCTTGTATAGCTTCAAGGGCCAGTTTTTCTATGGTGCTTTTTTCAATCATAATGTTTAAAACAAAGAGGGGACTTATGTCCCCTCTTGTCTGTTTTTCATATTTCTGACTGCAAATATACTAATTTTTTTATTCTGCAAAAAAAAATAATTTTTTCGGTTTACTTTTGTAAAGTGCAAATACATTTACAAGGTATAGAAAATTTTACACAAATAAGTCCGGCTATTTTAAATTATAAGGAAAATGCGCGTGTTTTTGCATTTTATGGGCAGATGGGAGCCGGTAAAACTACCCTAATTAAAGCGCTATGTAATCAATTAAATGTTGCTACGCCCACTTCCAGTCCTTCTTTTTCTATTGTAAACGAATATCTTTGTAAAGATAATCGCAAGATTTATCATTTTGATTTTTATCGCATCAGGCATCAGCAAGAGGCCATAGATATAGGTCTGGAAGATTATTTATACAGTAACCACTATTGCTTTATAGAATGGCCTGAAAAAATAGATAACCTTTTGCCCGAAAATTTCGTAAGGGTGCGCATTGAAGTCAACAGCGATAACAGTAGGACAATAATTATAAGCCAAGCATGAAAATATCACAGGAAGCCCTTAAATCTTTGGCTATGGAAGCAGTAATGCTGCCCCAGGAAGAAATGCTGGAGATAGGTCGCAAGAAAAAAAGTTTATATATCGGTATTCCTTGCGAAACCTCATTTCAGGAAAACCGCGTAGCGCTGGTGCCTGATGCTGTGGCGCTATTGGTAAGTAACGGGCATAGGGTGGTAATAGAGACCCATGCAGGTAAACAGGCTAATTTCAGTGACAATGAGTATAGCGAAGCCGGTGCGCAAATAGCTTATGATAAATCGGAAGTATATAAGGCTGATATAATCATGAAAGTGGCTCCTCCATCGGAGCAGGAAATAGGTATGCTTACTTCTAAACAAACCCTTATTTCGGCACTTCAGTTAAGCACCCAGGCTAAAGAAACACTTAAAAAATTAATGCAGAAAAAAATTACCGCCATAGCCTGGGATTATATCAAAGACGAAGAAGGCATATTTCCGGTGGTTCGTTCGATGGGAGAAATAGCCGGAACCACAGCTATATTAATTGCTGCCGAATACCTTAGTAAAACAAACAATGGCAAGGGCATGATGATGGGAGGAGTGGCCGGAATAACACCAACGGATGTAGTAATTTTGGGAGCAGGTACAGTGGGTGAATATGCAACTCGTTCGGCCTTGGGTTTAGGTGCTACGGTTAGGGTATTTGATAATTCTATTTACAGGTTGCGCAGGCTGCAAAACGATTTGGGTATGCGTATAAATACTTCTATTATACAACCCAAAGTTTTAGAAAAAACTTTAAAAAGGGCTGATGTGGTAATTGGTGCTATCCGTGCGAAAGCCGGCAGAACACCTTGTGTTGTTACTGAAAAAATGATAGAAAACATGAAAGAAGGCTCGGTATTAATAGATGTGAGCATTGATCAAGGGGGTTGCTTTGAAACCTCGCGTATTACCACACACGACAAACCTGTATTTGTAAAGCATGATGTTATACATTATTGTGTACCAAACATTGCTTCGCGTGTACCGCGTACAGCTTCTTTTGCTCTCAGCAATATTTTCGGTCCGTTATTAATAGAAATTGGAGAGTCTGGCGGATGCGAAAAACTTATCAAAAAAGATTTTGGGTTTAGAAATGGCGTGTATATGCTTCATGGTACTTTAACTAATCCCATTTTAGGCGAAGCCTTTAAATTACCTTATAAAGATATTGACTTATTATCGGCTGCGCTTTAACATGCTGATGCTTTTTTAATTCTATCGTTAATAGCGGTTGCCATTCCTCCTTCGGGTAATAATTCTACAATTATCAAATCAAGGTTCATTGCATCAAGTTTATATAAAAAATCATATAAATTATGCGCTGCCTCATTATAATCTAAGTTAGGTGATAAATGATAGTGTATATGTGTATCATTTATCGGTGAGGAAGATGTAAAGGTTAATACTCCTAATTTTTTATTAGAATGTTTTTTTATTTCCCGGTTAATATGATGGGTGGCTATTAGCGGTGTTTTAGGAGAATAGTGTTTTTTAAACATTCCCGGTGTTTGAACAGATTTATCAGTGATATTTAGTTTTACTTTGGGGTAAATTTTTTTAATATCTTCTAGACTTATCGTTCCGGGGCGATAAATAATAAGTTCATCCTTATGCATACCAACAATAGTAGATTCAATACCCTTATCACATTTACCTCCATCAAGTATAAATTCAATTTTAGCATTTAAGGCCGCTTTAACATGCTGTGCGCTTGTCGGGCTTATATAATTAAACGGGTTGGCACTTGGAGCAACCAGTGGGAAATCTATATTTTTTAAAACCCGTAACGCCATCTCATGATTAGGAATACGTACTGCAACCTTGGGTTTGGATGCCGTAACCATTTCTGAAATAAGACTGGTTTTATTCAATAAAAAAGTAATTGGTCCGGGCCAAAATTTATCGGCCAGTTTTAAAAACACTTCGTGTTCTACGAAACAATATTTTGATAAGTCTTGTTTATTAGCGATATGAAGTATGAGTGGGTTTTCTTTGGGCCGTTGTTTAACTTCGTATATTTTTTCAATAGCCCGTATTGACAGCGCATTTCCTGCAAGCCCATAAACGGTTTCAGTGGGAAATCCTATTACTTTATCGTTTTTAAGTAATTCTATGGCTTTGTTTATATTATCAGAAATAATTGTTTTCATATAAGGCGCTTCAAAAATAGTTTAATTATGGTGAATAATGTATTATTTATCACTGTAATTATGTCCACTTTTTTTTAATAAAAATATATTTTTGCAACATGACATTTGGTAAAAGGTTGCGTTTTTATTTAATTGGATTTGTATTAGGTACGATTATTTCAGTTTTATTTTTTAAGGGACGGGGGTGCGGCTGGCTGCCCGAAAACCGCGTACTATTAAGGCTTACAAAATCTTATATTTTGGCTAATGATTCGATGCGTTGTGTGTTAAAATGCAACCACATAGATAGTTTGAATATAAAAGATTTATTTAAAAACGGAAACGTTTTATTTAGCGAAAGTCGTCCTAATGATGAACCGAAAATGTATGTGATTGAATGTAAACTGAACAACAATGAAAAAATAAAAATCGGATTATTATTAAATGATAGTTTGGTTACCCTAAATCATTATTATAACAATAAACGTGATTGTATTGATTGTAATGCCGGTAATTCTGTGCCCTATTTATTTGCACTGCCCGATAGAGATTAATTTTTGCCCGGTAGTCTGTTCAATCTTTTTAATAGTATTAAATTAAAAATTTCTACCATAAGCGAAAATGCCATGGCAAAATATACATAACCCCGCGGAACATGAAAATGAAATGCATCTGCAATCAGCAGCATCCCTATCATTAATAAAAATGATAAAGCCAACATTACTATAGTTGGGTTTTTATTGATAAATTCGCTTACTGCTTTTGCAAATAACATCATAAATAAAATGGCAACAACAACCGCAAAAATCATTAATACTACGTTGTTGGTTAATCCTACGGCAGTTAAAATAGAATCAATAGAAAAAATAATGTCTATTAAAATGATCTGAGCTATCATCATGGAGGCTAAGCCGGTTGTAGATTTTTTAGATTGTTTATTTTCATCGTGGGGCAAGCCGGCCGACATTATTTTGTGATGAATTTCGAGCGTACTTTTGGCAATCAGAAACAAACCACCCAAAAGCAATATTATATCGCGCCAGCTAAATGCTGTTTCGTAAATGGCAAATACCGGTGTTTGTAGATGGGTTAAAAAGGTAATTCCAAAAAGCATGATAACCCGGAATATGAGTGCCAGCGATAATCCGGTTAGCCTTATAGAGCGTTGTTTTTCTTTAGGAGCCTTATCAACTAAAATAGAAATGAACACAAGATTATCTATGCCTAAAACAATTTCGAGCACACAAAGTGTTAGCATACCCATAATCCCTTCGGCTGAGGTAAAAAAATCGAACTGATGCCAAAAATTTTCCATAAAGTATAATTATATATGCTAAGATAAATGATGTTTATATTACTTTTACAAGAGCTATGAAATATTTTGCCGACATCGTAAATAGTCTTTCTAATAACCCTTTGCCGGGCTTTGAAGCGCATGTAAAGATGACTCCGAGCAGAAATATTAAACCCGAAAATATTATAAACCTGCATAAGGATTATAAAACCGGTGCTGTGTTGGTTCTGATATATACTAAAAATAATTCGGATTATGTGGTATTTATTAAACGTCCTGTGTATGCAGGAACACACAGTGCACAAGTAAGTTTTCCGGGAGGAAGAAAAGACGAAACGGATGTTGATTATACAGAAACTGCTTTGCGTGAAACTCAGGAAGAAATTGGGGTTGATAAAAATGATGTGATGCCGCTTAGGTGGTTAAGTTCTTTATACATTCCGCCCAGTAATTTTTTAGTGCAGCCGGTTTTGGGTATATGTAAATCGGCTCCGATATTTAAAATTGACCCTAAGGAGGTTGATTATATTATTGAATCACCTTTGAAAAGAATTTTTGATGATGACGTTATAAAATTTACCGATATACGTGCGAGCTATGGTTTGGTAAAAAACATTCCTTATTTTGATATAAAGGGAGAAATTGTTTGGGGTGCTACGGCAGCTATATTAAACGAATTACGCGAGTTTCTCTATCCGGCAAAAGAGTATATCAGGTAACGTCTACTTTCCAGAAAATTATTTTTTTATCATCACCGCTGCTGACAAAAATTTGTTGGTTTATCCACAATACAGCATTTACTGAATGTGTGTGTGCCTGAAAATTTTTACGATCTATTCTTTTTATAATTTCATAATTATGGATATTCCAAAGTTTAATTGTTTTGTCGCGACTACCGGTAATCATTAAGCTTTGATCTGAATTAAAATCAATTGCATAAATGGCATAGTTATGTGCAGGTATTGACTTAATAAGTTTATAGTGATTACCAACATCCCAAAACTTCAGATGTGCATCTTTACCGCCACTTACCAATAAATTATTTGCTTCGTTATACTTAATGGAATGAACGCTATCCTGATGAGCATTTAATTTATATATTTCGTTATAAAATTCTGTTTCGAGGATTCTGATGTTTCCGTCTCCGCATGCCACTGCCAGGTGATTATGGTGTAGCGATAATTGGCGAATTTTAAATATTCCCATCGGAATATTTAATAATAATTTAAAAGTATCTGTATCCCAAATACTCAATATTCCGTCACCGGAAGCACTATATAAATGCCGCTTATGGGAATTATACAGGATATTAAATACCGGAGCTTTATAATGAACAATATTTTTTATTTCCTTTTTTTGATTTAAATCTATGATATGCAATGAGCCGTTTGACAACCCTACACATAAATAATTGAGAGGATGTATATGGCATAAACTAAATACCGAGGCGTTTGTTTTTACCGAAAAATTATTAGGTGTGTATGAATCTATATTCCAAGAGCCTATCATTTTATCGGCAGAGCCGCTCAGCAACAAGTTGTTTTGCCGGAGTTTTAATAAACAATAAACCGGGCCTGCATGACCGCTTAGTTCTGCTTGTTTACTGATGCAAATATTTTTCATGCTTTTTGAATAAAGCTATAGCTGTAAAAAACAAAATTTTTTGATTTTAAAACATCCTCTGTATTAAAAATAGTATCGGTTGATAATTCTAATAAATAAAACTTATCAAGTTTTTTATCATAAATTATTTCAAAAAAATTATCGTTACAGGAAATAATATCGTGCTCAAATATAAGTTTGTTGTTTTTATCTTTTAATCCGGTGTATTTATCGGTTTGTTTAAATTTAATTGGCTGCCCCGACCAGGCATATAAATCTTTAGAGTAATAATAAAATTCGCCCGGTTTTTTTCTGTAGCCGACAATGATATTGTCTATTCTTAGTCGTTCGGTCTGCATCAAGTGCAAAAGAACAAAATAAATTTAAGTTTAATAGGCAATCATAATTAATTTAGGGTATTATAGGCCCATTTAATATACATTCCTCCCCAGGTAAATCCTGCACCAAAAGTAGTTAGTATCAGATTATCTCCTTTTTTAAGTTGTTTTTCCCATTCGTATAAACATAAGGGCAAAGTGGCTGAAGTGGTATTACCATATTTGTGAATATTGAGCATTACTTTATCCATACTAATGCCCATTCTGTCAGCCGCTGCTTCAATTATTCTTTTATTAGCCTGATGAGGTACTAAAAAAGCAACGTCCTCGGCCGAAAGATTGTTTCTTTTCATCATCTCCTCTGCCACATCCGCCATTTTTGTAACTGCTACTTTAAATACTGCCTGCCCGTCCATACTAACAAAATGTAGTTTGTTTAACACCGTATCGTAGCTGGATGGGTTTAAACTGCCTCCTGCAGGTTGATATAAATATTTTTTACCACTGCCATCAACATACATTTTTGCATCGCATATACCACAATCATCTTCTGATGGTTCAAGCAAAACTGCAGCGGCAGCATCTCCAAATAAAATAGAGGTGGTTCTATCGCTATAATCTACAATGCTCGACATTTTATCGCTGCCTATAACCAATACTTTAGTATGTGTACCGGTTTCTATAAACTTAGCTGCAGTTTGTAATGCATAAATAAAACTTGAACAGGCTGCCTGAACATCATATCCCCAGGCATTTTTTGCCCCCAGCATATCAGCAACTATATTGGCAGTAGCGGGGTATGGATGGTCGGGCGTTACGGTTGCTACTATTATAAGTTCTATATCCTGAGCAGAAATATTTCTTTTCAGCAAAATTTCTTCGGCTGCTTTATGTGCCATATAGGCTGATGCTTTGGTTTTGTCTTTAAGTATTCTTCGTTCGCTGATTCCGCTGCGGGTAACAATCCATTCATTGGTTGTCTCTACCATGGTTTCCATCTCTTCGTTTGTTAAAATATATTCCGGTATGTATGCTCCCACCGCTGTTATTTTCGCTTTGTTTATTTTCATTGTTTATTTAATTTGAATTAGTTACAAGTATAAAACAAGCACTATTGGTATCTAAACCAAAATAAATATATACTACGATGTTCAAAGTACAAAAAATTTATAATGTAATATAATTATTCAATAATTTTAAGGAAAAATAAATAATAATACTACGATGTCTAAAATTATATCAGAGGCTCTTTATAAACTTATACGGTCCTTAACTAAAAGTGAAAAAAGACAATTTAAAATTTACGGTCAGCGGATTGCTTCCGAAAAAGACAAAAAATTCATAAAGTTATTTGATGTCATTGCCGGCATGAAAACTTATGATGAAACCATCATCCGGAAAAAAATTCCCGAAATCAGCAAACTACAATTACCTAATGCAAAAGCACATTTGTATCATCAAATATTAAAATGCTTGCGATTTACACTAGCTAACAAAGAAGGCAAACAAAAAATAATGGAAATGACAGAAAATGCCCGAATATTATACAATAAGTGTTTGTATGCTGATGCTCTTTCGGTAATAGACAAAGCTAAAAAAAAGGCTAAAGAATACGATAGTAAAATATTATTGCTTGAAATTTTGGAACTGGAAAAATCGGCATTGCGGCAAGGCATGCAGGAAAGTCTGGAAAAACGTGCTGATTATATTATTAATGAAACACAACTAACCGCAAAAAGTATACAAAATATAAATATATTTTCGAATCTGGCCTTAAAACTTAATACTTATTATCAAAAGCAGGGTTTTATAAGCAGCAATAATGATTTGCTGAAAATTGAAAAATACTTTAAGCAAAACATACCGGTATATGATGAAAAAAAACTTTCGTTCAATGAATTGGTATATTTATATTATGCATTAACAGGTTATTATTTATACATAAGTAATTTTAAAAAGGCTTATGAATATGCTTGCAAATGGTCAGATCTTTTCGAAACTTATAAAACCATGAAATCAAATTATATTGAAATGTATATAAAAGCATTAAATGCGCGATTAGTAGTTGAAAATAAACTTTATAAATACACTGATTTTATGCAAACACATCGCAAGTTAGTTGCGCTTAAAAGGGATAAAGAAATCGTATTAACAAAAAATATTTATTTAAATTTATTTAAAACGATTTATATACACGAAATAAACCGGCATTTTATGTTAGGCGAGTTTAAGAGCGGAACACGTATTGTTTCTAAATTAGAAAATGAACTCAATAAAATGATTAGTGTATTAGATAAAAATACGATACTCATATTTTATTATAAAATTGCATGTTTATATTTTGGCAGTAGTAATTTTAAAACCGCCATTAAGTGGTTAAACCGAATCATCCATGAACCTGATACCAATTTAAGAGAAGATTTACATTCATTTGCACGCATATTGCTTTTAATATGTTATTTTGAATTAGGCGATCATGAAATGATAGAGATGAATATCCGCGCTACTTATCGTTTTTTATTAAAAAAGCAAGGATTTGTAAAGTATAAGCACTATATCATGAGTTTTTTACGTGAAGTACAAAATGTAATCTCCGTAAATGAGGTTATCGAAAAATTTAAAAAATTAAAAATACGGATGGAGCGTTTGCAAAAAGACCGCTTTGAACGGAGAGCCTTTATTTATTTTGACATCATATCTTATTTAGAAAGTAAGATTGAAAACAAGAGCATACAAGATAAAGTTAAAGAAAAGGCTCAAACAAAAATACAATCGTAGCAATTATTTTTCAGTTTTTTTTTCTTCTTTATTGTAGTAAAATTCTAAGAGTTTTTCCATTTGTTCGGCTTCAATTTGCTTGGCTATTATTTTTTTATTTTTGTCTAATAAAAATACTTTGGGTGTGCTGTATATATCAAAAGTTGTGCGGTAATTTAAACTTTTTAAATCTGTGTTTCCTTTTTGAATTTGCTCTATTGCTTTTTCTTGTTTAGAATAATAGTCGGCCGGTATGCCCACATTAATCCAATTCAAATTATTTTCGCGTATGTATTTTCTCCATTTTTCATCATGATCGGAACTAACGGCATATACTTCAAAACCTTTCCCTTTAAACTTATTATATAACCCGGCAAACTTAGGCATTTCTTTTTTGCAATGTCCGCAATCCGGGTCCCAAAAAATAAGTGCAATATATTCTGCTTTGATGTCATATAATCTAATCCATCTGGTATTGGTAGAATCGAGCATGGAAAGCGGATGCACTTTTACTCCACATAATATAGGCTCTAATTCGGTAGCCCTATCGGTTATTTTTTTTAGTTTATCGGGTTCGAGCCACCAAACCTTTCCGGTTTTATAATATTTGTTTACTATGTGAACAAATGCTGCGTCCATACACATAACTTTAGAGGTTTCGGTATTATATGTTAAATGATGAACCACGTATTTAAATTGTTCTTTGGATGATTCGAATAAAGGAACTGTTCGGTCTATTTCTACAATAAAGGTGTCGGGTATTTGCGCTATCATGTTTTTATAATAGTTTTCTATACGGTTATGAAAAAAGGGGCTGCGCACTAAGCGGTCGTCTGTCAGGTCAATGTTATCAAAATAATGTGCTTTATTGTATTTGTAAGCAAATAATGAATCTACCGGGGAGCCGTCAGCATTTTTAGGTGCTTCGGGTATTTCCACATCCATAGAAATTTTAATGATTTTAGCAACTAATTTATCCGGGTTATTTTTGATGAGCTGTTGCTGATAGGTTTTTACTTCTTTATCAATTTTTTGCAATTGTTCGCGCAGCGAAGCAGCTCGCTCAGGGTCATTTTCTGCTTCTTTTAGTTTGGCGCGTATTGGTTCTGCTTCATTTCTTTTTTGATTTATAAAGCGAATGTATTCATAAAAAAGTTTGTTGTTTTCGGATTTTTTAATGATAATTTTTCCGGGCAAATCGGTTGTATCGCTTTCTATTTCTATATCTTCTTTGTCAATAATAATTTCAAAATATTTGTTTCCGGGTACAACAACCGCATATACTCCTCCGGGATGTTGTTTTTTATTAAATACTATATTGCCGTTTTTGTCAGCTCTGGCAGTATCTGCATAATATAATTTATTGCCGTAATAATTGGCTAAATGCACGATGGTGTCTTTTACTCCGTTTATTTTAAATTTTAATTGGTTGTTTTTATTATTTGCTTTTTGTGCCGATAAGGTTGTAGTAAAAAAACAAATGCAAAAAAACGCAAGTGTACGCATCATACTTTTTTATTTTAAAATTAGCTTCAAAATTAAGATTTTCAACAGGTTTAACAATTCATTAACCCTATTTAAAATATCTTACAAGTTTTTTGCCAAATCCTTCAGAGTAATGTTTATTGAAATGGCATTAACGGCTATATATGTAAATGTGAATAAAAGTGCCAACAGGTATAAGTAAGGATTTAAGCCCTGACTTACTTCAAATCCGTAGCTTTTCATATATGTTTCAAAAAATGCTTTAATAAAAACAGCGCTAAGCAAGGCTGCAAGAACAATAATAACGGTTGTTATGCCAAAATTTATCAGGTATTGCTTTGCCGGTGTTTTATAGGAGTATCCCAGCAATAAAAGAATTTTAAGTTCGTATTGTATATTCGTAATAAGCAGCCTGCTGTATTGAACGAATGAAAGCAAAGATAACATCACGATGATTACTCCTATCATCAAAAAAAGCAGCATGGATATATTGAGCAGGGTTTTTACTCTGCTTCCTTCCAGTCTTTCGTCATGGGTAATGTAACCCCTTTGTTCCAAAAATTCAGCTAACCGGGGGTTAGTAATGTCATCTGTTTTAATAACCAATCTTGTAGGAGTACGCATATTACCTTGGGCAAAGCGGGTGTTTGCATAAATTAAAAAACTTTCCGGAACTAATATGGTATTAAGTTTATAAGAGAATCCGGTTACAATACCGGTAAAATTAACTCCAAAACCATAGATTTTAATATTAAAGCGCAAGCGTCCGATAGTTTTTTCGCTGATAGGAGGTAAGTTTTGTGAGGGGGCAAAACCATAGTTATAAGAATCTAAAAAAGAGCCGGGTAATATAACCGGTACTTCTTCGTCTCCTTCGTTCCACTCCCAGGTATTTGTTTTTACTTCAATATATTCATCTGGTAATGATTCAAAGTAGGTGTCGGTCATCATATCGGGCATATCTCCGGCTCCCTTTAAGGAAGCATTTGCACTGAACAGTGCCGGCCTGAAAATAGCTACTCCTTTAATATAAGGTTCTTTTTTAATTTCTTCTATTTCTTTATCGCTAAAGGTATTGGAGCTAAGCCCCAGGGTATTTAAATCGTTTGTTTGTTTTTGTATTACCAATAAATCATCTCCAAAAATTTCGCTTTCTTTTAGCAGAATCGTTTTTATGCTAATATAAAAATCAATCGAGAGTAATAGGATGAGTATGCCTGCAAATGCACCCGTTGCTGCTATAAAAAGCTGAATCGGTTTTTGTTTTTTAAATAAAATTTTCCGCAAAGACATCATAAACTGTAAGTTTTATCATAATTAAATAAATACTTATCGTTTAAACTCATCATTATGATATTTGCTCCGGTCCTTTTGCAGGTTGTATTAATCAGTGCTGTTGCTTTTTTTATATTATCCGTATCAATGTGGCTAAATGGTTCATCAAGTAACAAAAAGTTAAACGGTTGTAATAAAGCTCTTATGATAGCTACACGCTGTTGTTGCCCTAAAGACAAGGTTTTGCATTTTTGATTCCATTTATCATGCAAACCCAGATAATCCATCATTTCTTTAATATCTTTTTCGTTCTTGTGGTTAGTTAATGAATTTTTTAATAACAGATTTTCACCGGCCGTTAAATCCGGTATCAATCGCATATCCTGAAAAACTAATGAAATTTTATCTCTGCGTATTTCTGCCCAATTATTTAATTTAAAATCCGAAATTTTTTTACCGTTGAAAAAAATATCTCCCTTATAATCTTTTCTGATGCCGTAAATAAAGGAAAGTAAAGAAGTTTTGCCGCTTCCCGAAGGTGCTGTGATAAGATAATTATTTCCTGTTTCAAAAACAGCAAAATTATTCCAAATACCGGCAGATGAAAATTGCACATCGTGCATGGGTAAAGGAACAACACCAAGCAATTCAATCTTCATAAATTACTTAGCGATGATAATTTTTTTATGCGCCATACCGGCTTCTGTTTGTATGAGCAGATAATAAATGCCGTTTTGCAAATACTCTAAATTTAAAGAAATAGAATGGTTTGTATGCACCTGTGTATCATTATAAACTATTTTACCCGAAATATCCTGTATAATTATGTTGCATGTATTTCCTGATAACTTTATATCATCCGCTTGTATAGTGATGTTTCCTTGGCTTGGATTAGGAAAAACCAATATCTTATTATTGGTCAAAGGCTCTTCGATACTATAGGTTATATCGGCAAATACTTCAATATTGTCTAAAGCTAAAATAAACTTATTGTTGGCATAATGTCTAAAAGCAAGGTAAATGGTTTGTCCGGCATAGGCATCCAGGTTTAGCTGGCGGTTAATCCAATAAGGTACTTCGGCATTTGTGTTATAAATGGTATCAGTAAATGCAGCAATGGCGGCTGTAGTTGTAGAAACCAGAATCATATAGCCATCAGGGTAAGACGGATCGTACGATTTGGCTTGCCAGGTTAAAAAATTACCGTTGCCAAGTAAGTTGATTGGCGGTGTAATTAAATAATTATTTGCCGAGCCTACCGGTGTAAACCATGATGTTGCAACAACCACGCTATCGGATGTGGCTGTACTGTCGTTGTCTATGTGCATTCCAAATGCAACACCACAAAATGCAGTTTGCGGCACCGGTGTAAGTCCATCAACATCTACACTTTGCCAATTTACCGGAAATCCGCTGTTAAAATCTTCGCTGAGTATTATTTGTGCTTGTGTATAAACTATCATAAACAAACAGTAAATAAACAAATGTAATTTTTTTGCCATAATGCAAATGTAATAGAATTTAGCTATTACAATTGATTGTTTAACAAAGTTTGTGTTTGTATGGCTTTATGCAAATAGGGTAAACAAATGGTGTGTTTCAAAAGATGAATGTGATTAAAATTATGACAGTCTGTTCCAAGTAAATCAATCATGTTCTCATCAATTAATTTTTCGGCCATGGTTTTTACGGGCAAAGTATAATGACCCGAAAGAGAATTGATATTTAATTGCAGTAATACTCCTTTTTCTTTGATGGATAGAATTTTATCGTATTGTCGGTGCCAATACGGGTATCTTTCAACATGTGCCAATACCGGTTTATAACCTGCCATTTGCAATTCAAAAATACATTCGTGTAAATTTGGTGGCTCTGAAATAAAGGGCAACTCAAACAACACATAATTAGCCGAGAGCGTGAGTAAATTTTTTTGTTTAATTTTTTGTATAAATTCGTAGTCTAAGTAATATTCTGCCGCTGCCGAAAAATCAATGTCAATATTTTGCTTATACAATGCTTCTTTTACTTGTTGCATTCCTGCATGAATTATTTCGGGGGTATTGCGGTAATAATCACTCATTATATGGGGAGTGGTAATAATTTTTTTATATCCCAGTGATTTCATAGCCACAATCAGTTGTAAAGTTTCTTCTATTGATTTTGAGCCATCATCTATTCCCGGAATAAAATGTGAATGCATATCGGTTTGTAATACCGATAAATCGGCCGGCATGAGTTGTTTTTGTTTTGAAAAAATTTTACTAAACCAGTTCAATTCCTTTTTTTTACAAAGATAGGCGTAATAACTATTGTATATCCAAACTTAACATTAAATCATAAATATTATTTTTCACTACTTTCGTGCTGATGAATGTTTCGTTTTTCATAGCGTGCAGGTATTTAATTTCTAAAAAATCGCATAGTGCCATCAATATTATTTCCTGGATATCGGTAGCGGGTATAGCGGCAGGTGTTGGTGCCATGTTTATAATACTTTCGGCCATAAACGGCATGGAAGGCGAGATAAAGCGATTGTTTAGCTCATTCGATCCCGACATAAAAATTACCTCAACTAACAGTAAAACTTTTGTGTGGAATGATGAATTAAAAAATAAGTTGGAAAACGTTGATGGTATAGCAGGATATGCACAAACCATCGAAGAGATTTGTATTTTACGTTTCCGCGACAAATGGATGCATGCAACTTTAAAAGGTGTTGACAGTAATTTTTTTAAAGTTTCTTCATTAAAAAACTATTTGGTTGATGGAGCAATAATGCTTCAAGAAGACAATGTCTTTTATGCATTGAGTGGCGGTGGTATTGCTACACGCCTGGGCTTATACATTCCCGCCATGGATGAATATTTAACCGTTTCGGTTTATGTACCGGTGCGTAACAAAAAAATTAAAATAAATAGCAACCCTTTTAACCGCGAGGGCATATTACTGGCCGGAGTATTTGAAATTAATCCTGAATATGATATGAAATATTTTGTTGTGCCTTTGGCTTTTGCTTCGAAAATACTTGAATACAACAATCACCTCAGCGCACTCGAAATAAAACTTAAAAATTCTGCAGATGAAAACAGAGTAATGCATCAACTTCAAAATGCTTTAGGCGATAATTTTGAAATAAAAAACCGGTATCAGCAAAAGGAAACCATTTTTAAAGTCAGCCGTGCTGAAAAGTGGTTTACTTTTTCGGTTTTATGTTTTGTATTGGTGCTCATGTCTTTCAATATAATTTCGTCTCTGGCGATGCTCATACTCGATAAAAAAGAGGAACTGCCTGTATTACAAAGTATGGGTGCTACCAAAGAAATGATTACCCGCATTTACTTTAATGCCGGTCTAATGATAAATTTGTTAGGGTTTGGTATAGGTATTTTGTTAGGGCTTATCATTTGTTTAGTTCAAATAAATTTTCACCTTATCACCATGGAAGGCGCTACCATAAGCTATTATCCTATTGAAATAAAAGCTTATGATGTGTTTGTAATTTTCATTGCGTTATCGCTTATTGCAACGCTTTTTTCAATATTACCCTCGTGGTTGATGATAAAAAAAATATAATGGCAAATATATTTTTACAGGATGATAGATATTACTTGGTTTTAATAGAAAAAAATCTAATTACTTTGGGACATACATAAGAATATTTTATACTTTCAAAAAAAATTCTGAATAATGGGTGTAAAAAAAATTATGCTTTTAGGAAGCGGTGAATTAGGAAAAGAGTTTGCCATTGCCATTAAACGATACGGACAATACCTGATAGCCGTAGACAGTTATGATAATGCTCCGGCCATGCAAGTAGCAGACGCGCGAGAAATAATAAATATGCTGGATGGCAAAGCCCTGGATTTTATTGTTCAAAAACACCGCCCTGATATTATTGTGCCCGAAATAGAAGCTATAAGAACAGAAAAGTTTTACGAATACGAAAAACAAAATATACAAGTTGTACCCTCGGCAAAAGCTGCCAACTATACCATGAACCGAAAATCTATACGAGAATTGGCTTCAAAAGAACTGGGTTTAAAAACTGCAAAATATGAGTATGCAAAAACTCTTGATGAACTAAAGATTGCTGTAGAAAAAATAAAACTTCCTTGTGTAGTTAAACCCTTAATGTCTTCTTCGGGCAAAGGTCAATCAATCATAAAAAATCATGCTGAAATAGAAAAGGCCTGGAATTATGCCCTAGAAGGTTCGCGCGGAGACCTGACAGAAGTAATTGTAGAAGAATTTATATCGTTTGATTTTGAAATAACACTTTTAACCGTTACACAAAAAAATGGTATTACACTTTTTTGCCCGCCCATCGGCCACCGGCAAGAGCGCGGTGATTATCAGGAAAGCTGGCAACCTATACCTATGCAAAACACCCATATACATGAAGCGCAAACAATGGCAAAAAAAGTTACCGAAGCCCTTACCGGAGAAGGTATATGGGGCGTAGAATTTTTTATAAGCAATGCCCATGGAGTTTATTTTTCGGAGTTATCGCCACGACCCCACGATACCGGCATGGTAACTTTAGCAGGAACTCAAAATTTTTCTGAATTTGAACTGCACGCCCGTGCCGTATTAGGTTTACCCATTCCCGAAATTACATTGATGCGCGCTGGCGCCAGTGCGGTTATTTTAGCCGCCAATGAACACAACAACCCCGTTTATAAAGGATTCGAAGATGCTGCTTGTGTTCCTAAAAGCGATTTTAGAATATTTGGCAAACCCTCTACCCGCCCTTATAGAAGAATGGGTGTTGCTTTGGCTTACGATGATATAAACACCGATATAGAAATAATTAAAAAACGGGCAAATGATGTAGCTTCAAAAATTTCGGTGTTGTAAAAATAATTTTAGCTAAACTTATTTGCTAAACTAGTTGCTCTTATGATAATCCATAAATTTTACCGGGTAATGATTTTATCAGGCCTTTAAATTCTAAATTTAATAAATGGGCCGACACCAAACTTACCGGCATATTACAATTAACAGATATAACATCAATGGGTGTATTACCTCTTTCTTTAATATAATTTACTATTTGCTCTTCTTCGGCTGTAAGAGATACAAACAAGGCTGTTTGCAAGGATGATTTTTTGCTTTTAACATTCTTATCCCAGTTCATTGCGCGCAACAAGTCTTCCGCACTTTCAATCATGGCAGCTTTGTTTTGTTTAATCAATAAATTACATCCTTTCGATTTTTCGTCATTAATACGTCCGGGTAAAGCAAAAACATCTTTATTATATTCAAATGCAAGTTGAGCGGTAATCATAGACCCTCCTTTTACGGCTGTTTCAATAACTATGGTGGCATCTGCCAGGCCGGCAACAATTCTGTTGCGTTTAGGAAAATTTTCTTTATCAGGAATTGTTTTGCTTACAAACTCTGTAATTAATCCACCGTTTGTAAGCATTTTTTCGGCTGTGCTTTTGTGTTCGGGCGGATATATTCTGTCTAATCCGTGTGCCATAACACCAACTGTACTTAGATTGTGTTTTAAACAAGCTCGGTGCGCTGTTATGTCTATTCCAAAGGCCATACCGCTTATTACTAAAATATCATGTCCTGAAATTTTTTCTATCAATTTATTACAAAATGATTTTCCATAATCAGTAGGATTTCGGGTTCCTACAATGCTTATGATTTTATCCGCATTCAAATTCATGTTTCCTTTACAAAATAAGATAACCGGTGCATCATCATAAGCTTTTAACCGGTAAGGATACTCTTCATCTGTATAAAAAAGCGGAGTGATATTAAATTTTCGTATAAACTCAACTTCTTTTTCGGCTCTTTCAAATTGATTAAATTTTTTAATACTATTGGCTATATACTCTCCTATCCCCGGCACTTTTATAAGTTTTGATTTTTTTTGGTTGAAAATTTTTTCGATACTACCAAAATAGGCAAGCAGCTTTTTGGCGTTAACCGGGCCTACACCTTCAATTAGGGTTAATGCAACGGCAAATTTCAGTTCTTCGTCTTTCACTTGTTAATGGAATATTAAGAATTTGTATATTGGCAAATTAAACAATAATTTAATAGAGCATAACAAAAATATAAAACCATGAAAAAATCATACTTACTATTCATATTTTTTTGTTTTATTAGTATATGGTGCTTTTCGCAAAATTCAACCATAAATGGTATAGTTACAGATGCGAATACCGGTGAACCACTAATTGGCGTAAGTATAAAAACCCAATCAAATGCCGGTACGGTTACAAACAGCGATGGTAAATATATCCTTAAATTAATGGCAGGCTCTTATACAATAATATTTTCATTATCGGGTTATAGCGAAAAAAAATTAACCATCACACTGACTGAAAACGAAACCAGAGAATTGAATATTTCATTGGGAGAAGCCAATAAAGAACTAGAAACAGTAGTTATCAGCGCAGGTAAATATGAACAGAAACTAGAAGATATTACGGTATCTATGTCTGTTATGAAATCTGATTTAATTGAAAACAAAAACACGCTTAACTGTGAAACAATCATTGAACAAATTCCGGGAGTAACGCAACAAGACGGGCAGGTAAGCATACGGGGAGGCAGTGGTTTTGCTTATGGTGCCGGAAGCAGGGTATTGCTGTTGGTAGATGAAATGCCTTTGCTTTCGGCTGATGCGAATGATATTAAATGGAATACACTACCTGTAGAAAATATTGAACAAATTGAGGTAATAAAAGGCGCTTCATCAGTTCTGTTTGGTTCTTCGGCACTGAATGGAGCTATCAATATCCGCACCGCTTACCCTAAAGATAAGCCTCTCACCAAAATTAATATTTCACAAGGTATTTATGATAATCCGCAAAGAGATTCCCTAAAATGGTGGGATAAAAATCCATATTATACCGGTTTAAATTTTTTACATTCACGAAAAATAAAAAATCTGGATTTAATTATAGGAGGGGCTGCTTATTCGGATTTGGGATACAGGATGGGAGAAGAAGAACATAGGGGAAGAATAAATTTTAACTTGCGATGGCGCAGTAAAAAAATAAACGGCTTAAGTTATGGAGTGAACGGAAATGGTCAATATAGTAAAAGCGGTATTTTCATCCTTTGGCAAAGTTCATCACAAGGATATATTCCGCAGGGTGGTGCCGACATTAACAATCCTTCTTCTACCTTAAGTATAAATTACGGTACCAGAATTAATGTTGATCCTTTTATAACTTACTATACTAAAAAAGGATTTAAACACACCCTAAGAACCAGAATGTATTACGTAGAAAATGTAAACAATACTCAGCAAAGTGCAGTTTCCAGATTATACTTTGGCGAATATCAGTTTTATAAAAAATTTAAAAATGAGCTAAACTTAACTATGGGCACGGCAGGTTTTACCAGCAATGTGAACTCAGAATTATTCGGCACACATTACAACTCAAACATTGCAGCTTATACGCAGGTTGATAAAAAGTTCGGTAAATTAAATATCTCTGCCGGTATGCGATTTGAATATTTCAGACTTGATAGCACCGAAACCGTATCAACTTATAAAATAATCAGGGGTAATGATACCACTACTTTTCCGGTGCAACCGGTTTTCAGAGCAGGAGCTACTTACAAACTTTTTGAACAAAGTATTTTGCGCGCATCCTTTGGGCAAGGTTATCGTTACCCGAGTATTGCCGAAAAGTATGTAAACACTTCTGTTGGCGCTCTTAAAATTTTTCCGAACGAAAACCTGCAGGCAGAAACAGGCTGGAGTGCTGAATTAGGTTTAAAACAAGGTATTAAAATACACAAATGGATGGGCTATTTAGACATAGCCGGTTTTATTACTGAATATGATAACATGATGGAGTTTCAGTTTGGAGTATACAATCCTCCCGGAACACAAGTTGTTTTTCTTCCCCAATCTCATCCTTATCATTTTTCAAAGTGGATTGGTTTTAGTGCTGTAAATGCTGAAAAAGCAAGAATCAGCGGTATTGATGTGCAATTAATCGGCAAAGGAAAAATAAGTGTATTAGACGTTGCAGTATTTTGCGGATATACTTATATGAACCCAATTACATTAAACACCGACAGTGCTTACCGTGCCACTTTTTCCGACCCGGAAAGTAATATTTTAAAATACCGATACAAGCATCTGGCTAAAGCCGATATTCAGTTGGATTATAAAGGCTGGTCAACCGGCTTTAGTATGCGCTACAACAGCGGTATGTATAACATTGATAAATCGTTTGAACAGCTTACCTTTTATGTTCAATCGTTGTATTTTAATTTAAATGACGCCATTTTACCCGGCTTGCCGCAATATCGCAGAAATAATAAATTTGGGGCAGCCACTGTATTTGATTATCGCTTATCTTACAATTTAAACGAACATGCGCGTGTTGCTTTAATTATAAACAATTTGTTTAATAAAGAATATATGGGCAGACCGGGCGACATACAAGCCCCGAGAACTTTTGCCGTACAATTTGCTCTTAAGTTTTAGTTTTGTCGTAAATATCTGTCAATGCATTTTCAATACTTTTAAACTCAAATTCAAAACCGCTGTTTATTAGTTTTGAATTGTCGGCTTTTACAGATCCCAAGACCAACTTACTTCTTTCGCCTAATAGTAATTTTAATAAAAATGCCGGCACATTGGGTAAAAACATACAATTATAAAAATGCTTGTCTATAGCTTTAATTAATTGTTTATTACTAATATGCTGTGCTGCTGTGGCGTTGTATATTCCCTCTACATGATTATTTTTAACTGCATGCAAAAAAATATTTGCGGCATCTTTAACATGAATCCATGGTACAAACTGTTTGCCACTACCCAATGCTGCTGCAGCAAATAATTTTGAGGGCAATGCCAATTTAGGTAAAGCTCCCCGGTGTTTATCTAAAATTATCCCGAAACGAAAACAGGCAACCCGGCACAATGATTGAAATTGCAAAGCGGCTTCTTCCCATTCAACAACTACCTGCGCTATAAAATCAGTACCGGCTTTATCGTATTCGGTATTTATTTTTTCACCCGTATCTGCCCCGTAATAATTAATACCCGAAGCCGAAAAATACCCTTTTAAATGAATATTATTTTTAATACAAGCATTCCATAATATTTCTTGTGATTTAACTCTGCTGTCTATAATTTGCTGTTTGTACTCTTTTGTCCACTTTTTTTCTACGATACCGGCTCCGGCTAAATGTATTATATATTCTGTGTTCAGTAATGCCTCTGAATCTATTTCCAATTTATCAACATTCCAATAATAGGTTTGCTTGTATTTACATTTACGGGGATTACGTGATAAATGCCATACATCATACCCTTCTCTATGTAATAAAGCCGTAAGTTGTGTGCCTAATAATCCGGTTCCTCCTGTAATTAATATTTTACCCATGACATATTTTTTAATTTTAACAGAAAAAATAATTGTTTGTTTATGCTTCCGAAATATATATTAAGCATTGAAAATTACTATTATATTAAAGAAGTAATATTATTAACCGTTGAACAAATTAAAAAAGATTTTCAAGAAATTAATTTTACATTAACTTTTGATGATGAATCTTCCCTGAGCCCCTATCACCAACTTTACCAACAAATTTTACCTTGTATAAACGCATTACTGAATAAAAATAAGAGCTCTTTATATGCTTTATTATACCGGGTGGATGTTTCAGAAAAATCCATCCGCAATCTGTTTAAATAAGAACAACCCGAAAATATCCCTGAAATTATTACGCAACTTATTCTTGAAAGAGAAATGAAAAAAGTACTACTGCGGTTATATTTTAGCGGAAAGTTGAATGCATTGAGTTAGTCCAAATTTCTTATTAGCCTAAGAAATTCGGGGTGTAATGCAAATGCGTGTTTATGTGTATTGCATTAAGGGTAACTATATTTTTTTCCATTCAGTGCCTTCTTTTGTATCTTTTAACTCTATTCCTATCGCATTTAATTTATTGCGTATGGAATCAGATAGTGCATAGTTTTTATTGTCTTTTGCTTCTTTTCTTAATTCAATTATTAAACTCATTAACTCGTTGCTTATATTGTCTGTATTGTTTTCTGTTTGCCCGCATAAGCCTAATATACCAAAAAATATATCATCAAATATTTTTTGCAAAATATCTTTATCAGTTTGTGTAATTTGTAACTGCTCGTTGTATGCCGAATTAATTATTCTTACGGCTTCAAAAATATTACTTAATACAATTGCGGTATTTAAATCATCATTCAGCGCTTCCAGGCAATTATCCAATAGTTTTTGTATATTATTATGGTTGCTGTTGTCAGATACTTTTATTTTATGAATAAGAGGATATGCCTGTAAAATTTTTTGTAGCGCTTTTTCGGCTGCCTGCAATCCTTCATTACTAAAATCGAGCGTACTGCGATAATGGGCCTGCAACATAAAAAAACGAATTGCCATGGGTGAATATGCCTGAGTAAGTTTAGGATGTGAGCCTGTAAAAAACTGTTCCAGATTGATAAAATTTCCGAGCGATTTACCCATCTTTTGACCTTCAATGGTAATCATATTGCAATGCATCCAATATTTAACAGGCGCTTTGTGATGACATGCTTTGCTTTGGGCAATTTCAGCTTCGTGGTGTGGAAAAAGCAAGTCCATACCACCTCCGTGTATGTCAAAAGTTTCTCCTAAGTATTTTGTTCCCATTGCCGAACATTCTATATGCCAACCCGGAAAACCAACACTCCAGGGACTGTTCCAGCGCATGATATGTTCGGGCGATGCTTTTTTCCAAAGAGCAAAATCTGCACGGTTTCTTTTTTCATCTTGTCCGTCAAGTGTTCTTCGAGCTTCGCCCGCTCCAGCAATCAATTCTTCCAATACCCTGCCCGACAGTTCTCCATAAGCATTACTTTGTGCGTATTTTTCTACATCAAAGTAAACCGAACCATTAGATACATAAGCATATCCGTTTTTAATTATTTGTTCGATCATTTCTATTTGCTCTATGATATGACCGGATGCACGTGGCTCTATACTTACCGGTTTGTTGTTAAGCAAATGCATGGCTTCGTGAAATTGCCGGGTGTAAAGCTCCACTACTTCCATAGGCTCTAATTGCTCTAAACGGGCTTTTTTGGCAATTTTATCTTCTCCCTCATCTAAATCATTTTCTAAATGCCCTACATCGGTTATATTGCGTACATAACGAACTTTTAAACCTAAATATTCCAGGTATCTTCTTAACACATCAAAAGTAATGTATGGCCTGGCATGGCCTAAATGCGGAGGACCGTAAACCGTTGGCCCGCAAACATACATGCCCACATAAGGCGGATTAATGGGTATAAATTTTTCTTTTTGACGACTTAAACTGTTATAGATATGTAAATTTATTTCCATAAAACAAAGGTAATAATTTAGCCGTCAGCAAAACGCCAATATTTGCCCTGCTTTAATCCAAATCATACATTGATAGATTTTATTGGTACATTAAATCTTTGTTGCCCTAATCTGCTTTGCAATATTTTTTATACATTCGTAAACAAGATGATAATGCTCAAAAAAACATTCCTTGCATTCATAACTATCACACTGTTACTACTGTTTGTATGCCCCACAGAGAAAACAGAAGCCTGGGGCTTTTATGCTCACAAACGAATCAACCGCATGGCTGTATTTACCCTGCCTACTCCGCTTATCAGTTTTTATAAAGAAAATATTGAATTTATTACTGAACATGCCGTTGACCCGGATAAAAGAAGATATGCAACACAAGGCGAAGCACAAAGACATTATATAGATATAGATCATTATGCTAAAAACGGTGAAAATCCTTTTGAAGTAGTTCCCCGTAAATGGAAAGATGCAGTAGCCAAATTTACCGAAGACACTTTGCAAGCTTATGGCATCGTGCCCTGGCATATCGAGGTTATGTGCCATCGTTTAACAAAAGCATTTAAAGATGAAGATTTTGATAAAATTTTACGCTACTCTGCTGATATTGGTCATTACATAGGCGATGCCCATGTGCCCTTACACACTACCGAAAATTATAATGGTCAGCTAACCAATCAACGCGGTATACACGGCTTTTGGGAAAGCCGAATACCCGAACTGTTAGCCGAAGAATATGATTACTTTGTTGGTAAAGCCATATACATACATAGTCCGCTTGATTTTGCCTGGGAAACCGTTGAGGCCAGCCATTATGCCGTTGATTCGGTATTAGGGTTCGAAAAATCCTTAAATGAGCGATTTCCGGCTGATAAAAAATATTCCTATGAAAACCGAGGCAATGTTTTAATGAAAGTGTATTCGGAAGAATATACCAAAGCCTACAACCGGTTACTAAATGGTATGGTAGAACGCAGAATGCGGCAAACCATTATTGCCGTGGGCAGCATTTGGTATACCTGTTGGGTAAATGCCGGAAAACCCGATTTAAACATCCACAAAAATAAAAAACTAAACGAACAAACCCTGCAAGAACTCTCGGCCGAAGAAAAAGAATTTGAACAGGGTAAAAGCAAAGGCCGCATATGTGACGGGCACGATCACTGATTTTTTTATTATTTTTACCGATATTAACAATTTATTGTTAATTTAGCACTGAGGAAAAACCGGTTGTTATGAAAAACTTAGTCCTTTTTAATGCACTGTTTTTTTACATTTTTGCTTACACACAAAATAATTTAAGCAAAATTGATAAAGAATTTTTAAGTTGTAATTATCAGGCCGTAATAGTATTGGCAGAAACACAGCCTAACATAAATGCTGACGAATCCCGTAAATTGGCATATAGCTATAAGATGATGGGCGAATACGAAAAAGCAGAAGCAGCATACCAAAAACTGTCACAAGAAAACGCTCTGAACCCGGATGACATTTATCAGTACGCTCAAATTCTGAAAATGAACGGCAAATACGATGAATCTGCCAGCCAAATGCAAAACTATTACAGGCTAAAAAACAAAATCCAGAAAATAAAAACCCTTGATAAATTAATGGCCGGAAACAAAGGCTACGAAATAAACAACGAAAATATTAATACTCCCTACCAGGATTTTGGCATAACTTTTTTTCAAAATAATTTGGTTTTTGGCTCGGTAAAAAAAAGTAAAGGCAGTGTTTACAGAACTTTTAACCCCTACAAATTACCTGCGCTCGATCTTTATTTAGGCTCATTTAACGACAGCGCAAATATCAAACAAGAAGTTCCGTTTAAAAACATTAACAAACACGCCTATACCGGCTTAGCCACCTACAGCCCTGACGGTAAATTAATGATATTTGCCGAAGATTATTTTTATAAAGAAAACAATGATATTAAACGCATCATTAAACTATACCAATCGCAATACAACAATGGCAAATGGAGTAAAAAAAACCCGCTAAACATTAATAGCAATAATTATTCGCTTGGGCAACCTTGTTTAAACCACACTGCTGATACGCTCTATTTTGCAAGTAATATGGAAGGCGGCTACGGAGGTACCGATATATACAGAAGCTACAAACAAGCTGATGGTACATGGAGTAAACCCGAAAATTTAGGTCCTAGAGTAAATACCCAAGGCGATGAAATGTTTCCCTTTATTCATCCGAGTGGTTTACTCTTTTTTGCTTCTGATGGGCATGTCGGTTTAGGAGGACTGGATATTTTTGTAACTGAATTAAACAGCAAAAATCAATACAAAAGTCCTGTAAACCTGGGCTCGCCTATTAATACAAGTAAAGACGATTATAATTTTATTCTAAATAACGAAAAAACCAAAGCCTGGTTTTCGTCTAACCGCGAAGGAGGCAAAGGCGAAGACGACATTTACAGTTGTCATGTAAAAATACCTATTAAAGTTGGCAAAGAAATAAAAGGTATCGTGAAAAACAACACGGGAGAAATACTCTCTTCTGCATCCATTACGCTTTTGGATGAACAAGGCAACATTATTGAAGAAATACAAAGTGATGAACAAGGCTTTTTTAGCTATTTAGCCGAAGAAGATAAAACCTACAAGATTAAAGCTAACAAAGAAAAACATTTTGAATTAGAAAAAATCATCCGTACAGAAACTGATGAAGACGAAATAACAAACGACCTGATTCTGGAAAAAGACCCGGGTTTAATGTTTTTGGCTTATATAAAAGACCGTTCTACCGGTAAGCCCATGCAGGATGTAAAAATAAATTTTCTGGATAATATAACCGGTGAATCAATTGTTACATTTACCGGTGATGACGGACAATGGCGAAAACTCATCTTTGATAAAAAATTGAATGATGAAATGAAATATCAGATTATATTAGAAAAACAAGGATACCTAAGAAAAATTATTAATTACTACGGTAAAATTACCAAACCCGGTAACTTAGTGGATGCTGAAGACGACTTTTATATGGACGTGGTTGAAGTAGGTAAAGATTTAGCCAAGATGATAGATTTAAAACCCATTTATTTTGATGCCGGTAAGTTTAATATACGCAAAGACGCTGCTGCCGAACTTGATAAAATTGTAAAAATAATGAACGATTACCCCAATATGGTGGTTGAATTAGGCGCACATACCGATTGTCGTGGGGCAGCAAAAAGTAATCTTGCCTTATCTCAAAAACGAGCTAAATCTTCTGCCGATTATATAAAGAAAAGAATTACTAACCCTAATCGTATCAACGGAAAAGGTTACGGAGAATCAAAATTACTTAACAACTGTGCCTGCGAAGGAAAAACAACTTCTAACTGCACTGAAGAAGAACATCAACTAAATCGCAGAACAGAATTTATTATTATTAAACTTTAATCGGTGTTTTGGAGTAATTGGCTGCTTAAAAACTTTGCATAAGCACTTGCAGTATATCTGTATTTTTTATTTGTCGGGATATTACTCAACAAATTCAATATTAAAATCTACCAGGTCAACAAACAGTTGAATACGTTGGTCTATTTCTTCTTCCTGTAAATTAATAATTCTTTCAACGCCAAATTTCTCTACCGTAAACGAGGCTAATGCCGAACCAATGATAATTGCCCTTTTCATATTATCGAAAGAAATATCTTTGGTGTGTGCCAAATAACCAATAAATCCACCGGCAAAGGTATCTCCGGCCCCGGTGGGGTCAACAACCTCTTCGAGTGGCAAGGCGGGGGCAAAAAACATGTGTTCTTTATCAAACAACAATGCTCCGTGTTCGCCTTTTTTAATAACCACATATTTGGGTCCCATGGTTAATATTTTGCGCGCTGCTTTTACTAATGAATATTCTTTTGAAAGTTGCCGGGCTTCTTCATCGTTAATTGTAATCACATCTACTTTTTGCATCACTTTCAATAAATCTTCAAGTGCAATATCCATCCAAAAATTCATTGTGTCTAACACCACTAATTTAGGCCGGTTAGGGATTTGTTCTATTACCTGCATTTGTACTTTAGGATCTAAATTTCCTAACATTAAAAATTCACAGTTTTTATAACTTTCAGGTAATTGCGGACTAAAATTGGCCAATACGTTTAGTTGTGTATCTAACGTATCGCGCGTATTCAGGTCATAATGGTATTTCCCCGACCAAAAAAAAGACTTTTCGCCTTTCTTTATTTGCAGCCCTTCCAAATCTATGCCTTTGGCTTTCATTTTTTCGAGCATACCAAAGTCGTAATCATCACCGATTACCGACACCAACTTATTATTTTTATTAAAGTAAGATGCCGCCAAAGAAATGTAAGTTGCTGCTCCGCCTACTATTTTATCGGTTTTACCAAAAGGTGTTTCAATGGCATCAAATGCTACTGTACCAACTATAACTAAACTCATGTTTTAATCTTTAAACGACACAAACCTACGAAAAATATTGCTTGAAAATATTAACCGGATAGTTTCTGTTGATTTTAATTGCAGTAAAAAATATAACTGATATAAATTAAAAACATTTGCAACTTTTAACTGTTCATATATATAAGAAAGCATTAATTTTATTAATTTTACAATGTAAATAATTAATACGTTATCATTATGTTACCTAAAAAAGTTGAACAAGCATTAAATCAACAAATAGAGATTGAAGCACAATCATCACAGTTTTATCTGGCTATGGCCTCCTGGGCTGAGGTAAGTGGATTAGGAGGTATTGCAAATTTTTTATATCGTCATTCAGACGAAGAACGTATGCACATGCTTAAATTAGTAAGGTATGTTAACGAGCGAGGCGGGCATGCCGTTGTTCCGGCACTAAAACAACCCCCTAAAGCTTTTAAAGATATGTATGCCGTATTTGAGCAATTGTTGCAACACGAAGTATGGGTGTCTGCCGAAATTAATAAAGTAGTAGATATTTGCTTGAAAGAAAAAGATTATGCAACCCATAATTTTATGCAATGGTACGTATCCGAACAAATAGAAGAAGAAGCCCTTGCAAGAACCATTATGGATAAATTAAAAATGATTGGCAACGACAAAGGAGGATTGTATTTATTTGACCGCGATATAGAAAACCTTACGGTAAATGCCGCAAATAGTAATAATGCCAATGAATGATAAAAAATAGATATATTGGCTATAAATTTTATTTTTTTGCAGCGGTAATAATAAGTGTTATTACCGCTTTTCAATTTTACAGCCATACAAATTTTTCACCTGCCAATGTTATACCTGACGTGGAAAATTTAAAAACGGATGTGGAAACACTTGCATCTATTGAATACCGAAACCATCAACATATTAACGAGCTTGATAAAGCTGCTGACTACATAAAACAAAAACTTTCTGCTTATGGCTACAGTCATATTATCGAACATACCTATATCGCCAAACAAAAAAAAGTTAAAAATATCTATTGCATTTATGGCGACAGTACTTTGCCCAGAATAGTTGTTGGAGCGCATTATGACGTGTGCGATGACCAACCCGGTGCTGATGACAATGCCAGCGGTGTGGCCGGTTTATTAGAAATAGCCCGCTTATTACTGGTTAACAAACCCAAGCTAATTAATCATTGCATAGAAATTGCTTTTTATACACTTGAAGAACCTCCCTTTTTTAGAACAGAATTAATGGGAAGCTACCAACACGCAAAAAAATTATATGATGAAAATAAATCGGTTAAGTTAATGATTAGCCTGGAAATGATTGGTTATTACAGCGATGAAAAAAAATCACAAGACTATCCTGTTGATATAATGAAACTCAAATATCCCTCTAAAGGAAATTATATTGCTGTAGTTAGCAAAAACGGAATGGGTAAGCATGTTAAACAAGTAAAAAAAGCCCTAAAAAAATATGCAAACATACCGGTAGAATCATTAACCGGACCAACTGCAATACCCGGTGTAGATTTTTCTGACCACAAAAATTTTTGGATATTTAATTTTCCCGCCTTGATGATTACCGACACAGCCTTTTTAAGAAATAAAAATTATCATCAAAAAACCGACACTCCCGAAAAATTAAACTACCACAAAATGGCAGAAGTAGTTAAAGGGGTATATTATTTTTGCATTAACGCTTGAAATCTTTATTTACCATATTATTATGTGTAAACACCTTGCTTATTTATGCTCAAAAAAATAAGGGAGGAGATGTTAACGACAATAAAAAAACCTTTAACACCAAGAGCACTAAAAAGCAACGGGTAAAAGAAAAAAACGCTTTTGCATCCAAACAGCGAGAAAAAAAAAGAAATACAGAGAAAAACGATGCTTTTAAAAGTAAAACAAAAAAAAGAAAAAAAAATAACCAAAGTGATAGCTTTAGCGAAAAATCGGTAACAAGGAAAAAAAACAAACAAAAAGATTCTTTTACCGAACGCGGTAAAAAACGTAAAAAAAGAAAAAATCAGGATGAATTTTTTGCCGAAAAAACCAAAGAAAAACCTAAAAAGAAAAAAGACACCAATTTTTTTGGCAAGAAAAGAAAAGATAAATCGGCCCCCAATCAGAAAAATGAAAATTTATATACCGAAAGCAGCCGAAAGAAAAAACGAAGCAAAAAAGATAATCAACGCTCGTCATTTACCCTTTCTGAAAAAAAGCTTGACAAAGCAAGGCAAAAAAACCGCAGCGTAAAAGGTTCTTCTACGCGCGATGTATTGCCTCCGGGAGCTATTTCCAAAACTAGAAATAGTGTTTGGGATGAAAAGTCGGAACAACAAAAAACAAAAAAGCAATTACGCAAAGAAAAAAGAGAATTAAAAAAAAGAAAAAAAAATGAATAAAACCATTTTAATTACAGGATGCTCTTCGGGTATTGGAAAATCTGCAGCCATATACTTTTCTGCCAAAGGATGGAATGTAGCGGCTACCATGCGTAACCCGGATAAAGAACAGGAACTGCGTGAATTTAAAAATGTAAAACTTTATACCCTTGATGTTACGGATAACAACACTATAAAAAATACCATAAACAAAGTTATTGATGACTTTGGCAAAATTGATGTTATAGTTAATAATGCAGGCTATGGCGCTATTGGCATTTTTGAAAAATCTACTGCTGCGCAAATTCAACAACAATTTGAAACTAATGTATTCGGAGTAATGAATGTAATAAAAAACATCTTGCCACATTTCAGAAAAAATAAAAATGGTACAATTATTAATATTACCAGCGTTGGCGGTCGTTTAACCTTTCCGATTTACAGTGTATATCATGCAACGAAATGGGCCGTAGAAGGATTTTCAGAGTCACTTCATTATGAATTAAAACCGCTTGGCATAAAAGTAAAATGTGTAGAACCGGGGCCAGTAAAAACCGACTTTTATTCGCGTTCGCAAGATTTATTTAAAAACGGTTTGCTTACTGAATATGACGATTATGAACAACGCTGTTATCAAAACACCCAACAAGTTGGTATTACTGCACGCAGCCCCGAAGCAGTAGCAAAAGTTATTTACAAAGCAGCCACAGCTAAGAATTATAAATTAAGATATGTAGTTGGATTACAGGAAAAATTTGTTTTGTGTTTACGAAAAATTTTACCCCTTGGTTGGTATTTTGCAATGGTAAGATGGGTAGTAGAAAAAAGGTTATAAACCCCAAAATGTCTGATGTACAGCTTCACCATTATTTAGCCATTTAAAAGTTGATTTTATAAATCCGTATTGCGCATCAACATATAATTTTTTGCCGGATGAATTTTCTTCCCCTCGGCTTAGTGCTTTTATATGTTTATTTTACTATTAGGGTTTTTTGGTAAACATGGTAAGGTGTCCGCTCAGGTTGTACTCTTTACCTTCAATACCTTTGGCTTTAATGATGTAATAATAAGTTCCGTCAGCACACATATTTCCATTGTGTTTACCATCCCAACCCTGGTCTATGTTGGCAGTTTCGTAGAGTATGGTCCCCCAACGGTTTGCAATAGTCATGTTAAACTCGGTAATGTACTGGTATTGCACTTTAAATTCATCATTTATACCATCGCCATTGGGCGAGAACACATTGGGTACAAGTAAAAAAGATTCGTTAAGCACTACAATGGTCAGATATGCCGTATCGGAGCAACCACCGGCATTGGTTGCAATAAGTATAACCGTATAAGTACCTTCGCTGGTGTAGGTAGTGCTTGGATTGGCATCCGTGCTGGTAGAGTTGTTGCCAAAATCCCAGAAGTAGGTAGAAGTATTTTGGCTGTTGTTGGTAAAGTTTACCGTTAGGGGCACAACTCCATTGGTTGGGTTGGCAGTTGCAGCGGCCACATGGTCGTTTATGGTTCCTACGTTGGCAACACCATTGGCGGTGCAGCCGTTGGCATCGGTTACGGTAAAGTTATTGGGGCCGGCCGGCAATCCTGTGGCTGTTTGGGTTGTTTGACCGCTTTGAGGCCAGGAGTAACTATAGGGGCCTGTGCCGCCCGATACCACGTTGGCTGTAGCTGTGCCGTTGGAGGTGCCGCAACTGGCCGGAGTTGAGGTAGAACTTACCTGTATGGGTGCAGGTTGAGTAATAACTACCGTATCGGTAATCTGGCAGCCGTTGGCATCGGTTACGGTAACCGTAAAGGTACCTGCAAACATACCGGTTTGTGTATTGGTAGTATTGCTGGACAGTGGCCAGAAATAGGTATAAGGGCCTGTTCCGCCTGACGGGGTAACCGTAGCAGTTCCGTTATTGGCTCCGTTGCAGCTTACATTGGTAGATTGCATGGTACTGGTTAATGGTGCCGGCTCTGTAATAGTAGTTGTGGCTGTGCCGGTGCAACCGTTGCCGTCAGTAATAGTAACGGTATAATTACCTGCCGACAAATTATTGGCTGTAGCAGCAGTTCCTCCGGCAGGGCTCCAGTTATAGGTATAGGTACCATTGCCGCCTGCGGCATTTACCGTAGCCGAGCCGTTATTACCGCCATTGCAGCTTACCTGGTTATTTATGGTAATGGTGCCGGTTACAGCAGCAGGCTCGTTGATGGTTACTGTAGCTGTTGCCGTACAACCGTTAGATTGGTCGGTGGCTGTAACTGTGTAGGTGCCCGCTGTTAAGCCGGTGGCCGTTTGATTGGTTTGTCCCCCGGGACTCCAACTGTAACTTACCGGTCCCATAGCGCCTGCGGCATTGGCTGTTGCTTGTCCGTTATTTCCTCCGTTGCAGGTTACATCCTGCGGATTGCTGATGTTTACAGAAAAAGCCGAACCATTGGTAATTGTAAAAGTAGCAGTACCAACACAGCCGTTATTAATATCATTAACTGTTACGGTGTAGTTACCCGGAGCAAGATTGGTAATGGTTTGTGTAGTTTGCCCTCCCGGACTCCAGAAATAGGTATAATTACCCGAACCACCGGTTGGATTAACGGTAATGCTTCCGTTATTAGACGTACAAGTTGCATTTGTTACTACTGCGTTACTTAAATCGAGGGAGCCACCTACGGTGATAACAACCGTATCAGTAAAAGGTATACCGGCACACCCGCCTGTTACAGATGCCACATAAGCTGTGGTAGAAGTGGGGCTAACAGTGATGCTTGGACCGGTTCCGATTACCGTAGGATTACCTGCAACTGTCCATTGAATATTACTGGGATTACCTAAAATAATCGGAGAAAAGGGGATTAAACTTTCGGTATAGGTTGTTCCGTTCCATATAAATTCTCGGCCTTCATTTACTACTGTCCATTGCGAAGGTGAATTTCTGCCGGGCACTACAGTTGCTTGCGTGCCTCCATTGTTGTGAGTTGCGTGAATTGCCCGACCATTGTTCCAGGTAGTACAAAGCGGCTTATTTATGATGTGTGTTTGAATTTTGTTTCCGTTTTCGTGTAATTGTATTTGACTGGAAAATTGCAAATTGGTACAACTAAACATTGGAACATTACAATATTCAACCACAAAAATGCGGTTTGGCGCAGTTCCTACGGTAGCATAACGAACGGTTCCTCCCACCCCGGGGTTAATATCTTGCCAGGGTCCTAAAACCGAATTATGAATAGCTGTCGTAGCGGGGTCGGGAACAGGGTTAGTGATGGTCCAGGGAGAAAAACCATTGGGTGTTGTTAAATTAAAGTTAATGTAATTATTTGATGATATGAGGCATTGCGTATAGTTTACACCATAATACTGAAAGGTAAATCCCAAGTTAATTATCCCCGAAAAAACATCATCGCTCAAATTAAGACTTGTAGGATTTGAAGCGTTTAGAACAGTAGCATTTAAGGTTACACTACCTGAGCAGATAGTTGTATCGTTATTGATGATTGTAATTTGGCTATACAATGCATTTACATACAGTAAACACCCAATAAAAAGCAATTTGATTTTCATAACAAATGTTTTATAATTCACAAAGTTAACGAATTAAAGTTAAAATTCCGTGTTCGCTATAAATTTTACCGTCTATACCCTCGGCTTCAATAACATAATAGTAAGTACCTTCTGTTGCTTCTACACCGATAGGGTAGTTGTAGCCGTCCCAACCTCCTCCGGTACCTTTCCACTCATAAATTAAATTACCATACCTGTTAAAAATTTTTCCTTCTAATGTTTTCATACCGAAAGAAATAGGTCTGAAAAAATCATTGATTTCATCTCCGTTGGGTGAAAAAACGTTGGGTATGACGAGCGATGATTCTCCAATAACCGTAATTAGTTGTATTAAAGTATCAGAACAATTAGCATTAGATACAATAAGCATCGCATTATAATTGCCGGATGAAGTGTAAATATGGGTAACTGTATCCTGGGCGGTAATTTGGGGCGAGCCATCGCCAAAATCCCAAATTAAATTTATAGAACCAAAAGATGTATTAAAAAAAGTAGTTGTGAGCGGAACATTGCCTGAATCTTGACTGAACTGAAAGGAGGCTGATAAAAAAGAATTATCACTTACCGTAATTTGCTGAACAGCATTGGAACAGGCATTTGCTCTTACTACTACCCAATAATTGCCTGTAGATACTGCTGTAAAAACGTTTGAAGCCGTAAAATTCTGACCACCATCTATGCTGTATTCAAAAGTTCCGGAGCCCGAGGCATAGATTATTACTGCGGCATCTGATGTATATTTACAAGTGGCCGGTGTAATTACAACCGAATCTATTACCGGGCATGCTAAGCCGCGCCCGGCAGACGCAGATATAACAAAAAAAATAAAGATAATGTATTTTGATAGTTTGCGCATGAATATTCATTATCAGGACGAATATAAATCAAATTTAGTTGCATGATATTTATTTCATGTTAACAATAGCCCGATGCAGACAGGTTAAGGATGAAAAGAAGGTTTTATCTGATGGAATTAATTTAGTTTTTTTGATATAAGCGGATAGTATTTTAAAACATATTTTATTTGACGTTTGGGTGAAAATTTTACTTTCGTTTTGATTTAAAAATTTTGCGTAACGCAATACTAAACTTTCTACGTAATCGTAATTTTGTTTTAATAAATGTAGTTTTATCTCTATCAATTTAGACCACGCCATAATATGAAAATGCTCCGAATAAGCTAATTGCCCGCAAGGTTTAATACATTTTTTAAAATCGTTATTCAGAAAATTTTCGAGCAATTGTAAAAACAACAGTAAGTCTTTATTAGCATTACTGAATTTAACTTTAAAATTTGCCAAAGAAACATTTTTATTGTTTTCAAATTGCGATAACAGATGCAGCATATAATAATAAAACTTTTGAGGATCTGAAGAATGGTTGTCAATATCATATTTAATTTTTGATGCCTCCAGGCAATTATTAAAATCGGCAAGCATACCCAGATAATGTATTTGCGACTGAATGTATATTTTGTCTTCGGGATTTAGTTTAGATTTTTTTAAAAGGTTCAATAAATTATTTTTATCGTTTTTAAAATCTTTGTTATAGAACAAAAACCGCAAACGCGCCAGTCTGTATCTAAATTCCTCAAGGGTGTTAGCAGAAACTAAAATCAACTGATTAACTTCATCATCAGTTAATATCAGATCATTCATTTCTTTTTTTACAAATGTATCTTCCATTGCCAGATACGAAAGTCTTTCATAAATACCTGATAAAGAAGCATGATACATTTTTTGTGTATGTTCGTTTTTTTCAATTACGAGTGCTTTCAGGGCTTTTATGCTTCTTTGGTTGTCGCTTAACGAAAGATTATTTAGCAAACTTTGCATTTGCTGTTCTTTTTTTTCTTCAACAAAAATTGTATTATTACCGGCAATAGCTTTATTAAAATAATATTGACTTAGGGATGTATTATTGTTTAGGGTAAAAATTTTTCCCAGCAAATAGTTTCTTTCGGATAAATTGCTGTTGATAAATTTTTTTATTTTAATATTTTCAATTTCTTTACAGGCAAAATCTATAAATCGTCTGATGGTTTTATTTTTTTCTTGGGATGATTTTGATTTTATCAAATCTGCGCAAGCGTCAAATATTATTTTTTCAAAATCATAACCCGCATTGGTTGTTTTACGCAATAGTTTGTATAACGCATGATGTCTTTTGTCTTTTGATTTTTTACAAATATTTGCCAGTAAATGTCTTTCGGGTTTGATAAGTTCAGCCAATAAAACCCAAAGTGATTTTCCGATCATATTAATAACTCTGTTTAATAATTAATTTTTATTTTGGTAATTACTTAGGTTAAATTAATACATTTATCCGGTATTAAAATTATATGAGTAATAACCCATCCTACAAAGAACAGAAAAAATTACGTAAATGGCTACGCAAAGCAATACAAGAATTTTTGCAAGAAAATAACGAACGCTCTTTTAATTATAAACAAATTTCGGCAGCGCTGAATATAAGCGATAGTTATACCCGCTCCATTATTAATCAAATGCTGCAAGAGATGGCAGATGAAAAAAAAATCAGAACAACTGATAAAGGCAGGTATGCAGCATTGATAACAGACGAATTAATAGAAGGAGTGCTTGAAATAACCGCAAGAGGTTCCGGTTATTTGCTAACGGAACACGGACAAGAAGATATTTTTATACACCATAAAAATTTAAACCGGGCATTACCGGGCGATGAGGTAAGAGTAAAAATTACCCGAAAGAAAAAAAATGCTCAGCCGGAGGGTGTTGTTACCGAAATTATTAAGCGGGCAATAACACAGTTTGCAGGTAGGGTAGAAGTGTCTAAAAACTACGCATTTGTGGTATTTGATAATCCGCGTATGTATATAGACTTATACATTCCCCTTGAAAAACTAAACGGTGCCAAACATAACGACAAAGTAATTGCAGAAATTACCGATTGGCCATCATCCGCTCAAAATCCTTTTGGTAAAATTATTGAAGTTTTAGGTCAGGCCGGTACTCACCAGGCGGAAATGCACGCCATATTAGCCGAATTTGGCTTGCCTTATAAATATCCTGAAGTAATTAATAACGCGGCCAATAAATTAAGCGATGGGATTACCGAAAACGAAATTTCGCTGCGCAAAGATTTCAGAAACACACCTACATTTACTATTGATCCGGAAGATGCAAAAGATTTTGATGATGCACTATCAATAAAATTTTTACGCGAGCAACAGGGCCGAAAAATTTATGAAATAGGCATACACATTGCGGATGTTTCGCATTATGTTACCCCGGGAAGTATGCTGGACGAAGAAGCAATGAACCGCGCCACATCCGTTTACCTGGTTGACAGAGTAGTACCCATGCTGCCCGAAATATTATCGAATCAAATATGTTCTCTGCGCCCACAGGAAGATAAATTGTGCTTTTCGGCAGTTTTTGAAATGGATGAACAAGCAAATATTTATAAAGAGTGGTATGGTAAAACCATTATACACTCTGATAAGCGGTTCACTTATGAAGAAGCACAACAAATAATAGAAAATAAAGAAGGAACGTTTTGCGAAGAAATGCTTTTATTAAATAAAATAGCTCAAAAACTCCGTGCCGACAGAATGAAAAACGGTGCACTTGAAATACACAGCACTGAAGTAAAATTTAAATTGGATAAAAATGGAAAACCCTTAGGGGTTTATACTAAAGTATCTAAAGAAGCTCATAAACTAATTGAAGAGTTTATGCTGCTTGCCAACAAAGGCGTAGCTACGCTGCTTGGTAAGCCCGATGGAAAAAAGAAATTATTGCCCATGGTATATCGCATACACGACCAGCCATCTGAAGATAAAGTAAAAGAACTCATCTTATTTGTAAAAATGCTGGGCTATAAAATGAAATCGTTTACCCTGCAAACATTACCACAGGCACTTAATCAATTACTTGCTCAGGTTAAAGAACCGCAACAAGCAGAAGTTATACAAAATTACGCTATTCGCTCTATGGCTAAAGCCATTTACGATGTAAACAATATCGGACATTACGGTTTAGGTTTTGATTATTATACGCATTTTACTTCGCCCATCCGCAGATATCCCGATTTAATGGTACACCGCATTTTATATGCATATTTAAACAATTTAAACTCAGCATCAAAAAACGAACTCGATAAAAAATGCAAACACTGCTCGGCTATGGAAAAAAAGGCAGCCGATGCAGAACGCGCTTCCATTAAATACAAGCAAGTAGAATATATGAAAGAGCGAAAAGGGCAAGTATTTGAAGGTATTGTAACAGGTGTAACTGAATGGGGCATATACGTAGAAACCAAAGAAACCAAATGCGAAGGCATGATAAACCTGCGCAGCCTTTCCGATGATTATTATTTTTATGACGAGCGTTCATTAAGTATTATGGGACGTAAAATGAAAAAAACTTTTCGTATAGGAACCGAAGTAAAAATAAGAATGAAAGAAGCGGATTTATTGAAAAGACAAATTGATTTTGAACTGGTGAAATAAACCTAAAATTTTCGTTTGGCAAAAATTTTAATAGCGGTTCTTACAAATAAAATAAGATTGAAACCAATGTATGGCTGAGCATATATCGCTTTTATAAGTAAAGTACAATATAAGTTATCTTTTACCTAAAATTGACATTAGCCACGTGTAGCGTGTGCGTATGCATGTGGGAGACATTTGGGGTTAATTTATCGAGGTATATAAGTTGATGGCTGTATATTATTTCTGCTAAATATGAGCAATTTGATAATTTTTTACCCAAATTCAACATTAAAAAACTGAACTTTATTTAAACTTCTAATGCCGGATTTAAGTATATTTTTTACCTTGCAGTAAACTTAGTGTATGAAAAAACTGGTTTTTTATAAGTTACTTTTTCTTTTTCCGCTATTTGTTTGGTCACAAACCGGCCTCAAAAAAATAGACCACACGGTTTATGATACATGGAAAAGCTCTAAAAACACCATTATTTCGGATGACGGAAAATGGTTATGTTTTGAAATAAACCCACAAGTAGGAGATGGTATGTTGATTATATACAATACCACAAAAAAAACGTACGATACCCTTGTACGGGCATATGATGCGAAATTTTTTGCCACAAACGAATACCTGGTTTTTAAAATAAAACCGCAGCATGAGGTAGTAAGAAAAGCTAAAATTGATAAAAAAAAGCCTGACGATATGCCCAAAGACTCATTAGGTTTTTTTCGGCTATCCGATAAGCAATTTATTAAGTTGGCAAATATAAAGTCGTTTGCAGCCGTAAATGAACAAAAATACTTTTTTGCACATCACCACAAAATAAAATCTTCGCAACCAACTGCGGCAAGCAATTCAAAAAATAAATCAAAAAAAAGAAAAAAGAAACCGGCTGCCAAAGAACCGGTAATTAAATCAGACGGCACCAGGTTATTAATAATAAACCCCTATATTTTTAAACCTAAAACCACAGATACAAGAGATGATATAGAGTATAATTATGTAAGCGAATATACATTGTCTAAAAAAGGAGAAAAAGCAGCATTTGTTATCCAAAAAAACGTTGATAAAACCGATTCGGCCTATGTCCTGCTTTACTCTCCGGATAAACATACCTGCAATAAAATTTTTTCGTTTAATGGCACGGTAAAAAATTTAACGTTCAGCGAAACCGGAAACCACCTGGCCTTTTTAGCAACAGCCGATACCGGTAAATCGCGCGTGTTTGATTTATATTATTGGAACGAAAATAACACTTCGTGCAGTAAAGTTGTTGATACCGCAACCCCCGGTATGCCTGCAAATTATTCTGTAAGTGAATTTTGTAAATTATTTTTTTCGGAAGATGGACAAAGGCTTTATCTGGGCACAGCTCTTAAACCCGAAAAAGAAACTAAAGATACCCTGCCCGAAGATGAAAAACATAAAGTTGACATCTGGAACTGGCAAGATAAACGCTTACAAACACAACAGTTAAATGATTTGGAAAAAGATTTAAAGAAAAATTATTTAGCTGTTTATCATGTGCAGCAAAACAAATTTGTTCAGCTTTGCAACGAAGACATTGACGATTATCGAATGCCCGTTACAGACGACAGCAAACACCTTATCGGGATATCTACATTACCTTATCAACGCACTTATACCTGGGATTATCCGTGGAAGGCAGATTATTACATCATTTATACTCAAACCGGTGAAAAAGAAAAAATAATAACGGCAAGTAGTTCGGGGATATATATTTCGCCTAACGGAAATTATGCAGTTTACTATAAACGGGATGATGACAGTTGGAATGTTTATAATATACTAACCAAACAACACCGTAAACTAAACGAAAACATACAAGAAGTTTTTTTTGAAGATGACAACGGACAACCGGCAAACGAAACGCCCTATGACTTGATGGGTTGGAGCGAAGACAATAAATACGTTTACATTTATTCCGAATTTGATATATGGAAGTTTTCATTAGAAAATCATTCCTCGCCCGAAAATATTACCTCAGCTACCGGAAAACAAATGCATACAGAATTCAGGTATATAAAAACAAACCCGGACGAAAAATACATCCCCGAAAAAAACATACTGCTACATTCATTTAACAAAATAAATAAACAAGCGGGATTTTATAAAATTGACGATAACAAAAAACTCAATAAATTAACGGAAGGAAATTATAAACTGAATTTTATTGCAAAAGCCCGTCAATCCGGGCATACTGTATATACAAAAATGACGGCCATAATTTATCCTGATATCTTGCTTAGTACCGATGAGTTTAAAACCGAAGAAAAAATTTCTGACATTAATCCGCAACAAAAAGAGTTTAATTGGGTACAAGCAAAACTCATCCATTGGAAATCGCCTAAGGGCAAAAATTTACAAGGCATACTTTATATACCTGAAAATTTTGACAGTACCCGTAAATATCCGTTGTTGGTTTACTACTACGAAAAATATTCCGATAATTTGCATAACCATTATGCCCCGCGTCCCTCAGCATCCGTTATCAACCCTACCGAATACGCAAGCAACGGCTATGTTGTATTTTTTCCGGATATACTCTATGAAGCGGGTAAACCCGGTGAAAGCGCTTACGATTGCATCATAAGCGGCACTAATTATGTAAAATCATTAGGCTTTATAGATGAAACAAGAATGGGTTTACAGGGACAAAGCTGGGGAGGTTATCAAACAGCCTGGCTCATCACACAAACCAATATGTTTAAAGCCGCAATGGCAGGTGCTCCGGTCAGCAACATGACCAGCGCCTACGGAGGAATACGCTGGGAAAGCGGCTTAAGCAGAATGTTTCAATACGAAAAATCGCAAAGCCGTTTGGGAGTTACGCTGTGGCAAGACAGAGAAAAATATATTAAACACTCCCCTGTATTTTTTGCCGATAAAGTGCAAACGCCTTTGCTGATTATGCACAATGATAATGATGGTGCTGTGCCCTGGTATCAAGGTATTGAGTATTTTGTGGCATTACGCAGACTTGATAAGCCTTGCTGGATGCTCAATTACAATGGTGATGCGCACAATCTTCGCAAAAGGCCCAATCAGGTAGATTTAAGCATACGTATGCGCCAGTTTTTTGATCATTATCTATTAGATAAACCTATGCCCGTGTGGATGAAAGATGGATTGCCGGCAGTTAAAAAGGGAAAAATAAACGCTTACGAATATGCTGAATAATTTAGCTGTTGTTGTGATTTTATGCCAAAAAAGTCATCAGTCTTTTTCCCTGTATGTTGGGTGTCTAAAATTTTGTAACAAATTTCTTACAATATTTTTTTTATCCCACATTACGCATTAGCATGCGTAATGCTCGCCTGATGGCGGATAACCCAATTCCCACAATACACTCAACACACTCAGTCCGCCTCTGGCGGAAAATTTGAAATAAATCCAAATTTCTAATGCTGAATTTGGGTTTATTACGTAAGAAATTCTATCAAAAACTAAATTAGGGTTAAACCCAATGCCGCCCATAGCATGGCATATGTAAAAGCGGGCTGCCTTGGGGTTAATAATTCTAAAGGTATTAATGCCGTTTTGCACCTTACTTACATAATCAGTAAGCTTTTCGCAGCATATCGGCATACGCATCGGGTAAAACACTTTCTTCAATCGCTCTGGCTGCTTTTTCTATATCGTAAGCCACACGAATAAATTCAACATGGATGCTGTTTTTATCGTATTTATGGATGTGTTCGTTTATGGTAAGCATAACATAGCAGGCTCTGGGATCACCGTCTTTAGGTTTACCCACCGAACCAATATTAATCGCATGCCGGTAAGCTGTTTTGCCCTCTTGTTGATATTCAAAAATTCGGTGATAAGGTTTGTGTGTATGTCCAAAAAACATCAGGTCGGCATGAGCATTTTCTAAGATACGCATCATGCTTTTTTCATCGCGATCTTCAAACAAATATTCATTTATTTTACGGGGGCTGCCATGCACCATAAGTAAAAATAATGAGTCATTATTTAGTTGATACTCTAAGCGGATATGTGCCGGTAAAGTTCTTAAATACTCGCGCTCGGATGGTTTTACCAGGGCATTTGTAAAAGCAATGGATTGTTCACCCATTTTTTTTTCTTGCTCTGTTTTATAGGCGCAGCCGCAATCATCAGAGTTTCTGCCCACGCCATAATCATAATTTCCGGCAATGGTGGGAATAGCTTTTTTTCTGATTTCATTAATTACTTCGTTAGGCCAGATATTATACCCTACCAAATCGCCTAAACAATAAACAGCATCCGGCTGTCGGTTTTCCAAATCATTAAATACCGCTTCCAAAGCCGGAAGGTTTGCATGTATGTCGCTGAATAATGCTATTTTCATTGCGAATAAAATTTATGTTTAAGAAACAAACTTACTTTTACTAAAACAATTAAAACAGGCACTTCTATCAATGGGCCTATAACCCCGGCAAATGCCTGTGCCGAATGAACTCCAAAAACTGCAATGGCAACTGCAATGGCCAGTTCAAAATTATTTCCGGTAGCCGTAAATGAAATAGCCGCATTTTTATCGTAAGGTAAACGAAGGCTTTTATTAATAAAAAAACTTACAAAAAACATTAATATAAAATAAATTATTAATGGTACAGCTACTTTAAACACATCTAAAGGTAGTTCTAAAATTTTATTGCCTTTTAAACTAAACATACAAACAATGGTAAAAAGCAGCGCATACAAAGTAAGCGGAGATATTTTAGGTATGAATTGGGTATTGTACCAGTTTAAGCCTTTTGATTGTATTAAAATTTTTCTGCTTAAAAATCCTGCTAAAAAAGGTATCCCCAAATAAATAAATACACTTTGTACAACCTCGTTAATCGGCACAACCATATTAAAATTACCTAAACCTAATTTGGGTGGTAAAACGGTAATAAACAACCAGGCATACAAACTGTAAGTTAAAAGCTGAAAAAGACTGTTTAATGCTACCAATAAGGCTGCATATTCGCGATTGCCTTTTGCCAGGTCGTTCCATACAATTACCATGGCTATGCAACGGGCTAAACCAATCAGAATTAACCCCACCATATAATCGGGTTCGTTGCGTAAAAATATTATGGCCAACACAAACATTAATACAGGCCCGATCATCCAATTTAAAAACAATGAAAGCATCATAGCTTTTTTATCCATTAATGCTTTGGGCAATAATGAATAGTCAACCTTAGCCAGGGGAGGATACATCATAAGAATTAAGCCGATAGCCAGGGGTATGTTGGTTGTACCCACCGATAATTTTTCAAAAACAGTTTGAATATCCGTAAAGAAATAACCCAATGCAACACCGGTTGTCATTGCAAGGAAAATCCAAAGGGGGAGGTATTTGTCTAAAAATTTTAATTGAGGCTGCATACTAAATTATTATCAGCAACAGCCGCTGCCGGGCTTGCAGGTATTTTTAGATTTTAATTCTGAAAGGTTGATTTTATGTTTTTCTTGCGGTATACCACAGGAATCGGCTGCCAGGCAAGCTGTTTGTTTTGGAATAAGTACAAAATGATTACCGTTAAATTCCAGTCCGTATTTACCGATAGTATCTGCCTGATATTCTACTTCAATTTCAAGGTCTTCAATACCCAATATTTTTTCAGAAAGGTTAATAATATGAAGTAGTTTTTGCGGTTTTAAGCGATGCTCAAAATCGTTGGCATTCCACAATTGAAAATTAACAAGTTTTTCTTGTCTTACGGTTCCTCCGCAGTCAATAAAGTGTTTGGTTATAATGCCTACTTCTGTTACATGAAAATGTTCGGGCACAAAATTTCCATTGGGTAATTGAAATTCTACTCTTTCTAAGTTTGGCAAGATGTTCTTGATGGCTGCAAGTTTCATAATGAAATGGTTTAAAGAATTAACAACAGTTTTTCTTTTTTTTATTTAGTTTATTTGAAACAGACATAAAATAATTGAGTATTTTATAAATATTTTTTTCGTCAATACAGTAGCAAATAGCATTACCTTCAATTTCTCCCTTGATTAGCCCGGCTGATTTAAGTTCTTTTAAATGTTGCGAAACGGTAGGTTGTGCCAGGGGCAATTCGTTAACAATGTCACCGCAAATGCAAGCGTCTACTTTCAGTAAATATTCAATAATGGCAACCCTGGCAGGATGCCCCAGGGCTTTAGCTATAGTAGCAATTTCGTTTTGCTTATCGGTAAAATGTTCGGTTTTTGTAGCCCCCATAATTTATATTTTTATATTGCAATATTACGATAAATAATTTACGCTGTCAAAAATATTTTTGCACTTTTTGATTTATAGATGATGTGAATTGTAAATGATGTGTTTATGGATAAATAAATCTTTTGTAAAACAGGGTTGTTAAATTTCAATAAAAACACTTAACGTAAACCAGTAAACCTGTTGTGTATTTTGGTTTAAAAATGTACTTATTCTATAATCTAATCCTGTTTCAATTTTATATTGATTTAAAATATCATAACCTAGCAGAGGTATTGCGCGAATTTCAAGGTCGTATGTTCCGGCTTGTAAACTGTTAATGTATTCGTTATTAATTTTTAGATAAAATTCTCCCGGGTCTACTGAGGTTCCGTTCAATGGCAACTCTCCGGTTATGCGGTATCTGAATCTGAATTCGGGAGTGGCTGTTTCTGAAAATGTTTGATCGCATAAAAGTCTGTGTGCTAAACGAAGCCCTGATAATTTTTGAATAATAACAACTTGCTGTAAAAAGCGTTGTACAAAGTTGATTTCTTCAAATCGCATAAGATATCCTGTAGAAAGTCGCGAGTTTAAACCCACTTTTTTAGCTCCCATCAACAAAAAATCGCTTAGTTCATAATTATAATCAGTGTTTACATCTAAGCCCTTTTTCTGATAAAAAATTACTCGCGATTCTATTTTTGCATTTAGCGACCAATCATTTTTTAATTTCATGTTAAAATTAATCGAGGGCAATATTCCGGTTTGAGAATATTTTTGCCCCCATATTGCATTTGCAAAAACAAGAGAAACAAAAAAGCAATATATAACTTTAGTATTCAAGATGGCTGCTTTTTTTAAATATAATTTTTGAAGTTTTTTCTATTAGTCCCTTGCTGTTGAATAAATATTCAAACAAATTAACTTTTTTATTTTGTTTACATTTTGCAACTATTTCGTATTTGATAATCATTCCATCATTAAGTTTACCGGTTTTTAAGGAGTATGATAAATCGCTGGCCATGCCGCTTAGTTGTTTTTGAACTTTAATGATTTTGTGCTTGGTACAGTTTTTACTCAGTTGTGTGTTAATGGACAAGGCCAGGTTTGAATCAAGATCGGTGTGTAAAATTTTAATCTCAATATCTTCAATGTTGCCCAGCGAATCAAACTCAACGCTGTATTTTTTGCGTTTATAAATAAACTTAGCTTCATATTTTACCGAATTTATGTCTGTTTCACGATACCACGTTACACAAATATTTAAGTTTAACGTGTCTATAAACGAAACAGCATTTGAGGGAACATTTTTAGATTTTACCCGGCTTTCTTTTTCCAGTTTTTCCTGGGCAAAGAGAGAGCTTGTAAACAAAATAAAACAAAGTGCAGTAAAAGAAATAGATTTATACATTTAGTTAATTATTGCATTTAACATATGCTTTATAAATTAAATTTTTTGTTTGAATAACAATCCGGCAGGTTGTTTACAAACATTTCATTTCAAATTTACAATATAATTCACAGCCATAAGCAAGTATTCCGGGCTTAAGCAGTAAGTATATAATTTAAACTTTGTCAATATTCTAATGCTGAGTGCTTTGGCAAAGGGGTGGGATTTGGGTTATCCGCCATCAGGTGAGCATTACGCATGCTAATGCCTAATGCGGGATAAAACAAAGCATTATTTAGCGGTAATAAATAAATATGTTTTGTGTAATTTTGCCAAAAATTAAAATTTTGAATTATAAAAGCTACGGTATAGCAGAGCCTAAAATCAGTTTGGGGTTACGTTTAAAGGAGTATGCTGTTTTAACCAAACTCAGGCTATCGGTGTTAGTGGTAATATCAGCCACATCAGGTTATTTGATAGGGAGCGTATTTAATTTGCAGCATTTTTTATTACTGATAGGAGGGGGATTTTTAGTTACCGGGTGCTCTAACGGTTTAAATCAAATTTTAGAACGTGAATACGATAAACTGATGAAACGTACACAAAACCGTCCCTTGGTTAAACATACTTTAAGCATAAATGAAGCACTTGTTTTATCGCTTATTCAGGGAGTAGCGGGATTGTATTTACTGTATCTAATAAACCCTTTGAGTGCTGTTTTGGGTTTTTTTGCATTGTTTACTTATGTAGTTGTATATACCCCGATGAAACGCATCAGTCCTTGGGCCGTTTTTGTAGGAGCTTTTCCGGGAGCCATCCCACCAATGTTGGGTTATGTAGCCTCTACAGGTGTTTTTGGGCTTACACCGGGCATATTATTTTTAGTGCAGTTTATGTGGCAGTTTCCGCATTTTTGGGCAATAGCCTGGGTGCTGGATGACGATTACCGCCTGGCTGGCTATCGCTTATTACCTTCCAAATTTGGCAGAAATCCATCCAGTAGTTTTCAGATATTAGTTTATACGGCCGCCATGATTATTGCCTCTGCTTTACCCTGGGTGGCCAATATTTCGGGTGTTTGGTCTTTAATTGTTTGCATGTTTTGCGGATTTGTTTTTTACCGCTATGCATATACTTTGCATTTAACGCAAGACATCAAAGACGCACGTAAACTAATGTTTGTTTCTTTTGTTTACTTACCTATCGTGCAGTTTATTTATGTAATTGATAAAATTTAAGGAATTATGAGTGATGACAATCTGCAAGCGTCTTATTTATCAACTGAAGAAAAACAAATTAAAGCATCTAAAAACTTATTGTGGATTGGCATTATCAGCATTATTATGCTGTTTGGAGGTTTTACCAGTGCCTATATTGTGTCTAAAGGAGGAAGTTTTTGGGTGAACATAAATTTACCGGTACAGTTTTTAATCAGTACCGTATTTGTAATAGCAGGCAGCCTGGCACTTATTTTGGCCGTAAATGCCACAAAAAAAAATCACAGGCAACACATTAAAAGTTACCTGCTGTTGGCTTTTGTATCGGGATTGGCTTTTAGTGTTTCGCAGTATATAGCCTGGAAACAACTCATGGCAAGAGGCTGTTTTTTTACAGATACCATAATGGACAGAGAGAACCCCGATAAGTTTTTTGTAAAAGGTGAGTATGGCAAAGATTTTACCTTATCTTTCAATAACCGCGAACTTATTTACGAAAACGGCAAACTTTATTTCGATACCGGTGAAGAATTATTGAAAGAACATTACGATAAATTAAAACTATACCGAAACACTGCCAGTTCATTTATTTATTTGCTTACTTTTATGCATTTACTGCATTTGCTGGGAGGTATGATATACTTATCCGTAATTTTGATAAAATCCTTTAGAAACACTCTAAATAACCAAAACTACCTGAAAATTAATTTGTTGGCAACCTACTGGCATTTTTTAGGCTTGCTATGGATATTTTTATATGTGTTTTTACAATTTATTCATTAAACTTGCAGCAAATTCTCATATCAACTTATGGCAGGACACGCTACCAAACAAATTGATCAGGCAACCCTTTGGGGCGGCAAAGGTTCTCCGTTTAGCGTAAGCTACGGAAAATTAATGATGTGGTTCTTCTTGGTTTCAGATGCTTTAACCTTTGGAGGATTGCTTACGGCTTATGGATTTCACCGTCATGCATACACCGGTGACTGGCCTTCGAGCGAACAGGTTTTTACACACTTTCCGTTTACCCACGCTCATTTACCATTGCTTTACGTAGCCTTGATGACCTTTATTCTTATAGTGTCATCGGTAACTATGGTGCTTGCTGTAGAAGCCGGGCATAGAATGGACAAAAAAGGAGTAGTAAAATGGTTGGGATTAACCGTAGTAGGAGGAATAATATTTTTAGGTTCGCAAGCCTGGGAATGGAGTACTTTTTTAGCCGGGCCTAACGGTATTTTTTGGGAGTTTGGTCCTGATGGAGATAATGCTACGCTTTGGTATAATTCATTCGCTCCCATGCGCGATGCCACAGGCGCTTTGATGTATGACGAACACGGCTACGTGATGCTTGGTGCTCCCGGCCCTCAACATTATGGAATGTTTTTTTTCTTTATTACCGGATTTCACGGCTTTCACGTGTTTAGCGGGGTAATTATCAATATCATTGTATTAATTCAGGTAATACAAGGCGTATATCACAAACGCGGGCACTACGAAATGGTAGAAAAAGCAGGCTTATACTGGCACTTCGTTGACCTGGTATGGGTATTTGTATTTACGTTCTTCTACTTACTATAATTAAAAACCAAAACCCACTCCTATGGAAAGAGACGATATAATTGAATATTCGCTGGATGCGCATCATAGCGAAGAAGAAGGAAAAAAAATCCGCAAAAAAATTTGGATTACAACCCTTATTCTTACTGTAATTACCATTGTTGAAATTTTTATCGGAGTTAAATTTCCGCGTACTGCCGTTAGCGAAAACATTTGGTTTGGAATTAAATTATTTTACATAGGATTAACCATCGTAAAAGCCGGTTACATCGTAATGGTGTTTATGCACCTGGGCGATGAAAGAAAATGGCTGCGCTGGGTAATACTTGCCCCTTATGCACTTTTTGTATTGTATTTAATATTTATTTGCTTAACAGAAGGCGTTTACGTAAACTGGACTTTAGAAACATTTCAATAATTTATGCTGAAAAATAAAGGCAATAAACTGTTGTTATTTGCCCTTATTGTTTTCGGCCCGTTTTCTTTATTTTATTTTTTTTCGACCGGTAAGCATAATTTTCAAAAATTACCTTATTTAGGCGAAACTCAAAGCGATTCTTTGCCCTTTACGTACAAAGGCTTTTCTTTTATCGGCAATAATCACTTACTTATAGATGAGAATTTTCTAAAAGGTAAAATTATTGTATTTTGTAATTTATATGCTTCGTGCCCTTATACCTGTAATATATCAATCGGGCAATTTAAAACAGCTGTTTATAAAGAAGTAATTCTAAACAGAAAAATGAAAGACGTAATATTTTTATCTAATATATTGGATGCATCTGCACCCACGGATATTACGAATATGCACAAAAGACTGGAGGTTGACTCATCGCGTTGGTTTTTTATAAATGATACTACTCATTTTTTTTATCAGGTAAAAATGGGAGGAAAAGTACTTACACAAAAGCCTGATGAACAGCAACCCGGCAAACTTTTTTTTGAACGAATTGTTTTGCTTATAGATAAAAACTTACACCTGCGAAATATATACGATGGGGCACGCAGCACTGAATTAGTTACCTTAATTAAAGAAATACGATTGCTTAAAAAAGAATACCATGAGGACTAACCTGATACACATATATATTTTTATTCTGATTAGCATTTTAGCAGCCTGCAAAAACAACAATAAGTTACCCTATTACGGCCCGCGTCAAATCAGTGCAAACGGAGATAGTATATACCATCAAATACCTCCTTTTTCATTTTTTAATCAAGACGGTAATGTTATTAGTGATGAAACAGTAAAAGGCAAAATACATGTTGCCGATTTCTTTTTTACTTCCTGCCCAACCATTTGCCCCAAAATGACCTCGCAACTAAAACGTTTGCAGGCCGAATTAAAAGATGTTGATATAATCATTTTGTCGTTTACCGTTGACCCGCGCAGAGACAGCATTGCCCGCCTTAAACAATACGCAGAAAAAAATGCCATCAATACCACCAACTGGCATCTGCTTACCGGTAATAAAGAAGAAATTTACGATTTGGGTAGAAACGGGTATTACCTTAACGCTATGGAGGATGATAAAGCCGCTGGTGGTTTTCTGCACTCAGAAATTTTTGTATTGGTTGATAAAGAACTTCATATCAGAGGACTTTATGAAGGAACTTCTACTGAATCTGTAAATAAATTAATAAACGATATAAAAAAATTACACCATGAATATGAATAACTCCACCGCTGTTGATTACGAAAAAAAATATAAAAAAGTAATTATTGCACTTTCGGTAATTATACCTTTGGCTGTTGCCGCTTTATTTAGAATTAAAATAAAAGGCTTTGATTTTTCTTTTTTACCCCCAATATATGCAGGCATAAATGCACTTACAGCAATTTTATTAATGGCAGCACTAATGGCTATCAAAAATAAAAAGGTAAAACTACACGAAAACATTATAAAAATATGCATCATGCTTTCTACTTTATTCTTGTTGATGTATGTGTTATATCATATTACAAGCGATCCTACTCCTTATGGGGGCAAAGGCATAATACGTTATGTATATTATTTTACATTGATAAGTCATATTGCTCTTTCGGTTATAATCATTCCGCTGGTTCTGTTTACTTACGTAAAGGCATGGAGCAGAAAATTTGATGCACACCGTAAATTAGCTAAAATAACTTTTCCCTTGTGGTTTTATGTGGCCATCAGCGGAGTAGCTGTATATTTAATGATTGCTCCCTGGTACGTTTAAGATACCTAAATATTGTATCTTAGCACGGCAAATATTAAATAATGAAAATCCATAAACTATCTATCGTAATTCCGGCTTATAACGAAGGGAAAACAATCCATTTAATATTAGACAAAATAAAAAATGTAAAACTAACTGATGACATTCAAAAAGAAATAATAATAGTAAATGATTGCTCGACTGACGATACCGAAGAAGCTGTATTAAGATACATAAACCACAATAAAGAATTAAACATACAATATTACAAACACGAAGTAAACAAAGGCAAGGGCGCAGCCCTACACACAGGAATCGAAAAATCTACAGGAGAATACCTTATTATACAAGATGCCGACCTGGAATACGACCCGCGAGAGTATAATTTGTTGCTAAAACCCGTTATAGAAGGCTTTGCCGATGTGGTGTATGGCTCAAGATTTATGGGACATCATCCCCACAGGATACTTTTCTTTTGGCATACCATTGGAAATAAATTTTTAACCGCACTTTCCAATATGTTTACCAACCTCAATCTTACAGATATGGAAACTTGCTACAAACTATTTAATACCAAAATTATTCAAAACATAAAACTATGCGAAAAAAGATTTGGATTTGAACCCGAAGTAACAGCCAAAATTGCACGAGTACCCGGAATAAGAATTTATGAAGTAGGTATTTCCTATTACGGACGAACTTACGAAGAAGGAAAAAAAATTGGCTGGAAAGACGGTTTCAGGGCTATATGGTGTATATTAAAATATAATATTTGGAAAAGAAAATAATGCTTTTAGATTATTAAATGCATTGTCGCAAAAATATTTGTTCAATATAAAATATATTTCTTTGTTAAAACTACATTGTAATATAAAGTCAATTTCAGCTTGGGCGGTAATAGTTATTTATATCACCTTGTTATGGACTAACTTTAATATTAAACGTTGGAAGGAGACTAATGTGATAGATTGGGATATAACCTCTTATTACGGTTACCTTCCCGCCATATTCATACACCGCGATATAAAACTTGATTTTACCCAAGGCAAAGAAGCTGAATATGCCAATAAACATCAATTCTGGCCCGAAAAAGCTCCTAACGGTGGTAAAGTAATTAAAACCACCATGGGTATGGCTATACTTTATTTGCCCTTTTTCTTTACCGCACACACTATTGCACTGCTAAATAATTATGAAGCAGATGGTTTTAGCGAAATATACGAAAAGTATATTCATCTTTCGTGCTTATTTTATTTGTTTATAGGTATTATATTTTTAAGAAAATCATTGCTGCAATTTTTTAACGACAACATCACCGCTTTAATTCTTTTGTTTATTACGCTTGGCACAAACCTTTTTTACTATAGTACTACCGAAGCAGCTATGTCGCATGCCTATAATTTTTCGTTATACAGTATATTTATTAATTTATGTTTAAAATGGCACCGAGAAGAAAAAATTATTACTTCTGTTTATATAGGTATAACAGGCGGACTTATAATATTGATTCGCCCCGTAAACATACTTGTTTTTCTTTTTCCATTATTATATAATATAAAAAGTTTAAAAGACATTAAATCCAAAATATTATACTTTGCTCATCGCTGGAAACATTTATTGGTAGTTGCTATAATGAGTATCACCATAGTGTTGCCGCAATTATTATACTGGAAATATATAACCGGTAATTATTTGTTTAACTCATATGTTGGTGAAAAATTTTATTTTAATAATCCGCATATATTAGAAGGGTTTTTCAGCTACAGAAAAGGATGGTTGCTATATACGCCCATAATGATTTTTGCATGCGCGGGGTTTTATTATTTATACAAATACTATCGGCATTTATTTACTTCTGTATTTATATTCTTTGTTTTAAACTCATATGTTCTTTTTAGCTGGTGGTCTTGGTGGTACGGAGGGGGATTTGGTATAAGAGCCATGATAGATTCCTATCCCTTGATGGCTTTTCCTATGGCAGCATTTTTTCAAAATTTGTATAATAAAAAAACGAAAATTGCACTTTATACATCCACATTTATTGGATTACTTCTTGTTGCATTTAACTTATTTCAAACCAAACAATATAGAAGTGGTATCATACATTGGGATGGTATGACTAAAGAAGCTTATTGGCAATCGTTTGGAAAATTACAAATTACCGATACCAATTACTGGAACTTAATTAAGCCCCCTGATTATGAAACTGCCATAAAAGGCAAAGATGAATACGAATTCAATCCTTTTTAAACCCAAACTTCAGCATTAGAAATTTGGATTTATTTCAAATTTTCCGCCAGTGGCGGACTGAGTGCTTTGGCAAAGGGCTCGGATTTGGGTTATCCGCCATCAGGCGAGCATTACGCATGCTAATGCGTAATGTGGGTTAAGATAGTATAATAATCTGAATGCAATGCCACCCCTAACACATTCAATCTGCCACTGGCAAAAAAATTTTGAACTTTGTCAAATATCTAACGCAGAATTTGGGTTAATTTTATCTTTGCCAAAAACAAAGTTTTGAAAAAATCTATTTTCTTAGCCACAGCATCGGGAATATTGTTTTCTTTATCGTGGCCGTATATACGAAATATAAGTCCCCTGATATTTTGTGCCTGGGTACCTCTTTTATTTGCCGAAAATTATATCTATGAAAAATCATATCGCCCTATTAAGGTATTTTTTTTATCGTATTTAGTTTTTTTAATTTTTAATCTTTGCACAACCTGGTGGATTTATCTTGCTTCGCCCGAAGGGGCCGCTATGGCAATACTGCTAAACGCTTTGTTGATGGCAATACCGGTGTGGTTTTTTCATGTTACCAAACGCAGGGTTGGTGTAAAGGAAGGATATATTGCCCTGGTAGTATATTGGTTGTCGTTTGAATATTTGCATTATATATGGGAGTTGTCTTGGCCCTGGCTTAGTTTGGGCAATGTTTTTGCAAACGATATAAAATGGATACAGTGGTATGAGTACACAGGAGTTAGTGGTGGTACGCTTTGGATACTGCTCATTAATATAACGATTTTTATTACCTTAAAAAAATACATCCTCACCAAAAAAAATTTTAAATCCATCATCAAAAACCTTACAGGTCTTGCATTATTATTTATTGTACCGGGTTTGATATCTCTGTTTATATATAATAGTTGTACCGATAAAGGCAGGTCTGTTTCGGTAGCCATGGTACAACCTAATATTGACCCTTACAACGATAAATTTAGCAATTTAAGTGCAACGCAGCAGATGGATATTTTTCTTAGCCTTGCAAGCACAGTGGTAGATGATAAAACAGATTTTTTGTTAGGTCCCGAAACCGCCTTACCATATTCCATCCCCGAAAATAATTTAGAGCAACAGGAAGAAATAATTATGCTTAGACGTTTTTTAGAACACTATCCTCAATTGCGTTTGATAACAGGTATGTCGAGTCATCGTTTTTTTAAAAGTGGAGAAAAAATGCCCCATGCAGTAAAACACTTAGAGAAAGATATTTATTACGCACATTATAATTCGTCAATACAATTATCAAAAAAACAACCGGCATTGATTTATCATAAAATGCAACTGGTGCTTGGGGTAGAAAAGGTTCCTTTTGCACAGTTTTTACCCTTTCTTGAAAAATTGGCGCTCAATCTGGGCGGCACATCAGGCTCGCTGGCTATACAAGATAAGCCCATGAATTTTACTTCTGCTGTAAATTCTGACATTATAGTAACGCCTTTTATTTGTTACGAATCAGTTTATGGCGATTTTATCACTCAATTCATCAGAAAAGGGGCTAATATGTTGTTTATTATAACCAATGACGGATGGTGGGGAAACACCCCGGGCTATAAACAACACATGGCATATGCGCGACTCAGAGCCATCGAAAACAGAAGATCTATAGCACGCTGCGCTAATACAGGTATATCATGTTTTATTAACCAACGGGGCGATATTATTGAACAATCACCCTGGTGGAAACCGGTAGCGCTTAAACAAACATTATATGCCAATAACGAAATTTCTTTTTATGCTAAAAACGGGGATATAATTGGTCGTATAAGCCTCCTGCCCGCATTACTGCTGTGTATTTATACGCTAAGCAAATGGCTTATGGGTAAAAGAGCTAACCCGAAAGAAGTATAAAAACCTGACGAATTGTTAAAAACAAAAAACCGGAAAAGAGTTGAGGAGGTGGTTGTGAGGAGGAAACTCTTTTCCGGTTTAAACCTGCAAGAAAAATAAAACCAGTTAGAACCGGGAGGTAGCAAATCTGCCTGATTCTGTATATAAGACGTTATGCATGCCTATTGGTTGCTTATCAAACAATAATTTTTTACAAATTTTATGAATTTCTTTCTATGCCTTATACTACGGCCGATTGGCCATAAGCAACGGTTATATGGTATGCACAGCAGAGTATTTTATACCTGTTTATGTGGGGTAAATTTATACCCTATCCCCCGGATGGAGTGAAAATATCTGGGCGATCTGGGGTTATCTTTAAAATATTTTCTGAATGCCAGTATAAAATTATCTATGGTTCGCGATGTAGGATAAGCCTCCTCTCCCCATACCTTATCTAAAATCTCTTCGCGTGATACAACCTGATTTGCTTTTTCGGTGAGCAACCTTAGCAATTTAGATTCTCGTTTACTTAAATCGTATAACTTTTTTTGTCCCTGGTATATTTCATAAGTATTAAAATTTATCAAATAATCGGCAAACTCGTAATGCGATGTATTTAGAGTATCATTACCGGAAGTTCTTTGAATTAATTTTTTTACCCTTAAAAGTAATTCCTCCAGATTAAAAGGTTTTGTAAGGTAATCATCAGCACCTAACTTTAAACCATTTACCCTATCAGATGCGGATGCTTTTGCAGTTAAAAATAAAACCGGAGTTTTACTGTTTTTTATGCGATATTGTTTACATACGTCAAAACCACTTAGGTGGGGCAACATCACATCTAGAATAATTAAATCGGGTTGAATATGATTCAGTAAATTTATTGCGTCTTTTCCGTTTGTTACTGATTTTACTTCATAACCTTCCAATTCTAAGTTTAACACGATTAAATCGCGCAGCGTTTCTTCATCTTCGGCAATAAAAACTAACGGTTTCAAAATATTAATGTTGAGGAACTGTTTTAAACAATGTATAAACTATTAACAAACAACTAAGCATACTTACAATTATGTTTAATCCGGCCATCAGATAGTTTGATTGTTGTATCAGTTGTATGGTTTCGTAGCTAAAGGTACTAAAGGTGCTAAAACCTCCGCAAAATCCGGTAATTAAAAACAATGATAATCCCGTATATTTGTCTTTAAAATATAAAACAAAAAGTGCAAGCATCAAACTGGCCAGCATATTAGAGGTTAATGTAGCCCAAGGGAAAGCCCTGTCGGAAGTATTTAGCAACAGCGATATGCCGTAGCGCAAAATACTGCCTAAGCCACCGCCTATAAAAACCCAAAATATATTTATCATATTAATTATTTTTTATCGGCACAATTTTTTTAAACACCAAAAATACTACAATAGCCGTTATAATGCCATATAAACCGCCAACCATTACATCCAGCGGATAATGTACGCCCAGATATATTCTGCTGTATGAAACCAAAATGGCTGCAAAAAAAGTTACCAGGCCAATATTTTTATAAAACCTCTTTAAAAATAAATGAATTAATGTTGCCAGTGCAAAAAAATTAGCTGCATGCGAAGAAACAAACCCATATTTGCCTCCGCATTTATTATTTACCAAATATACCAGATGGCCAAATTCTAAATTATGACAAGGCCTGTAGCGCATTACAGTGTTTTTAAATATCAATACCGAACCTTTGTCGCTGAGTAAAATTAAAACTCCGAAAGATAGCAATATGTATAAAAAAACAGTAAATGAATAATTTTTATACAATAAATAAATTATAACCAGGTAAAACGGAATCCATGTATAAGGTAAACTTACTAATTCAAAAAAAGAGTCTAATATCGGGTGATGCAAGCGGTTAATAAAAAAAAACAGCTCTGTATCTAATTGCTTTATATATGATACTTGCATAAAATGCAAATCTAATAAAAATAAGTCGCTCTATTAAATATCCCATTATTAACAGGCTATATGTTCATTTCTCGATGTTTAGCAAACCCCAATATTATCTGTAAACATGCTATTTTTGTGCGATTTTATTGATGTGAATATTTTTAACTACATACTGGCACTTAGTTTTTATGCCTATATCCATACAGATACGGGAGGTAAAAAGCTTTTTTCATTCAGTAATATTGAAATTAAAAATAATAACACAGTAGCATTTAGAATCATTAACGGTTCCAAAAAAAACCTGTACACTATAGAACAGTTACGCTGGAACAATTGGGAACCGGTAAAAACCCTGGAATCAGATTGCGATAAAGACACCTGTGATTTTTTTGCAACCATAGAAACCATGCATTCGGGTTTAAACAGATTTCGTATTAAAATGGAAAGCGACACACAGTTCCCGGTGTATTCTCAGTCGGTAAGTTTTTATAATAAAGCAAACGAAGTAAAACATTTTGATAAAAAACACGAAGTGATACTCTCAAAAATTACCGAATACAGATTATATACCCATGAAGGAATATTGATTAAGAAAGCCATTAATTGCTGTATCAATAAAAAAGAACTTAATCCCGGCAAATACAAACTGCTTTACGATAACAAAACGGTATATTTCAAAGTAAAATAAATTTCCTTCGGATTTACATTTGTTTTTTTTGTTTTCTTTGTGATACTCATGCCTGATATATACCAACTCATAGTATTGTTTACCATTATTCTAATGGTATGGGTATTATTTAAAGATTTGCTGCCGGCTACCCAGGTATTTATATTGGTTAATTTAGTTTTTCTGACAGCAGGAATTATTGATGCCAAAGATCTTTTAAGCGGTTTTTCTAACGAACAAATAGCGGTAATCTTTTTGATTCTGTTTTTAAGTTCGGTTATTCAAAGAGCTAACTTAATAGATTCATTATTTTATAAATATTTTAATCAAAAAATAGGATATAAAAATTTTATAGCACGCATGGGTTTTAGCGTGGCCCCTGTATCAGCGTTTGTAAATAACACCCCCCTGGTAGCTATATTAATGCCCTATGTATATAACTGGGCAAAACAAAAAAACATATCACCTTCTAAGGTACTTATACCACTTTCTTATGCAACTATGCTGGGTGGTACAATCACCTTGGTAGGAACTTCTACCAATTTGGTGGTAAATAGTTTTTATACAGACAGCGGACATGAAAGTTTAAAAATGTTCGACTTTAGTATGGTGGGTATTCCCCTGGCATTTACAGGTCTTATTTTTTTAATTATTGCCGGATGGAAATTATTACCCGACAGAAAAGATGCATTAACAAATTTCAGCGAACAAACACGCGAATTTTTAGTAGAAACCATTGTAAAAAAAGATTCTAAACTTATTAATAAAACTGTTCAGCAGGCAGGATTAAGAAATTTACAAGGATTATTTTTGGTAGAAATTGTACGCAAAAACGCTAAACTTTTTCCGGTTTCGCCCAAAGATATTATTTTAGAAAACGATAAACTGATATTTGCCGGAGAAACACAAACCATTATAGAACTTATTCAGGCCGATAACGGACTTTCGTTACCTGATAAAACCTATTTACCCAAGCAGGAAAAACTTGATGTAGTCGAAGTAGTTATTTCTGCCAACTCCGATCTGGAAGGAAAAAAAATAAAAGAAAGTAATTTTCGTGCGAAATACGATGCTGCAGTAGTTGCTATTAATCGCAAGGGCGAAAAACTGAATGGAAAAATAGGTGAAGTTGTTTTAAAAGCAGGCGACCTGCTTTTGTTACTGGCAGGCAACAATTTTAAACACAACAGCGAGCAAGCTCAGGATTATTATATCATATCACAAATTAAACAATTGCATCAACTCCCTCTTTGGAAAACATCGATTATTTTACTGGGTACACTTGCTGCTTTTATTTCATCGGCCTTAGGATACATATCCTTGTTTCATGCACTTATATGGCTTATGGCAATTATAGGTATGATAAAGGTAATTAAATTCAGTGACTTAAAAAAGAGTTTTGATGTTGATTTATTTCTGATACTTACCCTGTCTTTAAGTATTGGCAAAGCCATAGATAAAAGTAATACTGCCGACCTTATCGGAAATTATTTTATCCATGCATTTAATACTCCTTTGCTGCTGTTAATTGGCGCCTACGTATTTACCAATGTTTTATCTATGTTGGTTACTAACAAAGCCGGAGTAGCCATTATGTTTCCTATTACCATGGCCGCAGTTAAAATGAGTGCTATTTCAGACCCAACACCCTATGTGCTTGCCATCGCATTTGCAGGCTCGGCAGAATTTATTACTCCATACGGATATCAAACCAACTTAATGGTATATGGGCCCGGAGGTTACAGGTTTAAAGATTATGTTAAAATCGGCTGGCCTCTTTCGCTTATTTATGCAATCGTCTGTATAGCAATTCTCTCCTGTTACTATAACATTTTCTGACAAAATTTTTGCGTTAAATTTTATACAGATTATCTGTACGATACAATTATTTATTATATTTGTAAAAATTAAAAAATCAGATTGATATGAAAAAAATTTTACTTAGCATATCATTTTTGTCAGGTATGCTTGCTTTTGCTCAGGCTCAACAAATAAACAATTCTAGCACTCAAACAGAGCAAGAAAGAACCAACAAGCAACTGCAATTAGAAAAATCGCGAACAACTCAACCGGCAAAAGTAAATATCGAACAATTAAAAAATTCACCCGGGGTAGTGCATATTCATCAACGCAGATTGGATGCCATGACTGAAGAAGATAAAAAATATATATTAGAGCATCCCGAAAAATTTGTAATAGTTAAAATAATTAAACCTTTATTGTATGAAAAAATTTTACTCTCTGATTTTATCAGTAGCACTCTTTGTGCTTAATAATAATGCTTATTCACAGTGTTCTACAGTTATTTTTTCCGAAACGTTCGATAGCGGATTAGGGCAATTTACCCCCAACGCAGGCAGTATGGGCAACTGGATACACACAACAACCTGCACCTATAGCAATGCACCGGGGCATACAGCACCGGGTTCAGCACTTTTTTCGGGCTCAGCATGCGAGTTTGGAAATGCTGGTTCAACCGTTAGCGGTAATATGGACTCGCAACCCATTGTTATTCCGGCAACAGGTAATCCTGAATTATCATTCAATGCCCTTTTAAATACCGAGTGCGGTGGCACTCCTTGTTTTTATGATGTACTCTCTGTGCATATTTCTGCAAATGGAGGATTAACTTTTACGCAACTTGTAAGTTCGGATGTATCACTTGCTAATTCAGGATTTGATTGGACAAATTATACATTTTCCTTATCTGCTTATTTAGGCCAAACTATCATCATCCGTTTTACCTTTAACTCCTTAGATGGTATAGCTAATAACTACGATGGTATATATATAGATGATGTTACTATAACAGATAATGTTGTCGCCATATTAAACCTGGCATCAAGCTATTGCGAAAATGACAATTCTTTGGTTTTAAATGCTTGTCCGGTAAATCCAAATTATTATTTTCAGGGTTCGGGTATTGAAGCAGATAGCTTAACTTTTAATCCTGCATTAGCCGGTCCGGGAACCCACACTATTGAATATGGTTACATGAACACAAATAATTATATTGTAACTGAAAATTTGCCCAATAATTACTATACAGGGCCTTTAACTTCGGTTGCTTTAGGAGATGATCAATTAACCGGAAATTTACCTATAGGATTTACTTTTAATTTTTATGGAAATAATTACACTGACTTTATTATCTCATCCAATGGTTTTATTACCTTTCCCGGTGCTTTTGATAATGGTTGTTGCTCCGGGCAGGTTTTACCGGATGTGAATGACCCGAATAATTTAATTGCTTTTGCGTGGAACGACTTAAACCCCGGTGCAGGCGGTTCAATAGGTTATGCAACCACAGGCACTGCTCCTAACCAGGTGCTAATAGTTCATTTTAGTAATGTTCCTCATTTTGGCGGAGGCTTTCCGGTAGATGTACAGGTTATGTTATACGAAGGAACTAATATTATTGAAGTACACTCTGTAAGCAATGTATCGGATGGCTCACAACATACATTAGGACTTGAAAATGCAACAGGCAATATGGCTGCAATAACCAGCAATGGTAACGGAAATCCATCTTTTGATTATTCAGGGCAAATGGTGCGCTTTGACCCCACCCCTCAATTTGTTGCAATTGCTACTGCCAACACAACTGTTCATCCGCTTCCTTTAGTAGATGCCGGCAATGATTACAGTGTATGCCAGGGAGACCCAACCGTTTTAAACGGCTCAGGCGCTACAAGCTATGTATGGAATAACGGAGTAACAGATGGCATACCATTTACACCAACGGCTACAGCAACCTATACCGTTATCGGTACAGATGCAAACGGTTGTTCGAATACTGATAGTGTTACCATTACGCTTAATTCCTTACCAAATGTAAACGTGCCGGACACCGCTGTTTGTTCTAATGGCACTATTACCCTGGATGCAGGTACGGGTTTTACAGCCTATTCATGGAACACCGGTGCCGGTACACAAACAATCAATGTTAACACATCCGGTACCTATTGGGTTACAGTAGTTGACTTTAACGGATGCCAGGTCACTGACACCTCTATAGTTTCATTATATCCCAACCCTACAATTTTCATAGGTAATGATACCACAATTTGTACCATTGATAATTTAATACTCAATGCTCCAGGTGGATTTGCTTCTTATATTTGGTCAACCGGTGCCAACACACAAAGTATAACCGTAGCCGGTTCTCAAGGAGCAGGCCTTTATACCTATTCAGTTGGTGCTACTGATGCTAACGGCTGTATTGCCCGAGACACTATACGTGTTACCATTCAGGACTGTACCGGTATAAACGAAATGGCATTAAACGCCCATATTATTCTTTATCCCAATCCCAACAGCGGAGATTTTACAATTTTTGCCGAAGGGATAGAAAATAATGCCCGATTAACCATTTATTCTATTGACGGCAAAATTATTCTAAGCGAAGCTATTAATAATGCTGCACAAAAAAATATTACGTTAAATGTAGAGTCAGGAGTTTACTTCATACAAATAAGCAGCGCAAATAAAATTAGCACACATAAGCTAATCATACAGAAATAAACTTTTATCAAAGTCACGTTCGCCCCTCAATCAGCATCGCTGATTGAGGGGCGAACTGTTTTAATTAGCCGGAATTGTTGTATTATTGCTACATGAACCATAAATTTTATTTGCTCTTATGTATTTCTTTTATTGAAGGAGCATGCGTTATGGCTGCCGAGTTGCTGGGTGCAAAAATGATGGCACCTTTTTACGGCTCTTCCTTGTACGTGTGGAGCGCTGTAATGGCCATAACGCTGGGAGGATTAGCATCAGGATATTTTTTGGGAGGTATTATTGCAGAAAGAAAAAACAACGAAAATAATTTGTATAAAATTTTAATAATAGCCTCGGTATTTACTGCAGTTATGCCTCTAACTGCCCAATTGGCATTTTTAATATTCGGCAAATTACCTTTGCTCATCTCGGTTTGTATCTCAACACTGATGCTTTTGTTTCCTCCGGTTTTTTTGATGGGCATGGTATCACCGCTTATCACTTCATTGCTTTCAAATTATATAAATAATTCGGGGCGGGCAGCAGGAACCGTATATGCAGTTTCAACACTTGGCGGCATTGTAGCAACTTTTTTATATGGTTTTTACATTATACCCGAATTTGGATTGAAAAATCCTGCACTTGTTTGCGGTTTAATACTCTCGGTTATACCTTTAGTGATGTTAATTAAGCAAAGAAATTTCCTGCCCGTTTTTATACCTGTATTGTTTATTTGGCAATATCAACATAACAAGTTAACGATTCATCCACACAATCCCGTAAAACTTTTATATCACAGCGAAGGTTTATTAGGCCAAATAGTAGTGTTTGATATGCCCGCAGATATTTACCTGGCCGATAACACAAGAAAAAATGATTATACCCGTTGGATGTATGTAAATCGTATTTCACAAACCATGTATGATGCAAATGCTGATACCTCTAAAAATCAGGAAAAATATTTTACTTATGTACATAAAATAAGCAACTATCTTGAACCATTAAAAAATCAGGGTAAAAAAGTTTTATTGTTGGGATTAGGCGGAGGCGTTGTGGCTAATCACTTATATGAAGAAGGATTTGAAGTAGATGCCTGCGAATTAGATTACAGAATTTATCAGGTGGCTTGTAAATACTTTAATCTCAATTCAAATATCCGTGTATTTATTGATGATGCCAGACATTTTATAAATACTTGCTCTAAAAAATATGATGTAATAATATTTGATACATTTAAAGGAGAAGAAGCTCCTTCTCATTTAATAACTTTAGAAAGTTTAAGTAAAGTCAAAAATATTTTAAATGACCACGGTATATGTTTTATAAATAGTTTTGGCTATATCAATGGGCAATATGGCTTAGGAAACAGCAGTATATATAAAACGTTAAATCGTGCAGGATATAAGGTTGAGGTTTTGCCAACAGATGTGAATGAAGATCAAAGAAACTTATTATTTATAGCCTCCTGTGCAGAGATTAAATATTCACCTGATTATTTAAAAAATATTGATACAGCTAATGCTGTATTACTAAGTGATGATGTTCCGGTATTTGAAAAAATAAACCGGTTGGCATCCCTGCGCTGGCGAAACCTGGCCATAAAAAATTATTACGAAGATTATTTACTGAAAAATTACCCTTTGTTTTATTAGTTCGAATCAATCCGGATTAAAAAACAATTCTTGAAGAGGAGTTTCTGCTGATGTTTCTTTTGATGTCATCAATATCGCCTTTGGGTATAGCGTTAATGAGGCTTTTGGTATATTCGGTTTTAGGATTTTGATAAATTTCTTCTGCCAGGGCCATTTCTTCTATCACACCTTTATTCATAACCACCATTCGGTCGCTCATAAATTTAACCACCGATAAATCGTGAGAAATAAATATATAAGTAAATCCAAAATCGTTTTTTAGTTCGTTAAGTAAATTTAGCACTTGTGCCTGCACCGAAACATCGAGTGCCGCAACCGATTCATCGCAAATAATAAATTCGGGTTGCACAGCGATGGCTCTGGCAATGCATATACGTTGGCGTTGCCCACCTGAAAACTCATGCGGATAGCGGTTAAAATGTGAGGGGCGCATATTTACGCGATCTAATATTTCTACCACTTTGTTTTTTCTGGCTTTATCATTTTCTAAAATTCCATGAACACGCATGGGTTCCATTATAGCTTCGCCAACGGTCATACGCGGATTGAGTGATGAATATGGGTCTTGAAATATTATTTGCATTTTTTTGCGTAAGGAGCGCATTTCTTTTTGAGACAATTTAGCGATATCTTTTCCTTTGTAAATAACCTTGCCCGAATATATATCCTGTAAACGCAATATGGCTTTACCCAAAGTAGTTTTACCACAGCCCGATTCGCCAACTAAACCCAATGTTTCGCCTTGATATACTTCCAGGCTAACATCATCTACTGCTTTTACCCATTGGGTTACTTTACCAAACAAACTGTGTGCAGAAGGATAATATACTTTTAAATTTTCAACTTTTAAAATGGGTTCGGAGGCATATAATTTTTTGTATCTTTCTTGTCTTTCAGTTAAGGGTTCTTCCATCAATTTAATAACAGTTTCTACCGATGCAGCGCTTTCAATCACGTTGTCGTTTTCATCCGTTTTCATAAAATCTGCAATAACGGGTAGTTTTTTCAGCCTTCGGTTTAAAGGGGGCCGGCATGCTAATAAGCCCTTGGTGTAAGGATGTTTTGGGTTGGTAAAGATATCCAGTACATTACCTTGTTCTACAATTTTTCCTTTATACATTACAACAACCTTATTGGCTACTTCGGCAATAACTCCTAAATCATGGGTAATAAAAATTATTCCCATATTGTGTTTTTGTTGCAACTCATTCATCAACTCAAGAATGGTTTTCTGAACAGTTACATCCAGTGCTGTGGTGGGCTCATCAGCAATGAGTATAGAAGGATTGCACGACATGGCCATGGCAATCATTACCCGTTGTTTCTGACCACCCGATAATTGATGCGGATAGCTGTTATATATTTGTTCGGGTCGGGGTAATTTTACCTCATTAAATAATTCTATGGTTCTGTCGTAGGCAGCTTTTTTAGATAATTTCAGGTGTAAGCGTAAAGTTTCGGTAACCTGATCACCGCACGTATAAACAGGGTTTAGCGAGGTCATGGGCTCCTGAAAAATCATGGCTATTTGGTTGCCTCTGAATTTACGCATTTCAGCTTCACTGATTTTTAAGAGGTCAACCGGCCCGCTACGGGTATGCAGAACAATTTCTCCACCGGCAATTTTTCCGGGAGGAGTAGGAATTAATCGCATGGCAGATAAAGAAGTAACTGATTTGCCCGAACCTGATTCCCCAACTATTCCAACAGTTTCTCCTTTGTTTACCGTAAACGAAATATTATCAACGGCTCGTGTTACCACGCCATCACTTGTAAACTCGGTAATTAAATTATTTATTTCTAAAATCGGTTGAATCATTAAGACTTTGGATATGTTTTAAAACCCCTAAGTTAAGTTTAATTATAAAGCTAAATACGCTGAATGTAATTTTTTTTATTCGTTGATAATTTTAATGTTTTCATCGGTCAAAAATGGCTCGTAGCAGAATCTCAAGTAAACTCTGCACAAGGCAATAACATCTTTTTGACAATATTCTACAATTTTTTTCAGGTTTTTTTCTTGCCAGTACACTCTGCCTACATCACTCCCTTTAATAGCGTCTTTGGGCGAAGGAATGTTGAACAGTTCAGTAAGCAGCTCCAAAGAAGTGAAATTTTTATAATCGCCAAACTTCCACAATTCCATGGTATCTATATGCTGCACTTCCCAAGGTTTTTTACCTTGCATTTGCAGGATAAAAGGTAGCTTTACCTCGTTTATAATCATCCTTCTGCATAAATAAGGAAAATCGAACTCTTTGCCGTTATGAGCACAAAGCCTGTGTTTGTCTGTATTAAAAGATTTATTCAAAAGTTCAGCAAAATTGTAAAGCAGTTTTTTTTCATCATCGCCATAAAAAGATTTTATTCTCAATTCTCTTATTCCGTTAGCTTCAATCAGATAGCCGCACGAAATACATATTATTTTACCAAACTCGGCATATATCCCTGCTTTTTTATAAACTTCTTCAATGGTTGTGTCATCGCGCAAAAGATGTTTATTCTTATCTTCGAACAATGTTTTTTTCTTTTCATCAAGATTTTCAAAACCATAAATCTGCGGAACTGTTTCTATATCTAAAAAAAGTATGTTGCTTATTTTTGTAGTATCAAGCATATTTTTATTTTTTAGCTAATGTAGTTATTTTGAATTATTTAATAAACATAGAATTTCAAATTAAAGCATTACCCGAAGCCCCGGGGATTTACAAATTTTTTGATGCGGACGAAAAATTGCTGTATGTAGGCAAAGCCAAAAGCCTCAAAAAAAGAGTATCCTCGTACTTTAATAAAAACCACGATAGCGCAAAACTAAATCTATTAGTAAAAAAAATCCAGCGTTTGGAATATATCGTAACACCCAGCGAGCAAGACGCGTTGTTGTTAGAAAATACACTTATAAAAAAGTATCAGCCTAAGTATAATGTAAACCTGAAAGACGATAAAACATATCCATGGATATGTATAAAAAACGAGCCGTTTCCGAGGGTTTTTCAAACCAGAAAAAAAATTGCTGATGGAAGCGAATACTATGGTCCATATACCTCGGTAACCATGCTGCGAACACTGCTCGAACTCATCAGAGAACTCTATACCATCAGAACCTGTAATTTATTGCTTAGTGATGATAATATTTCCAAACATAAATTTCGTGTATGTTTAGAATATCATATCGGTAAATGTTCAGGCCCTTGCGAAAACAAACAATCGCATCATGATTATTTATTGCAAATAGATCAGGTTAGACAAATAATAAAAGGCGACATTAAAAAAATACTATCAAACCTGAAAGAAAAAATGAATTTATTGGCCAAGGAGTTAAAATTTGAAGAAGCACAACTTCTAAAACAAAAAATAGATAAACTCGAAAATTACAAGCATAAATCAACCGTTATTACAAACTTAAATCTTACGGCAGATGTATTTTCAATCATAAGCGATGAAAAGTGGGCATATATAAATTATTTAAAAATATATGAAGGCTCCTTAATACAAAGCTATACTTTGGAATTGACAAAAAAACTCGAAGAAACAGATGCTGAACTGCTACAAATTGCTATAACCGAACTTAGACAAAAATTTGAAAGTGACGCAAAAGAAATTATTGTCCCATTTAAGATAGAATATGAAGGTATAAACGTGGTAGTGCCGCAACGCGGAGATAAAAAACTTTTACTCGAACTATCAGAACGTAATGCTAAATTTTACCGCCTGGATAAACTTAAACAGGAAAGAATAAAAAATCCCGAGCGCCATACAGAGCGTATTCTGCAAACTATGCAAAAAGATTTGCGCCTAAGTGAATTACCAGATTATATTGAATGTTTTGATAATTCTAATTTACAAGGAACAAATGCCGTTTCGGCATGCGTGGTTTTTAAAAATGCCAGGCCGTCTAAAAAAGACTACAGACATTACAACATCAAAACTGTTGAAGGCCCGGACGACTTTGCAAGTATGCGTGAAGTTATTTACAGACGATATAAACGCTTACTCGAGGAAAAACAACCTTTGCCTAAGCTGATAGTGATTGACGGAGGAAAAGGCCAGTTAAGCGCAGCCATTGAAAGTTTAGAAAAATTAAATCTCAAAGGTAAAATTGCCGTAATTGGTATTGCTAAAAAACTAGAAGAAATCTACTATCCCGGTGATTCACTACCGCTTTACATAGACAAACGTTCGGAAACTTTAAAAGTAATTCAGCATATACGCAATGAAGCTCATCGCTTTGGCATTACCCATCACCGCAACAAAAGAAGCAAAGCCGGATTAGAAAGTGAATTAAGTAAAATTAAAGGTATAGGCGAAAAAACAGCAACTTTACTTCTTACAAAATTCAAATCCCTAAAAAGAATCAAAGAACTTAAGTTTGATGAGCTGCACAATTTAGTGGGTGCACAAAAAGCAAAATTGATAATAGATTTTTTTAACAAAAGCGTTTGATATAAAACATGGCTTATTAATTTTTTAATGGCTGAACTTAATGTTTGTAATTATTGTTAAAGACAAGCAACCTATTTGTCAAAATATCGTCATCACACAAGAATAACAAAGAAAGAATGTCTACTAAAAGAACGTAATTAACAAAATGAAAACAGCTATAAACAATATTCTTATATTATTTGTACTAATACAACCGCTTAATACCTTGTCGCAACAATGTATTTATGCGGGTCCTGATCAAAACAGTTGCCCCGGTCAACCGGTAACCTTAACAGCAACATTGTATGGAAATTCTAGTCCTGCACAATATGTAGGCACACAGGTTTTTTTAACCGATGATCAATTTTCGGGTGTTATTAATATAGGTTTTCCGTTTACATTTTATGGTAATACATACACTCAATGTCTGATTTCTTCCAATAATTACATATGTTTTAACACTGCCTTTGCAAACGGTTATTCTCCATGGAGCATTACAGCTCCCGTACCCGGTAACCCGAATAATCAGATACGCAATGCGGTATTAGGCCCCTGGCAGGATATCAATCCCGGTATTGGTGGACAAATATTTTACGCAACCATTGGTACAGCTCCCAACAGGGCCTTTGTGGTACAATACAATAACGTACCGATGTTTAGTTGTACAAGTTTACAGTACTGCAGCCAAATTATCTTATACGAAGGCACAAACATAGCCGAAACACATATCGGAAATAAACCAATTTGTCCAGGGTGGAATGGCGGTCAGGCTATACATGCTACCAACAACGCATTAGGTACGGTTGCCGATGTTGTTCCCGGCAGAAACTCCGGAACGCAGTGGGCAACAGCCAATGAAGGCAGACGTTTTACACCTAATGGAGCCAATTATATTATCAGCAATATTCCTTATTCACCCGCACCAATTCAGTTAAACACACCTCCAACCATACAATGGTTTGAATTACCTTCTAACACATTGGTTGGAACAGGCTTAAGCATTACAGTGAACCCGATGGTAACAACAACATACGAAGTGCGCGTATCCGGCACTGCCTGTACCGGAGGTGCCTGCACCGATCAGGTTACTGTGTTTGTTGGTACAGGAGTTATAAACGTTTCGCCCAACACATCCATTTGCGATGGGCAATCAACAGTGTTAACAGCTAATTCTCCTACCATTACTACTTTTAACTGGAGTCCTGCTACCGGCCTATCTGCAACAACAGGCGCGAGCGTAACGGCTAATCCTACCACTACCACCACCTATACAGTAAGCGGTACCGACCCCAGCGGGTGTTCGGCTACTGCAAGCGTTACAGTAACTGTCAATCCCAATCCAAATGTGGCAGTTAACCCTGCTTTGAGTGATATATGCGTAGGGCAAAATGTCCAACTCACGGCAAGCGGAGCACTGAATTATACGTGGTCTCCGGCAGTTGGTTTATCCTCTACTACCGGTGCCACGGTTACGGCAAGCCCTCCTAACAATACAACCTATACGGTTGTTGGTACGGATGCTAATGGCTGTATAGCAACAGCAACTGCTGATGTAAATATTTTACCGAATCTAAACGCAACCATAACACCCGCAGGTCCATTTTGCACTTCAGATGCGAGTGTGTTTTTAACTGCAGTTGACCCGGGAGGTACCTGGAGTGGTCCGGGCGTAAATCCTATAACCGGAGAGTTTACACCGGCATTGGCAGGCGCTGGTAATCATACCATAACTTATACCATTTCCGGCCCTTGTGGCGACCAGCAATCTACACAAATACAAGTAACTGCGGATGCAATAACCACCATAACTCCTGTGGGTCCGTTTTGCGAAAACGCATCTGCGGTAAATTTAACTGCCGTAGATCCGGGAGGTACCTGGAGCGGACCGGGTGTAAATCCGGTAACAGGCGCATTTAACCCGGCACAAGCCGGAGTAGGTACGCATACAATTACATATACCATCAACGGTTTTTGTGGCAGTTCAAGCTCAACGGATATTACCGTTAACCCTTTACCGGTAATAAACCCTATAGCAGACATTACTGCGGGTTGTATGCCGCTTACGGTTAATTTTTCTTCCACTTCAAATCCGGCAGGTACTGATTGCTTATGGCAATTAAGCGATGGCACAACCCACACAAATTGTAGTGGTTTTACACATACTTTTTCTCAGCCGGGAACATATACCGTATTTTATCAAAGTACTACTGCTGCAGGTTGTATCAGTAATACTACCCTGGTAAATTACATTACGGTTTACGATTTACCGGTACCTGAATTTATTCATTCCCCCACAAATGCAACGGTGTCTTATCCTACAATAAATTTTACTAATTTGAGCACCGGTGCAAATAATTATTTATGGGACTTTGCGGGTTTGGGTAATTCTACCGATGTAAATCCCCAGTTTGTTTTTCCAAATATTAATCCGGGCACTTACAGCGTTTGTTTAACGGCATTTGGTCAGGGCAACTGCCCGGCTACCGTTTGCCATGATGTGGTCATAGCAAGCGATTTTATATGTTATGTACCTAATAGTTTCAGCCCTAATAACGATGGACTAAATGATATATTTATACCGGTAATGGGCGGACATGTAGAAACCGAATATGAATTTTATGTATATAACCGTTGGGGTGAGCTAATTTTTCAAACACGTTCGGTAAATGAAGGCTGGGACGGTACTTTTAAACAATTAAAATGCCCCAATGATGTTTATGTATGGAAAGTTAGAGCCGTAGCAGAGTTTGACGGTGAATACAAAGAAAAAACCGGACATGTGACGTTAATACGATAAATTATCATCAGATAAATTTATCGCCCTTCAGATGTTTTACATCATTCACAAAATTTTTAATTTGTTGTTCGCTTTGCTTTTTGCAGATTAACAAAACATTATCAGATTCTACCACAATAAAATCGTCTAATCCGTGTAATACTACTAATTTGTTTTTTGAAACGCTTACCATACAGTTTTTGGTATCATAGAGCAAACTGTGTTTGGCTACTATGGCATTATTGTTTTCATCATGTTTTACGTGGGTATATAAAGAGCCCCAGGTACCTAAATCGCTCCAGCCAAAATCCGATAAAACTACATATACATTTTTTGCTTTTTCCATCACGCCATAATCTATAGAGATATTTTTAGCTTCTGTATATACACGGTCTATAAATTCTTGTTCGGCAGGGGTATTGTATATTTCTTTTCCTTCAGAAAACAGACGATTTGTGTGCGGCATATATTTTTCTAATGCTTTAAGTATGCTCTTTAAACTCCAAATAAAAATGCCGGAGTTCCAGTAAAAATCACCGCTTTCAATAAATTGCGTAGCCAGCTCTAAACTTGGTTTTTCTGTAAATGTTTTTACTTTTTTAATGTTTTCGTTTATACAGTTTGTATCATCTTCAAATTGTATGTATCCATATCCGGTATCCGGTCTGTCGGGTTTTATACCCAGGGTAATAAGGCAATCTGATTTTTCGGCTTGTTGCAGGGCAAGTAAAATTGTTTCTTCAAATTTTTTTTCGTTAATAATAAGGTGATCGGAAGAAGCAACTACAATTTGTGCCTGAGGGTTGAGTGCATTAATTTTATAAGAAGCATAAGCAATGCAGGGGGCCGTGTTTTTTCTTAAGGGTTCTTTTAATATTTGCTGTTCTTTAATTTCGGGTATTTGTTTTTTTACTATATCACCGTATTGTTCGTTGGTTACAATCAATATGTTTTGCTGAGGGCAAATATTTAAAAATCTTTCAAAAGTTTGTCTTAACAATGTTTTACCCACTCCCAAAACATCATGAAATTGCTTGGGGTTTGCTGTTCTGCTCATAGGCCATAGGCGGCTGCCAATACCACCGGCCATTATAATGCAATAGTTGTTTTTATTCATTTATGGATAATTATTTTAATTTAGAAAGTGCCGTTTTAAGTGATGCATATACTACTTCTATATCGCTGCTTTGGGCTGTACCTACCGATAAGCGATACCATACAGATTCTTTTGATGAACCAAATGCATAAAAAGGCACTAATGCTATTTTAGCTTCGTTTAAAATATATGCGGTTATTTGTTCAGACGAATCTATTTTTTTTCCATCGGGTAAAATTTTACCATATAAATTTATTTTTACCGTTAAATAGATTGCTGCCTGGGGTGCAATGGCATCAACACAGAATCCTTCATTTTTTAATTTTTGAAACATCTCATAAAATCCGTTCAGTCTTTTTTCGAGGCGATTTTTAAAATGAGTTAAAAATTCTTTTACGGCACTTTTGTTTTCAAGGTATTCTGCGGTTGCTATTTGTTCGGCTTTTGGCGACCAGGCTCCAACATGCGATAAAATACTTTTCATTTTATCAATTATTCTTTGCGGACCAAATGCCCAACCAACCCTGACACCGGTAGCTGCCAGCGATTTAGACAAACCATCTATAAAAACGGTGTAGTTGCGCATTTCCGGACGCAGTGTTACCGGGTCGTGGTGCCGGGTATTTCCATAAGTTAGCAGGCAATAAATTTGGTCGTACATCAGGTAGAGCGGTTTTTCATGAGCGCCTCTGCGCTTATTTTCGGCAATAATTAAATCGCAGATTTCTTCCAGTTGATTTTTGCTGAATACGGTTCCCGTAGGGTTTAAAGGTGAGCACAGCGCAATGAGGCCGGCTTCTTGGATGTAGGGTTTAAGTTCATCGGCCGTAGGCATAAAATTATTTTCCGGAAGGGTTTCTATTATAATTTGCTGGCCATGCGACAGGTGTGTGTAGTGGTTATTATTCCACGAAGGTACCGGAAATAATATCTTATCGCCTGCATCCACCAGGGTTTGGTATAAAGCATATATAATGGGGCGTGCTCCGCCTGATATCAGTATTTCATTTTCGTTATATGAAAGTTGTAAATGTTCTTTAAGAAATGCGGACACCGCTTTTCTGAGGCGATGCATACCGTTTGCTTCGGGATAATTGGTTTCGTTGTTTTGATAGGCATTTATAATTGCTTGTTTAAATTCGGCTGGTATAGGAAAAATTTGTGGATTAAAATCGCCTATGGTAAAATTATATATTTTTTCTCCTTGGGCTATTTTATCGCGTATTTCTCCGGCAAGTTTTATAATTTCAGAGCCTATAAGGTTTTCAGCCATAGCTGAAACACGTAGTTCATGTTTTTGTTGCAGGGTATTTTCCATTCAGTATGTTTTCATTAAATTATTGCAGCGAAAGTAAAAAATTCAAATCAGATTAAAATATTATTTACCTAAAGAAAATATAAAGCCGGCTTTAATAATAAGTGGAGACAGGGGATATGGAGTATTAGGGTCGTTATTAAAATCATATAAAATCATAAAATAACCATAATTATCATCATCACCACCCTTGTAACCCAGGCCTGCAGCTGTAACCGGAACCCATAGTCTGCGGTAATTGTTTATTAACACGTCATAGCCCACGGTATTTAAAAACTCTGCTTCGGCATGGGCAAATAGAAAATCAAAAAGTATCAATCTTGTAAAGGGACCTCCTCCAAACACATTGCCACGCAACCGCACATTATAAAAAGGCGAATAAATATCTGCATATTTATAAGTAGCTCCTAAACCTAATGACCATTTTTCGGTTATTTGATAACCAAATAAGGGTGATATATCTACATATGTGGCAAAATTCCCGATTTGTAAACTTAAGCTGCCCCCGGCATAACATTTTTCAATAAATGGTTCTTTAATTTTTTTAGATTTATTTTTAACAGAATGAACATTATAGGTGTCGTAATCTTGCGAATAGGCTAAGCACGCAAAAAATATAATGACCGTAAATAACAGGTTTTTTTTCATCATTTCGAGAGTAAAAATAACTATTTGTTAAACAACAGCAAAACAGATGAAATATTGCCTGTTGCTGTGTGTTGGGTATTTATAACCCCGTTTGAAGCATTAATTACACTCAAAGTATTACCGTTTGCTATATATAATTCGTTTTGTAAAGGGTTGTATTGAATTGCACTGCCTCCAAACGCAGTTAGCGGAATAATTTGATTTTGTGCGTGGTTGTAAACAACAATCTCGTTATTGCTTAAGGCATAAATTAATCCGAATGGAGTTTGCAATCCGTCAGTAAAACTTGAAAAGGAAGAGGGAATAGGTTCGTAAAAATTGTTGCCGGTTTCGTTATATAGTTTAATTTTTCCAACATTATTTTCGTTTACAAGGGCCGCAATCAGTCCGTTTTCTAAGGCAAATAATTTTATTATTTCAAAATTAATGTTTAAAGTATTTTTTAAAGCCCCCGATTGTTTATAGTACACATTTAATTTTTGCTGGTTGCCATTAATTTCTTTTAAATATGCATATATTTTACCATCATTTTCTAAGCAGATATGTGGATTGAAATTGTTAGGAAGCGCCACATATACCATATTATTCCCAAAACGATTAACGGCTTTTATATAACCCAGGCTATACCCTATATAAAGCAAATCTTCTGATTTATTGTGATGTAAAAAATAATAATAAGGTTGTCCCGGATTATTTAAGGCGGGTAATTGCCAGGCAACATCATATTGCGGGTAATTATAACTGCTTATGTTTCCTGTATAACTGCCTCCGATAACCAGTTGCTGATACCTGTTGCAGAAAGAGCTAAACCCGAAATCAGTGTTTATAGACAATACGGGCAGAAAATTATTTTGATGGAGTTTTTCAACCGATAAAAGATTTGAATTTATTTTTCTGAAAATCAATACATCTTTTAACTCTTTAGTTAATTCGTGGATGTAAATTTTTTTGTAACGCGAAGTATGGTTTGTTCCATCATTGGCTTTTATACGAACGTGATAATTTCCGGAAGGTAAGAGCCGGTCATCAATATAGATAGTGGTGTTTAAGTTAATATTTTTGTTATCGGGATAGTTGCCAACATCTACAGCTGCAGAGGCAATTATTTGTTGATTTTCGTTGAGTATTTCTGCGTTGATACTTTCAATTTTTTTGTCTTCTTTAATATGAGCCGAAATATTGATATATGCCGGAATATCAAAAGAACTGTTTTCGACAGGAGAATAAATGGTAATTTGGGGAGGCAGTGTGTCGCGTTCTTTTTTGCAAGACAACAACACCAATAATAACCAACATCCTCTTAATAACTTTTTATTATAAAACAATATTTTCATTCATTATTTTGTAAATTGTACTCTAAATTAATCAACAAATGTTAATATGTGGTTTTAATATTTTTTTAAAAGTAAGATTGAAAAAGTAATTTACCAACATTTAGTTATTATTAGGTTAAAGTGAGTTTATTTTGGGCTTATGGAAGAACAGGTAGAAAAAACAGGTTATAAAAAAAATTCAAGGATCAAAAATGCTTTTACCAACCCCATTAGCATAGATGGCGGTAAATTACCACCGCAGGCAATAGAACTGGAAGAGGCCGTTTTGGGCGCTATGATGTTAGAACGCGATGCCGTCAATGATGCCATTGATATATTATCGGCCGAAAGTTTTTATAAAGATGCGCATCAAAAAATATATGCAGCCATCAGCGAATTATTTCATGAATCGCAGCCTATTGATATATTAACCGTTACGGCACGATTACGTCAAAAGGGCGAATTAGACCTGGTTGGAGGCCCCTACTACATCAGTCAGCTTACAAACAGAATTGCTTCTGCTGCAAATATTGAATATTATGCGCGTATCATTTCTCAAAAACATATCCTTAGAGAACTGATTCGTATATCGGGACAAACCATGCAAGAAGCATACGAAGAAACAACCGATGTATTTGATTTGTTAGATCAAACCGAAAGCGAAATTTTTAAAGTAACACAAGGTAATATCCGCAAAGATTATGCTTCAATGGACAATTTAATTTTACAAGCCATTGATGAAATAGAAGCTGCTAAAAAACACGAAGGAGGATTGAGCGGAGTACCTTCGGGGTTTACAGAAATAGATGCCATTACGGGAGGCTGGCAAAAATCAGACATGATTGTTATTGCTGCCCGCCCGGGTATGGGAAAAACAGCCTTTGTATTAAGCATGGCCCGAAATACGGCCGTGCAGTTTAAAATACCTGTAGCCGTATTTTCGCTCGAAATGTCGGCCATACAACTGGTAAATCGTTTAATATCCAGCGAAGCAGAACTGGAAGCACATAAATTGCGCAAAGGTACCCTGCAAGAGTACGAAATGCAGCAATTACACGCGCGTATTAAAAATCTTTCGCAAGCACCTATATTTATTGACGATACTCCCGCCTTATCAATCTTTGAGTTGCGTGCCAAAGCGCGTAGACTTGTTTCGCAACATGGCGTAAAAATGATAATTATAGATTATTTGCAATTAATGACAGCCGGTGCCGATAACAAAGGTAACCGCGAACAGGAAATAAGCACCATCTCGCGCTCCATCAAAAGCATAGCCAAAGAATTAAACATACCTATTATTGCTTTAGCACAGCTTAGCCGTTCGGTAGAAACACGCGGAGGCGATAAAAAACCATTGCTGTCCGATTTAAGAGAATCCGGAGCCATTGAACAGGATGCCGACATCGTTTCGTTTTTATACCGTCCCGAATATTATAAAATAGATACCGATGCAGAAGGCAACTCTACGCAAGGCTTAGGTTGGTTTATCATTGCCAAGCACAGAAACGGATCGCTGGATGAGGTAAAACTTAAATTTAAAGGCCAATACGCTAAGTTTGAAAACTATGATAGCTTTGGATTTGAAGACAACTATGCACAAAATAATTTGCAACCCAATAATAACTTTGATACTAATACCAACGTAATAACCGTTAGTTCTAAAATGAACGATTTGCAAGATGAAGATGATGATATTAACTTTGGTAATCAAAGCGATTATAATAATGACGAGCCGTTTTAAATTATTACTCTTATTGATGGTTTTTTCTGCCTTGCATTTAAAAGCCACTTATTTGCTTTTACCCATGGACGAAAAACAAAAAAACCATCTTAAAGCATACGGTATAGCATACTGGGTACTGAAAAACGATATTGAGTTGGAATGGCTACTGAATTATCGCGGAGGAAGTTTTTTAATTCCCCACTATAAAACCATCGAAGAAGAATGTAAAATAAGAGGAGTTAGTTATGAATTGGTAGCTGATGGTAAAGCAGCAAATATACGCTTAGAGATAAGCGACCCCGAAGTAAATATGGAAGTAGTAAAACTTGAAAAAGCACCTAAAATTGCAGTCTATGCGCCTTCAAGCTATCAACCCTGGGATGATGCTGTTACGTTGGTAATGACCTATGCCGAAATTCCTTACGACCAAATCTACGATTCGGCTATCATAGCCGGTGTGCTTCCTAAATACGATTGGCTGCACCTGCATCACGAAGACTTTACCGGACAGTACGGTAAATTTTATGCCACATACAAAAATGCCGCATGGTACCAAAAACAAGTACGCGAAACTGAACAAATGGCTATGCAGCTTGGGTTTAACAAAGTATCTGAACTCAAATTAGGCGTTGCTTTACGAATAAAAGAATATGTTGCAGGAGGTGGTTTTTTATTTACCATGTGCAGCGGCACCGATAGTTACGATATTGCTCTTGCTGCCGAAGGAGTAGATATATGCGGACCGATGTATGACGGGGATGCCTTAGACCCGAATGCACAAAATAAAATAGATTTTACCAAAACTTTAGCCTTTGAAAATTTTAAACTCATTTTAGACCCCCTGCAATATGAGTTTTCTTCAATTGACGGAACCGAATTACATTACATACCCGAAAACCAGGATGTATTTACTTTATTTGATTTTTCTGCCAAGTGGGATATTGTACCCACTATGCTTTGTCAAAATCACACCAAAGTAATTAAAGGTTTTATGGGTCAGACTACCGATTTTAAAAAGCAATATGTTAAACCTAACATTACGGTAATGGGCGAAAGTAAACAGTTTAATACGGTTCGTTACTTACATGGTGTTTATGGCAAAGGGCAGTTTACTTTTTATGGGGGACACGACCCGGAAGATTATCGCCACATGGTGGGCGACCCTCCTACCGATTTAAACCTGCATCCTAATTCTCCGGGTTACAGGCTTATACTTAATAATATTTTATTTCCTGCTGCCCGCAAAAAGAAACAAAAAACATAAGCATTGCATAATGCGCATATGATTGCATAATTTAGGGTAAAGATTACTGCCACTCAAAACAACCTATATCGGGATTTGCATCGCGTGCCGTGCCTTCTAAATCATCGCTTATAGAACCAAAATTATTTGCCTGACCGATAGCCGGTGAGGAACTTTTTAATTTGTAATCTTGCTTACTTACATCAACAAACTGAGGATATGCCGATAAAATACTTTGATAGTGATTGATATCCGAAACCGATTGAGTTGTTTTGATGATGCAATTATTAAAATTATAATTAAGCGTTGCACCGGTTATAAAATCGGTTATAAATTCTGCGTCATTTGCTCCATAAAATATGCAGTTATTTGCCGTAATGGTAAAATCGCCCACATAAGCAACCTGATTTTCTTCGTAATAATTGGCAATGCCTGCAGCGGGAGTTTGTCGGGTTTCATAAAACCAATAATTGGCAAATGTGCAGTGGTTTAAATTTACATTGCCTGCGGCAACATTAATAAAACAATATTGTCCGCAATTATTTACCTGACAATTAGTGGCATTTATAGCGCCAATTTTGTAATTCCATATTCCGAAATTAGAAATATGTTCAATTTTCGTATGATGTATATTGATAGTGTTCATGTTGCTGATATTGGTATTTTGCACCCGAATACCAACGCTGGCACAACGTATATCGCAAAAATCAATTGTACTTGTGCCGGCATCTAAAAATATTATACCCGACCATTGACCGGGTAAAGTATCGTAATAAGCACCTAACCTGTCTCCTTTAAATGTTATACGGTTATTCTGGTTACCAACAGCACTTAATGTACCCGTATTAAATATTACCAGTGATGAATTGGGATGAAAATGCACCTTGGTTCCGGGCTGTATGGTTAAGTTGCAGTTGCTGTCAACTACGGCAAATCCATAAACCACGTGTGGTTTATCATTTTGCCAGATATCGTTACAAGGTAAAGAAAAAAATGGCGAGCCGGCACCATTGGGCGGAGTATGAAAATAAGCATCCTGACCCCAGGCTACCAAATCCACATCCTGAACATTTCCGTTGGTAATAAAAATTATGCTGTCGGTTACCAACAAAGGCGTGGTGCCATTGTTCGGATCAACGGTTACTTCAACAAATATCCATAAGCTATCTCCGGCCTCTATTTCTACGTCTTTAATATCTCTTGTGGGTATGCCGTCAACATTCATTCTAAACATATTTGCAGCTGCTCCCGCAATATATATTCTCGAAATATTAATTTTTTGACGGTTATTGTTATAAACTTTAAAATAGCGGGTTGCAGAGCCCACCGTTGTAAATACCGTGTCAAAAATTACGGTGTCGTTAGAGAACGAAACTTTTGCATTTGGATTTTCAATTAGCTTATCTTTACGGCACGATGTTATAAATAATAACGCCAAACACACACCCGAAAACAGCAATAATTTATGTTTATTTACCATGATATTACAAATATAAATCATTATCAGTAACGCACAAAATTTGCATTAAGTATAGGATCACTATATAAAATAATATCTGCGATTCTGACAAGTAAAAAACTTCTTTTTTTTTATGCTTTATTATATTGTTTGTTTATTTATTATTTGGGCAATAAAGTTATCCGCAGCGAATTCATCACTTTAGCCGGTTTAATTATACTGTTGTTTTTATTAGGTAGAGTGATATCAGAAATTTTAATTAAGCATCAGGTTAAATTAATAACGATATTGTTTTTAGCACTTGTGTGCAGATTGATTTTAATCAATTCTTCTCCAAAACTTTCGGATGATTACTACCGTTATTATTGGGATGGTAAATTAATGCATCACCAAATTAATCCATACTTATATACCCCTGAAAATATTCGTTTGTCTTTGGTTGAGGTTAAAGACGAATTGTATGCAGATATATACAAGCGATTAAACTCCAAAGATTATTTTACCGTTTATCCACCGGCAGCACAGGCAATATTTTATGTTTCTGCTTTTGGCAACTTATACACTTTTACAATTATTATGCGCATAATAATTATTATATGCGAATTGCTCACTATATGGCTTTTATATTATTGGTTATCAAAATTACAACTGTCTAAATTTAATTTGTATTTATTTTATGTGTTTAATCCGTATTTTATCATTGAATTTACAGGTAATTTACATTTAGAAAGTATTACCTTGTTATTTATGTTGACAGGCTTATATTTTATATTCGAAAAAGAGAATATTTTGTTGTCATCTATATTAATATCAGTTGCTGTATGTATAAAATTGTTACCTGCTATTGTTTTACCATTTATTATTAAAAAGCTTGGATTAAAAAAAGGAATAATTTATACCGGCTTAGTTTTAATAGTTTGTTTAATACTTTTTGTACCATTTAATTTAATAGAAATATTCAGAAATTATCTTTCAGGCATCGATTTGTTTATACGAAAATTTGAGTTTAATGCAAGTATTTATTATGTGTTAAATTATGTTACTTCGTCTATCAGCGGTTTTAACACAATTTCTTATCTAAGTCCGTTTTTAATGCTAATCAGTCTTTCAGCCATATTATATTTAGTATTTGCAAGCAAGATAGTAAATACAATCTATGCATTAAAAAGTATTTGTTTGGCATACCTCATTTATTATTTATTCAGCACTACGGTACATCCCTGGTATTTAAGTTTACCCATGTGTTTGGCAATTTTCAGTAACATAAAGGCTATACTTGTATGGCCTTTATTAGCAATGCTTTCTTATTCATTTTATGGGGATTATAACCGGGTATACTATTATGCAATATTTATAGAATATATATACTTTGCTTTTCTGTTTTTTAAAGACTATAAATATGGAAACTTAAATTTGCGCTGATGGATAAAATAAAAGACAACATTTATAAAATGCTTTTTTCTACAGCAGCCGAAGCCTTGCTGGTTGTAAATAGTAAAGGAGCAATTATTGCGGCAAACCCCCGTGCATCCGAAATGTTTGGATATAGCGAAGCAGAATTTAAAACCCTACTTTTAGAAGAATTAATACCGCAGGAATACCGCCATCAACACACTGCTCATCGCAATAGATACCATAATGATCCTAAAAAAAGACCCATGGGCTTAGGCATGGATTTAAAAGCATGTCGTAAAAACGGAGAAATATTCCCGGTAGAAATCAGCCTGAATTATTATAAAATAGAACAAGAAACATACGTGATGGCCCTGATAACCGATATAACCGAAAGACGAGCAGCGCAGGAAAAAATACTAAAGTTAAATCAGGAGCTTGAACAACGCGTTGAAGAACGAACAGCCGAACTTAGAAAAAGTCAACAGTTATATAGTGCTATTGCACGAAATTTTCCGAACGGTACCATCAATGTTTTTGACAAAGATTTGAAATACATTTTTGTTGAAGGCAAAGAACTTTTTAAAATTGGGATTACCGGAGATATGCTGATAGGTACTAAATTTACTTCGCGTCTGGAACCCGAAACTGCTGCAAATATTGAAAAAGAACTCATGGAAGTTTTTGAAGGCAAAAACAAAACTTTAGAGTTATTTTATAAAAATAATTATTATATATTAAACGCAACCCCTCTTTATAATGAAGAAGATGGAAAGATTGACTCTATTTTAGTAGTTGAAGACAATGTAACTGAAGAAAAAATAGCCAAACAGGAAATATTAAAATCACTCGAAAAAGAAAAAGAACTTAACGAATTAAAATCCCGCTTTGTAAGTATGGCATCGCACGAATTCAGAACACCACTCAGCACCATTCTTACCTCAGCAACTCTTATTGAAAAATATCATCAGAAACATGAAATTGAAAAAGCAAATAAGCATATACAACGCATCAAAACAAATGTAGGTTATCTCAATTCTGTGCTAAATGATTTTCTGTCATTAGATAAACTGGAGGCCGGAAAAATATCAAATAATCCACAGGAAACAGATTTAAAATTATTGTGCGAAGAATTAGTTGAAGAAATGCAAATAACTGCAAAAACCGGTCAATTTATAAAATTTATATATCAAGGCAATACCCATTGCAAAATAGACAGAAACATTATTCGTAATATCTTATATAATTTACTGTCAAACGCCCTGAAATATTCTTCTGAAAATACCGAAGTTATATTTGAAACTGAATGTAACATGCATACGCTCAGATTTATTATAACAGACAAAGGTATTGGTATCCCCGAACAAGAACAAGTATATTTATTCGACCGTTTTTTTAGGGCTCATAATGCAACGCATATACAAGGTACCGGACTGGGATTAAACATTGTTAAAAAATATCTGGATTTAGTGAATGGAGAAATAAACTTTAGCAGTAAACTTAATGAAGGAACAACTTTTACAGTTAAAATTAATTTAACAAAATAAAATAATTTTGCATTATATAAAATTATAACATGAAAAAAATATTATTGATAGAAGATAATATCGAAATGCGCGAAAATACAGCAGAAATTTTAAGTTTAGGGAATTATGAAGTATATGTGGCTGAAAACGGAAAAATAGGTGTAGAAAAAGCTCGTTCTATTATTCCTGATTTAATTATATGCGATGTAATGATGCCTGAATTAGACGGGTATAGCGTATTACACATGCTTTCTAAAGACCCTAAAACGAGCGCCATACCATTTATTTTTTTAACCGCAAAAGCTGATAAAAGCGATATACGAAAAGGCATGAATATGGGTGCAGATGACTATATTACCAAACCATTTACTGAAAGCGAATTGCTTAATGCCATAGAAACTCGTATTAACAGAAATTTAAATATTAAAAAATCGTTTGATAAAACAGAAAAAGGCCTATTTGCTTTTATCAATGCAGCAAAAGGGTACGAAGAGCTAAAAAATATTTCGGCTGATAAAAAATCAAAAAAATATAAAAAGAAAGAAATTATTTACCGCGAGGGAGATAATCCGTATTATTTATTTTTTATAAGTAAAGGAAAAGTAAAAACATATCGCACACACGAAGACGGAAAAGAATTTATAGTTGGTTTATACAATGAGGGTGATTTTATCGGTTATCTTCCACTTTTAGACGAAAGCGTTTATAATGAAACAGCAGAAGCTATAGAACCATGTGAACTGCATTTAATACCAAAATCAGATTTTAACTCTCTGTTAACAGCCAACAGAGATGTTTCGGCACAGTTTATAAAAATTTTAACCAACGAAGTCTTAGAAAAAGAAGAACGCCTGATTAAAACAGCCTACAGTTCGGTTAGAAAAAGAGTTGCAGGTGCATTGTTAGAGTTAAATAAACGGTATAATACCGATAAAAAAAATTCTTTTTCTATCGCCATTTCGCGCGATGATTTGGCTCAGCTTGTAGGTACAGCTACAGAAACAGTTATTCGCACACTCTCTGATTTTAAAGACGAGGGCTTAATTGAATCAAAAGGAAGTAATATTACCTTACTTGATGTAAAAAAACTCAATGCTTTACGTTTTTAATTTCAAAGACTCATATATTTTTTTCCTTTCAATCTTTTCTACCACTCCCGAAACATAATTGGCAAGTATTAAATCTTCAATAGCAATTCTTACTAATCTTAAAACAGGATAACCTGCTGCTGCAAACATTTTTCTTACCTGTCTGTTTTTACCTTCGGTTAATTTTATTTCTACCCAGCTTGTTGGAATGTTTTTTCTAAATCTAATCGGAGGACGTCTCTGCGGTAAATAATCAGGTTCATCAATAATTCTTGCTTGAGCGGGTAGCGTATGATGTATTTTTCCGTTGATATTTATTTTTATCCCTTCTGATAATTTATGTATAGCAGTTGTATTTATTGCCCCCTCGCATTGTACAAGGTAGGTTCTTTCGTGTTGGTTAAACGGATGTAAAAGCAAGTGATTAATTTTTTTATCGTTGGTAAGCAACAATAAACCTTCGCTATCGCTGTCTAATCGGCCAATGGGATAAACGTCTTTTTCAAATCTATAACCTAAATCTGATAAACAAGCATTGTTGCCTTCGCGTGTAAATTGCGATAGCATACCATAAGGCTTGTATATGATATAATAAAAAAATTCAGCTTTTGTTTTCAAAATCGGTAATACAAACCACCTTGTGGACTAAAATAGTTATATCGTTGGTCTAAAGTTTTTTCAAGCTTGATGAGCGAAAATTTATATAACAGGTTTAAACCGGCACTTAAACGATATGATAAAGTATAATTAAAACCTACACCACTGTTTATGCCAAAAATAAATTTATTGAACCCTACGCGGGAGTTAAATTCAACTTCATCTCCCATATAGGTAGTGCGTGTTTCGCGCGATTTTAATAAAATTGAGTTTTGTATGCCTGCTATTAAAAATATATCCAGTTTTTTATTCATCAGCATATAATATCCCGATATAGGTAAGTCAAAAAAAATGTTGTTAAATTTTGAAGTGGGTTTAAAACTTGCATCACATACCAAACATTCATCAGTGCGTTCAAATACTTTTTTCGAAAATAAAGGTTGTATGCTTAAATAAAATTTTTCGTGCAAAGGAAAAGCTAGGTCTAAACCTGCCGAATAACCTATACCTCCCTTATAATTATACCCCATACCCGATAATTCTTTTTTGCCTTTTACACGATAAAAATCAATACCAAACAAAGGAGCCGCATATGTGTTTTCTAATTTCTTTTTTGGTTCCTGGGCAAACAAATTTACTGACAAAAAACAGAGTAACATCAAGGTAATTCTAAATTTCATGCTAAAAAAATTTTGCTGAAATTAAATAGTAAGTGCTTATTTTTTATTTAAGAACACTTTCAGAAATTAACAAAATACGTGTGTAAACATGCAAATACTTAATAATAAGCTAATATACTGTTAATAAATGCAATTTATTTACCTCTATTACACACCTAAATTGTACCTTTGTAAAAATATTTTTTATAATGATTTTACCTATTGTTGCTTACGGAGACCCTGTTTTAAAAAAGAAGGCTTCCGAAATATTGCCCGATTATCCTGATTTAAAAAACCTGATTGCAGATATGTTCGAAACCATGTATAATGCTGCAGGTGTTGGGTTAGCTGCTCCACAGATAGGCAAATCAATACGCTTGTTTATAGTTGACGCATCCTCTTTTGCCGAAGATGAAGATGCTACCGAAGAAGAAAAAAAATTAATAGATTATAAAAAAGTATTTATAAATCCTGTAATTACCAAAGAAGAAGGAGAACCCTGGGGTTTTAACGAAGGCTGCCTGAGCATACCGGGTATACGCGAAGAGGTATTCAGAAAAGAAAAAATTACCATTGAATATTTAGACGAAGATTTTACCCCGCACAAAGATACGGTTGACGGTATTGCTGCTCGTATTATACAACACGAATACGACCATATTGAAGGTATTCTGTTTGTAGAAAGAATAAGCTTGCTTCGCAGGCAAATGATTAAACGCAAACTCGATGAAATAAGCAAAGGCCTGATAGAAACCAAATATAAAATGCGCTACCCGATTAAAAAACGTTAATTTTTTACTTTGTAAAAGTATTGAAAGTGTATTTATATATAATAAAGGTTGAAAAATGATGTGTTTTAAACATAATAGCCAATTGATTTTTGGTATCAAAAAATTCTCCGCACATTCAAGCAAGTATAAACAATATCTCGCATTTTTTTGTTTTACTTTGCAGTAATATTTTACCATGAACATAAACCCGATAGAATATGGCGGTTGGGAATATTGTAATTCTACGTTCGAATATTCGCGCTTTAAAACACGCGAGATAAAAGTTGGAACAACCGGATTTGGTGGCAACAACCCTATCCGTGTTCAATCAATGACCACCACCGACACTATGAATACCGAAGCTACGGTAGAACAATCTATCAGAATGATTGAAGCCGGATGCGAACTGGTGCGTATTACTGCGCCCAGCAAAAACGATGCAGAAAACTTAGCAAATATTAAAAATTCCCTTCGCCAAAAAGGCTACCATACTCCTTTGGTAGCCGACATACATTTTACACCTCATGCAGCAGAAATTGCAGCCGGTATTGTAGAAAAAGTAAGAATTAATCCCGGTAATTATGCCGACAAAAAAAAATTTGAAGCCATTGATTATTCTGATGAAGCCTACGAAATTGAACTCAATAGAATAAAAGAAAAATTTACACCCCTGGTATTGCTCTGCAAAAAAAACGGCACGGCCATGCGTATCGGCACTAACCACGGTTCGTTGAGCGACAGAATATTGAGCCGCTACGGAGACACGCCCCTGGGAATGGTTGAAAGTGCTTTGGAATTTGCCAGAATATGTATTGCAAACAATTTCCATGATTTTATTTTTTCGATGAAAGCCAGCAACCCACAAGTAATGGTGCAAGCCTATCGTTTGCTGGTTGCACGAATGAAAAAAGAAAACATGAATTACCCCCTGCACCTGGGTGTAACAGAAGCAGGAGATGGAGATGACGGAAGAATAAAATCGGCAATAGGCATAGGCACACTCCTCGAAGATGGTTTGGGCGATACCATTCGGGTATCCTTAACCGAAGACCCGGAGTTCGAAATCCCCGTAGCCAAAATGTTGGCAGAGCGTTATGAAAAAAGAAAAAACATAAAAATTGATGTGGATTTTTCTTTGAACGAATTGGCCGGAAAATACTCCCCTTACGAATACAGTAAAAGAGAAACAAATGAAGTAATAAACCTTGGCGGAAAAAACGTACCCAGAGTAATTGCCGATTATGGAAATAAAGAAAAAATTACTCCGGCTTCCTTATTTGCCGTAGGCTATACTTATTCGGCCGAACAAGATAAATGGAACCTTAACGAACAAGCCTGCGATTATATATATGCCGGTGATAATATACTCTCGTTTGAAATTCCCGGAACACTGGGTGTAATTTATAATGCTGAAGTTTGGTACAAATACCGCAACCAACCAAGAACATATCCGCTGTTTAATGCTGAACAATTTTTTTTGTCAGACGATGTACATCCAGATTTAAATTTTATCATGGTTGATTTTAATACACTGAATGAAAAGTTTATTCAGAAAATCAACCCGTATCATAATGTTGTTTTAATTTTTGATACGTCTAACGAACATGGCATGGCCGAGCAACGCGCTATGTTTTTTAAGCTACTCTTGCACCATTGCAAAGCACCGGTGATAATTAAAAGAAATTATCAAAATTTGGATGATGAGCGTTTTCAGCTTTATGCATCTACTGATTTGGGTGCATTACTGATAGATGGATTTGGCGATGGAGCGTGGATACATACTACCAATTGTGCCAATCGTCAACTGGTAAACCGCACTATATTTGGTACTTTACAAGCAACGCGTACACGCATTTCCAAAACAGAATACATTTCCTGTCCCAGTTGCGGGCGTACCTTATTTGATTTGCAAGAAACTACTCAAAAAATCCGCAGTGTTACTGACCACCTGAAAGGAATAAAAATAGGCATCATGGGTTGTATAGTAAACGGCCCGGGCGAAATGGCCGATGCCGACTATGGCTATGTTGGCACAGGGATAGATAAAATATCACTATATAAAGGCAAAGAAGTTGTGAAAAAAAACATACCTGCAGAACAAGCCGTAAATGCCCTGATTGAATTGATAAAAGAGCATGGTGACTGGGCAGAAAAAACTTCGGGGTAGTTTATCAGTAATAAAAGAATGAACTGCTCATCGGGTTTACCACACAAATAGGAATTTGAGCATCGTTTGTTATCAAATGCTGTTCGGATGAGCTAGAGAAAAAATTACCCGCTACTTTATTGGCTTGCATATTCATTATAGCAATTAAATCAGCATCTATACTGGTTGCCAGGCGAACAATGGCACGTTCAAAATCATCTTCGGCTATATGCGTAGTAAACTCAATGCCTCTTTCCGAAAGAAATTTTTTAGCAAAAATAATATTGCTGTTTAGTTGATGAGCTAAATATTCGTCATCTTCTGTGGGGGTAATAATGTGTATGCGCGAATTAAAATATTTAGCCATATCGGCAACTATACTCAGCTTTTGTTTGGTTTCTTTATCTAAATCCAATGGAACCACAATATCATCATATCCGGTATCTTTTATTCCCTTTTGCTGAACCACAATAAAGGGCACTTCAGAATGAGTAATTACCCTTAAAGCATCGCTACCAACAATTTTTTGCCAACCTCGGGCGCCATGGGTCCCCATAAAAATCAAAGAGGCTTTAATTTCTTTAGCAGTATCGCCTATATCGTCAAAAATATTTCCGATACGGATATGCGGAGTAAAAGCAATACCATATTTTGCCGTAGCATTTTCAATAACTTTGTTCAGATTTTCGCGTGCTTCTTCAACCTGGCCGGGTTTAGAAACCACATGCAACAGGTGTACTTCTCCTTGGGTAGTTATAGCAACTTTGGCTGCATGTTCTAAGGCAGTGTCGGCAACCGGAGTAAAATCGTGCGGTACTAAAAATTTTTTTACAGCTTTTTGGCTCATATTATTGGTTATTTTATGCAAATATAACAGTTATTACATATAATCAATTATTTTGGTGTTTCGCATATTGACCAAAACGGTATTTCCAGGCATCATCTCGGATTAATCACAAAATTGTCATTAGCCACGTGTACCGAAGTTAATACAAGAGTGTAAGTATCTACGAGGCATTGGGGTTAATACACCCCCTCCATCTCCCCGTTTTGGGGAGAGCATTACAAAATCTTAGACACCCGGCTTGCCGTGAGAAAAGCCTGATGACTTTTGGGGCTAAACTCAAAACATAAGTTGCAGTACCTTAATTAAACGGTAATTTTAGTGATTTTAATACTAATAAATTCGCAATAAATAGCTTGAAATAATTAATGTTTTTTTATAAATTCTACCCTGCGGTTGTTAGCTTTACCTTCGGGGCTATTATTGCTATCTATGGGCTCTGATTCGCCTTTTCCATCAGTTTGAAGTCTGGATGAGTCTATTCCAAAATTTTTAACCAGTAACTCTTTAACTGATTCAGCTCGTTTTTTTGAAAGCAATAGATTATCTGCATCATGGCCATCACTGTCGGTATGCCCAATAATGGTTACGATGCCTTGTGTTGATTTAATAGCCGTTGCAGCTTGGTTTAGGGCAGGCCATGATTCGGGTTTAACAACAGCCGAGTTTACATTAAAATAAATTGCATTGGTAACAAATTTTGTATGCTCATCAATTTTAGTAATCGTGTGATTAACAACTTCTGCTATTTTAAAATCAGTAAGATACAATCCGTCACCCCACATATTTGTAGCCAACATTAAGGTATAATTTTGACTCTTAGGCAATCCTTGTGGCAAATCAATAAATTTTTTTTCATCTACATATAATTTAATATGGGTTTTATTTCTTGATATGGAAATACGATGCACCTTACCGGCTTTCCAACCATTTTTAATATCTTTTCTTACCAGTACGCGATTTTCACTTTTACAACATTCTTCAACTGCCGAACAGTACAGCAACTCCAGAGAAGGGTGTATGTCAATTTGTACTTGTGGATTTTCGTCAAAATGTATGCTGTACTCATCTTTAATCACTTTGTTACCCACTATTGATATAATTAGCCCGCTTTCCATTTCACTCATGTTTTCATCATCTGCCCACATATCAAATTCTATGGTAAAATGTTCGGGTAATGTTTTTAAATTTAAAGGATAAAAAATTCCGTGCTTTGGTACTTTGAACCAGCTATTATCATTCCCTTCAATTTTTTTTATCCCGGGTTTTTCTATATCTTCAGAGGGGTCAAACTCTATGATTTTCCACTTATTTGTACTTGAAGTAAAATCGTCATAAAAGATGGTTTTGGTGCCGGCAATAAAATCAAAGTTGCTGTAAGCCTTGTAATCAACACTATTTACATCTTCTTCTGATTGTGCAAACAGCATTGGGCAAATTATCAATACCGACAGTAATATCAATGTTTTTTGTATGCTTTTCATGTGCTGTTGTTTTAAAATTTTATAATTTGATAATAAATATTAGCATTGCAAATATGGCTCATTTTGTTATTCTTTTTGTTTATTTATTTAATACCATGTGTTAATTATTACAATTTCCATTTTATAAAATAATGTTATGGGTTACCAAGTAAAATGGATATACGAGGTATTAAAAATTATATGCTTGTGATAATTTTATTAAGCTTTATGGAGTCATAGATATTAAACTTTACTTTCAGTAAGAGAAATAAATTAATCCCAAAATTGTCAGTAGCCACGTTTGGCGTGATTAATATGAAGAGTGTATATATGTGGGTGGCATTTGAGTTAATAAGATTTTAAACTAAAAACAAACCGGATAATATTGCACTTGACCATATTCAGGCTTGTATCAAACAAATTGTTGAGTGTTGAAATAATTTACTACCTTTGGGGCAAATAATTGATGTATGTATTTATCTGTTTTACTTGGCTCTATTGGTCCCTGGCAAGTAGTACTTATTGTGGCCATCGTATTATTGTTGTTTGGAGGGCGAAAAATACCCGAATTAATGAGAGGATTAGGTAAAGGTATTAAAGAATTTAAAGACGCCTCTAAAGGCGAAGACACCGCTAATACCAACAATTCCAGTCCTACCAAACAAGATAATCCGTAATAATCAGTTATGTCAGCAAAGCCTTACCGGCAAATTCGCAGCGAATTAGCAGCGCGAAAAATTACCTGTATAGAACTCGTTAAATATTATTTAGAGCAAATTAAACGCCACAGCGAGATAAATGCTTTTATTGAAGTATTTGAAGACAGCGCATTGGCAAAAGCTGCCGCAGTTGATGCAAAGATAAAAGCCGGTAATAGCGGTAAATTAGCCGGTATGATTATAGGTATAAAAGATAATATTTGCTATCAAGGGCATAAAGTTGGCGCTTCCTCTCATATTCTGGAGGGTTTTACCTCGCCATACAGCGCTACGGTTGTAGAAAGAATTCTTGCTGAAGATGCCATCATTATCGGTCGTTTGGGTTGTGACGAATTTGCCATGGGCAGCTCTAACGAAACCTCATATTATGGTAAAATAATAAATCCGCACAACCATAATTACGTACCGGGAGGCTCCTCAGGAGGCAGCGCAGCGGCAGTAGCTGCCGGTTTATGTATGGCAGCCCTGGGTTCTGATACCGGAGGCTCTATCAGGCAACCGGCATCCTTTTGCGGCAATGTGGGTTTAAAACCCACCTACGGCCGTGTTTCGCGTTGGGGGCTTTTAGCATACGCATCATCTTTTGACCAAATAGGACCCATCACTACAAATGTTTATGATGCTGCTTTGTTACTTGAAGTAATGGCAGGCCCTGATGAATACGATAGCACAGCAAGCAATAAACAAACTGATAAATATTCAGATTTTAAAATCATAAATAAAAAATACAAAATAGCATACCTAAAAGAAACTTTAGAAAGCACCGGCTTAGACAATGAAGTAAAAACATATTCCCTGGGATTATTAGAAAAACTACAATCCGAAGGTCATCAGGTAGAGGCAGTAGAATTTCCTTTGTTACAGTATTTAGTTCCGGCTTATTATGTCTTAACCACTGCCGAAGCTTCTTCAAATTTATCGCGGTATGACGGCATACGTTTTGGTTATCGTGCTGGCAATGCTGAAGATATAGAAACGGTGTACAAAAAATCGCGCTCACAAGGTTTCGGCAAAGAAGTAAAACGCAGAATAATGTTAGGCACTTTTGTGCTTAGTGCAGGATATTACGATGCTTATTACACCAAAGGATTAAAAACCAGACAACTTATTCGTAAGCAAACTCTAGACATTTTAAAACAATACGATTTTATTTTTACGCCCACAACCCCTTCAACCGCATTTGAATTTGGCAAAAAAAGTGATGACCCGGTTGCCATGTATTTGGAAGATATTTTTACCGTTCAGGCTAATTTGGCAGGAATACCGGCTATTTCGCTGCCTATGGGCAAGCACAGCAACGGGCTGCCATTTGGTGTGCAGTTAATGTCGGCACCATTTACTGAACATGACCTACTTAGCTTTTCAGCCCACCTTGTTGAAAATTATTAGTATATTCACGGCTTTTAACAGGCTAACCATTTAATTTTATCACCGTTAAAGTTTAGTACGATGAGGATATTAAAAACAACAGGTTTATCAGTTACGGCAATTTTATATTGTTATTTAAATCTGTTTTCACAAGATACAACTATTAAAAAAAATGATGATCCCATCGTTTCGATGATTGATAGCCTGATTACCTCCAAATACATAGAAAGTAATAAGTTTTCGGTAAACCGTCATAACAAATACAATTTCCATGCAGATTCTATACCTCAATACTCCGAATCTGTTTATCGTCAGCGAATAAAAAAAATGGATCAAAAAACTCCTATGGAATTTGTTTATAATGACAAAGTAAAAGCCTATATAGATTTATATGCCGTTCGTTACCGCAAATATTCTCAGATTATTATGGGTCTTACCGAAATTTATACCCCTATGTTTGAACAGATACTGGATAAACATGGTGTGCCTTTAGAATTAAAATATTTACCCATCGTAGAATCAGCAATGAACCCCCTTGCTAAATCGCCTGCCGGGGCGATGGGTTTATGGCAATTTATGCTGCCAACAGGCAAGTTATTTGGTTTAGAAGTAAATTCGGTTATAGATGAGCGATGCGATCCGATAAAATCTACTGAAGCCGCTGCTAAGTATCTCAAATATTTACATAGCTTGTATAACGACTGGAATATGGCTCTGGCCGCTTATAATGCCGGTCCGGGAACCGTAAACAATGCTATCAGGCGTTCGGGAGGAAAAACCGGCTACTGGGAAATATACAGCTATTTACCCCGCGAAACCCAAGGTTACGTACCTGCTTTTATTGCCGTAAATTATTTAATGAATTACTCTGCCGAACATAATTTGTATCCCGTTGAACCCAAAATGAAATATTTTCAATACGATACCGTTCATTTAAAACAAGATTTAAAGTTAGAACACATCAGCCAACTCATCAATATAACTATTGAAGAACTTAAGTTTCTTAACCCGGTTTATAAAACTACCTTTATTCCAAAATTTGACGGCAAAAAAGCCTATTTGTTTTTGCCTAAAAACAAAATTGGGGAGTTTTTGGCTTTGGAAGATTCAATATACAATATAGGCAAATCTAACTCCGCAGAAGAATTAACAACACTTGAAAAAACACACATAGTAAAAAGTGGCGAAAGTTTACAGTCAATAGCCAACAAATATTCGGTAAGCATCGGCCAAATTAAAACCTGGAACAATCTTAAAAATAATAATCTATACAGAGGTCAGCGATTGTTTATTAGGGTCTCTCAGGAAAATATTTCTGCAACCGACAATAATTTGCAAGTAAACAACGTTAATAACAATCAACAATCAAGCTCCAAATCTGCACTAAACAATGCAAAAAACACATCGGCCGCTCATAAAATTTACATTGTTAAAAGCGGTGATTCCTTTTATACCATTGCGCAAAAAAACGGAACTACCATAAACGAAATAAAAAAAATGAACAATATCAATAGCAATAACTTGCAGGTAGGACAAAAACTAAAAATACCGGTTAAAGGGAATGGGTAAATACTTCATATTTATACTCGCAGCAACCATCATCATGCTCAGCGCTTGCGGGTCTTCAGAAAAATATTTAATGTCATCCAGTGGTCGAACGGGTGAAATTATTGTGGTATGCGAAAATCATTTTTGGGAAGATACCTTAGGCGGTTTATTCAAATATCATTTAGAACAGTATCAGGTTGGTTTGCCACAACAAGAATATCAGTTTAATGTAGGACAATACAACCACGAAGATTTTAATAAAATACTTAAAAATCATCGCAACATTATTTTAACGGAAATCAGCACTAAATACGATTCTGCCTATTGTGAGTATACAAAAGATCAATGGGCGCTCAATCAGATTGTAGTGAAATTATATGCTCCTACGCAGGAAGCCATGCTTCCTTTGCTGCAAAGAGAAAGCACAAAAATAGTCAGGCTTTTTAAAAATATCGAGAAACAAAGACTAATAGATAAATTTAAAGCACAGCACAACCCTAATTTAACCGCCACACTCGAAAAAGAACACGGATTAAGATTATATGTGCAAAGAGATTTTGATTTGGCCGTGAATAAGAAAAATTTTGTATGGTTAAAATCAGATAAAGTACGATATGTTAGCGGAACAGCACATGATGTTGACCAAGGCATTTTTATTTATTATTATCCTTATAAAGACAGTAATACCTTTACCTTAGAGTATTTGCTTTCCGTAAGAGATTCGGTTTGTAAAGCCAATGTGCCCGGTCCCAGCGAAGGTTCATATATGGCTACCGAGCGCGATTCAATGTATTACCCTGTAGGCATACCGGTTTATTTAAACGATAATAAAGACTACGCATTTGAAATAAGAGGTTTATACAAAACAGTAAACGATTATTATGGCGGACCCTTTATCAGTTTAACAACCTATGATGCAGCCAGAGGACGTATAGTAACCATAGACGCCTATGTTTTTGCTCCAAAATTTAATAAAAGAGAGTACATCCGCGAAATGGAAGCTATGTGCTATACCTTAGAGTTTAGCAAATAATCATAGATTAATATTAATTTATCATAAATAAACAATACTTAATTGTAGATTAATTATTTTTTACCTATCATTGTCTGAAAATCTGAAAAATAGAAAACATATGAGAAAAGCAAGTTTACTTTTAGTTTTGGCTGTTGCTGTTGGTAGTATTATTTTTTTAGGTAATGGAAATGGCGCCCCCTCAGGTAAAGCCGGTGATCCGGCCTCGGGCAACGTAAATTGCACCCAATGCCATGCCGGCCCGGCTCCACAAACAGGTCCTGCTCTTATTTCTTCCGATATTCCGGTTAGCGGATATACCCCCGGACAAACATACACCATTACCGCAGAAGTTGTAAGACCGGGACATAATAAATTTGGTTTTCAGGTATCACCGCAAACCAGCACCGGGGCATTTCGCGGAACTTTAATCAATACTTCTACACAAACACAGCTTGTGGGAAGCAATCATTATATTACCCATACTTCCTCCGGTACAAGCGGCACTAATTTTAAAATGTGGAGTTTTAACTGGACTGCACCCGCCACCGGTCAAGGCCCGGTAACATTTTACGGAGCATTTAATGTTACCAATAACAATAATGCAAGCAGCGGAGATACTATTTACCTGGCTACACTTACAGTAAATGAAAATATTTCAACCGGCATTGCTGATGCAGATGAAAATTTTTGGTGTTCAATTTATCCCAATCCCATAGATATTAACACACGTTTAGACATAAGCTTAAAAGAAGCTGCAGAATTAAATATTGCATTGTATGATTTGAGCGGTAAGTTAATCATTAGTCAACAAGTTAATTTGAATAATGGTTTTAATAGCTTACCCATGCCTTACCTTTCTGAGTTACCCACGGGTACTTATTTTATAAATATCAGCAGTAAAGCAATCAATAAAACTTTAAAAATATCTAAGATTTGATTCCTCGTTTCCAAATGAATAAAATATTTGCCTGTTTTTTTATTGTTGTTGTATTAGTATCATGCGTCAAAAAAAACGAAGAAGAATTACTGAGCGATTTTAAATATTGTAAAGATGACAGTATCAGTTTTTCGCAAAATATATTACCCATTATACACAAAGATTGCGGCACCTGCCATAACCCCAATACACAATCGGGGGGTGTAACATTACACAATTATTCGGATATTTCTTTTTATGCCAATAACGGCATATTATTAGGTGTAATAAAACATGAAAGTGGTTTTAGCCCCATGCCCAAAAATGCCCCTAAACTGATTGAATGTAAAATTTCGACCATTGAAAAGTGGATACAAGAAGGAACACAAAATAACTGACGCATGAAAAAAAAAATAAAAATAATCATCATCGTTTTAATCCCTATAATTCTGGCAGCATCCGCATTTGTTTACAAAGCATACACCCGTAAACCTAAAACCGCGCTCGATTTACCGGCCGATTACAAAATAACCGCAGAATCACTCTTTAATGAATTTAATAACAACGAAACAGAAGCCTTGAACAAATATACCGACAAAGTTATAGAAGTAAAAGGCATTGTAGAAACCATTAACCAAAACGGAAACGAAACAGATGTGGTTTTACAAACACCCGACCCGCTCACTGCCATCAATGTGCAACTCTTACCCGAAATGAAAAATAAACTAAACCAAATTAAACAAGGCGAAGAAGTTACCTTAAAAGCCATCTTAAAAGGTAAACTCAGCGATATAGAGTTGAATCGTGGCGCAATACTTGAACAATAACATATAAACCTTATTTTATGAAAAATGCACTTAGCTTAACTTTCTTACTTTGTCTTTTAAATGCTTATGCACAAGATAAATATTTTACCAAAACAGGTAAAATATCTTTCTTTTCTTCAACGCCCATCGAAAATATTGAAGCACACAACAATCGGGTTACCAGTATTATTGAAACCTCAACAGGCAACATAGAATTTTCTGTACTTATACGTTCGTTTAAATTTGAAAAAGCATTAATGGAAGAACATTTTAACGAAAATTACATGGAGTCTGATAAGTACCCGAAATCTGTCTTTAAAGGAAAAATAACCAATATAAAAGATATAAATTTTCAAAAAGATGGGGCTTACGAGGCAAAAATAGAAGGCGATTTAACCATACACGGAGTTACTCAAAAAATTATGCAAACAGCAAAAATTGAAGTAAAGGGCGGAAAAATATCGGCAAACTGCAATTTTAAAGTAAAATTAGCTGATTATAATATCAAAGTCCCTTCGGCCGTAGGCAACAAAATAGCCGAAGAAATTGATGTAAAAGTTCAAATAGAAGAATACCAAGTATTAAAAAAATAATGAAAAAAATAATTCTATCTCTGCTTTTGCTTGCCGGATTTGCAAGATATAATCATGCGCAAGATTTATTAAGCGAAATTGAAGATGAAAACGAATTACAAAGAGTAAGTGCAAGTTTTAAAAACAGCCGTGTAATTAATGCACAATCGTTAGAAACAACACCGGCCGGAGTGTTAGATTTTAAAATACAACACCGCTTTGGCAATATAAAAGGAGGTTTTTATGACATGTTTGGTTTAGACCAGGCAAACATGCGTATGAGTTTTGATTATGGCATAACTAATCGTTTACAGATAGGCGTGGGCAGAAGCACTTACGAAAAAACCTATGATGGGCTTATAAAATACAGAATACTTTGGCAAACAGAATCAAGCGAAAAAATGCCTTTGTCGTTACTGTGGTACTCGAGTATGTCAATAAACACATTGCGTTACACGGGTTTACCTTACGAAAGAACATTTGATACCCGACTAAATTACACCCATCAATTAATTATTGGCAGAAAATTTTCGCGGGCATTAAGCCTGGAATTAATACCCGGAGTTGTTCATCGAAATTTTGTTTACACCCGGGCCGAAAAAAATACGGTATATACTTTAGGAGCAGCAGGAAGAGTAAAATTAAGTAACCGCATTGCGCTCACCTGCGACTATTTTTATGTATTGCCCAATCAACTGGCAGCCCAATACAAAAATCCTTTATCTGTGGGAGTAGATATTGAAACCGGAGGACATGTTTTTCAATTACACCTATCAAGTTCTCCCTTTATGGTTGATAAAGCTTTTATTACCGAAACCACAGCCGATTTTTTTAAAGGTGATTTATTTTTTGGTTTTAATCTATCGCGTGTTTTTACTCTTCAAAAACCTAAGAATTAAAAATTTATCTGTTATAGATATCCGCTTTAAATCTTAACTTTGCCCAATGCTTTTATTCCTGAATATAAGTTTTGGCGAAATTGCTTTTGTATTTTTAATTGTATTAATACTATTTGGCCCTAAAAGCATACCCGTAATCGCCCGCACATTAGGCAGAACTATCCGGCAAATAAAAGATGCCTCGCAGGAAATACAAAGAGAAATCAGAGAATCAGCCGCAAAAACACTTGATCAATCTTCGGTAAAAGAAGATTTAGAACAACTTAAAGACCCGTTTAAAGAATGACGGATGTATTTTTATTATTAGCCGGATTAGCTGCTCTTTTATTAGGAGGTGAATTATTGGTTCGGGGTGCAGTAGGCTTGGCGCTAAAACTAAACATTTCCAAATTGGTTATCGGTATGACGATAGTTTCTTTTGGTACTTCGGCCCCCGAATTATTGATAAGTTTAAACTCGGCATTCAAAGAACACCCCGATATTGCACTTGGTAATGTATTAGGTTCTAACATTGCTAATATAACACTTATACTAGGAATAACAGCTTTGATATTCCCGTTGTTAATTGATCGTAACACAAAAAGAACAGATTATCCTTTTATGCTGGCTGTAACCGCCTTGTGTTGGTTATTGATGGCCGATCAAAGAATATCATTTGCCGAAGGCATTACGATGTTCTCTTTACTGGTGGTATTTACAGGCTATTTAATTTACAAATCACGCAAAGAAGGAACAGCAACCGAAAATAATAATACATACCCGGTGGCTCCGTTTGGCTTATCTGTATTATTTTTAGCCATAAGTATTTTTGCACTTGCCTACGGAGCAGATTGGCTGCTGGAGGGAGCTGTAGGCCTGGCGCGCACGGCAGGCATGAGCGAAAAAACAATTAGTCTCACCATAGTTGCATTTGGCACATCTGTGCCCGAACTCTTAACTTCAGCCATGGCCGCATGGAAAAAACAAGGCGATATCTCAATCGGAAATTTAATAGGCTCTAATATATTTAATATACTTTGTATATTAGGACTTACAGCTGCAGTCAAAGAAATACCTGTGGCAGATAGCTACTACAAGTCCGATATGATTGGGGTTATGGGCGTGGCAATTATGCTTGGTTTAGTGTTATATACCGGCCCTAAAATAAACCGTTCTAAAGCAAGCATATTAATTTTATTTTATCTATTTTACACAATTTATTTGCTGCTGCGGCTTGGTTAGCATTAAACACCGCTTAACTGGCAAAATATAGCCGTTTGTATAATTTTTTTGCTTCTATTCTAAGTTATGTGCAATTTTATACAGTTATTTAATTTTATGAGCGTTCAAAGAAAATCATCCTATATTACCCTGGTAATTGTTTTTGTTTTTTCTTTTGTAATAATCCGCTCTATGTCATACACACCCAATGATTTTTCGGAATCTAAAAGCAGCGAAGCAAAATTTCATACCGAAAAAGAATTACAAAAAATAAAAGACATCTATCAGCGTGGCCCCATTGAACCGGGAGAATATTTTTTACATTCTTTTAATTGTACCGGCTGCCATGGCTACGATAGCACCGGCTATGCTAATGTTGATGAAAACGGTGTAGATGTTAATTTGGTTGACGACTGGCGTGCAACCATGATGGCTCTTTCGGCTAAAGACCCCTTTTGGAGAGCCAAAGTAAGTCACGAAATATTGGTAAATCCTTCACATGCGCTCGATTTACAAAATAAGTGTACTTCCTGTCATGCACCCATGGGGCATTATACAGCCCTGTTTAAAGGACAAAGCAATTACACTTTAACCGATTTGTATACAGATTCATTAGGGCTGGATGGGGTTTCTTGCCTTGCATGTCATACTATTGGAACAGACGGACTGGGAACTATCTATTCCGGCAACATACCTTACGACACTACTTTTCACGCTTACGGACCATTTACAAACCCGGTTACCGGCCCCATGCAATTGTATGAAGGTTTTACACCCGCATATAGCCAACATGTCAGCGAAAGTCGTTTTTGCTCGCCTTGTCATACTTTGTTAACCAATTCAGTAGATTTATCAGGTAATCTTACCGGGCGAAAATTCATTGAACAAGCAACTTATCACGAATGGCTAAATTCTACTTATGCTGCTGATGAAATAACCTGTCAAAGCTGCCACATGCCCAAAACTACCGACTCTATTAGAATAGCCAATAACCAATTTAATTTACCCAAACGCTTCCCTTTCAACAAACATAAATTTCAGGGCGGAAATGCTTTTATGGTAAAACTGATGAAACAAAATAAAACAGCTTTACAATTAGATGATATACCCGACAAAAATTTTGATACCAGTATCAATATAATTATGCAAACACTGCAACAACATACCTTAAACATAGATTTGATAAACGACAGTATTGCTAACGACACCGCCTATTTTTCGGTTAAATTAATCAATCGGGCCGGACATAAATTCCCATCGGGTTACCCTAGTCGCAGGGCCATAGTGCAATTTGTCGTAACTTATAATAATAACCAGGATACACTCTTTAAATCAGGTATTTTTGATGCAAACTATGAAGTACAAAATATCAATCCGGTATTTGAACCGCATCACGATGTTATTAATTCTTCCAATCAAACCCAAATATACGAAATGGTGATGGGTGATGTAAATGGCAATAAAACAACTGTGTTAGCCCGAGCCGACACAATGCTCAAAGACAACCGCCTGGTACCCGAAGGGTTTTCTACACAATCATCTGTTTACGATACTACAAAAATAGTGTTGGGAATAGCAGATAATAATTTTAATAAATATGCAGGTGGAATTGAAGGCAGCGGATGGGACATTATACATTATCATGTGCCCTTAAACGGCTCCAACCCAATAATTAATATCTATACAAAAGTATATTATCAATCCGTTCCTCCGGCATATCTTACCGAAATGTTTTCGTACAATAGCCCGGAAATTGATAATTTTAAAAACTTATACCTTGCCGCAGACAAAACACCGGTTTGTGTTGCAAAGGATTCTATTATAAATATCAATTTATCATCTTTTGAACAAGAATTAACCGGCATAAATATATGGCCCAACCCTACTACGGATGGATGGTTATATATTAGTTGGGAAAATAACACAATTGATAAAATAAACATTTATAGCCTTAACGGACAATTAGTTGGTACGTATCTGATAGATGCAGCATTAGGCTATTGTAAAATTCAATTACCTAAAACCAACACGGCATATTTAATTGACATTAGATCAGGATATAAAAGAACAATCAAAAAAATAATACGAAATTAATAGTTTTACTATTATTAAATTTTCACTAAATTTACCCGTTGTTGTTAAATATAAACGTTATTAAATATGAATAAAAAATTTACGCAATTACTCTCATTGTTATTTGCTGCGGCCATGTATCAGGTAGAAAACACCTGCGCGCAAATTTCATTTACCAACGCCAACAATTTATTACATTCAGAAACCGGTGTTTTAGGCAGTAATACCAACATTCGAAGCGGTAATGCTGTGTGTGTTATAGATGTTGACGGTAATGGTTTGGATGATATTGTAAAAATGGACAATAACCGCTACGTACATATAGAATATCAACAACCCGGGGGCACCTTTATTCATCAATACATAGGTGATTTTGGTTCTAACAATTGTTGGGGTATGGCCGCAGCAGATGTTGACCATAACGGCTATAAAGATATCTTATGGAATGGCGGAAGCCAGGCAAAGCTCATGAAATTAAACAATACCGGCACCGGTATATTAGGTTCAGTAATCAATTTACCTAATGGAAACATTTTTTGTCAAAACGGAAATTTTTGCGATGTAAACAACGATGGATGGGAAGATATATTTATGTGCAATGATGTTGGAGAAAGCCGTTTATGGGTAAACGATGGTAACGGTAATTTTCCGGCAGAGCAGGGCAATTCACCCTATATCAATTTTGATGTTTCTCCCGGCACGGGCGTTACACAATACATCAGCGGTCATACTTTTGATGAATCAGGAAACTACGGCAGTGTATGGACAGACTTTGATAATGACGGAGATGTAGATTTATATATTATACATTGCCGCCAAAGCACCGGTGATGGTGACTTACGCAGAACCAATGTGCTTTTTGAAAACAACGGCAACGGCACTTACACTTCCAATGCTGCTGCCTATAATTTAGCCAGCAACGACCAGGACTGGACAGGTAGTTTTGGAGATATAGACAACGATGGAGATTTTGATTTGTTTATGACCAAACACAATGTTACATCCAGATATTATTTTAATGACGGCAATGGATATTTTACCTTGTCACCGGATAATATAGCATTTGGCAGCATGCCCCAACAATCGCTTTTTGAAGATTTTGATAATGACGGGTTTGTTGACCTTATGATTACCGGAAATGCGCAACAAAGATTATACAGAAACAATGGCAACGGAACATTTACACAAGTACCCAACGCAACATTAGGATTTGGCTCAGGCACTATGATTTCATTTGCTGCCGGAGACCTGAATCATGACGGCAAAATAGATTTATACACCAGTTATGGTTCTACATACAACAATCCAAGCAGCAGTACCGATGATGTACTATGGATTAATACAACCAATAATACAAACAATTTTATAACTTTCGTTTTATCGGGTACTAACAGTTCTAAAGACGCATTGGGTGCTAAAGCATTTATTTATGGCACCTGGGGTACACAGGTTCGCGAAGTACGGGCAGGAGAAAGTTATGGTACTGCCAACTCTTTGCATTTGCACTTTGGATTAGGTTCGGCAAGCACCATAGATTCAGCAAAAATTAACTGGCCCGATGGCACTGTAACAAGCATGTATAACTTAAATGCCAATCAGTTTATTTGCGTTGTACAAGGACAAACTCCGCTTACCAATGTGCAAATCAGTGCTTCGGCAACACAAATATGCAATCCTCAAACCGCAACCTTAACAGCTCCTTCAGGTGCAGGTTATACCTATTTGTGGTCTAATGGTGCTACCACACAATCAATCAATGTAGGTGCCGGAACATATTCGGTTACTATTGATAACGGTCAATCCTGCCCGGTAACCAGTCAATCAATTACCATTGTTGAAAATCCTGCCGAAAACCCGGTTATCACAGCAAGCGGAGATTTAACTATTTGCGAGGGCAACAGTTTAACGCTTCAGGCTTCGGGGGGATCATCTTATACATGGAATACGGGGGATAATGGTGCAAACTTAACGGTATCAACTGCAGGTGATTATTGGGTAACTGTTCCGGGCTTATGTCAATCCTGGAATTCAGACACATTAACCGTAGATGTTTTAAGCAACCCTGCACCAACCGGAAACGATATGTTCATCAGCAGTCCTTCCTCAGTTACCCTTAATGTTACCGGAAATAATGTGTCGTGGTACGATGCAGCGGTAGGAGGCACTTTACTGGGTACAGGTAATAGTTATGTTACTCCCGTAATTTCTAATACAACCGTATATTATGCCGAAAATCAAACTACCTATGGAGGTGCTCAAGATACCATTCCTGCACCTAACATTAATACAGCCACTTTATCAGCTAATTCATTAAACGGACACCTGGTATTTAATGTGTTGAATGAATGTATTTTAAAATCGGTTGAAGTTGCTACACCCACAGCAGGCACCCGAATAATCGAATTGAGAAACAGCAGCGGACAGGTATTGCAATCGGCAACTGTAAGCATACCTTCAGGCACATCGGTAGTAACACTTAATTTTAATTTAAGTCCGGGTACTAATTACCAGTTAGGCACTAATACAGCCAACAATAATACCCAATTTGGCTTTAACTCTCCGGCACTGGTAAGAACACAGTCAGGAGCTATTTTCCCCTACGAGTTTCCAAACTATGTTTCTATACTCTCCGGCCACAACGGAACAAACCTAACTCCTAATACTTATTATTACTTTTATAACTGGATTGTAGAAGAACCCTCGGTAATATGTACCAGCAGCAGAACACCGATTACCGTTTTTTACAGTGGAGTTGGGATAGAAGAAACCATCATTGCCAATACACTGCTTATTTATCCGAACCCGGCTTCAGAAGCTATAAATATTGAATTTACCTTACCCGAAAATGCACAGGTAACGATGCATATTAGTGATGTAACAGGAAGAATTATAAGTTCACAAAGTTTTGGAGAATTATATGGTAAAGTAAATAAAACAATTGACATTCATAGCCTTGCCAAAGGAGCCTATAATCTCAGTCTTGTTATAAACAACAAAACTTACACAAAGAGTATATTGATTAAATAATAGTTTTTACATATAAATTTTTACACCTCTCCCAAAGGAGAGGTGTTTTTTTATCCCAAAAATTGTCATCAGCCACGCATGGCGTGGTTAACCCAAATTCAGCATTAGAAATTTGAAATAAATCCAAATTTTCCGCCAGAGGCGGACTGAGTGTGTTGAGTGTCGTGTGGGATTTGGGTTATCCGCCATTAGGCGAACATTACGCATGCTAATGCGTAATGTGGGTTAAATCCAAATTCTTTATACAATTTTAAGTAATCGGTTCGCCCTGTAAAAAGTCTAATGGCTTTTTTAGTTTTATATAACCGATGAAGACAGTGTTACATTTTAAGCATTATATATAGTGCTGTTAATAACAATTTTTTAAAAGTAAAGGTCATATTTTTTACTTTGTGCTATAAAATTATAGATATATGAATGTATTGTTATTGGGTTCGGGTGGACGCGAACACGCTTTTGCCTGGAAAATGTGTAAAAGTACTTTGATAGATAATTTATATGTAGCCCCTGGCAATGCAGGCACGGCAGCAATTGCAACCAATATCAACATGGCTGTTACCGATTTTAAAGGCATCAAGTCTTTTGTTATAGATAATAAAATTAATCTGGTAGTTGTTGGCCCCGAAGAGCCTCTGGTAAAAGGTATTGTAGATTTTTTTGAAAACGACAATCAGATAAAACATATCCCGGTAATAGGGCCTAATAAACAAGGGGCACAGTTGGAAGGCAGTAAAGATTTTGCCAAAGCCTTTATGCAAAGACATAACATTCCCACAGCTAAATATGCCACCTTTACAAAAGAACAAATAAAACATGCCGAAGCTTTTTTAGACAATATGAAAGCGCCTTATGTAATTAAGGCAGATGGTTTGGCAGCAGGAAAAGGCGTAATTATTGCCCACGAATTAAAAGAAGCTAAACGAGAACTTAAAGCCATGCTGAGCGATGAAAAATTTGGCGATGCAAGTAAAAAAGTTGTTATTGAAGAATATTTAAAAGGCATTGAATTATCGGTATTTGTTTTAACGGACGGAAAATCATACAAAATATTACCTGCTGCAAAAGATTATAAAAGAGTAGGTGAGGGAGATACCGGTTTAAATACAGGCGGTATGGGCGCAGTGTCTCCGGTCCCCTTTGCCGGCATTGATTTTATGGATAAGGTAGAAAACCGCATTATCATTCCAACCATCAAAGGACTGCAAACAGAAGGCATAAAATACAAAGGATTTATTTTTATAGGATTAATGAACGTTAAAGGCGAACCTTACGTAATAGAATATAATTGCCGCATGGGCGACCCCGAAACGGAAGCTGTGATACCCAGAATAAAATCAGATATTCTCGATTTGTTTGAAGGAGTAGCTACCGAAACACTTTCAGAAAGAGACATAGAAGTAGATAACAGAACGGCAGTTACTATTATGTTGGTTTCAAAAGGTTACCCGGGCAATTACGAAAAAGGAAAAGAAATAGTTAATCTGAACGCTGTTTTAGACGGAATTGCTTTTCATGCGGGCACTGCCGAATTAAATGGCAAAATTGTAACTAACGGAGGGCGTGTATTGGCAGTTACTTCATTAGGAAAAGATATAGAATGCGCCAGAGAAAAAAGTTTATACAATGCCGATGCAGTTGATTTTGAAGGCAAATATTTTAGAAAAGATATAGGGATAGACTTATTAAAAATCCCTCAACAAGCCTGAAAGAAAAAAAGATAATTATTTTAATTGTTTGGGATTGGAGGCGGCTTCTTTATTGTATTTAGCCTGAAGTTTTAACCAATAAAACATACCGGCAAAACCAATTAAAATAAAAGCATAATTAGGAAGATTTTCAAATTTTTCCAAAATGCCAAAGGTCCAAACTAAAAAATCTGCAAGTGGGTTTACAATATAATCCATACCTGTTTCTTATATTTACATCGTCAAAGGTATAAAAAAACAATTACACCGGCACAAAATAAATGATTATAAATTTTTTTCGTACAAACCAGCCTTATGCCTTATTTATAATGCCTTTGATACTTTTTGTTATTTGGATATTTAATTATCCGGCATTAACCAAACTGCATCCCGACCCGGCAACTCTTAATGAACAACTATATTATTTATCACCTATGCTAAAAATCATCACCGGAAATTATTTATTTAATTATTTACAAGTTACTACGCTCGGGTTTATAATGGTTGTTATACAGGCATATATATTTAATAATTTAATCAACAAACACGAGGTATTTGCTAAGTTTACCAATCTGTCGGTTATTATTTATGCCCTGTTTGCCTTTCTTTTTACATATCCGGTCATGTTTTCGGGGGTTGTTGTCGCCAATACTTTTTTGCTGCTGGCCATCCAAAGCAGCTTTTCTCTTTACAGGCAATACACCGCAAAAGACACCTGCTTTAATATAGGAATATTATTAGGTATAAGCGCATTATTTTTTAAACCGTATTTATTTTTCTTGCCTGTATTTTTGATAGTTATGGCATTAATGAAATCTTTTAATTGGCGCGAATGGATATTGTTTTTATCCGGTGCGTTTTTGATGCATTACCTGTATTTTTTTATTCCTATTATTTTACAAACCGTAACACTTGCCAATCATACTCTTGATCTTATGCCCCTGCTTCAATACAACCCTACTTTGAATAACGTTTTTGACAACAACAATTTAATGTACATTTTTTATATTTTATTGGTTTTACACATTTGCAGCTTTGTATTTTATTTAATGGGTGTTGGCTATATTTCGGTACACGAAAGAAGAATACGATACGCCATATTATGGTTGTTATTGCCGGCCATTATCCTGTGGATACAGGCAATATATCTGCAACAATGGGCATTGATAACACCAGTACTTCTGGTTCCGCTGGCGTTTATTCATACACAATTATATTTAAACACTTCCTACAAATGGATTTTTGACACTTTGCTTCTAATTGCTGTTGCAGGTATAATTATAGGTAGAATTGTTTAAATATTCTGATAATTATTTTCAGCTTGATTAAACGCATTTGCTAACTTTGTCCGTAAACAAAGTCAATAGGATGAAATTTGGAGTAGTAATTTTTCCCGGGTCTAATTGTGATGAAGACTTGATATATACACTTCATACTCTTATGGGAGCCAAAGTAGAAAGGCTTTGGCACAAAGAGCGAAGTTTAAAAGGATGTGATTTTATACTACTTCCCGGAGGTTTTTCGTTTGGCGATTATTTGCGTTCAGGAGCAATTGCCAGGTTTTCACCCGTTATGGACAATGTCATTAATCATGCAGAAAAAGGAGGCTATGTAATGGGAATTTGTAACGGTTTTCAAATTCTTACCGAAGCGCATTTATTACCGGGGGCTTTATTACACAATACCGAAAGAAAATTTATTTGTAAAAATGTTTTTATAAAACCCGAAAATAATGACACCTTGATTACTTCGGCTATGGATATAAACAAAGCATATAAAATACCCATTGCTCATGGCGAAGGAAACTATTATGCCGATGAAAAAACCCTGCATGAAATTAATGCTAACAATCAAGTATTGTTCAGATATTGTGATGCAGATGCTCGTGTTACCCCCGAAGCAAACCCCAACGGTTCCTTGCAAAATATTGCAGGAATAACCAATAAAAAGAAAAATGTTTTCGGTATGATGCCACACCCCGAAAGAGCAGCAGACCCGGAGCTTTTCAATACCGATGGCCGAGCCATCTTTGAATCTATCATAAATTTAGTTTTAAATTAAAATAAATGCTTATGAAAATTTTAAAACAACTCATTTTATTCACTACAACCGCAACATTGCTCTATTCCTGTGCAAGTAATTTTGCCTCGCGTAAACACCAGGGCTTAACCTACATTAAAGTACAGCCAAACAATGGCTCCGATAAACAGTTAACCCCGAATGAAAACCACACAAAAATCCAACATCAAGAGGTAAACCGTGAAATTGCGCAGACTAAATCAGAAGACAAAGCAATTGTTGAGGCCTCAACAGTTCAGCAGGATATATCAGTTAAGCCTGTACAAAAACATAGTAACAAGCAATATATTAAAGAGCAATCACAGCAAACAACTGAAGCAAGCATTTCTGTAGATCAACCAGAAGTTAAAACAACTCAACAAACCAAAAAAACTGCAGCACCCGATGCCGATGTGATGTTTGTACTGCAAATTATATTTGCATTTTTATTGCCACCTTTAGCTGTTTATTTAAAGGAACAGATAACTGGTAGATTTTGGCTCACGTTAATTTTGTGTTTATTGTCATTATTTATCTTTTTTGGCCCATTTTATTTTGGCGGACTTTGGCTGGTAGCAATAGTTATAGCCTTGCTGGTAGTACTGGATATTATATAATTCGATTACAATATTATTACTTTTAACCTGCTAAATAGCAAAAGGCTTTAATCGTAAATATTATTGATATTTGAGGTAAAGATTTTATTTTGAAACTGAGTATTATTATACCTGTATATAACGAAGAAAAGCTGGTAATACAAGTAATTGAAAAACTTCTTTTACTCAAATTACCGGAATTTATAACTCAATCCGAGATTATTATAGTAGATGATTACTCATCAGATAATACCACCCAAGTTATAAGTAAATTTATTAAAGATAAACAGGCTATTAAACTTTTAAAACACGATACAAATAAAGGTAAAGGAGCTGCCGTTAGAACAGGAATTACCGCTTCTGAAGGAGAGATAATTATTATTCAGGATGCTGATTTAGAGTTATTGCCTGATGATATTCCTCTTATGATAAATACGATGCAAAGTTTAAATGTAGAATTTATTAATGGCTCTCGTTATATGCCGGGGATCATTCGCCCGTTATACTCATACAGAAGGTATTATTTTAATAAACTGTTTACCCGCCTTGCATCTGTATTAATAAATGTTAGACTTACCGACTTAGCATGCGGGTATAAACTATTTACCAGAAATATTTATAATCAAATATCCTTAAAAGAAAACCGATTTGGTTTTGAAGCTGAACTATTGATTAAAGTAGCCCGATTAAAAAAAACACTTATTGCCGAAGTACCGGTACATTATTTTCCCAGAAATGTCGGAGATGGCAAAAAAATCAGAAATATTGACGGCATCAGAATATTTTGGACAATAATAAAATACGGTCTTTTTAGATTTAATTAATTTCTGATTTCTAATATTTGCATTCATCAACGATATATTCCTCTCGTTTACCGTGTTTATTTAAGAGTTGTATACATACATTATATTTACATCTGATATTCTGTTTTAAACTATACAATAAATAAAATGTCAGATATATTATTTTTGGTAAAAACTACCTCTATGAAAAAATATTTATTGATTCTTATTCTTATAATTTCTTTGCCTTTAATTATAACAGCACAATACTCTGTTGGTAAACGCACCATTACTTTTAACGACCCTACGCGAAGCGGGGGTTTTGGCAGTGGCGGTGGCCCCGGCCGGCAAATACAAACAGAAATTTATTATCCGGCTACTGCTGCCGGAAACAACACTCCCGTAGCAAATGGCCAATTTCCGGTAATTACTTTCGGACATGGATTTGTAATGAGTTGGGATGCTTACCAAAATATTTGGGAGTATTTTGTTCCTTATGGCTATATAGTTGCCTTTCCTCGAACAGAAGGAAATTTCAGCCCCAGTCACAATGATTTTGCTTTAGACCTAAGGGTTGTAAATGAGCGTATGAAACTGGAAGGACAAACCGTAGCATCACCGTTTTACCAAAAAGTAAGTAACCGTTCGGCCATGATGGGCCATTCGATGGGCGGAGGTTGCAGTATGCTGGCCGCAGCTAATTATAATCAAATAGACTGTGTAATTGGTTTAGCTCCGGCCGAAACCAATCCTTCTGCTGTTACTGCGGCAGCAAGTATAACTAAACCGGCTATTGTTTTTTCGGGCGCTCAAGACGGTGTTACTCCGCCTGCGCAGCACCACCAGCCAATTTATAACGCTCTGGCTTCAGCTTGCAAAACTTTTGTGAGTATTACCGGAGGCGCTCATTGCTATTTTGCCAACAGTAATTTTAATTGCGATTTTGGCGAATCTACCTCTTCCAGCGGAATAAGTATTACAAGAACTCAGCAACAAAATATTACTCAAGGACTCTTACTTCCCTTTTTAAACAGCTATTTAAAAGACAGTTGTTTTCAAATATTTCAATCTGCTTTGCAAAGCCAAAGCGGCATTACCCACCAGCAAAGCTGCAATTATACAGCCTTAGTATTAAATGGTGTGCCCACACAACCTACACAAGGCAACAATGGTAGCATTGATGTTACCGTAAATGGGGGCACCCCTCCCTATACTTTTAACTGGAGCAATGGCGCAACTACCGAAGATCTGCAAAATTTGGGTGGAGGCATTTATACACTTACCGTTACCGATGCGCAAAATTGCACACAACAACAAAGTTTTACGTTAAATAATGCTCCGACAGCAATTATTGATTATGATGCTTATCTGTACAAAGTTTACCCGAATCCCGTTGAAAATATTTTATTTATTGATGGCTTAAAAAACGAAACAATTACGCTTACCGACTGTTCCGGTAGAGTAATTATCAGCCAACAAGCCATGCAAGTTCATACGCAAATACCTATAAGCGAATTAAGCAAAGGTATTTACATATTAAGTATCGAAAAGGCCATTTACAAAATAGTGAAGAATTAACCTTAAATTAATTCTGAATAATATAACTGCCGGCAAATATTAAAGCTTTATTCCTTATTTTAGCTGAAAGTTTAGGCTTTCGATGATGAGGTATTTATATTTGTCTATATTATTCATATATGTAAAACTTGCTTTTTGCGGAGGAGAAAATTTTTCGGTTGGGGGACGTTCGGCAGGAATGGCACACGCATCGGTAACACTCAGCGATTTATGGAGCGCACACAATAATCAGGCAGGGCTCGCTTTATTAAAACACCCCATAGCCGGCATTTACTACGAAAATCGTTACCTGATTCGCGAAATGGGTTTAAGTAATGTTGCCGCTGCTTTACCCGTAAGTAAAATAGGGACTTTTGCTTTGAGTTATTATCGTTTTGGCTCCTCTTTGTTTTACGACAGTAAAGTTGGTTTAGGGTATGGTATGAAACTGGGTGAAAAAATCAGTGGCGGAGTACAATTAAATCATCATACCATTGGCTTTGGCGATATTTACGGAAAACGAAGTACGGTAAGTACCGAGTTGGGCATATTGGCACAATTAACTAATGAATTAAGTATAGGTGCACATATTTATAATATTAACCGTGCACGCATTAATAATAATCCCAACGAATATTTAGCTTCATACATCCGGCTGGGCTTAAATTATAAATTCAGCGAACAGGTTTTTGCGGTTATCGAAGTACAAAAAGATGTTCATAATAAACCTCTGTTTAAAGCAGCTGCCGAATACAAGCCTGCCGATATGCTCTTTATCCGTGCAGGAATAAGCAATAATCCGCTATTTAATGCTTTTGGATTTGGTTTAGACCTTAAAAATTTTAAAGTTGATTTAGCAGCCGCATATCATCAACAACTTGGTTTTTCTCCGCAGATGTCTATGGTTTACGAATTTGCTAAAAACAACAAAAACAAACCGGTTGAATAGATTTTCTTTACATATTATTTTACTTTTTGGTTTGTTTCAACTTCCTTTTGTTGCAATAGCACAAAAGAATAAAAAACAAGAATATGAAAATAAAAAAAATCAAATCATCGAACAACGAATAGAAATTATTGCAGAGCAAACAGGTGGAGAAGATTTGGATTTTACAACACTGTTTGATGAGTTAAGTAACTATTACGATAACCCTGTAAACCTTAACCATACCACAAGAGAAGAGTTACGAGAACTAATGTTGTTGAACGATTTTCAGATTAACAACCTTTTTAAACACATCGAAGAAAACGGTAAACTCATCAGTATATACGAATTGCAATCCATTGCGGGCTGGAATATACAAACCATACAAAACGTTTTACCCTTTGTATATGTTGCCGATAATTTTTCTACCCCGCACATCAGTATTAAAAAACTCTTTGAAGAGGGAAAACAAGAATGGTTTTGGCGTTGGCAACGCATACTTCAAACACAAAAAGGTTTTCTGCCGGTTAACGACAGTATATTGCAACAAAACCCTAATGCCAAATATTACGGCAGCCCGGATAGAATTTATACGCGATATCGCTTCCGCTTTGGAACCAATGTTAGCTGGGGATTTACCGCTGAAAAAGATGCAGGTGAACAATTTTTTAAAGGGTTTCAAAAACAAGGATTTGATTTTTACTCCGGTCACATTTTTTTACGTAACATCGGTAAATTAAAAGCACTGGCTATAGGCGATTACCAGGTTAGTTTTGGTCAGGGATTGACTTTTGCCACCGGACTGGCATTCGGAAAATCAGCAAACACTTTAGGTATAAAAAGAAGCCAGTTAAATTTAAGGCCCTACACCTCCGTAGATGAAAACCAGTTTATGCGAGGCGGAGCAGTTACTTATTCGTTATTAAAACATTTAGAACTAACAGCATTTTATTCTTCTATGAAAGTAGATGGCAACAGAGTTTTAAATCCGTCTGCTGATACTTTACAAAACATAAGTGATGACGGCATAATCATTTCGTCATTACAAACATCGGGCTTTCACAGAAATCCGGGCGAAGTTGAAGACCGAAATATTATCAGATATACGCATTATGGCGGTCATATAGCTTACAAAACCAGAAAACTAAACTTAGGACTAACAGGAGTATATTCTAAACTGGGTGGTCAATATAACCGAAATTTATCATACTACAATCAATTTGAATTTAACCGCAACAGTAATTTTGTTATGGGTACAGATTATAACTGGCTATATAAAAACTATAATTTCTTTGGCGAAATTTCGCGCAGCGAAAATGGAGGTATGGCACATTCGCACGGGGTTATAGCTTCTTTATCTTCAAATCTGGCTGTTATTGTTCAATACCGAAACTACGACAAAGATTATCAAACGCTCTTTGCCAATGCAATTACCGAGGGCAGCAGACCTGTTAATGAAAAAGGTTTATATACAGGGTTTGAAGCAAAATTATCTTCGCAGTTTTTTTTAAACGCATACATAGATATTTTTCAATCAGATTGGTTGCGCTATCAGGTTAACTCACCTTCGTACGGCAAAGAATATTTGGCACAACTCAACTGGAGACCATCACGCAAAATAGAAGCCTACCTGCGCATCAGGTATATAGAAAAAGCTGCAAACACCAACGAAAGTACAAGTGCAATTAAATTTACCGAAAACCGCACACAACAAAACATACGATTTAATATCACCTATAAACTTAACGATTGGCTTACCTTGCGCAATCGCTTTGAAATACTTGAATTTAAACAACCTTCGGCAAACAAAGAAACAGGATATTTATTATACCAGGACATTATGTATAAAGCGCTGTCATCACCCGTCTCATTTACGTTACGCTACGCATTATTTGATACCGACAGTTATAACTCGCGGATTTATGCATACGAAAATGATGTATTGTATGTGTTTAGTGTACCTGCATATTATTACAGAGGCAGCAGAGCCTATTTCTTGTTAAGATATCAATATAAAAAATGGTTTGATATTTGGCTTCGTTATGGTGTGTGGTTATACAACAATCGTACTTCTATAGGTTCAGGTTTAGACGAAATACAGGGAAATAAAAGATCGGATATTAAAATTCAAATACGATTTAGTTTTTAATAATATATTAATTCTTGAAAAAGCCTGATTAATTTTTGGCTCATACAGATAAACACCGGTTTAGCTGTTATATGAACCTTGATAAAGCCATTATTTTTATATATTTGCCCTATAAATAAACAACCATGCAAGCTAAAACCAAAAAATCTACGGGTGAAGCAAAACAAAGAGAATTCAGCAAAGAACAATACCTGAAATGGTATGAAGATATGCTGGTAATGCGAAAAATAGAAGAAAAAGCCGGTCAACTCTATCTGCAACAAAAATTTGGAGGATTTTGTCATTTATATATCGGTCAGGAGGCCATTGTAGCAGGTACGGTATCTGCCTGCCAAAAAGGAGATAAACACATTACTGCCTACCGTGACCATGCCCATCCTATTGGCTTGGGTATTCATCCCAAGTATATGATGGCCGAGCTATATGGACGTATAACCGGCATGAGCAAAGGCAAAGGAGGCTCAATGCACATGTTTCATAAAGATGTTAACCTGATGGGAGGACATGGAATTGTTGGAGCTCAAATACCCTTAGGCGCAGGCATTGCATTTGCCGAAAAATATAAAGGAACCAACAATGTATGCATTTGTTCCATGGGCGATGGAGCAGTTAGACAGGGTGCACTCCACGAAACTTTTAATATGGCTATGATGTGGAAGTTACCGGTAGTTTTTATCATTGAAAACAACAATTATGCTATGGGCACTTCGGTAGAACGAACCACCAACGTACACGACCTTTCTGAAATAGGTAAATCTTACCACATGCCCTCGTTTAACGTAGATGGCATGACCGTAGAAGCCGTACACTTTGCCGTTGAAGAAGCTTGCAACAGGGCGCGCAGAGGGGATGGCCCCACCCTCTTAAACATTATGACTTACCGCTACAAAGGACATTCCATGAGCGACCCCCAGAAATACAGAACCAAAGAAGAAGTTGAAGCATACAAAGCACAAGACCCCATTGAAAAAGTAAAAAAAACATTGCTCGATAAAAAATTCGCCAGCGAAAAAGACATAGAAGCCATTGATAAAAAAGTTGATCAAATAGTTGAAGAATCGGTGCGATTTGCCGAAGAATCGCCACTGCCCGATGCTTCTGAACTATATAAAGACGTTTATGCACAAGAAGATTATCCTTTTATCATTGAGTACTGAAACCACTAAAATTTAATTCTACAAATAGCTATGGCCACAATAACCAGAATGCCGAAATTAAGTGATACAATGACAGAAGGCGTTGTAGCACAATGGCACAAAAAAGTAGGTGATACAGTAAAAGCAGGCGAGTTGCTTGCAGAAATAGAAACCGATAAAGCCACCATGGAATTTGAGTCGTTTGAAAGTGGTACCTTACTTTACATTGGCGTAGAAAAAGGAAAAGCAGCTCCGGTAGATAGCATATTAGCCATATTTGGCCAACCCGGAGAAGACATCAGTGCTATACTTGAAGAGGAAAAAAAGAAATCTTCTGCCGTAACCAAAACAGAAGTAAAAAATGAAACGGTAATACCTGAAATTAAAAAAGAAGAACCTGCAAAAATTGCCGTTGAAAATAAGCCGGTGGAAACCAAAATAATCAAACAAAGTACTACCCCGGTAAAAACAACCCAAACCAATACCAATGGCCGGATAAAAATATCTCCTTTGGCAAAAAAATTAGCCGAAGAAAAAGGAATTAATTTTTCTATGCTGCAAGGTAGCGGTGAAAACGGCCGGATAATTAAACGCGACATAGACAATTTCAGCGGCTTTGGAATGCCTATAAATACTGTAGAAAGCTATGAAGATGTTGGGGTTTCGCAAATGCGCAAAACCATCGCCCGCAGATTAGCAGAAAGCAAATTCAGCGCTCCGCATTTTTACCTTACCATTGAGATAGATATGGACAGGGCCATAGACGTGCGCAAAAGTATCATTGATCATACGGGTGTAAAAATTTCTTTTAACGACCTTGTTATCAAAGCTGCGGCTACCGCCCTCAAAAAACACCCGGCCGTAAATTCATCCTGGCTGGGCGACAGAATACGCTACAACCATCATGTACATATCGGTGTAGCTGTAGCTGTAGAAGAAGGTTTGCTGGTTCCGGTAGTGCGTTTTGCCGATAGTAAAACCTTAAGCCAGATAGCTGCAGAAGTAAAAGAATATGCTCAAAAAGCAAAAGATAAAAAATTACAACCGCAAGATTGGGAAGGCAATACGTTTACCATTTCTAATTTAGGCATGTTTGGTATAGATGAGTTTACGGCAATTATTAACCCTCCTGATGCATGCATATTGGCAGTAGGTGGTATTAAGCAAATTCCGGTAGTTAAGAGCGGGCAAATTGTGCCCGGTAATGTTATGAAAGTTACTCTATCGTGCGACCACCGCGTGGTGGATGGCGCTACGGGAGCAGCTTTTTTACAAACATTTAAAAACTATCTCGAAAATCCTGTATTGATGCTGGGGCATTACAGCATATAAGGTAAAATTAATCGTGCACAGAATTTAGAAAAAGCTCAAAATTCTAATCCTGAATTTCAGTTTATTGTTTTTTAAATTCCAGCGAAAGAGAGTTTACGCAATACCTTAAACCGGTGGGCATAGGGCCGTCATCAAACACATGTCCCAGGTGGCCACCGCATTTTGTACAGGTTATTTCCGCACGAATCATGCCATGGCTGCGATCTTCGGTATAAGTAATTTTGGTTGAATCTACCGGTTGAAAAAAACTGGGCCAACCGCAACCTGCATCAAATTTTGCATCAGAATAAAATAATTCTTCTTTGCAGGCAGCACAGCAGTAAACGCCTTTTTCGTTGTGCAGATAATATTCGCCCGAATAAGGACGTTCTGTTCCTTTTTCACGTAAAATTCTATATCGTTCGGGCGAAAGTATTTTTTTCCATTCTTCATCAGTTTTCATAAGGGTGTCGTTTTGCATGGTTTGAGTAACAGGATAAATAGCGGTATCTTTCTTTTCATTTTGCGATTGACAAGAAGCAATCATGGCTGTAAGAATAAAAAAAATTAATAGTATATCGCTGTATTTCATATTGTATAAACGTTAGTGCTTCATGTTTAGTATTTTTGCTTCATCTCCTTTTTGAAGAGCAAACTTATAAGCATTGATAATTCTTTGACGGGCAAATTTATGATCTACAATCGGAAGGGGGTATTTATCGGTGTTTATTTCTTCTACCCATTTTTTAATATATTCAAACTGCGGGTCGAATTTTTCGGTTTGTAAAAAGGGATTAAATACCCTGAAATAAGGAGCGGCATCAACTCCGCATCCCGCTGCCCATTGCCAGCCGCCAACATTTGAAGCCAATTCAAAGTCGAGTAATTTTTGTGCAAAATATGCTTCGCCCCAGCGCCAGTCAATGAGCAGATCTTTGGTTAAAAAACTGGCAACAATCATTCTTACCCGATTATGCATATAGCCGGTTTGGTTAAGTTCGCGCATACCGGCATCTACAATGGGATAACCTGTTTTTCCCTGACACCAGGCATTAAATTCTGCTTCGTTGTTTCGCCATTCTACGCGATCATATTCGGGTTTAAAAGCTTTATTCACCGTGTGCGGAAAATGATAGAGTATCATTTGATAAAATTCGCGCCAGATGATTTCATTGTAATATTTTTCATTGGTATTTTTTGCAATGGCAGTTAATTGTCGGATACTGATGGTTCCAAAACGTAAATGAACACTTAATTTCGATGTGCCGTTTATGGCCGGATAATCTCTTGTTTTATGATAGTTTTTCAGAATATCGTATGGCACTTCTTGTGCCGGAAATAGTATGTTGCTTTTTTGAAAGCCTATTTCATCTAATTGAACATCTTTATAAGGTTTAGTTTGGTGTAAATTACGTATGTATTTTAATACCGGATAGGGTTTTAAATAAAAATCATTGATAAGGTGCTTCCATTTTTTACTGTATGGAGTATAAACGGTGTAGGGAGTTCCATCATCTTTCAGAACTTCATTTTTTTCAAAAATTACATGGTCTTTATATCCCTTAAATTGAATACCGCTTTCTTGTAAAAATTCATATATCTGTTTGTCTCTTTGAAGGGCGTATGGTTCATAATCGCGGTTGGTATATACTTGATTTACTTTAAAATCAATAATGATTTGCTTCCACACATCCAAGGGTTTACCATGATATATTTTTAAGGAAGAACCGTATTGTTCATACTGTTTTTTTAACCGTAGCAGGTGTTCGTGAATGAAATGTACCCTTGCATCTTTTTTATCTTGGAGCTTATTTAATATTTCTGTATCAAAGATAAATACCGGTTGTACGGCATGATTACTTTTTAATGCATGGTATAGTGCGGCATTATCTTCTATGCGCAAGTCTCTTCTGTGCCAAAAAATATTAACCTGCATAGCTGTCTGAACAGTTATGATTTATGCAAATAATTAAACAATTCGGTTTTGATTTTATCTTGCTTAAATTTTCCGTGAAAACTTGAGGTAACGGTTGAACTGTTAACATCTTCAATTCCTCTGACAGAAACACACATGTGTTTGGCATCAATTATTACGGCAACATCTTCGGTTTTTAGCAGGGTTTTTAATTCGTTGGCAATTTGCAGTGTGAGCCGTTCCTGAACTTGGGGGCGTTTAGCAAAATATTGAACAATGCGATTTATTTTAGATAAGCCAATGATATATCCATTAGAAATATAAGCTACATGGGCTTTGCCAATAATAGGTACAAAATGATGTTCGCAAAAAGAGTGCAGGGTAATATCTTTTTCAACCAGCATTTCGTTGTATTGATATTTATTTTCAAATAATGCTACTTTGGGTTTGTTATTCGGGTTTAGTCCGCTAAAGACTTCTTGAACATACATTTTAGCAACGCGTTTGGGAGTTCCTTTCAGGCTGTCGTCAGTTAAGTCCAGGCCCAAAGTGAGCATAATTTCTCTAAAGTTTTTTTCTATGATTTTTATTTTTTCGTTGTCGCTTAAGTCAAATGCGTCATTTCGCAGCGGTGTTTCTATAGAAGTAGCAATGTGATTGTCTCCGATTATATCAAAGGAATGTTTTTCATCTTGATCAATTTCAATCAGAATACTATTCTCCGCAGTATTCAACAAAGTTTCGTTCGGTTTCATACAAAACAATTTTTAGTTTAAATTTTACATCTATTTTTTTTCTGAGTATGTTCCAAATAACTACAGCTATGTTTTCGGCAGTGGGGTTTAAATGAGCAAATTCAGAACAATCCAGATTAAGGTTTTTATGATCAAATTTTTCTTCTATTTCGTTTTTTATCAAGGCAGCCAACCATTTCATATCAACAACATAGCCTGTGTTTTTGTTTATTTCGCCTGTAATATATACATAGAGCGAGTAATTATGTCCGTGATAATTAGGGTTGTTGCAAAGACCAAAAATTTCTTTGTTGGTTTTTTCATCCCATTCAGGATTGTGTAAACGATGTGCTGAATTAAAAGTAGCTTTTCTACAAACAGTTGCAATCATACAATAATATTTTGCTTGTAATAATTGTAGGCTTTATCAAATACAATTTTAAACCATTCAGTATATTTTTCGGGAGTATCTGTAAGTCGCTTTTTAATTTCTTCGGGATGCAGCCATTCAAAATTATCGGCTTCGGTTGTGTTTAATGCGGGTTGTTTATCCGATTTTCCGAAGAGCACAAAATCTAATTCGTGTTCAATAAGATTATTATCCAATTTTGCTTTGTAAATAAATTGAAATGCCTGGGTTAAAAAAACTTCCAGGCCCATTTCTTCCAATAATCTTCTGTTTGCGGCATTTATAATAGTTTCGCCTAATCGCGGATGGCTACAACAGGTATTTGTCCATAGACCGCCAGAGTGATACTTGTTTTTTGCTCTTTGTTGTAATAGCCATTGACCCTTACTGTTATAAATAAAAATTGAAAACGCGCGATGTAAAACACCTTTTTGATGGGCTTCCATTTTTTCCATCGAGCCTAACTCGCGGTTGTGTTCATCAACCAATATAACAAATTCTTTTTGTTGGCACACACTCATTATTTTAATTTCTTTTTTTCTGCTTGCGTAAGCAATTTGCTTTCGCGCAGGTAGGTTATTACTTTGTTTTTATATGTTAGGTCGTTGATGTTTGTGAGGTTGTTGATGATAAAGATTTTATCGGTATTCAAATTCGATTTATATCCTAAAAATCCGGGAGATTCCTGCTGTATGGAAAATCTTAAAAATCGCAAATCAAAAATTGCAGAATCTTGTTGAATGGCTTCTTCCAGCAAATCTTTTCCGAGATTAAACTTTTTTAGTTTTGTAAACGGATTGTTTTCTTTTTCGGATAATATGGTAAATGCGGCCCCGCGATATCCTTTTAAAACCGGTTGAGAATAATTTTTTTCGGTGATGCTGATAATTTTTTCGGCTGCAGCTTTGTTTTTTGAAGATTCAAAAAAACAATTTCTAAGTTCGTTTAATGAACCATTCAAAATTAAAACAATAAGTATAATCAACTTCATCAAATTAAATTAAAACTATGTTTTAGGTAAGATTTTATAAATAGCCTGTATTTATGTTGGTTGGGTATTCTTACGCGGTTATTTAATATAACTTCTGCCGGCAGTGATTTTATTTTGGCAAATAATCTGTAATAATATACATAAGCCACATATACACCAAAACGGGCATGTTTAGGCAGTAATTTTATACCGGTATATCCATCGTAAAAATCTTTTTCTATATCTTTTTCCAGTTGTTTTTTAATGTCGTTATTAAAATCATTCATATTTACTCCCGGAAAATAAACTCTTCCGAGATGATGATAGTCATCTTTTAAATCTCTTAAAAAATTAATTTTCTGAAAGGCAGAACCTAATTTCATGGCATAATATTCCAGTTCGTTGTATTTGTTAACGTCTCCATTTACAAAAACCTTTAAGCACATTAACCCTACTACTTCTGCCGAGCCTAAAATATATTTTTCATATCCTTCGCGGCTATATTGATTTTTATGCAAATCCATTTCCATGCTGTCTAAAAATGTATCAATCAGTTTCAGCGGAATATAATATTTATTAACTACTTGCTGAAAACTATTTAAAATTGGGTTTAAACTGATTTTTCTTTCAATTGCCCGATGGGTTTCTTGTTTAAATTCGTCCAGCAATTCTTTTTTGGGGTATTGATGAAAGGTGTCAACGATTTCATCAGCAAAGCGAACAAATCCGTATATGCTGTATATAGGATTTCTAAGAGATTTGTGTAAAAAGCGAATACCCATTGAAAAGGAGGTGCTGTAGGAGGTGGTGGTAATTTTGCTGCATCTAATACTTACTTTATCGTAAATTTCTTTCATGTAGGATGGTTTTTAAAATGATTTTTGAATTTCGTTGCTAACAACAATTCCCGAAATTAACGCGGGAGGAACGCCCGGACCGGGAACGGTAAGTTGGCCGGTATAAAATAAATTTTTTACTTTTTTATTTCTTAGCTTAGGTCTGAAAACTGCCGTTTGATTTAACGTATTTGCCAAACCATAGGCATTACCTTTAAAAGAATGATAATCTTTTACAAAATCGCTGTAAGCATAGCTGCGTTTAAAAAGTATATTATTTCTGATGTTTTCTCTGCTTAGTTTTTCAAATCGGTTTAAAATTATTTCAAAATATTTTTCTTTTATGTCTTCGGTGTCTCTCAATCCCGGGGCCACCGGAATTAAAAATACTAAGTTTTCGCATCCCGCGGGAGCTACTGTATTATCGGTAGCCGATGCCATGCTAAGATAAAATAAGGGTTTTTGGGGCCACTGCGGTGTATCGTATATTTCGCGCGCATGCAGGTTAAAATCTTCATCAAAAAATAAGTTGTGGTGCAAAATATTTTTCAGTTTTTTGTTTATACCAACATAATATAAAATGCACGAGGGCGCCATGGTTCTTTTTTTCCAGTAATTTTCTTTATAATTTCTGTATGGTTCTGCCAGGAGTTTGGATTCAATATGATGATAGTCTGCACCGCCAATAACAATATCAGCCTGGTAGTTGTTTTTATCGGTTATGATTGTTTTAGCAAGATTATTTACAACCTGGATGGATTTAACTTCTTCGTTTAAGATAATTTTTACGCCTTTTTGCTCTGCTAATTGAACCATGGCTTTTACCACGCTGTGCATTCCGCCAATCGGATACCAGGTGCCTAATTCCATATCGGCATAGTTCATCAAGCTGTATAAAGCGGGGGTTTTTTCGGGCTTTGCTCCTAAAAACAGTACCGGAAATTCGAGTAATTTTAATAGATAGGGGTTTGTAAAATATTTTCGTATGTAACGCGAAAACGATTTTAATAAATCCATTTGTAACAAGCCTTTTAATATTCTGATATCGGCAAACTCGCTTATACTGTTGCCGGGCCTGTAAACTAAATCATTAATGCCCACTTCGTATTTGTATTTAGCTTCGGCTAAAAACTTTTCTAATTTTTGCGCGGCACCTTTTTCATATTTTTCAAAAAATTCGAGTAATTCATTTTTATGGGCCGGCAAATCGGCTATATGATCATCACCAAAAAAAACGCGATAAGAAGGATTTAATCGTTTTAACTCAAAATAATCAGCGGGTTTTTTACCGAATTTTTCAAAGTATTTTTCAAAAACATCAGGCATCCAGTACCAACTGGGACCCATATCAAAGGTAAAACCGTCTTTTTTCCAAACAGATGCTCTGCCTCCGGGCTGCTCGTTTTTTTCGATAATGGTTACTTCAAATCCTTGCTCAGCAAGATTCGTAGCTGCCGATAATCCGGCAAACCCCGATCCGATTACTATTACTTTTTGTTTGTTCAATGTAGTGTTTTAATTTTTTACAATTTACGATTAATTTTCGTAATTATAATTTTTAAATAATTTCATAAGCTCCTGGCGTGCCAGAAAAATTCTGCTTTTAACTGTGCCGATGGGTAAATTCAGGCTGTCGGCAATTTCTTTATATTTAAATCCTTCTAAATGCATTTTAAACGGTATTTTATATTCACTGATTAAATTATTTATACCGTTTAGTATTTCTTTTTCGGTATAAACCGATGCGGGAGAGATGCTTCCTTTGGTTTGAGGGATGTTAATAAAATGAGCATCTTTGGTATCGTCCATAAAGGTATTAGCTTTCTTTTTTCTGCGATAATTATTGATAAAGGTGTTTTTCATGATGGTATAAAGCCAGGCCGCCAGGTTAGTTTTATCGCTGAATTTGTCTCTGTAGGTAAATGCTTTTAATAAAGTATCGTGCAATAAATCTTTTGCATCTTCTCTATTAGCAGTAAGGCTGTAGGCAAACAGTTTAAGTTTGTCTTTGAGCATTACTACATGATTGTTAAATTCTATGGCTGTCATAATTATTAATTTTGTTTAACAAACATAAGCATTTAATTAAACAAAAATACATATTTGTGTAACTTTTTTGTTAAAAATATTAAACAAAACATATATGCTTGTATATCAATTATATAAGGTAAGTTCGTCTGAGGATATTTGATAAAGTTTAAATTTTTGCAAGATGAAGCTATGTATGTTGGATATTGGCGGGCATTGGGGGAATATTTTTTTATGCGCGCTAAACAGACGCACATGCAGGCCTGTGCAGCAAGTGAATAAAAAATTTTAGCAAATGCAGCCGTAATGTATTTGCGTTAAGAAGTTTTTAAAATACGTTGAAGTTAATTCGTGTCTTTGAATCCAAGGTACTCATCAGAAATGCGTAATGCATAAAGCACCTGTAATCATTCCAATAAATCAGATTGCTCAAAATACTTATTATACATTTTTGGGGATGAAGATGATTATGAATCGCCTGAATGGATTAAGGCTAGTTTCGTTTGCTAGGGATTACTTTGGTTAATTTTAGTTATGGCATTATAAGCACAATTTACAACTTCGGTCATTTTATTAAAATCTAATGTGTCAATAGTATCAGAGGTTAAATGATAATTCGGATTTCTAATAAAAGAGGTATCATTAATCATTAACGCTTTATATCCAAACTTCCAGTAATTTCTATGGTCAGAAAGACCTGCTAATCCGGCATAAACATCATTTGTGGGAAAGCTGATATTATAAACATCAATTTTAGAATTTTCTGACATGAGCATACACACTCGTTTATTAAAATCATCATACATTTCTATCCCAACGGTCATAATAAAATTTCCTTTGTCGGGATATATTTTTGCGAGTTCAGGCGAAGGGAAAGATTGCGAATTAGGCTCATCCGAAAAATAACCAATCATTTCAAAACATATCATGCCTATTACATCAGCATTATCTTGAGAGAGTGATTTTGCGTGTATGTAACTGCCCATTTGTTCGGTACCAAAGTATGGCGGCTCTTCTAAGCAGTAAGCAACCAATTCAATGGAATAATCTAAATCCGGTTTATTTTCATTTAATAATCGGGCTGTTTCGAGCAGTCCTGCTACGGCACTTGCGTTATCGTCTGCTCCAGGCTGATTTCCGTATACATCATAGTGTGCACCAACAACAAGTCGCTTAGGCTTACCTTCGTTGTACACTCCTATAACATTGGTATATTCTTTTCCATCAGCTATCCAATTTTGCTTTTTGGTTAAAAGCTCTAAACAAGAAAATTCTTTTTCGATATATGAACATACTTTTTGAAGACTTTCTATGTTATTGTAATTACGGTAAGGTCTTATTTCGGTTAAAAATTTTACGTCTTTATAAAGTCTGTTTTTTTGTGCTTTCATATATGGTTATTTATTAGTTTATAATAAATCGTAGTATTTAAATTACTAATTACCTTTGATAATTCTAAGTAACATAATAAAAATTTATATCCAATTAACCCAAATTCAGCATTAAAAATTTGAAATAAATCCAAATTTTCCGCCAGAGGCGGACTGAGTGTGTTGAGTGTCGTGTGGGATTTGGGTTATCCGCCATTTGTCGAACATTACGCATGCTAATGCGTAATGTGGGATTAAACATTCCAAGTGAATTATTAGCTTAATGGGCAATACTGATTAGGTTTTATGGGAGTAAACAGGGATATTGTCCTGACTTCCTCATTTTAACACCCAAAATTAAAAAGTTTATTGAGTAGCTTTTGTTCTTCAGTAAGCATCAGTACTTTAGATTTATGTTTTCCGCTCTGGGGCAATTGTATGTTTACCTCTATGATATTTTCTGCTATTTCAAGGGCTTTCACCGGACTTAGTATGGATTTCTTTTCAGCTAATTGTCTTTCAAGTTCTTTAATAGACTTTGTAGGCAGCAAAAGTGATACAAATATGTGCTTCAATGCGACTTTGCAACCGATGGTAGATTGGACGTATCTTCAATTCTGATTTTGATATTCTGAATGCTTTCTCAATTTGCCATAGATGTTGATAGTTTTCGATAATCTGAGCTTGGGTTAAATTCGCATTTGTGATATATCCTTTTAGTCCATCCCATTTGCTGTCTTGAACTATTTTATTTCTATTGTAAGCTCCCCCTAAAATAGTAAAGTTTAAAAGTAGAAAAAAGAATAACTTTAAACCGTACTATTTTAGGGGAAGCTTACACAGGTAGCCGTCTAGCAGTATTAGTAGCACTAGAAGGAAGCCAAAAAGAAGGTGTAGAAGAAGTAGGTAAAGCGATTGCTATGCAAATTGCCGCACTAAACCCCATAGCCATGGACGAAAAATCTGTACCACAGGAAGTTATAGAAAAAGAACTTGAAATCGGTAGAGAACTCGCCCGCCAAGAAGGAAAACCCGAAAATATGATAGAAAAAATTGCACAAGGAAAACCCCAAAAATTCTATAATGAATCTACATTGCTCCATCAAGAATTTGTTCGTGATAATAGCAAAACCGTAGCAAAATACCTCGCAGAATTTGACCCTAATCTCAAAGTAACTGTATTCAAAAGAATTCAACTCGGAGCAAAATAAAAATATACCTATTTATACAAAAACATCACAAATATTAACTTGTGATGTTTTTTGCTTTTAAACGCATATTAAAGAATTTTACTTAATATTGTAAAGCAATCTTTTACCTTAATTATGTACTCCGCCCGCTTGTTTATTTTGTTTATTGGTCTGATTTTTGGAAAAATATATCTCTATGCCCAAATTCCTTTAATAGAACGATATACCTCCGAAGATGTTCCTGCACTAAATTCAGTGTTTTTTATTCATCAAGATAAACAAGGATACATGTACATATCCTCAGGCGGACTTACTTACCTTTATAATGGTAAATCTTGGGAAATAATTAAGACCTTAAATTCTGTAAGGTCTGGTATTAATGATGATGATGGAACGGTACTCCTGGGCGTTGATGACGGTATGGGATATATAGAAATATTGCCTAATGGAACACGAAAATATGTTCCCTTAACAGACCAACTTACAGATGATGAGAAAAAAATACCTACCATCTGGCATATACACAAAACCAAAGAAGGCATATTTTTTCAAGGACAACACTATATTTTTCAGTTCCAAAAAATTAATGGGAAATACAAAAAAATAAAAAGTTATCCGTATGATTATATCAATTTATCCTTTAAGACACCAGAAACTTTTTTCTTTACTACTAACGATACCACAAGTAAATATGAAATGATTCAAACCATAAAAAATGGTCAAGCCCAAACAATATACCAATCTCACAATACCGAAATACTCGCAGAAATAAGGGGAATAATAGAAAAACCTAACGAATGGTGGTTGTTTACAAAAAAAAATGGTATTCTAGCACTAGATAAAAAAGACAAAAAAATTAAAGAAATCTCCACTCCAATTAGTAAAACACTCGCAAAAAGCGATATTTATACCGTTAAACACCTTTCTAATAACAATATTACCGTAGGTACAACCTATAACGGGTTATTTATCTTATCTCCTGAATTAGAAGTCATTTGCCATATTCATGAGGGCAATGGACTTTCTGCTAATAATATCCACGAAATTTTTGAAGATAATCAAGGAAATGTGTGGTTAGGATTAGGAAGTTTTCTTAATAAAATCAAATTTAGTTTTCCTATCAGGGCTTATAATAACTATCATAATCTTAAAGAAAAAGTATATGATGTGCTTATTCATGATAACACATTATATGCTGCGACTAATATAGGTTTGTATTATTATGACACAAAAACAGAAAAATTTATCTTAATAGAAGGTACTAAAACACAATGTTGGCAATTGCAAAAATATGGTAAAGGCATTCTACTAGCAGGAGGGAATAAAGGGGCTTTTTATATTGAGAACAAAAAAGTAATAGACAATAAAATCTATCCAAATGCTTGTTTTTCAATTTTTACACATAAAAAAGATAGTACTTTGCTTATTATACCTACCTACGGAGGAGTACAAATTACCCGTATAGTAAATGGAAAGTTTAATTATATTGGATTTGTAGAAGGCACAGAAGCAGATTGCAGAAAAGTAGCTCAAGGTTTAGGCTTTGTATGGATAAACACTAATGGAAAAGGTGTATTTAAGTTAGAAATACCTGCTTCTATAAAAGATGAAATCCAACTCAAAAATGTGAAGGTAGAACATCTTAAAAATATACCTAATACACAAGAACCCATAATTCGTGTACAAATATTGAATGATGAACCCTTGTTTATTACTAAAAAAAACTATTATACCTATAACGAAAATCGTAAGGCGTTTGAACCTACACAAATCTTTCATGATAATACTATAAAACCTACCGCAATATCTAAAACCTCAGATGGCGCACTATGGATACTTAATAAAAAACAAATCTACATGCCCGAAGAAAAAAAATTAGATAGTAGTAGCCTCGCACTTATTCCTAAAAGTATCAATAATATCTATGAATACCCAAATAAAACTTATTACCTTAGTTGTAATGATGGTATCTACATATTTAAACCAAAAACAAACACATCAAAAAAACCTTTTCATGCGTTAATTTCAAAAATAATCATAGGGAAAGACTCTTTGCTTAACTTTTTAACTCCTTCAAATATAAAAATAGCCTATAAATACCATAATCTTACCTTTAAATTAGGAAGTTCTGACTATACAGATGAATACTTAAACGCTTTCCAGTTCAAATTAGAAGGTTTTGATAAAGACTGGTCGGATTGGCAAAAAATATCCCAAAAAGAATATACGAACCTCAGAGAAGGCACTTATACTTTTCGCCTTAGAACTATGAACGCTCAGTATGAAATAGGACAAGAAACTTCTTTTTCTTTTACCATTTTACCCCCGTGGTACAGAACTATATGGGCATATATTGTATATCTTATTTTTGCAGGTATCGTTTTGTATGTATTTATCCGTTTATATACTCAAAAACTGAAAAAAGACAAAGAAAGATTAGAAAAAATAGTACAAGAACGCACATTAGAAATTAAACAAAAAAATTCAGAACTCGAACAACAAAAAGAAGAAATATCCGCTATAGCAGAAAATCTTAAAATTGTAAATGATGAGATTTTAACAAAAAATGCGCTTTTACATCAACAAAAAGAAGAAATTACAGCTATAGCAGATAATCTTCGAATAGCTAATGAAGAAATTAATACCCAAAAAGATATAATAGAAGAACAAAACAAAGAACTTAAAGAAAGTATAAGTTATGCAAAACGCATTCAAACCGCTGTAATTCCTTCGGAAGAATATATTAGTCAAATACTAAATCCTGACCAATATTTTGTATTCTATAAGCCAAGAGATATTGTTTCAGGGGATTTTTATTGGATAGCAGATAAAAAGGTTAAGTATATTATTTCTGTAACAGATTGTACAGGGCATGGTGTACCTGGTGCTTTTATGAGTTTAATCGGAGACTCTCTATTGAATAGAATAGTTAATGATTATGAAATTCATTCCCCTGATAAAATTCTTACAGAACTACATAAAGGCATTTTTTCCACGCTTCACCAACAAGAAACCCAAGTCCGTGATAGCATGGACAGTATTATTTGTACCATAGATAAAAAAAATCAACGAATTGAATTATGTAGTAATGAAAATAGCGTGTATTTATCTTTATGCTTTGAAAATTCACAATATGCTCATTCTTTTTTTGATAACCATAATATACTTAAACAAAATGAATTTCGCATTTACGCCCTTACAGAAACGGAAGAATTAAAGTTATTTTCTCTACAAAATAACGAGGAAATTCCTATACATTTTTTATTAGAAATAAAAGGACAAAGCACATACGACTCAGAACAAAACTTAACCCCATTCAAACCTTTTATTTTTTCTTTCCAAAAACCATTTCCAAAAACCCACTTATACCTCCTCAGTGATGGACTACAAGACCAATTTGGAGGTAATCAAGGTAAAAAATTCGGCTTGAATAATATCCGAAAAACGCTTTTATCTATGAGTAAAAACTCAGATATATCTCATCAAAAAGCCATATTAGAAAATGCTTTACAACAATGGCAAGCTAAACACGAACAAGTAGATGACATAACAGTTTTAGGCATTAAAGTTATTTTTTCATAGCTTGTACATTTTTCTTGGGCGTGTCCCTGCCCTTCGGCTACGCTCAGGGCTTGAGGTCGGGCTTTTCAGGGGTTCGCTTGCGCTTCCGTGCTGCTGTGTAGGCTCCCCATTTTTAGTACAGTGCTAAATTATACATTTTTATCAAATCAAAATACTTTCTTTTAATTGTTCTTGGGTGTAATGGAGCGTAGCGGAATGCAACCCAAGAACAATGTTGTTCTCTTTATATTTTACACGACTAATACCCCCGAGCGAATCATGAGGTCGGTCTTGATTGTAATCCTTAATCCAGCGCTCTGTCACACTCCTTACGTCATCAATTGAATCAAATACGTAAGCATCTAAACTACATTCCCTATACGTTTTATTAAATCTTTCAATCAAGGCGTTTTGGGTTGGCTTGCCGGGTTGTATATACTTAAATTCAATATGATGTATTTGGCTCCACTCTTGGGCTAATTTAGCAATAAACTCCGGTCCATTGTCCATTCTTATCCTTTTAGGAGTACCATACTTGTTTACTAAATGGTTTAAAACCCAAATTACTCGACTACTCTTTAAGCTGTAATTTGCCTCTATATGAAGTTTTTCATGGTTATAATCATCTATAACATTAAACGTTCTGAACTTAGTACCATTACTTAATGCATCACTCATAAAATCAATGCTCCAGGTATCTGTAAAGGCTGATGGAACACTGATAGACTCTTTTATCCTCGCTGGAAGCCTTTTTTGGGTCTTTCTGCGTAATGGCAAGCCTGGCTGTTTATATACTCGATGCAAGCGCTTGTGATTTATTTTCTTCCCTGCATTATCTAGCCTATAATAACTTTTCCAAAAGCCCTCACGTGGATGTAATTCACTTAATTTACTCAAATGATTTATAAGTGTGTTGTCGTCTTTCCTGGACTGGTATCCCAAACTACTTCTGCTAGTTTTTAATAGGCGGCACGCCTTGCTTATGCCACCGGGATAATTCTGCTTTATATCTTTTACAAGTTCTCTTTTCCTGCAAGGCTTTATAGCTTTTTTTCGATGATGTATTTAGCTATATCTAGTTCAATGGCTAGTTCTGCATACATGCGCTTTAGCTTGGCATTTTCTTCTTCTAACTGTTTAATACGCTTAAGTTCACTAGCCTCCATTCCTCCATGGCATTGACGCCATTTGTAAAAGGTAGCTTTACTTACTCCATACTCCCGTGATAGAGTTTCTACATCTTTGCCAAGTTCAAACTCCTTGAGAATCTTTGCATTTGTTCGGGTGAAATTTACTCTTTTTCATCCGTAAATAATTTATTTTAAATAGGTCGGATGGAACTCGCATGATGAAATTTCATACTTGTTTGTGTTTAACGAATCATGCTC
>JBBIOU010000002.1:0-243303 GCA_037443205.1 Flavobacteriales bacterium | reverse complement strand
CGCTTTAGTTCACTGGCATCCAGTCCTCCATAACGTTGACGCCATTTGTAAAATGCCGCCCGGCTAATGCCATATTGCCGGGTAATCTCTTCTACTTTTTTGCCCTGCTCAAACTCCTTGAGTATGCAGGCAATTTGTTCGGGTGAAAATTTGCTCTTTTTCATAGGTTCTTACAGTTTAAAGTTATTCTTTTTTCTACTTTTAAACTGTACTATTTTTGGGGAAGCTTACAAATTCAGCATTAGAAATTTGTAAAAGTTCAAATTTTCCGCCAGAGGCTGACTGAGTATGTTGAGTGTCGTGTGGGATTTGGGTTATCCGCCATAAGGCAAACATTATACATGCTAATACGTAATGTGGGTTAAAAAGTCTAATTACTTTTTTGTCTTATAATTAACTACATAGTTTTTGTTTTTAAAATCTTATTTATTGCTAACTAATACCACAAACACGGTATTTTATTTAGAAACATTCTAAATACCATTTTTATGGTATTGATTTCATTTTTCTCATGTAGGATTTTTGTCCAGTGAAATTAACCTAATTAATAATCATGAAAAATTTATTACTCTCTACAAGCATCTTATTAGCAAATGTATGCGGGTTTGCACAAATTACCGATACGGTTAGTCAAAATGCAGGATATGCCAATCAGGTTTGGTATAATTTACAAAACGGAAATGAAAATACTGCCCCTAAAAACAATTGGCATATTGCTTTTGAAACAGCCAACCAAAGCAGCAGCATACACATAAATAGTGCAGCAGGTGTTGAATTATGGTTGCATCCGGCAAACGATACTGCATTATGGACCAGCCTTGACACCTCAGGCATACAAAGTTGGAATAAATTTTATAATGATAATAAATCATGGAGCATTGGGGCATTTAACGCTCCTGCCGATACGAACAATCAGTTTGATTTGGGCTGGGGATTATACAGCATGATTACACATACTGTTACAGGCAATAAATTGTTTGTAATAAAAATCGGAAGCAATACATATCAAAAAATCTGGATTAAAAGTCTTGCCTCAGGTGTTTACACCTTTCGTCACGCCAACTTAGATAATACCGGTGATATGACTCATACCATCACCAAGTCAAGTTATCAAACCAAAAATTTTATTTACTTTGATTTAATCAACCATCAGGTTATTGACCGCGAACCGGCAGCTAACACCTGGGACCTTACCTTTACGCAATACATTGAATATATTCCTACTCCATACTTAGTTACCGGTATATTGCACAATAAAAATGTAGAAAGCGTAAAAGTATATCCGGTTGATGAAACTACTTACGAATTATGGAGTAATCATAGTTTTTCCAATCATATCAATACCATCGGTTACGACTGGAAAAGTTTTAACAATCAAAACTTTCAGTGGAATATAGCAGATAGTACAGTATATTTTGTGAAAGACTTAGCTTCAAACATCTGGAAAATAGTTTTTACCGGTTTCGGAGGTTCTTCAAACGGAAATTACATTTTAACCAAAAAGCTTCTAAGCGCAACCAATATTAACGAAACAGAATTACAAACACCATTTATGCACATTTATCCCAATCCTGCCAATGGTTTTGTAAATATTGTTAGTTATAATTTATCGGCTCTATCCATTTACGACTTAAACGGTAAATTAATTTATACGCAAGCTGTAAACAATTCAAACTTCGATACCCATCGTATAGATATTTCTTTTTTAAACAAAGGAATATATCTGATAGAAGCAACCCATCATAATGCAAGTAAAGCCATTCAAAAATTAATAATCCAATAAAATTGATGAAAAAATATTTTGTTATATCACTTATTGCTTCAGTTTTAAGTTTATCGTGTAATCAAAAAACTGATACGCCAAACATACAAGCCAAAACAATTAACAGTCAAACCCGAATAGTATCTCTTAATGGCACCATTACCGAAATACTATGTTTAAGTGGTTATGAAAAAAATCTGGTGGCTGTAGATGTTACCAGTAATTATCCGCCAGGCATAGAGCAATTACCAAAATTAGGGCATTCGAGAAATATCAATGTTGAAGGAATACTCTCATACAATCCCGATATAATTATCGGGATTGAAGAGCAGATAAATCCCGACATATTAAGCAAACTCTACTCAAGCGGAAAAAAAGTATGGATGTTTAAACAACAATACAGCGTTGAAGGCACCGAAAGTTTAATTAAAAATGTATGTGATTCGTTGCAAAAACAAGAACTAAGCGAAAAAATAATAGAACCGATTAAACAAGAACTGAGCAAAGTTTCATTATTAGAAAATCCCCCCAAGGTATTATTTATCTACGCCCGGGGCGCAGGAACCTTAATGGCAGCAGGCGATAATACACAAATGAAAAAAATTATTGAATTGGCAGGCTGCCAAAATGCCGTAAAAGGATTTGATGATTTTAAAACATTAAGTCCGGAAATTTTATCAGAAAGCAATCCCGATGTTATTTTAATGTTTACATCCGGCATGGAGAGTATAGAAGGCGAAAATGGATTATTAAATATTCCGGGAGTAAAAAACACCAATGCAGGAAAAAACAAAGCTTTTATTGCTATGGATGGGCAATACCTTTCCGGTTTTGGACCACGACTTGGTAATGCAGTATTGGAATTAAATACAAAAATTAAAGAATTACTCAACCAATCTCAGGATGCGCCATAAATCATATCTTTTTATTATATTGAGTATTGCTTTAATACTTTCGTTTTTCCTTGCTTTATTTTATGGAGCAGCAAAAGTATCCTTTTCGGCCGTTATTGAAATTATAGCTAAAAACCTGGGGTTTACTAATTCACATCATCCATCTGAGGCATTAATTTGGAATATTCGTTTACCGCGATTGCTTAATTCCTTTTTTACAGGAGCCGTATTGGCTCTCAGTGGTGCTGTTATGCAAGCCTTGTTTAAAAATCCTTTAGCTGACCCTTCTATAATAGGAATCTCTTCGGGTGCATCATTATCAGCATCATTAGCCATTGTTGCATCCGGCTCATTCATATACAATTTTAGCATTGCCGGATTATCTTTCTTATCCTTATTTACTTTTGGAGGAGCGGTATTAACCAGTTTACTCATTTTTGGTATATCTTATCAACATAAAAAAGCCGATGTACCAACTATGTTAATGGCCGGTATAGCCATTAATGCATTGTGTGGCGCCTTAATTGGGGTGATACTATTTGTTTCAGACGATGCTCAATTGCGCAGCATTACATTCTGGACACTAGGAAGTATGGGAGGAAGTATTTGGCAACAAGTGTTTATCATGTTATTTGTAATGCTTATAATTTGCATGGTATTATTTCCGCATGCCAAAGATTTAAATGCACTGGCTTTGGGTGAAGAAAATGCCGGATTGCTGGGCATACATGCTGAAAAGCTAAAACGAAAAATCATTTTATGTACTTCGTTGGGTGTAGGCACGGCTGTTGCATTTTTTGGCATAATAGGATTTATAGGACTGGTAGTGCCGCATATTATTCGTTTGGTTGCAGGCCCCGACAACCGCATCGTAATGCCCGCTTCGCTTATGGGGGGAGCTGTTTTGCTTAGCCTTGCCGATACTCTGGCGCGAACACTTGCAGCACCGGCAGAACTGCCTATTGGCATCATTACAGCTATTGCAGGAGCACCTTTGTTTTTATACTTATTAATTAAAAATAAAAAAATAAGCTATGCTTAAAGCCGAAAACATAACTTACCACATCGGGCAAAAAAATATTTTACAAAATGTTTGCTTTTACTCGCAGCCGGGTGAGTTATTGGTTATTTTAGGAGCCAACGGTGCCGGAAAATCAACCCTAATCAAATGTTTGGCACAAATGATTATTCCTCATTCAGGCCACATAACCTGGAAACACAAACCTATCCACACATATAATACCAACACTATTTCAAAACAAAGAAGTGTACTCACACAACAAACCATGGTTGGTTTTGAATTTAGCGTTTACGAAATCGTAATGATGGGGCGCTATCCCTATTTTAAAAGCATCCCCGCAACAAGTGATGTAAATGCCGTAAACCGCGCAATTGAGCAAAACGATATAAACTTGTACAAAAAAAGAATTTATCAATCGCTTTCGGGAGGTGAACAACAACGTACTCATCTTGCCCGCGTTATGGCTCAATTACTAAATGATAATACAGAAGCTAAACTTATATTACTCGATGAACCACTTAATAATTTAGACATTAAACACCAATACGGCACTTTACAAACAATCAAAAATTTTTGCCATGCCGGAAACATTGGCATTATGATATTGCATGATATTAATCTGGCAGCTATGTATGCCGATAAGTTATTAATCTTAAAAAACGGTCAGGTACTTGCCTTTGGAAGTCCGCAAGAGGTGATGAAAAACGAAATACTATCTGATGCTTACGACTTTCCGGTAAGTGTTCAAACTCATCCGCAATTAAAGGTGCCTTTGGCCTACTTTAATTATAAACCCGAATATTTAAACCAAAAAACTCATGCTTATGACACGCAAATTCACGCCCAATGACCGTAAAAAAATTATTAAAAAATTAAGCAGCGACAATCCCGAAATTTTAAAAATACGCATGCTTATCAATTTGTTTAATAATAACGAATTGCACAAAGCAGGAAAAATTATTCAAGCCATAAATCATCAATAATTAAAAACCAAATACGACAATGGAAACCAAAACAAAATCACTAAAAGAACTTTGGGACGAATTAAAATTAAATAATCCCCATATCCGAATCAGAAATGCAGCTGCTGAACTGGGTGTTAGCGAAGCCGAACTGCTGGCTACCCTATGCGGCAATGAAGTTATACGCCTTAAACCCGATTTTAAAAACATCTTAAAAGAAATTGAAACATTGGGTAAGGTAATGGCATTAACCCGTAACGACAGTGTGGTACACGAACGCAAAGGTGTTTATAAAAATGCTTCGCTCGATAATGAACACGTTGGGTTGTTTGTAGGTGACGATATTGACCTGAGAATATTTTTTTCGCCCTGGGCAAAAGCTTTTGCCGTAACCGAAAAAATTAAAGACAGCAATCGCTACAGCATTCAGTTTTTTGCGAAAGATGGTGAGGCCATACATAAAGTTTACCTTACCGAACAAAGTAACCAAGAGGTATTTCATCAAATAATTGAAAAATACAAACACAACAATCAGTTAACCAACGAACCCGTTGAAAAAATAACTAATGAAATTAATGAGTTGCCCGATAGCGATATAGATGTGGAAGCATTTCGCAACGAATGGCTGAAATTAAAAGATACGCACGATTTTTTTGGATTGGTAAAAAAACACCAACTTACCCGTACACAAGCATTACGTTTAGCACCTCTACCCAACTATGCCGTAAAAGTAAATTCGCTTGCCCTTAGAAAAACGTTACAAAAAGTTTCAGAACAAAACTTAGACATTATGGTTTTTGTTGGCAACAAAGGCATGATACAAATACACACCGGTAAAGCCCAAAAAATTGTTGAATATAACGATTGGCTCAATGTGCTCGACCCCGAATTTAATCTGCATGTAAAAGAAGAAGATTTACACCAAAGCTGGATAGTTAGAAAACCTACTGTTGATGGCATGGTAACCGCATTAGAATGTTTTAATCAACAGGGCGAACAAATCATACAACTTTTTGGCAAACGCAAACCAGGAATTCCTGAATTGGATGCATGGAGAAAATTAATGGCTGAAATTGAAAATGAAAATAAAATTTAATTACATACAATTATTAAGCTGCTTATTTGTGAGTTTTTGTGTGCCCATTTTTTCAATGGCTCAAACGGTACACATTTCAGTATTTGATAAACAGCAAGGATATTCCTTACCCAATGCACATGTAACAGTTAAACACCTTCATTCACAACAAAGTCAAATCTTAATCTGCAACAAAGAAGGAAAAGCAGCAGTACCTGACGATTATTTAAATAAGCAAGTTGTTTTAAGCGCACATTACCTGGGTTATGTTACACAAACTGATACTTTGATGCTTCATACATCTTTAAACTTTTATTTAGATAAAACAGAAGTATTGCTAAACGAAGTTGTAGTTACCGCCCAATATGCCCCCAATAGTCCTGATAAATCGGTACAAAAAATTCGCATTATAGATAGTAAAAAAATTGAAAGTATGGCTGCCGTTAACTTGCGCGATTTGTTGAGCAATGAACTAAATATTCGCCTAAGCCAGGATAATATTTTAGGAAGCAGCATGAGTTTACAAGGAATTTCGGGTGAAAATGTAAAAATACTGATTGACGGAGTGCCAATTATCGGGCGTTTAAATGGGAATATTGATTTGTCGCAAATTAATTTGAATGAAATAGAACGCATCGAGTTGATTGAAGGCCCCCTTAGCGTTAACTATGGAACCAATGCTTTGGCAGGAACCATAAATATCATTACCAAAAAAACCAAAAACAAAAAAAATTCTGTTAGTTTAAGCAGTTATAACGAAAACATAGGCAACTTTAATCAACACATGAGTTATTTCGGTAATCATCAAAATCACAATTATTCTCTTTCAGCAGGTAGAAACTTTTTTGATGGTTGGAATCCGGATGATAAATTTTTTTCCGATTTTAAACCTACCATTGCCGATAGCAATCGCTTTAAACAATGGAAACCCAAAGAGCAATTATTTGGAAGAATAAATTATCAATATTCTTTCAAAAAACACCAGGTTGGTATCAAGAGCGAATTTTTTAACGAAAAAATTACCAATCGAGGTTTACCAATCAGCCCCTATAAAGAAACTGCTTTTGACGATTTTTACTATACCAAACGTATTGATAACGTCTTTTTTGCAAACGGAAATTTTAATCCTAATATCCAATACAACAGTATTATTTCTTACAATTATTTTGACCGCATCAAAAACACATATTTTAAAGACCTTACAACTTTAAACAAAGAACTAAGCACACAACCCGAATCGCAAGATACTTCGGTTTTTACTCTTGCCATGGCACGCGGAAGTTTTATTTTTCAAAACGATACCAACAAAATAAATTTTGAATTAGGATATGACCTTAATTATGAAAATGCTTACGGGAAAAAAATCATAAACCAACAACAATCCATGGGCGACTATGCCCTGTTTTCCACAGCCGAAATAAAACCCTTTAACAAACTCATTATCAAACCCGGCTTTCGATATACATACAATACCAATTATAAAGCTCCGCTAATTCCATCCTTAAATGTATTATACCGCCTAAATGCATTCAGCATCAGAGCGTCTTATGCCCGTGGTTTCAGAGCGCCTTCATTAAAAGAACTGTATTTTTATTTTGTAGATATTAATCATAATATAGTTGGTAATAACAACCTTGCTGCAGAAGCATCAAACAATTACAGTTTAAACATTCAACACAAAAAAATTTTTAAGCAAGTTATCGTACAAAATGATGCGGGTGTTTTTTACAACGATATACGCAATCTTATAACCTTAGCACAAATTAACAATCAGGAATATTCTTACATCAACATAGGTTTTTACAAAACACAAGGATTTAATTTTAACAGCGCCATACTTTTTAATCATTTTAAATTTAACAGCGGATTTGCTTACATAGGACGATACAATATTTTACATCAACAATTTCCCGAAACACAAGCATATTTGTATTATCCCGAAATACGTGTAAATGCCATTTATGAATGGAAAAAAATAAATGCTGCCCTTGCTTTGTTTTACAAATACCAGGGACGTTTTAATAGCTTTAGCCTTGATGCAAACAACAATGTTTACAACACATTTATCAACGATTATCAAATAGCCGATGTAACCATCAGTAAAAAATTTTTTAAACAAAAACTCATGCTAAGCAGCGGAGTAAAAAATATTTTTAATGTAAGTAACGTGGCAGCAAACATGGCGGGCGGGGTGCACTCATCGGCTGCGTTTGCCAGCGCTGTTGCTACCGGCAGATTGTTATTTTTTAAAATCGACATTCATTTATGAAATCATTTTTTGTTGTAATACTTAGTTTACTCCTATTTACTGCGTGCCTAAAAGAAGAAATGCCCGTAACACCTTACAACCGTGGCAATGTAATTACCGCTCAGGTAAGCATAGGCAATGATTATGGCACACAAGTATGGTATAAACTTAATACCCATCAAGTTGTTAAAACCAATGCTAAAACAGCCTGGGATTTGGCATTTTCGTGTAGCGATTCAAATTACGTTTTATTAAATACATCATTGGCTGCGCAAGCTGCGCAATGCAATACAGCTAACTTTAACAGTGTAAATAGCGATGCCGGATTAGACTATAAAATTGACCATCCGGGAGGAAACTACGATTCTTTGGCTCTGAAAGATTTGCTTAATGGAAACGTGTTTATTGTTGACCGAGGTTTTACCCCCAGCGGAAATGCAATAGGTAAGAAAAAAATTCAATTACTATCAGTTAATGCTAACCAATATGTTTTAAAATATGCCGATTTAAACGGTAGCAACGAATATACGATAAGTGTAACAAAAAATCCGGATTATCATTACATTTATTTATCTTTTAGCAACAACCAAATACTTACTATTGAACCTCAGAAAAATGATTGGGATTTGTGTTTCACATCCTATACACACGTTTTTTATGACCCTTACACTCCCTACTTGGTAACAGGAGTATTGATAAACACGCATGCTTGCGAAGCCGCAAAAATATTTCATAAAAATTTTGCCGATATTCAATATCAGGATGTTTTAAATACTTCATTTACCAATCAACGCGATATTATTGGCTACGATTGGAAAACATATAATTTTAATACTGCTCAGTTTGAAATTGATTTTAACAAAAATTATTTAATTAAAGATAGCGAAGGGTTTTACTATAAACTACGCTTCATTGGTTTTTACGATAATTCAGGAAATAAAGGGAATCCTAAATTTGAGTTTCAAAAGCTTTGAATTATTCAAACCGTTTTAAGTATTGAAAAAAAACTGTAATTAAATTTTTTTGATATTTATCTGATACAAGAGCATATTATTACCCCAAATTTTGCATTAAACACTTAATTGTTTTAGCTATGCAGGTATGGTTTACCATAATTACATATTATTAGAAAATGCTTAATCTATAACATTCAATAAATCGGAATGAAACAATTACTAAATCGGGGTTAAACCAACTAAAAAAAACAGATTGGTTCGTGCCTCGTCTTTTATTATTTAATTTAGTTAAAGATTAGACAAGATTCAAATTTTTCGTCTAAGAGAGTCCGGGAGTATGGCATGCTTACTTGGATAGGGGGTATCGGCCATTGGGCGACAATTAAGCATATTAATGTTTAATATAGCTGTAAATCAGTATGCTTATACAAGGCTTGATACCTATTTACCCGGTATGGTAAATGATTTTTTCAGTAATACATCACCATCAATCAGCCATAATTCGTAATGACCTTGCATAAAAGTATCGGTATATATGATTGTTGAAAGGGCGTTTACACAGGTTGTGTAAATTATTTCCCCGTTGGTGGTGCAGATATCAGCACGTGCATTGCCTGAAAATGGCGTATATATAATTTCAAGACGATTGTTTTTAATCAGCAAATCAAAAAAGCGATTGTTCGTTTTTAAATTTTCTGCATGAGTAATAAATCCCTGTAAATAATGTTTTTTTTTGTCCATTACAATCAACTTCTTTTTTACAAAAGACGGTTTTTAATGTTAATTTGTTGCAAACATTATAAAGCTTTTGCTTAACTGTAAAAAAAACAAGTTTAACCGGCTGATTTAAACGTTGAGTTTAATTTATCAATAGCATGAAAATCCTGTTAATCTTTTAATCATGCTTTAGCGGCATAGCTGAGGTGGGTTTGAATAGCTAGTTGTAGATTAACCCCCCCCAACAGTACATTTTAAAATAGAAATAAGTCTGATTTTAACATAAATTTGAAAGATCCTTCATGCCAGGAAAAAGGTCATCAGACTTTTTTGTGATGATTGATTATTTTATGATACAGTCCGCCATGCAAAACTTGTCTTACACTGTCTGAATTTAAAAAGTCGTGAGGAAAACCCAATTCTATGCTGCTTATTTGATCGAGGTGTAAAAAATCTTTTTCAGTTAATTTAAAATTAAGTACCTGTAAACTATCTTTTAATTGATCGGCATTGCGTGCGCCAACAACAGGTATAATGCGATTACTTTTTTGCATAATCCATTGCAGTGCTACCTGTGTGGGATTAGCATGGTTAAGTTTAGCAATATTAACCACGGCCTTTGCAATAGCCATGCTTTTTTCATTCAGGCGTTTACTGCCTTCTTTTAGTCTTTTAGGAGTAGCGTCTTGCTTCAGGTATTTACCGGTTAAAGCTCCGCCTGCCAGTGGTGCCCAGGCTGTTATCATCATATCGTCATGATTGGCTAAGGGCAATAATTCGCGTTCGGCATCACGTGTTATAAGGCTGTATTCGGCTTGTATGGCTATGAATCGAGACCATCCGCGCAACTCGGCAATGGCGTTACAGCGTGCTATAACCCAGGCCGGTGTATCCGATATAGCTATATACAATACTTTTCCTGTTCTAATCAAATCATCTAAAGCGCGCATTACTTCTTCTTCGGGTGTAGTGTAATCCCAGGCATGCAGATAAAGCAGGTCTATATAATCTAATTGCAGGCGTTTTAGGCTGCCTTCAATGCTTTGCACTAAATTTTTTCTATGGTTACCGCCATCATTTATTCTATCGTGTTTAGTAACCAACGAATACTTGGTTGCAATAACCAGTTCATCTCTGCGGTGTGATTCTTTGATAAATTCACCTAAAAAAATCTCGCTGGTTCCTTCGGTATATCGGTTAGCCGTATCAATAAAATTACCGCCTGCTTGTATAAAGGCGTTAAATATTTTACGGCTTTCTTCTTTATTGGCACCATAACCCCATTCTTCGCCAAAGGTCATTGTTCCTAAGCAAATTTCAGAAACGCGCAAACCGCTTTTACCTAATAATTTGTAGTTCATCATCATTATTTTTGAATTGTAAGTTTTGACCGATATTGATTGCCCAAAACAAGATAATACAATCCATTGGACAAATTATATAAGTTAAGATATGCTCTTGTATTTGTAAGCATGGCAGTGTAAACTATTTTTCCGGTAACATCATATATTTGAAAGGGTAAATTTATATTCGAGGTATTTTCAAATTCAATAATCAATTCACCGTTTGTGGGATTAGGATATAAATTAAATGGATGGGATGTGGTTGGGTTTAACCCTACGGGCGAATTTACATGTATGGTAATTTGTTGTGTATCGGGTGCACAAAAGTTATTGGATGCAATAAGTGTTAAAATAAAGCTGCCTGTTTGATTATAAAGATGCCAGGGCGAAACATCGGTAGAGAAATTACCATCTCCGAAATCCCAGTAATAATCGGTTGCATTTTGTGAATTGTTGCTGATTGCTAAAAAGGGATTAGGGAAATGTAGTATAGTGTCGTTCACCGTAAAATTAATTTGTGGAGGTAATTGATAAGATATATTGATATTTTGTGTGATAGTGTCATTTCCTCCCGGGCTATAGGCAATAAGGGTAACGGCATAAGTGCCGGCCATGGGGTAAATAACTTTTGGGTGCTGTAAGTTAGAAGATGCTGGCGACCCACCGGGCATTTGCCAAAGCCATGCGTTGGCATTTTGCGAGGCATTAATTAATTGTAAGGAATCGTTTAAACAAACTATATTGCTTTGTTGGGTAAATGCTGCAGTTGCAGGTTGCACCAAGGGAGTAAGATATTGTCCGTTGCTGGTATAAATGTTACTTTTTAATCCTGCCCCGTTAATGGCGCGCGCATTTACATAATACATTTGGTTGTAAGCTAAATTTAAACCTGTATGTGTAAATGAAGTATTGATGCTGTTATTAGTCCAGGATATAATGTTTGAGTCTGCGGGGCTTGTACCAACCGAGTATTCGTAGCCGGCAACCGCTGAATGGGGGTCAAAAGCAGCACTCCAGTTGCCTGATATTTCGGTATGTAAGTTAAAGGTGTCTATATCGGTAAACAATCCGTCATGGATGGTGGATGCGGGAAGAGGATTGGTCCAGTCAATATTTACGTTTAAAGTAGCATCTGCACTCCAATTATCTGCGATGTCTTTAACTATGGATTTTATACGACAGGAAGGATTATTTACTCCGTTATTTTGGTAACGAATCATGGTTGATGAATTTCCAATGCTAATATTTTCGTTGCTGTTTGGATTATGCGATTTCCAAACTTTTACATCATCATACAATACATTAGTGCCACCTGAGCGCAGCGAAATACTATTACCTGTTTGTAAAGGCTGCGGATCGGTCCATTGCGAAACCAGTATATTGTTTAAATACGCTTTAATGCTTCCGTTTTGGGGGTTATAAATTACTTTGCAATCGTACCAGGTGTTAGGATTAATTATTACTGCGTCATCAGTCATTAAAGTATAAGTATCGTTGGTAACTTTATATATCTGGCATTTATTATTATCTACTCTGTAAAAAACGAAATACGAATTTCCTCTGTTTGGCAAAGCCGGGTTATCGCAAAAGAAATGCATTCCGGCTCTTCGATTAGTTCCGGTGCCTCCCATATTCATTTGCCAATGGTAAAGATAAGTAGCGGTATTGTTTTGTGTTAATGAAGCATATATGTTTGAATTTTGTTCGCTTTCAACGGCCATATTAAGTCTGGATGTATTAATATTCCATGTGCCTGTTTGTTGTGTCCATTCGGGGTGTATGGCTGTATTAAAATTGTCGTTAAAAAATCCGTGTGCAGCGTTTGCTCTCCATTCTGTTGCGTTGTTATCCAGTGCCTGCCAAAAACATAAATCTAAACCCGAGCCTCCGCTGTTATCATTATCGGTAAATTGAACCGTAAAATTTTGTGTTTTCCAACCGGCTGATGTGTTTATGTTGGTTGTGGGAGGAGTATTATCAACGGTGCACGTATAGGTAGCATTCCAGCCCGGAGCAGTGGTAGATCCGTTAGAGCTAAACCGAAAAGTTATGGCTCCGCTGCTAGAGGTGAGCGAGGGAGGCAGGGTTGTGCCGCTGAATGGACTTCCCGGAAATTGAGGCGATGCTGTTGAAGGACCATTATATACATATAAATTATCTCCGGTTGCTACGCTAAAAGAGGTAAAATTTACGGTAATGGATGTGGCATTGGGAGGAGCTAAAGTGAAAGTGTAATTTTCGTTATCGTAGTAATTTTTTTGAGGACCGCCTCCAATATCATACAATACCTCGCTGCAGGGGTCTTGATGGCAATCGGTCATATATTCCGCAATGGCGTTCCAAAATTCTGTGTATCCGTTATCGTATCCTAATGCCCATATACCCATTCCGGCAATTCCCCGCTTGCGGATAAAATCCAATCGTTCGCGCATATCATCTTCTTCGGTAATAAAACATTGTCGCCAACCGCTGTTGTTAAAAATATAATAGGTACTTCTGCTGGCTGCATCATAACCTCTGTTAGCGCTGGTATAAAAACCGGTTGAATTGTCTCTTACATAACGATAGGTGCGCGATACACCGCTGCCGGTAGTTGCTGCGCCCACGGTGTTACTTGAAGTTGGCCACTCACGTCCATAATAGGGTAACCCTAATACCAGTTTATTGGCCGGACAACCCTGGCTGAGATAGTAAGTAACGCTTTTTGATAAAGTATAATTATACGTTGAACCAAAATGAAATAAGGGGTCGTTAGGTCCTGCATTACTACTACCTTGCCAGTAATAATCATATCCCATAATGATAAACAAATCTACGTATGGCGCCATAGCCGGTAAATCAAATACATTATTCCAATCTACTGCATATAAAACCGTACTTACCTCCGAATTGGGAATGGCTGTATGCATTTGATTAGAGAGGCTAATCATAAAATTCGTGAAATTATTTTTTTGTGATGAGGGAATTCCTTCAAAATCTATACATACCCCATGTGCACCACGCGATTGAACTAATGAAATAAGATTGTTTATTAACGTTTGTTTAGAAGTATTGTTGGTTAAAAATGTGGCGTGGTCTGAAAACAAGGTAACGGTTAAAGTAACTTTTACACCATTATTTAATGCATCAGTAACAGCTTGTGCGGTGCTCCATCCGTGTGTAGAAATAGCATTGCCGTTAATTGAATTTACTTCATACGAAAAATAGGATAAATGTGTAAGTAAATTCCACTGGTAGTTGCTTTGCAAACCATTACACCAGTAAGGATGCCATCCGTAAACAATTTTATCGGGGGTGCACCCACCGCGTTGCTGTGCAACGGGGGCAGTTTGGTTTAGTATTTCATATTGTTCTGCTGTAACCGGTTGCTGATTATAATATTCCAATTCCTGTTGGTGAATGCTTTGTTGTGCATCAATACAGCATACATAAAAACAGGCTATCGCAAAAAATAATATTTTGGTGTAGTTGTACATAATTATATACTATTAAGCAAAACGAAATTATTGATTTTTTTAATGATATTTGACTCCTTTTTAAAAAAATTAATGATGTTTAAAATACCTTTACTTTTATTTGTTTTGCTATGCCATAAATTGTATGCACAAATACATTATGACACATTGTTGACCGAAACAGCCCGATTTATTGCGGGAATAGATTGTGAAACGGATGAGTTTAAATTTTTGCAGCAAAAAGCCTGGTATAAAGAACACGCAGAGTTTACACATAAAACATGGAAATATATTAACGACTCTACTCTATTGCCAATAAATCTATGGGCTGGCGAAAGAAATATAATAGAAAAAACAGATACATTAACTTGCTTTTACCCCTTTTCGGGCCCCGATTTTTTATTCTCACATGTGTTTTATCCATACGCAAAAAGTTACATTTTACTTGGATTAGAAAGATTGGGCAGCTTGCCACAAATAACAAAACTGAATCAAAATCAATTAGAAAATTATTTGCTCTCCATACGCAGCTCATTGCGTTATTTAGTTAAAGCCGGTTATTTTGTTACCTCACACATGAGCCGTGATTTTTCAAAAGCACAACTCAATGGCAATATACATTTATTAATGTATTTTATTGTTCGCAGTGGATATTTTATTAAAACAGTAAAATATGGTAATATAGACAAGAACGGAATTTTTAAATTACCGAAAAATACAGGAACCATAGAAGGGCTGCATATATTATTTGTTGACAGCTTAAATCGTAACAAAGACCTATATTATTTTTCTTTGGATGTGGCCGATTATAAATTGAGCAATAAACCCGAATTTGAAAAATTTATTAAATCGTTTGCAACTTACAATACCTATATTAAATCAGCTTCGTATATACCGGCACATAAAAATTTTGAAACCATCAGAAAATTAATTTTAAACCATAGCAATAAAATTATTCAAGATGATACAGGAATACCCTATAAATTATTTGAAAGTCACCATTTCGCACTGCAAATATGGGGCACCTACACAAAAACCATCAACGATTTGTCCTGGGGTTTTCAGCCTGATTTGAAAAAAGCAGTTGAGGCAAGCGAAAACAATAAGCCTCTGCCATTTCGTATCAGTTATAACGGTAATTATGGCGAAGGAGTAATGATGTATGGTAAGAAAAAACAATAAACATCCTCTATTTTTTTTTAAATATTTGTTGCGCCTTAAAATACACGGCAAAAGTAGTAAACGCGATTACAGATATAGAACTTAAAGGCATTAATATGGCCGCAATAATGGGAGATAAGTTGCCTTGTACAGCAAAATACAAGCCTATGATATTATAAATAAAAGAGAGTATAAAGGCAGTTATAATTATTTTTAAACTGTATTTAGCCAATTTAAGAAAATTTGATAAATCAGGTAATGCATCGCCTGCAATAATTGCATCACAGGCCGGTGAAAAATTATTTACATCGTCAGACACGGCTATACCCACGTTACTTTGTATCAGTGCTCCGGCATCATTTAATCCATCTCCTATCATGAGCACATTTTTATGCTGCAATCGTAAGATTTTTATATGGTTTAATTTTTCGTGCGGTGATTGAGAAAAATACATGTTTTCTTCGTCAAAAAATGCTTTCAATTTATCTTTTTCAGCATCATTATCCCCCGAAAGCAGCTCCAAACGGTAGTTTTTATCAAGTTTACGGATTAATCTGCTTAATCCTTTACGGAATTCATTACGTAAAACAAAATACCCTTTTAAATCATTATTAAATAATACATAAATTCTGCTTTGTTTTGTGTTTATATAGTCAGAAATATTTAACCATCGCGCACTGCCTATTTTAACCAATACATTATTTACAAGGCCTTCAATGCCTTTGCCCGGTAATTCTTTAAAATGCGATATGGGTGTATGGATGCAAGAATATTTATTTTGTAAATAATTATAAATTTTTTTGCTTGACGGATGATTCGAGTTAACAACCAACGATAATATCATATTTATTTCAGTTTGATTTAATTCGCTCCCTGTATAGGTAACTTTTGCCCGGTTGGGATGCGTTATGGTTCCGGTTTTATCAAATACAATGGTGTCAATTTTTCCCAGTTTCTCGATTACACCCGTGTTTTTGATGTAAAATTTTTTTAAACCAAACAGGCGCATGGTATTTCCTAAAGTAAAAGGTGTAGTAAGGGCAAGTGCACACGGACAAGTTATAATTAATACCGATGTAAATGCTCTTAAGGCTCTGTACACATCAGTGCTAATCCAAAATAATGCCGCAAGCAATGCAATAAGCAACACAGTGTATGTAAAATATTTACTAACCCGGTTAGATAAGGATATTAATTTATCTTGTTCATCTTTGTTTTTATTAAAGTTTACATCATTCCAAAGCGATGTTAAATAACTTTGCGAAATCTCTTTAATAACTTCCACTTCAATAGCATTGCCGCTAAGTTTGGCTCCTGCATAAATCATATCGTCTTTATTTTTGTTGAGCAATTCGGATTCGCCTGTTACAAAGCTGTAATCTATAGCCGCATCATTGCTTTGCAAAATACAGTCGGCAGGAATTATTTCCTGATTACGGATTAAAAGACGATCGCCTTTTTTTATTTCAGTTACCGGAACTTGCTTTTGTTTTTGATTTTCTATTTTGGTAACTGCTATGGGAAAATATGATTTATAATCTCTGTCAAAAGATAATTTTGCATAGGTCATATTTTGCATAGCTCTTCCGATAAGCATTAATAGAACCAAACTCGCAAGTGTATCCATGTAGCCGGCTCCATAACCGGTAAATATTTCTATACTGCTTTGTATAAACATAATGATAATTCCTAGTGCTATCGGAACATCCATATTAAATATATTTTGCTTTATGCCGTTCCATGCGCTAACTATAAATTCCTGAGATGAATAAAACATGACTGGCAAAGAGAGTAAAAAATTAAGATAAGTAAATAAGGTGGTGTAATTATGATCCCGGCTTTTTGTTATTTCAAAATATTCCGGAAAACTAAGCAGCATGATATTGCCAAAACAGAAAAATGTAATGCCCAGTTTATACAAGTATTTTTTATCGAAATACGAGTTTTGTTTAGTGTTTTTATCAAGCGTATCTAAATTTATTTTTGGAGCATATCCGATGCTCGAGAGGAGCTTAGCAATATCAGCAAGTGTAGTTTTATTATTAAATACAACACTCACTTCTTTTTTTATAAAATTTACCCGCGATCGAATTATAGAATCATTTAATTTATTCAAATTTTCTAATAACCATATACAAGAACTGCAATGTATAACCGGAATATAAAAAGTTGCATAGGTTAGTTTTGTGTCCTGATAAGTTATCAGGCGTGATGATATTTCAGGATGATTTAGGTAATCGTAATTTTCTTTTTTATCTTGTTGTTGAGTAACTCCCGGAGTTTGATTAAAATTATAAAACTCACACAAATTATTTGCACTAAGAATTTCATAAACGGTTTTGCATCCGATACAACAAAAAAATAAATCATTATATTTTATAATGTCGTTTTTACAACTTTCACCACAATGAAAACAAGTTACTTTTTCTTTTATGTTTTTTATCATATAAACAAAATTGCAACTAAGACAGACTATATAGATTGACGGCAATCAAACCAAAAACTGACAAATATCATTTAGTTAAATACTATAAATCAGTTAATTAATTACAAAATAGTCCCTAGCCATATTGTGCCTGGGTGTATGTATGAGCGAGGTATATTAAAAAAGTTATACTTGTTTTATGGAATTATATCAAAATCGGCATCTAAATATCAAAAAGCATTATTAACCCTAAACAAAATAATTTATGAAAACAATCAAAACCATCAAAAAAAGCCTGCAGGTAATGGTTATAGTATTATATGGTGCGTTACTTCATGCACAGGTTTCAAGCGGAGAAATAAAAGGAAAAGTATTTGATGATGCAGATAAACAACCTTTGCCCGGAGTTACAGTATGGGTAGACCAAATGGGTAAAAAAATAAATGGTGTTTCGGATATAAACGGTAAATTCACCATCAAGCCACTCGATCCGGGAACTTATATTATAAACTACTCTTTTATAAATAAACAAAAAGTAACACAAACCATAGAAGTAAAACCTAACATGATAGCATTTGCCAAAGATGTGTATTTAGGCGACAGCACATTGCCCGAAGTAACCATTAATGGAAATAAACTGATTGATGCCGAACAAACATCCCTTACTTATATTCCGGCAAAAGAATTAAAAAACAACCCAAACATTAGAAATATCGGAAAAATGATAGGAACTTATCAATCAGATATTAAAGTAAGCGAAGACGGGAAAGATGCTTATGTTAGAGGTGCTCGTGCCGATGCCATAATATATTTTGTGGATGGGGTAAAAATTACCGGTACTGTACCCAAATTGCCCGGTGCTGCCATCAATAGCATGAGTATTTATACCGGAGGTGTGCCTGCAAAATACGGTGACATGATGGGTGGGGTAATTGCAATAGAAACCAAAAGCTATTTTCAATTATATAATGAATGGGTTTCCAAAACCGGAGGTAATCAAACCCGGTCAAATGAAAATACCAACAACCAAACTGAATACGAAGAAATTAATACACAAGAAAAAGAAGTAAAAACCGAAAGCACTCAGGAAGAAAATAATAAGTAACTTGCCTCAGATAAAATGTTGTTCGGTAAAAAAAATAAATATACTCAAACGGACGAAGAATTAGTCGCTTTGTATGTTAATACATCAGACAAAAAATATATAGGAGTACTTTTTGAAAGGTACTCCTACATGGTTTTGGGGGTTTGTTATAAATACCTTAAAAACAAAGAAGAAAGCCGCGATGCGGTAATTACAATTTTTGAAAAACTGTTTATGGCATTAAAAGAACAGCACATCGACACCTTCAGACCCTGGCTGCACACGGTTGCCAGAAATTATTGCCTGATGCAATTACGCAAAAAAAAACTTCCCGAAGCCGAAAAAGATATTATTGATTTAGCTGAAAAAATAAATGATGCCGAAGAAGAAAAGCAATATACCGAAGAAAATCTGCAAAAATTAGAAATTGCCATAAACCAATTAAAACCCCGGCAAAAAAGATGTATAGAACTTTTTTATCTGCAGCAATTTTCTTATGCTGATGTTGCTGCACAAACAGGATACTCCCTTAAAGAAGTAAAAAGCTATCTGCAAAATGCCAAAAGAAACCTAATAAATATTTTATCCAATCTGCCATGAAGAAGTTTAAATACATATTTAAACAACCAAAACCTCTTAGCCTTGATGAAATAAAAAAATATTTATCAGGCAGGTTAAACACCTCGAAAAAGCATTTGTTAGAACAAAAACTTAATGCCGACCCCTTTGCTGCCGAAGCCTTTGAAGCTTTTGAACAAAATCCGGAATTATGCCAAATAGATTTAAAAAATCCCTACATACAATTCTCAAATTATATTTATAAAGCAATGTTTTTTACGGCAATAATTATAACAGGAGTAATTATTACATATTTGTTGTTACAAACCGATAATCAAAAATCAACAACATCAACAATAGATATCTCTAATCAAACCATACAACCAAATACACCCTTGACAGTAGTTACCGACAGCGTTATTGAAAATACACAAGAGATTGAACCTAAAGAACAGATAAATTATAAACAAACCATAAATAACCGTCCGCAAACAGTTATCGCAAAAACCCCTCAGCAAACAACTATTACCATCTATCAAAACAATCCGAAAATTACAGATATTGAACCCATAGAAAAAAAAGAACCCGAAATAACCGTACCGGCTAATGCCACAATTTCTAAATCAAACGTAAAGTTTACATACATACATGATTTAAAAGTAATTGACTACAGTAATATTTATACCGCAAATATTCCCGTAAATAAATTTACCCAACTAACCGGTACACCGGCTAATCTTGCCGATAAAAATGAAAACACAAAAAACGAACATGAAGCCATTACGGTATATATACCTTACGAAGAATTTCTGAAAGAAACATTACTTGATTTTAAAAATGGCAATTATAAAAGCTTTTTAAAAAACTCAAACATCATATTAAAACATTATCCCGATGATTTAAATGCCTACTTTTATGGAGGACTTTCTTTATATAATCTTAACCGCTGCGAAAATGCCATAATTTATTTTGATAAATGCATCAACGCTGCTTATAATACTTTTTATCAGGAAGCTATGTGGTATAAAGCGCTTAGCCTGCTCAGATGTAATAAACAAACCGAAGCTGAAATCTTACTTCGCGAGATTATATCGCAAAACGGTTTTTATACAGACCAGGCACGCAAAAAATTAAATGAAATTAAATAATTAAAGTAATTATTTACTGGTAACTAACCCAATTTCAGCATTAGAAATTTGAAAAAGTTCAAATTTTCCGCCAGAGGCGGACTGAGTGCTTTGGCAAAGGGCTGGATTTGGGTTATCCGCCATCAGGCGAGCATTACGTATGCTAATGCGTAAAGCGGGATTAATAATAAAACATTCGTAAGGTTTAACAGTTAAATACAAAAATACTTACTGTAATTTTTTTAACTTTATAGGTTATTGTCAGATTATTAAACAAACATGATAAACGAAAACAAACTTATACAGAAAACCGAGCCTTACACACTGTTTGTGGATATGAACAGTTTTTTTGCCAGTTGCGAACAACAAGTAAACTATTGGCTCAGAGGAAGACCGGTAGCAGTTTGTGTATATACCGGTAAATATGGCTGTGTTATAGCTCCTTCTATTGAGGCCAAACAAAAAGGCATAAAATTAGGAATGAGGCTAGACGAAGCTATAAAATTATGCCCTGATTTAGTTCCGCTTGAAACCAGGCCTGAACGTTACCGTGAGTATCATGCAAAAATTATTGCTGTATTAAAACGTTACTCAAATGAGGTAATTCCTAAAAGTATTGATGAAGCTGTAGTTGATTTAACCAACTATAAATTAATTTATAAAGACCCGATTGTAATAGCAAAAAAAATAAAACAGGATATAAAAAAAGATGTAGGCGATTGGTTAAAATGTTCCATAGGTATAGCTCCAAACTCCTTTTTAGCTAAACTCGCATCAGACATTAAAAAACCCGATGGAATAACACTGATTACGCCTCAAAATATAGATAGTGTTTTATCTAAATTAAAACTGCAGGACATTCCCGGTATAGGTGAGCGCATGGAGCAACGTCTTTTAAAAGCGGGGATAGATACACCGCTTAAATTACGATATGCCGCGCCTGAACAACTAAAAAAAATATTTAATGGAGTTTCGGGATTATTTTGGTACTACAGGTTAAATTTTTCTGAAATGGACATGATGAGCCACGCATATAAAACCATGCAGGCAATGAGGCAGCTTTCGCGCGAGCAAAGAAAAAGCACAGATACCATTTATGATGTTTTATTAATGCTTTGCCTTACTCTCGAAAAAAGAATGGTACAACACCGGGTGGCAGCCAAAAAAATTTCATTTTACCTGAAATACGAAAATGATACCTATTGGAATACTGAAATGAAACTTGAGCGCCCATTGCAAGACGGTATAGAATTATTAAACAGAATAAAAAAGCAAATGGCTGCTTTTGAAAAGAAAAATAAAACAGACCCTCTCATAAATACCGCTGTAAAATCTATTGGGGTTAGTACCGGTTCATTTACTGATGACAGTCAAATACAATACAGTTTGTTTGATACAAATTATAAAAAGGATGTGCTGCGCAAAGTGATGTATGATTTAAAAGATAAATTTGGTAAAGAAAAACTGCTGCGCGCAGCAGAATTAAAAAACAGCGCAATGGTAAAAGACGTTATCGGTTTTGGCTCGGTTAAAGATATACACCCCGATTATGACGAAATGGGTTTTTAAATAATCATTCCGGCAGCAACAGTTTCATTTGTTCCTTCGTCAATTAAAATAAAACTTCCCGTATTTCTGTTGCGGTGGTATTTATCTATAAACAAAGGTGCTGTAGTTCTTAGTTTAATTCTTGCAATATCGTTTGCTTTAATTTCTTTATCTTCCTCATTCCGATGTAGCGTGTTGATATTCATTTTATATTTTACTTCTTTTACAACCGTACGCACATCTTTGGTAGTATGTTTAAGAGCGTATTTACCGTTTACTTGTAAAGGCTTTTCGTTAAACCAACATATCATAGCATCAATGTCTTGGGTTTGCTCGGGAGTATTATTTTTTCTGACAATCATATCACCCCGGCTTATGTCTATCTCATCTTCTAATGTAAGTACTACCGACATGGGTGTATAGGCTTCAGTAAGATCTTCATGCATGGTTTGAATGGTTTTAATTTTACTTGTAAAACCCGATGGCAATATTTGTACTTCATCCCCCACACGCATAATGCCCCCTGCCATGCGCCCGGCATAGCCTCTAAAATCATGATATTCTTTAGTTTGCGGACGAATAACATATTGCACAGGGAAACGGGCATCAATTAAATTATAATCGGATGAAATGTGAATATTTTCCAGTAAATACATTAATGTAGGGCCTTGATACCAGTCCATATTTTCAGAACGTTCTACCACATTATCTCCGTTTAATGCCGAAATAGGAATGTAGCGAAAGTCTTTTACATCGAGTTTGGCCGTAAACAGTTCAAGTTCTTTTTTTATTTTTTCAAAAACGCTTTCTTTATATTCTACCAAATCCATTTTGTTGATGCAATAAACAATATGTGGTATTTGCAAAAGAGAAGCGATAAACGAATGTCGGCAGGTTTGTTCTAAGATTCCTTTGCGCGCATCTACTAAAATTATAGCTAAGTTGGCCGTTGAAGCTCCGGTAACCATATTGCGGGTGTATTGTATATGACCGGGTGTATCGGCAATAATAAATTTACGTTTAGGGGTTGCAAAATAGCGATAGGCCACATCAATGGTTATGCCTTGCTCTCGTTCTGCTTTTAACCCATCTGTAAGCAGCGCCAGGTTTACCTGTTCTTCTCCTTTTTTTTTGCTTGCTGCCTCAACTGCCTGTAGTTGGTCTTCAAATATAGACTTACTGTCGTATAGTAATCTTCCTATCAAGGTGCTTTTACCGTCATCCACACTGCCTGCTGTTGTAAAGCGTAGCAAATCCATATCTAAATAGCTTTGTGTATTCATTTGTTACATATTTAATTTAAAAGTATCCTTGTTTTTTTCTTTCTTCCATGGCTGCTTCGCTGCGTTTATCATCTATACGCGAGCCTCTTTCGGTTATTCTGCTGGCGGCTACTTCTTGTATAATATCTTCTATGGTTTTTGCATCAGACAGCACGGCACCCGTACAGGTTAAATCGCCAATGGTACGAAAACGAACCGTTTTTTTCTCTACCTTTTCGTTAGGTTTCAGCATCATTATAGTTGAATAGGCATACCATACTCCGTCTCGGTTAAATACTTCACGTTCGTGCGAAAAATATAGGCTCGGTATTTCAATGTTTTCTAGTTTTATGTATTGCCACACATCCATTTCTGTCCAGTTACTAATCGGAAATACTCTGAAATGTTCGCCCATATTTTTTTTACCGTTAAATAAATTCCATAATTCAGGCCGTTGATTTTTGGGGTCCCACTGTCCAAACTCATCGCGATGAGAAAAAAATCGTTCTTTGGCTCTTGCTTTTTCTTCATCTCTGCGCGCTCCGCCAATACAGGCATCAAATTTATTTTTTTCTATGGTTTCGAGTAGCGTAACTGTTTGTAATGCGTTGCGGCTTGCGTTATAACCCTTTTCTTCGGTAACTTTTCCTTCGTCAATACTTTGTTGTACCGAGCCAATCAACAGGTTTACCTGATGCTTTTTAGCTAACTCATCTCTGAATTGTATGGTTTCGGAAAAATTATGCCCCGTATCTATGTGAACCAGCGTAAAAGGTACACGCGCAGGGAAAAAAGCTTTGCGCGCCAAATGAAAACATACAATACTGTCTTTACCGCCCGAAAATAACAGAGCAGGATTCTCAAACTGTGCTGCCACTTCGCGTAACACATAAATGCTTTCTGCTTCCAGTTCTCGCAGGTGTGTTAAATGATAGCCCGACATAGAGTTATATTTTTATTTTATTTAATAAATATTTTAAAAGTTCTGTTGTACATACTTGCACACTTTTATTGCTTGTTTGTATTATCAGGTTCGGATTTTCGGGTATTTCAAAGCGCTGATTAATCCCGGTAAAATCTTTTATCTCTCCGGCACGCGCTTTTTTATATAATCCTTTTACATCGCGTTTTTCGCATTCCTCTAATGGGGTATCTACAAACACTTCAATAAAATCTTTGTCTCCTATAATATTCCGGGCTTGTTGCCTGATGGCTTTAGTCGGACTGACAAAGCAGCAAATGGTTATGATGCCGGTATTTAAAAACAGCTTTGCAATTTCTGCTATTCTTCTGATGTTTTCCTGGCGATCGGCTTCACTAAAGCCAAGATTATTGTTTATTCCGTGCCTGATATTGTCTCCATCTAATACTACACTAAAATACTTCGCTTCCAGTAATTTTCTTTCCAGTTCAACGGCAATGGTTGTTTTCCCCGAACCCGATAAACCCGTTAGCCAAACAACACAGGCTTTTTGTTTTAAAAAATGCTCCTTATCCTCGCGTTTAAGTAGCTGATGAAAGGTTGTATGTATGTTATTACTCACCCAAGCAAAGGTATTTATTTTTTAGGTTTTATAATTAAATCTTATTTGCTTTTGCCCTATAAGTTTTTCAAACCCAAAATTGTCATCAGCAATACATTTTCTAATGCAAGAGTGTAAGATATAGGCAGAAGTATTTGGGTTTAATTATATAATCTGATGAACCTTAGCACGAGTTTTGCGTACTTAGCAATATGATAAAATTTTGTTCTATTCTGATTTTGCTGTTTAGCTTGATGTGGGAATACGCCCAAGCCCAAATAAAAGTAAACCAAACACATTATCATTTGGGGGTTCTAAACAGCGATAGTCCGCGCTTTGCTGATTTTACCTTTACCAATACAGGGAATAAAAAGGAATATATTTTACGGGTAAATACCGACAGAGACATTGTTTGGATTCAAAACCACAAAACCATTCAACCCGATAGCAGTATTGTTCTCCGTGTGCAATATAATCCCCAAAAAAGCGGTCGTTTTACCAAAGAAATTGAAGTTTATGTGAGCACATCGCTACAGCCTATTATACTCAGTTTAAGCGGTGAGGTAAAATCCTTGCCCCTTGAAGCCGACCTGGCTTGTCCCGATTTCAGTAAAGTTAGCCGGATACAAAAAATCCCTAACGTGCCTTTTAGAATTTTAGTGAGCGATAAATTAACTGCCGAGCCCATTGAAGGAGCTAAAATTAAAATAATCAGCAACGGACTGCCGGTAGAATTTTTATATACGGGCAAATACGGCAATGCAGGAAAAACCCTTTTTCAGGGCTATTATTACATGGTTGTTACGGCCAAAGGCTACCAAACACATGAGCAAGAACTTATGGTAAATAGCTATACCTGTGCCGGAGAATTAAAAGTAGAATTAATGCCTCTATTAAAAAACGAACCCTTGGTAATTCATAAAACCAAAGTAAAAGACAGCCTTAAACAAACAGATACAACCATTGATAAGCCAATAGATACCACGGCTATAACCCGCAATCCGGTAAAAACCGATACAACTGTTTTAATACCTGTGCCTAATAACATTGTGTTTTTGGTAGACGCCTCCTCTTCGATGCAACAGGAAGGCCGCATGGAATTGCTCAAAACTGCCATGATTGAATTAAGCGAAATGCTGCGTAAAGATGACAAAATAACCATTGTTGCTTATGCCGGCACCGCCTGGCTGGCATTACCTACTACCAGCGGAGAGCAAAAAGAACTGGTAAAACAGAAAATCAGTGCTATACAGGGCAGCGGATATACCAACGGGGCCGATGGTATGAAAATGGCCTACGAACAAGCCCGTAAAGCTTATATACCGGGAGCACATAACCTGGTTATTATGGCCACCGATGGCGCATTTAACCTATATACGACCGATGTTATGCCCATAGTAAAAAATAACCTGAAAAAAGGCATTCGTACATCGGTAATATCTATCAAAGCTAACGACACAGATATGCAAACCATGAAAAAAATTGCCACCCAAGGACAAGGCTCATTTGTAGAACTAAATAAATACGAGGAAGCCGAGCAAAATCTGTTAAACCGTATTAAAGCTTTTAACTAAACAGTAAAATTCTGAATATAAGGCAATTAACTATTATTTGTACAAAAATATAACAATATTTCAGGAACAAAATTTTGATTTTTTTATTAAACTCTTTTCCTTTGCCGCCTAATTAACCATAAAACCAAATAAAAATGTCAGACATCAAGCAAAAAGTTATCGCTATTATTGTTGATAAATTAGGCGTAGAAGAATCAGAAGTTACTGAAACAGCAAGTTTTACAAACGATTTAGGTGCTGACTCGTTAGATACAGTAGAGCTGATTATGGAATTTGAAAAAGAATTCAACATAGCTATTCCGGACGATCAGGCCGAGAAAATTGTTACAGTGGGCGATGCTATTGCATACATCCAAAACAATGTTAAATAATTTCCGGCTAAGAAATTTAATTAAAACCACTCTTACGTGCAAACAAAGCGTGTAGTAGTTACAGGCATGGGAGCCATTACCCCATTGGGTAATAGCTTAAACGACTATTGGAATAGTCTTATACAAGGAGTAAGCGGGGCAGCCCCCATTACTCTTTTTGATGCTTCAAAATTTAAGACCCGCTTTGCCTGCGAAGTAAAAAATTTTAATTACGAAAATTATTTCGAGAAAAAAGAAGGTCGTAAACTCGACCGTTTTTCGCACTTTGCCATAGCCTCTTGTGACGAAGCCGTTAAAGATGCGGCTATAATTCCCGAACAACTTAATGTTGACCGTATTGGCGTTATTTGGGGCTCGGGAATAGGAGGACTTAAAACTTTTCAAGACGAATGTCAGGCATACTTTGCCGGAGATGGCACACCCAGATTTAACCCCTTCTTCATCCCTAAAATGATTTCAGACATTGCGTCCGGGCATATCTCCATACGTTATGGTTTCAGAGGTCCAAACTTTACAACCGTTTCTGCCTGTGCGTCTTCTACCAATGCCATTATAGATGCCTTTAACTATATTCGCCTGGGTAAAGCCGATGTTATTATTACCGGAGGCTCCGAAGCTACTGTTTACGAAGCCGGTGTAGGAGGATTTAATGCCTTGCAAGCACTCTCTACCCGTAACGATTCGCCCGAAACTGCTTCAAGACCCTTTGATAAAGAACGCGATGGGTTTGTTTTAGGCGAAGGCGGAGCATGTTTGGTTTTAGAAGAACTGCAACATGCCCTTAAACGCGGTGCAAAAATATATGCCGAAGTTGTTGGAGGAGGCTTGTCGGCCGATGCCCACCACATGACCGCCCCTCATCCCGAAGGTCTGGGCGCACTCAATGTGATGAAATACGCGTTGGATGATGCAAATTTAAAACCCGAAAATATTGACTATATTAACGTACACGGTACATCTACTCCCTTAGGCGACATTGCAGAAACCAAAGCCATTATTAAATGCTTTGGTGAACACGCATATAAATTGAATATCAGTTCAACCAAATCCATGACCGGACACCTTTTGGGTGCTGCCGGTGCAGTAGAAGCCATTGCTTGCGTAATGGCGGTTAAAAACGATATCGTTCCGCCCACCATCAACCATTTTACTGACGACCCCGACATTGACCCTAAATTAAATCTTACTTTTAATACCGCTCAAAAACGTACCATCAGAGCCGCATTAAGCAATACCTTTGGCTTTGGCGGACATAATGCCTCAATTATTGTAAAAAAATACGAAGCATAATTTATTGTTTTGTTTCTCTTTCGTAATTATACCCCACATCAAAAAAATATTCATCAGTTTTTACGTAAACAATTTTCCTTAAAAACCCACAATATTTCTATTTACGAAAAAGCCTTTATACATAAATCTACCCTGCGCGAACAAGAAAGTAAAAACACTGCCAGTAATGAGCGGCTCGAATTTTTAGGAGATGCCATTTTAGACAGCATTGTTGCAGAACATTTGTTTTTAATTTTTCCAAAACATGACGAAGGGCTTTTAACCAGAATAAAAGCACGTATAGTTAACAGAGACACCCTGAATTATCTGGCTGATAAAATTAAAATAGCCCCCCTGATTAAATTTCAGCACTTTGGCTCAAATAACCCAAAATCATTGTTGGCCGATTGTCTGGAAGCACTCATTGGAGCTATATATTTAGACAAGGGATATGTCCGTACCAAAAATATTGTATTGAAAAAAATTTTATTGCCCAACATCGACCTAAACGAACTGCAAAACAATCATACCGATTATAAAACAAAAATTATAATTTGGGCACAACGCGAAAAAAAGCAATATAGTTTTACTCTTTTACAGGAACAAAAAATAGATCATCAAATACAATACACGGTTTCTTTAGAAATTGATGGAATTAGTGTATCGGTGGGTAAAGCATTTTCTAAAAAAGATGCCGAACAAATTGCTGCTGAAGCAGCCTGTAAAAAAATTAATGTTTAATAATGAATTTTTAGATAATAAAAGATTACCATTTGGCATTAGGATAGGCTCTAGGCAGGTATTGCATTTCGGCAAGTATATATCCTAAATATTCTGTATGCAGCCCTTTGCGTCCGCCACTTTGCATATAATTGTCGGTAGGCATGGTTAAAGTGGCTTTATGAAGGATTTCGGCAACACTGTTCTTCCAGTTATCTGCCAGTTTTTTTAAATCTACGGCAATACTTTCTTTAACAAGAATCAGATCTACTTCATTCATTTCAAATAATTCACCTGTATACATCCAAATGTTGCTGATGGCATTTTGCATTCGGGAATGACTTTCATCGGTGCCATCGCCTAAACGGCAAATCCAATCGGAGGAATGACGCACATGGTATTTTATTTCTTTGAGTGATTTTTGAGCAATGGCCGATAGAGTTTCGTCTTTAGACAGGGATAAATCCTGGTAAAAATATTTTAGAAAGGAACTGTAAAAAAATATTTTAGCCATGGTATATGCAAAATCGCCATTAGGCAATTCTACGATAAGATTGTTTAGAAATTCGCGTTCCGGACGTTTGTAAGCCAGGTCGTCTTCTGTGCGACCCTTGCCTTCTGTTTGTGCAGCATATTTTAATAAAGCCGTTGCCTGCCCCAAATAATCTAGAGCCAGATTAGAGAGCGCAATATCTTCTTCCAGCATAGGGCCTTTGCTGCACCATTCCGAAATTCTATGACCCATGATAAGCGCATTATCGCCCAGGTATAAAGCGTATTTAAAAAGTGCTTCTTGCTGATTCATATAAAAAATACAGTTTGAAATTAAATGTGTTTTGCGCCTTCGGGCATAGTATAAAATGTAGGATGGCGATAAATTTTATCGTTCATGGGGTCAAACAGTTCTTCGGCATCATTGGGGTTTGAAGCAACTATTTGTTCGGATAATACTACCCAAATACTGGTGCCTTCGTTTCTGCGCGTATATAGGTCACGGGCATTTTGCAGGGCCATTTCTTTGTCCATGGCATGTAAACTGCCGGCATGTTTATAAGGTAAACCTGATTTAGATTGAATAAAAACCTCCCACAAGGGGCCTTGATTATCGTTTTTGTTCATAGTGTTTTTTAAAAAATTTGTTATTTATGCTGCAGCTTGTTGTTTTGCTTTTTGTTTTTCGGCATAGGCAATGGCTGCTTCACGCACCCAGGCACCTTCGTCATGCACGCGTTTATGGTGTTCCAGGCGTTGTTTGTTGCAAGGTCCGTTGCCGTTAATTACCTGGTTAAATTCTTCCCAGTTAATTTCTCCGTAATCATAATGTCCTCTTTGTTCGTTCCATTTTAGCTTTGGATCGGGTATGGTCAATCCTATTACTTCGGCTTGTTGTACGGTTTTATCAATAAATCGCTGGCGTAGTTCATCGTTGCTTTCGCGTTTTATTTTCCATTTCATAGACTTTGCCGAATGTGCCGAATCGGCATCATGGGGGCCAAACATCATGATAGAAGGCCACCACCAACGGTTAAGGGCATCTTGAGCCATCGCTTTTTGTTCGGGGGTACCCAAAGCAAGGTGTGCCATTATTTCATATCCTTGTCTTTGATGAAAACTTTCTTCTTTACATATACGCACCATGGCACGTGCGTATGGTCCGTAAGAGGTGCGTTGCAAAGACACCTGATTGACGATGGCAGCGCCATCTACCAACCAACCTACTGCCCCGATGTCGGCCCAGGTTAGGGTAGGGTAGTTGAAGATGCTGGAATACTTAGCTTTTCCGGTGTGTAATTGGTTGAGCAATTCTTCGCGGCTTACACCCAGGGTTTCGCAGGCGCTGTATAAATAAAGCCCGTGCCCGGCTTCGTCTTGTATTTTAGCCAGCAATATGAGTTTAGACCGCAAACTGGGCGCACGGGTAATCCAGTTTCCCTCGGGCTGCATGCCAATCACTTCCGAATGGGCGTGCTGAGAAATCTGCCGGATTAAATTTTTTCTGTATTCATCAGGCATCCAGTCGCGTGGTTCTATTTTTTCTTCGGCATCAATCTTAGCCTGAAAGGCTTCTTCAAAGTTTAACAACGCTGTCATAATTCAAATTTCTTTTGCAAGGTTAAAAATACGCATAATTCTTTATATGATTTATGTCAGTATAACAACAAAAATCATAAGTTGGTTTAAAATACAACTACAATGATGCTTGTTGTTCAATTTTGTATATGGTTTGTGTAGGGAAGGCAAACTGTAAGCCGTGTTTATTAAATTGTATAAGTATTTGCGAGTTTATTTCGTGTTGTACGGCAAAGTAATTATTTATTGCTTGTATAAAGTAAATCAGGGTTATATCAAGGGAATAAGCCCCGAAATTTGAAAAATATACAATGGTTTGTTCTTTGTTGATAAGAGGATGAGCATCGGTAATTTCTTTAAGTAATTTTTGGGCTAATTCTATTTGCTCGGGGGTAGTGGCGTATATCAAGCCTAAAGTAACTATTATTCTTCGGGAGGGTTCTCGGGATATATTTACAATAGGTTTATCAGAAAACAGCATGTTAGGGATGATAACCTGTCTGCCGTCTAGTGTTCTCATGCGCGTGCTTCTAACGCCAATATCTTCAATAATACCGTCAAAGTCTTTATCAATAACGATGCGTTCGCCAATTTTAAATGGTTTATCTAAAATAATCATCATACCGCCAATGATGTTTTTTACAGTATCTTGGGATGCCAATGCCAGGGCTAAACCTCCGATACCTAAGCCGGCTATAAGCGCGGCCACATCAAAACCGGCATTGTTTAATCCCATAATTATGCCTACAGTCCAGATAATTATGCGCGTCCCCCTGCGCAAAATAGGTAGTAGGGCATCATCCAGTTTGCTCTCGCTTTTTTGTGCTAAAGGAGCAAGATATTCGTCAATGATTGCAACAGTAAAACGCGACAGAAACCAGGTAATGTCTATAGCGATGGCAAGTATAAAAGCATGATCAAAAAATAATTTAATATTTTCTTTCAAAGTAAGCAGCTTAACGGCATACCATGAACCTACGATAATAATAGCCATTACACCGGGTTCTTCAAATTTATCAACCAAGATGTCGTCAAGCTTTGATTTGGTACGGGAAGTAATTTGTTTAATGATTTTTCCGATTATCCAATAACACACTTTAGCCAGTAACACCGAACCTAAAATTATTCCTAAGGAAATTAGCCATTTTTCCAGCGTATTTCCATAATATTCTTTTACCAAAAATTCCATCGAAAGGGTTTTTAATTTTCTACAAAATTAATAATTATGCAGATAAAGCTATTTTTGCCAAAGATACATGAACTTATTATCAATTTATAATCCGGAGTATTTCATGCGTGAAGCATTAAAAGAAGCGCACAAAGCATTGGAGCAGGATGAGGTTCCGGTAGGTGCAGTAGTTGTTTGCAATAATCGTATTATAGCCCGAGCACATAATCTTACCGAACAATTAAATGATGTTACGGCTCATGCCGAAATGCAGGCAATTACAGCAGCGGCAAATTTTTTAGGCGGTAAATATCTGGATAATTGTACTTTATATGTTACACTGGAACCATGCATTATGTGTGCCGGAGCCTTGTATTGGAGCCAAATAACAAACATTGTTTATGGAGCCGATGATCCCAAAAGAGGCGCCTCAACAACGGGTAAAAATCTTTTTCATCCTAAAACAAACGTACGTGGCGGAGTATTAAAAGAGGAATGTGCAGCCCTGTTAAAAAATTTTTTTATGAATAAACGAAGATAACAGGCTCTATTAAATCATTATATACATTTAATAATATAATTCTAAACCCGGCAAATAATGCATGAGCAGAACATGAGATTGTGCATACAGGATGCCGGCAAATGCTTGGTTAGAAAAATACTTATGATTTATTTTTCAAATATTCAATTTTATAATTAAATACGGCAGCAATATTTGCTGCCCGCATTTTAGCTTCGTTTGCTTTTTCGCCTTTAAAATAATTGTCCACAGTGGTATTAAAAAGCAATAACCAGCGCTCAAAATGTTTTTTATCTATGGTCAATTCAGCATGTGCTTCAAACGAACTGCCTTTATAAACCGGTTGATTAAACAAAATAGTTTGCCAGAAACCATACATTTTATTTAAGTGTTGTGGCCAACGGTCTTTTATTTTTTCATTAAAAATGGGCCCTATTAAATCATCCTGCTGAACGTGGGCATAGAAGCTGTCTACAAGCAGTTTTATATCGCTTAAATTTTCAATATCTTTCATGGCAGCAAAATTAAGCAATATAAGGATAGTGTATTTTAGCCCAAATTACGCATTAGAAATGCGTAACCTATAAAGTGCTTGTAATCATGAGGGGTTAACCCATCTAAATCAAATTACTCGGCTAATTCTTCGGCTTCTATAGATTAATTTGGGTTTAACTTACTTAATTTTGAACTATTTTTACTCTAAAAAATTGTATGGCAAAAAATATTACGCGTTGTGCCTGGTGTGTAGGCAACGAGCTTTATGAAAAATATCATGATGAAGAATGGGGAACACCGCTGCATGACGACCGGCAATTGTTTGAGTTTTTGGTTTTAGAGTCGTTTCAGGCCGGATTGAGTTGGCTTACGGTTTTAAAAAAAAGAGAAAATTTCAGAAAAGCTTTTGCCGGTTTTAATGCCGAAAAAGTGGCAAAATTTAATGCTCGTAAAATTAAGCAATTAATGCAGGATGCAGGGATTATCAGAAACCGGCTTAAAATTGAAGCTGCAATAAACAATGCTGCAATTTTTTTGAAAATACAAAAAGAGTTTGGCTCGTTTGATAAATATATCTGGAGTTTTGTAAACTATAAAACCATCATTAACAAACCGCAGAGCATTAAAGATATTCCATCAAAATCAACAATTTCTGATTTAATGAGTAAAGACATGGGAAGGAGAGGATTTAAGTTTAGGGGTTCTACTATTTGTTATGCTTTTATGCAAGCAGTAGGAATGGTTGATGACCATACTATTGATTGTTGGAAGAAAAAGAAGCAGTAATAAACCCAAATTCAGCATTAGAAATTTGAAAAAGTTCAAATTTTACGCCAGAGGCGGACTGAGTGTGTTGAGTGTTATGTGGGATTTGGGTTATCCGCCATCAGACGAGCATTACGCATTAGCATACGTAATGCGGGATAAATCATTACACTTTTATTGATTAATTTGAGTTAAAGTTTGGGCAACTCAATATCATCTTCTACAATAATTGCATCCGGAAAAAGGGTTTTTATTTTTTCTCGGCATTGTTCGGCCTGGAGTTTTGTTCTGAAATCACCGATACGCAATCTGAAATTCGGTTTTTGATAATCAATGTAGGTAGGGTGTTCGTTATATTGAGCAATGTATTCGGCTCTTTTTTGTTTTACCAATGTGCCATCATTATCAAAAAAAGCCTGAACTCTATACCCTTTCATGGTAACGGTGCTGTTTCCGGGTGCCGGGGTTGCACAATACTCGCTCAGTGCATCAATTCTTTTATCTTTAAAAACCTCAATTTTTCCGGGCGGTGAATTAAAATACGGAGTTATACTATTGTTTTCTTTTTTATTAGACGAACTGTCTGTTTGTGGTTTATATAACTTCCAGCCTGCATCTTCCTGTGCATGGGTTGTATAATAAAATAAAGAGATTATTAATAGAAATGACCACTTCATAGTTTGTAAAAGTACATAAATTATACCAAGTATTTAATCTTAATCCAAAAAACTTATTACAATTTTTTGTGGCTTTTTGTTTTTTAACAATATGAAATTCAGACAAAACCTAAGGTATTTTTACTATAATATGTGCACTTGTATCTACCCCCCAAACCTTTCAGGATTTATGATAAATGGGGTCAAATCAATCGGGTAAATTCGCTGATAGATTTTCGTTTACGCTCGGTAAGTTCTCGGGTTTTGAAAGGCTCGGGCAGTTTTTCGGCATCGTCTAAATAACCCAAACATATAAAACAAGCTATTTCGTAATCATCAGAGATCTTAAATGTTTCTTTGCTTTTTTCATAATCAAATCCACCCATCATGTGTCCGTAAATATCGTGTGCAGCAGCCTGTAATAACAAGGTAGTATTAGCCGACCCAACATCATGCATGGCATGGCGATTGGGTTGGCGGTTTGATGCAAAATATTTTCGGGTTAAGCTTATTATAAGTACAGAAGCATTTTTACTCCAACTTTTGTTGCCTTCCAACAAACAATCCCACATTTTTTGGAATGATGAAGAACCTTTATAAGCATATAAGTATTCCCAAGGTTGTTCATTCATCGAACTGGCACTCCACGAAGCTGCTTCAAACAAACTCATTAACACATCCTCGCTGATTTGTTTATCAGAAAATGAGCGTGCGCTCCATCGTTTGGTAATGAGTTCGTTAACTTTATATTTGGTTAAAGGTGTTTTTATATTTATTGAATTCATCATAAATAATTTGTTGTATTGGAGAATAGTTTGCTACGTAACAAAGTTAAGTAAATATTTTTTCAGCTCACCATTACAGGTTTGTATGGTGTATGCGTGATTAAGTTTTAACTCTCTGATAACCCAAATTGCAAATTATTGCAGTATTTTGCTTAATTGAATGTTGGCAATAATTTTTACTTCATCACTTACTACTATTCCACCGGCTTCGGTAGTAGCGCTCCATTTTAAATTAAAGTCTTTACGGTTTATTTCTCCGGTAATTTCAAAACCGGCTTTTGTGTTTCCGTAAAAATCAGTCATGGTTCCGTTATACACCACATCTAATACTATTTCTTTATTTATGCTGCGTATGGATAAAATACCTTTTAGTTTATAGTTATTGTCTGATATTTTTTTAAACTCATTTGACACAAAAGTTAATTTAGGGTATTCAACAGCATTAAAAAAATCATCCGATTTCAAATGTTCATCTCGTTGCAAATTACCGGTATTGATAGAATTTATTTCGGCCTCGAAGCGAATGGTGGCATTGCTAAAGTCTTCATTTTCGCTTTCGGCTTCGGCATAAAATTTTTCAAACCGGCCGGTAACGGTAGAAATCATCAAGTGTTTTACTTTAAAATTAATTTCTGAATGCATCGGGTCAATAGCCCATTTTGTTTTTGTTAAAGTTTCTGTTTTCATACAATTTAATTTTTAAGATTAATGGTTTTAATTTAGTTTAATTAGCGGTACATCTATTGATAATATCCTGCTATTTTGCTTAGATTTTATAAGTACACTGTCATAATTACTGATTGCCATTGCATCGCGCTTATGCAGTTTTTCTTGGTTTATTTCTATTTCGCCCTCTATAACAAAAATGTACACACCGTTATGCGGGTTTTTAGACACATAGCTTATTTCGTTAGATTCTTCTAAATCGCACAAAGAAAACCATGCTTGCTGATAGATGAATATAGCCTCGCCATTTTGTTGTGTATGAGGTTTAATTATCTCCTGCCATTTATTTTTCCGTTGTTCGGGTAAAAATTTTTTTTGTTCATAACGCGGAGTTACGTTCAATTTTTCGGGTATAATCCATATTTGAAATAAACGAGTGGGTTGATTTTTAAGGTGATTTACTTCCGAATGAAAAACTCCGGTGCCTGCGCTCATAACCTGTACTTCGTCAGGATGTATTACAGAGCCGTTGCCCAAACTGTCATTGTGTGCTAAGGCGCCTTCTTGAACCAGTGTAATGATTTCCATATTGTCGTGCGGATGTTTGCCAAAGCCCATACCGGGAGCTATTTCGTCATCATTAAGCACACGCAATGCGCCAAAATGAATTTTTTCCGGATTATACCAATGGGCGAAGCTAAATGAATGTTTAGCTTTTAACCAACCGTGGTTGGCGTTGCCTCGCTCATGGGATCGGTGTATTTGATATTTCATACAATTTTTATTTAGCGTAACATAATTTGTTTCAACAAATATTTATATAAATTTTTTTAACCCCTTAGTTTATCCAATAAATTACTGAGTATAGCGGCTTCCTTTTCACTAATATTTTTTTCCAATTTTTTTGTGTAGGCCGCTACCGATTCGTTTAATTTTTTGAGTTCATTCAACCCTTTTTGGGTGAGGGTGATATCAATTTTTCTGCGATTTTGGTTACAGGTTTGCCGGTTTATTAAACCTAATTTAACCAGTTTATCCAGCAATCGTGTAATGTCGGGAGCTTTATCAAGCATTACTTCTTTTATTTCTCCGGGCGATATGGCATTTGGATGTTTTCCTTTGATGATGCGTAAAATATTGAAGTGTTGGGGCAAAATGTCGAATGGCTCAAATATTATTTTTTGTGTATCGCGTAATTGATTGGCCGTATACATTAAGTTTACAAATGCCTTTTGTACATTGCTTTCAAATTTATATTGTTTGATAGCTTGTTCAATTTTCATGACGCAAATATAAGTTAAAACAATATATGTTGCAACAAATATTTATAAATTTTTTACAAATCCTTGATAATCAAAATGAATTTTTTTGCTTTTGCTACAGGTATTGGCAATCCAAAAATTAAATCATCTTCAGGAAATTAATTTCTTGTTGAGTAAGCGCTCTGAATTTTCCGCGGGGTAAGTCTTTTTTAGTTAATCCTGCAAACATTACCCTGTCGAGTTTAATTATTTTATAGCCCAAATGTTCGAACATTCTGCGCACGATGCGGTTTCTGCCTGAGTGTATTTCTACTCCTATATCTCGTTTGTTACTGCCATTACCAACAAATTGTATATCGTCAACCTTTATAAATCCGTCTTCGAGTTCAATACCTTGTTTTAACTTTTGCAAGTCGGTTTTACTCACGTTTTTATCGGTTACCACATGGTATATTTTTTTAATGTTGTTTTTAGGGTGTGTAAGTTTGGTGGCTAATTCGCCATCATTGGTAAACAATAATAAGCCGGTTGTATTTCTGTCTAAACGACCTACGGGGTAAATTCTTTCGCGACTTGCGTTTTTAACCAATTCCATAACAGTTTTTCTGCCTTGCGGGTCATCTGCAGTAGTAATGTAATCTTTGGGTTTATTTAGTAAAATGTACACAAGTTTTTCGGCAGACAGTGTTTGTTCGCCATACATTACTTTGTCGCCCGGAAATACTTTAGTGCCCAGTTGGGTAACCACTTTTCCATTAACTTTAATAACACCGGCTTCTATCAGTTTATCGGCTTCTCTTCGCGAACATATACCGGCATTGGCGATGTATCGGTTAAGCCGGATAGAGCCGTCATTTTCTTTTAGTGGTTCTGATTTTTTCTTTTTATGATGGGGCTTATAGGGTGTGGTGGGTTTATACAATTTATCCTTTTCATTGTTTTTTCTTACAAAGAGTTTTCCTGATGTTTGGTTGGATTTTTTAGTTTGTTTATCAGTCGATATATTTTTATTTTTTGTTTTTTCGGTTGATTTATCAGTTTTATTTTTTATTGTGCGAGAACGATTATTTTTCATAAAGTTATAGTATAAATTATATTTATCAGGCGGCAAATATAGAGTTAAATAATGAACCAAAGGTTTTATTTATAGCAAATACTAAATTTTAAGCAGCTTGAGGCTTTGTATTTTTTTGTTATGGCTATAGATATTTATAAAATAAGAGCCTTTAGCCATGTTTTTGATTTGTATGGGTATGCGATGGCTGCCCGGAAATAAATTTAGTATATCTGTTTGATAGATGGTTTTGCCAAGCACATCAGTTAAAGTGATTTTTATATCCTTATTACTTTTAATATCTATCCATAATTCAGTTTCATCGTGGGTTGGATTGGGATAAAGGTTAAATTCAAAAAATTCTTCATCAATAGCTTGTTTATGTATCTTATTGTTGGCCGATAGTATCCACAATTCTTTATCAAATATTAAACTATCAACAATAAAAGGTACATAAAAATGATACGATTGGTTATTATAGTCATGTTGCAAAACAACATCCATTTGTTGTATATCATTCTTCAAGCGAACCGGGAGTTTCATTTCAAAAAAGTTTACTGACGGATGAGAAGTGCTTTGGTTAATTTTTACGGAAATATAATTGTTATCATCCTGATACCAATAGATGTTATAAGAAGGCCATCCCTGTCCGTAGAACCAATCATTAAAAAATTCGCTCAGGTCATATCCGTAGGCTTGTTCCAGATACCATTTCAGGTGGTTAGTTTTTGCATAATTATATGATAGTGTGTTGCTGTTTAAATAGTTTTTAATTGCAGTAAAAAAATTTGCATCACCCAAGGTCCAGCGCAGCATATGAAGTAAATAAGCTGCTTTAGCATAAGTAAGCCGGCCGTTAAACAATCTGTTTATATCGTTGGTATCAGATACGTAAACCGAGCCATCAGGAATATCAGTAATGGAATTAATTTGATTTTTTTTCCAGATAGGCCAGTAATAACCATTAAACATATTTTCATAACACAAGCCTGCCAGATAGGTGGCAAATCCTTCGTTTAACCATAAATCGGCCCAAGAGCCGCAGGTTATTTTATCGCCAAACCATTGATGCGCAAGTTCGTGCGCCACGAGTTCAAAGTGAAAGCCTCCCATAGAACTCATGGTTTGGTGTTCCATGCCTCCTCCCCATTTAAACTGTGCATGCCCGTACTTTTCGTTTATAAAAGGATAGGGTGTAAATAAAGAATCAAAAAGCAACATTACATCTACGGCTTTACTCAGTGTGGTAGTGGCAAGTAAGGAATCTTCGGGAAACACGTAGTTTAAAATTTCCAGGGAATCACCTCCCGGGAAATACACCCAATCAGAAAACACTGCATAATTGGTTACGGAAACAAACACCAGATAAGTAGCAATGGGATAGCGGTGTTTCCAATGACAGAGGGTATAGCTGCCCGATACAACTTCTGAAACAAGTATTCCGTTTGATGCTGCGCGATAATTAGCGGGAGTGATAATAAAAATATCAATGCTGTCAATTTTATCGGTAAGGCTTAGTTTACAAGGCCACCAATCTTTTGCGCCATAAGGTTCTGACAATGTCCACTGTACCGGTACACCGCTATGAGTTCCAACAGCAAACGAGCCGAACCCGCTGGATGGCGGAGCGCCTTTATAGTATATCGTAATGCTGTCGCTGGTGTGTGCATTTATAGTTTGAGGGAAATTGATTTGTAATAAATCTGTACTGGTTTGTTGATGAAAAATAGTTTGTGTATGATATTTTACACTGTCAACATGCAGGGCATTGCTTAAGTCAAATTCTATGATGTTTGTGTTTAGTGTTGTTTTAAAATAATAAGTAAGATTTCCTGAAATGAAGCTAACGGCAGGGTCTATTTGCCAGATAACCCGCATATAGGTTAAGTTTATATTATTTCCGGCATGGCTTGATTTTAGTATGTTGTGTTTTTTTTCGAAACGGTTTTTTTCAGTTGCTATTATTTTATCACTTTCAATTGGCGAATAAATCTGTGCATGAACACAGTGAATCACATATAAAATATAAATGGTTGTATAGATTATTTTTTTCACACAGTAAAAATATAAAATATAGATAAATTTATGATTGTGCATTTATGGAAAGGTGTAATTTAATCCAAAATTATCATCAGCCACCGAATTTTTTCGCAGGCTAATGCAGGTGCATATTTATGTGGGTGGCATTGGGATTTATACTTTTCCTCCATTTCCTGCTTTTGGTGAGAACATTCCAAAAATTGGGTGTATAGAAAGTATTTTTATCTCCAAAAAGTCATTATACTTTTTAGGGTTTAATCCAAATTATGCATTGTAAAATTTGTAATTGAAAAGTGCTTGTAATGATTCCGATTTACGGGAATGAAAGCCAAAACAGAGTTTAATAGAATTTAGCCCTTATATTGGGGCAGCCAAACATAAAAAGAAGAGCCGCTTTTGTAGGTAGTTTCGAACCATATTTTACCTTGGGCATTTTCTACAATGTTTTTTACCATGGCTAAGCCAAGTCCCATGCCGGTTGATTTGGTAGTAAAATTAGGAGTGAAAATTTTTTCGATGGCATGAGGTTCTATTCCCATACCGTTATCTTTCACTTCGCACAAATATCCGTTATTATTGAATTTTAAATTAATTTCAATTTTTCCTGTGCGTTCATCCGGTATGGCTTGTATGGCATTTTTTATTAAATTATTAAATACGCGCAGCATTTGTTCTTTGTCGCAAAATACATAGGCTTGCGAAGCAGTTCGGGTAAATTTAAATTCTATATGCGGAGTTTTGTTGTGTAATTGTACAACTGATTCGAGAAGAGCTACCATATCAATTTTTTCTTCAATGGCGCGTGGCATTTTAGCAAAGTTAGAAAACTCGTTGGCTATATGTGTAAGTGTATCTATTTGTTCGATTAACATGGCACTAAAGCGCTGTAATTTTTCTTTCCAATCGGGGTCGTTTACATTAAGCGAACGTTCAATGTGCTGTATACTCAAACGCATGGGTGTTAAAGGATTTTTTATTTCGTGAGCTACCTGTTTAGCCATTTCGCGCCAGGCGCTTTCGCGTTCGCTGCGAGCAAGTTCGCGCGCATAGTGTTCCAGCTCTTCGAGTTTTTTATTATACTCGTTTACCAATGTTCCTATTTCATCATGCCCGCTATATTGAATGGGAGTATTGTTTTTACCGGGTTCTAAGCGTGCAATGTGTTCTTGAATTAATCGCAAGGGTTTGCTAATCCAGTTTGATACAAATAGTGCCGATAAAAGCGATAGCGCTAAAAGCAAAATAAAAATATTGATAATGGCAACTAAAAAATTTGATATTTCGGTTTCTAAAGCACTGTATTTTGAAAAATAGGCAAGATTTATGTAGCCCAGTAATTCATTTTTAGCGTTATTTAGCGGGCAATAAGCCGAAAGATAATTCATGTTGCCGATTTGTTCATTTTGTATGAATTCGCTTTTGTTATAGAAACGCATTTGTTTATAGGCAATCGGATGCATTTGTTGTGATTGCAGCCCATAGTCATAAATATCAGGGCGCGAGGAGGCAAATAATTTACCCTCGGGAGTGTAAAGATTAATGTCTGACAAAAACACACCGGCAAATTTTTGCAATAAATAACCCACGTAGTTTTGATTATCATCCAGTTTAGCGTCACTGGCTATTTTTTGATATAATTCCATTTTTACCGAACGAATTTTTTCACTAAGGATGCGGTTATTTTTTTCGCTGTATTGCGAAGTAATGTAATAGCGGGTGCCTAACCCAAATAAAAATAGGGCTATTACCAAAATTCCAACCATCATAAATTGCATTTTACCTTGTATAGTTAAATTTAAGTTGGTGTTTCCGTGAAGCAACTGTCTGAAACCAAAAAAAGCAATAAATACCAAACTATAGAGAGTAAGCAAATAAGAAAATCCGGTAATGTCTGTTAACCAATTGTCGTTTTCTTTGCTTAACAGGATTAAAGTATTTTCATTTACCCTGTATTTCAGGTGATTAAAATTTTCGCTATTAAAAAATTCATATTCAAAAGGTGTTCGTTCATATAAGTCGCTGTTCAGACTATATCTGAATTTTCCGAAAGAACTTACCTGAATACCATCAACGTAGCGTGCGTATGAGTATTGATGAATAACATCATTACGGCCGCTTTTATCGAGTAAAAGCTCGGGAAAACCGATGTCTTCGGGAATTTTTTTAGAGCGTACTTCGCAAAAAAGGTGGCCGCGGATCTCATTGTTCAGCGGATTTTTTATAGGAAGTTTTATTAAATACGAAAGTTTATAAAACGAATTGTATATGAAATATATGTTGGGGTTAAATTTAGACGGAACACCATATAATTGCACAATATTATCCAGATCTTTAAATTCAAAAATAGGGGCAAATCCTTCTGTTCCCAATGCGCTGCTGTCGGCAGAATAGAGGTAAAATTTTAAATCATAATTGTTCCAGTCACCTTTAAAATATTTTTTTTCTATGGCTTTTTCAAATTCGTCTTTAGAAAAATTATTTGTGCCATTAAATACTTCTTCTATAAGAGAACTATTAAGTAATTCGGGTTCCAATTCAGAGTAAGCAATTTCAATCAAAGGGTCTTCATCGGTAGCCAGCCTTTGCGCTTGTTGCAGTCGTTTTTCTTTTTCTTTATAGTTGGTAAATGTGGTAAAAGCATAAGATGAAAACCAAGCAAATACGATGAGTTGCAGAACGATAAAATTAAACCCCGATTTTTTACGGTAATGATAGTAGCTTAAATATAATATAATAAAGAGCAGGGCCGGCCAAATTATAAATACCATGTCTGTTTGTGCGAAAAAATAATTACTCAACCAGGAAACGGCCAACATGGGTATGATAAACAATAGAACTTGCCATTTATTAAAATTTTGTGCAATAAGCAGGTTAAAGAAAAATTCGTTTAAAAAATAATACGAAAACAAGAGTGCTCCGGCTACTGCAAAACCGGCAAAACTGTATAGACTGAGTTGAAAAATATTATGAAAATGCAATTCAAGGTTTGAGTTTAGTACCAATGATCGTATCAATGATCCGGTGTAGGAAGAGAATAATACACTTAAGCTTAACAACAATAAAAGCATTAAAACAACAAGTGCAACGTTAACCTTGTTGTTTATTTTAATTTCAGCAGAGATGTCGGATAAATAATAACACGCATACAGAAATAAAAGCGCATTTATTAAAAAATCGCCCAACGAAGGAAACAAAATTGATTCGGCATAAAGTTCAGGAGAAAATAATTTGAATTCATAAAATACTGCCGGAAATTCGGCCGATAGCGACCAGTAGCGCAAAACAAACAGGCATAAGAAAAATAATAATGCAGCATTCGTTTTCCCGATATTTTTTTGTAAAAACAAACATTCTTTACGAATAAAATAAATAACCAGCATAATACCGGTTATAATCAGTAAAAGAATTATGAATAATAAAAAGGCAGAAAAGAATTGTTTTACATCTGATAGTATTACTCCAAAAACAAAATGCCCCGACTTATCAACTATTTTTATATGTGAATTTTTTTCATCAATAGTTATTGAGGAATTTTCGGGTAAGTTAAAATCACTATCGAACGAATTTTCTAAATACGCATTGTTAAAAGCATATTCATTTTTTATTTTTATGGCAACAATAATTTGGTATTCGTTTACCATATATTGCACCGGATAGTACCATCCCGTACCTTGTTTAATGGCCTTGTTGTAATCGCTCAAAGCACGGGGTAATAATATTTTATTGTTGTTCCAATAAATGAGTTTTTGATCTTTGTAAATGAATATATCAGGTTCTTTGTTTATGTAATTATGGGTAATATCTGCCACAAAAAAATTTTTTTCGTGGGTGTTTACCAGATTAAACAAGCTTTCGCAAAGCGCTTCGGCAGTATTGATTTTTTCAATAAATACTTCTTGTGCGTGCTGCTCAATTTTTTGGGTATTTATTTTAAAATAAGGGCTATTATATATCAGTTGTGAAATGATGATACATGCTATTCCCAATAGTAAGATAAAATATCTGCTGCGAATAAAAGGCTTTATTATGGATGATATTTTTTTCAAAAAACAAGTAATTATTTTATTACAAAAAATGTTTCGGATGAAAAACCTCCCAAAGATAAATATTGCTTATACTCGGATAAACCCAGGTTAAAAATATATACAGGCATGTTATATTCGTTGTTTAGGGTTTTTACAGGCTTGATTTTTGCTAAGGCTTTTTTTTCTTTTGGATTATCGGTATCAATGTATGCCAAAATTAAGCGATTGCTTTCCTTCTTTAAAATACATGTAGTCCATTTTTCGTTGGCAATTTTTTTATTTATAAATAAAATATTTTCATATTGTTTGATAACCGAACTATCATTAAAGCGAAAGAATAATTGCGATTGAATAAGAAATGTATAAACGGTATCACCTTTAATCAATGCAGGAATGGTGCGATTTTGCACAAAACCCGAAATACCTTCTTCGCTTAATGTCCATCCTTTATTTTTTAACTCTTGGCGATTAAAAATATATAATTCGGCCAGATTAAAATATATGGAGTCGGGAGTTAACACGATGTTTAGTAAACTATCGCGTGTGCTGTAATAGATTCCCTGAAAGTATTCCGGAATTATTTTTTCATTTTTAAGGTTGTCGGGTTGCGGAGTGTAAAAGTAACACTCGTCAAAATTTTGTGAAAAGATATTTATGGTGTAACAGATAAATATACAGGCAATTATTTTTTTCATCATTATATTTCTAATGTTTATTTTTACGCTATTACTATGCCAATGTAATAAATGTAAGCGATTTATATAAATAAATTGCTTGCCCAACCAAAAATGAATGTTTAAAACACTTAATATCAATAAGTTGAATGAATAAAGCATGGTTTGTTAAAGAGGCTGCGGATTATAAAAAAGTAAAAAAACTGGCGGATGAGCTGGGAGTTGCTCAAGAAATAGCGCATTTATTAGTGCAAAGAGGAATTGAAAATTTTGACGATGCTAAAAATTTTTTCAGACCCGATTGGCAACAATTATACAATCCGTACTTGATGCAGGATATGGATAAGGCTATTGAGAGATTGCATAAAGCCATCCTTAACAACGAAAAAATTCTGATATACGGAGATTATGATGTAGATGGGACTACCGCGGTTGCGTTGGTTTATGGGTTTTTAAAGAATTATTATCCCAACCTGGAGTATTATATACCCGACAGGTATGCAGAAGGATATGGCATATCATTTAAAGGTGTTGATTTTGCAGCAGCAAATAACTATACGCTTGTAATAGCGCTCGATTGCGGAGTAAAAGCGATAGACAAAATAAAATACGCAAACGAAAAAAACATTGATTTTATCATTTGCGACCATCACCTGCCTGGCGAATCATTACCCGATTGCATCGTGCTTGACCCTAAACGAAATGATTGCAGTTATCCCTATAAAGAATTATCCGGTTGCGGTATAGGATTTAAGTTGATGCAAGCCTTTTGCATGAAGCAAAACATCCCTTTCGAAAACCTTTATGCATATATTGATTTGGTAGTTACCAGCATTGCATCCGATATTGTGCCTATTACCGGAGAAAATCGCACCCTGGCATATTTTGGCTTAAAAAAAATAAATCAAGCACCCTCCTGCGGTATTAAAGCATTGATGGATATATCGGGTAAAAAAGGACCCATGAGCATCAGTGATTTAGTTTTTATAATTGGTCCTCGCATCAATGCTGCAGGCAGATTAGATTCGGCAGGCCATGCGGTAAAATTATTAATAAGCCGTACAATAGATGAAGCAAACGATAAAGCTAAATTATTAAATGATAACAATTCTGACCGAATACAACTTGATAAACAAATAACTCAGGATGCATTACAGTTAATTACTGAGCAATCCTTAACCGAAACAAAAACCACTGTATTGTATAAATCTGATTGGCATAAAGGCGTGATAGGTATTGTGGCATCCCGACTTACTGAATATTACTATCGGCCAACCATACTTTTTGCAAAAAGTAATGGAATGTTGACCGGTTCGGCCCGATCGGTAAAAAACTACGATGTGCATGCCGCCATAGAACAATGTGCGCACCTGCTCGAGCAGTTTGGAGGACATAAATATGCTGCAGGACTAACTTTGAAACCAGAAAATTTTGAGGCATTCAGACAGCATTTTGAAGAAATTGTAGCATCAACCATTTTACCCGAACAGTTAATTCCTTCGATTGATATTGATTTGGAAATAAATTTTGAAACCATAAAGCCCGGTAATCAGGATGAATTACCCAAGTTTTATCGAATCCTCAAACAATTTGCTCCGTTTGGGCCGGGCAATATGAACCCGGTGTTTGTTACCCGAAACGTAAAAGATGCCGGATATGCAAGAATAGTTAAAGAAGAGCACTTAAAGTTATTGCTTTATTCTGATCATAATCCTAATCTGAAAATTCCTGCCATAGGCTTCGGCCTAGCCCGTTTTTTTGATTATGTAAGCTCAGGAAAAACTTTTGATATTGCTTATACACTCGAAGAAAACACCTGGAATGAAAAAACATCTGTGCAAATAATAATTAAGGATATTAAACCTAATTAGTTAATAGCAGGCGAAATATGAACTGAACTATTTGATTTAGCGGGGTTAAAACCGATTTATCCCACATTACGCATGCTAATGCGTAATGCTCGCCTGATGGCGGATAACCCAAATCCCACATAACACTCAACACACTCAGTCCGCCTCTGGCGGAAAATTTGAAATAAATCCAAATTTCTAATGCTGAATTTGGGTTTATGATATAAACTTAAAATATTATTAGACTTTTTACTGACTAAACTGAGTATTTATATTCTGCATAAATTTTTTGTAATCTTCATCTTTATTATGGTAAAAGATTCTAACAAAATCTACAATGGTTCATTTTTGGCTTAAATAGATGTCGGTTATAAAAAGTAATTTATCATATCAAAATGCCATAACATTTTAACACACAAAGCAGCTACCCATACACTAAACAGGAAAAACAACATCGCCCAAATAAATGCGGGAATAAAAGTTAATTGTCTTAATGCGTAAGCGTCTCCGGCCTGGTAGGGATTTTCTAACGACAGGTATATTAAATACACACAAGACCACAAGGCTTCGGTTAAATTAAGAGCAGCTAAAGAAAACAAAAAATAAAATGTAAAATAAGAATGATTTATATACATTGCTATGCCGCACAGTGATAATATGAGAAGTAACCATATCAACCCATATTTATTTCTTACCCAAAATAATAAATTAAACAATAAAATACTGCTAAGTATGTACAACAGTAATTCTGACTGATGATTTAACAACAAATAAAACATACCGTATGAGGCAAGTGCACCGGCAGGGTAACCTGATAATAAAGTGATAAAGCGGCTTACCGGGCCTGAATCGGCAGTAATACAAGCTCCTGAGGTATCGGCAAACAAGTCAATACGGTGTGTCCGCCCACCGGTTATTAAAGAGGCAAACGCATGACCGTTTTCATGATATAAAGTGTTAATTACACGAAAAAACTTTCCGACTTTTGGTAATCGAAGTAATAACAATGCCAATAAAAACAGAATATAAAACTGATACTCGGGTTTTAAAAAAGGATGCATGTTACAAAATAAATAAAACAGCTACATAGCACTTATAAATCGCAATTAAATTTAATAACAAACAAATATTTATTTCTGTAATATGTGCCTGCATGCTTTACTTAACCAATATGCCTGCTTATATTTTTCGGGATGAGTAAATGAGCTCAGTATATTTTCATATTTTAGTAATAACTCATTTATTACAGATGCATTTTCTTTAATATTAGCATCATTACATATTTTGAACAATAAATGATAATCATTATACATATCTTGTTCCGAATACCATTCTTTTACTTTTGGATGCATCAATAGGTTAAGCGCTTTAGAATAATCTTTTATGCAAAAGTAATAACGTGCTTTTAATGCAAGCGCGTTACCAAGTTTGAACTGAGTATTTTCTTCGGTTTCTAATAATTTTATATAAGCATTTAATTTAGGCAAAAGGTATTCAGAGTTTTTAAAATCAGTTTCTGTAAACGCTTCAACAAATACTAATAATTTTAAGCTATGTGCGTATGCCGATTTTTCAATCAGATTATTATCTTTTATAAATTTATAATAATTATCAATTAACAACATAGCTTCTTCATAGTATTTACAACCTAATAAAACGCTTAACATATTTATGTATGTCGAATCTGTTTTATAGATACTGAAAATACTGTTGTCTTCATTAATTAATGTGTATATTTCTTTCATCAACGAATAAGCTTCTAAAAACTCACATTTGTTATAATGAATAAAAACACTAATTTGTTTAAAATGAAAATTTTGATAATAAACGTAATTAGGTCTGTATAACATCATGGGCATTTCAGGATATTTAGCGTGTAATTCGCAGTACTTATTATAATGTCTGCTAATCACATTCATATTTTCAAAATAATCATATGAACTTATTTTGTAATATAATGATAAATAATGATAACATAAACTAAATCGCGGATAGTCTGGATGCTTATTAGCCATGTTGTTTAGTAATTCAAATTCCTGTTTTGTACCAGGCAAACCATTCTTAAAATACATTTCGTATAATTTACGGGATATCATATTAAATTTAGCCATTTCGGAATTTAAATAAATAGCCGTTTCCAGTCTTTTATATAGTTCCTTGTTTTTATTTAGCTTGTTATAAGTTTGGTTACAAAAAACCATTTGGTCGAGTATTCTGGGTAAAAGCTCAAAAATATTGTTTTGCCAACAATGCCTTTCTAACTTTTGTAAGGCAATGTACGCCTTGTCTTTTTCGTTATTGTGTAATAATGATAAGCATTTTGCCAAGTCTTTTTCTTCTTCTGTAAAAGATTGATGCGTTTCTTTACGTATTAGATATTCATCCAGAAATTTTTTTCTTAATTTAAAATATCGGTTTTCGAGTGTTGCATAATTTGCTTGTACATTTTTATATATATGCTCAACTACTTCTGTATTTTTGAAATTTGCTTGTTGTACATTTTCTAAAAATTCAGTAAGCCTGATGGCAACCGGTGATTTTTTTAATTTGTGTTTAAGCTCTCTTTTTTCGTTTTCATCAAGCTTCTTATATCGTTCATAAAGTTCTTTGTTCATTTTTTCTAAAATTTATGAGTTCATGTTTTTAATACCGGAAGCATTAAAAATACATATTTATATTTAATGAGTTCATATCAAACTTGTTTATATTGAACTGTATATACATGTATTGCTACTAAACAATTTTTGTGCCTGGTATATTTTTGGTTTGCCAAAATATACTAACCTTAAATTCTAATTTTATGAAAAATCAAAAACCCATTAAAAAAATTGCCGTTTGGATTACTTTTTTTGCGGCAAGCGTATTAGCGTCAAAAACTGTTGTGGCACAACCCGATCTTGTTCCCGGCATTAATTACTCCTACAACCCTCCCGGTGCAAATGGTGTAATCACCGACATTGAAGTAGATGTATGTAATAACAATTCTACTGCGGCAAGCACCTTCGATGTATCTATGTATTTGTATGATCAATCGTCAGGTAATTATTGGATAATCGGAACACAAACACTTACAAATGGTTTGTCAGGCAATGCCTGCATTACTATTAGTAATTGGGATATAGATATTAATGATACGCCCGGTATTCCCGCAGGAACATACAGATTGGGAATTTGGGTTGATAGCGGTGAAGATATTACCGAAACCAGCGAAAGTAATAATGCAGGATTATTATCGGGTAATATAAACTATTCGCCAAGTACCGGCATTAATGATGCAGCCTGGATGAACACGGTTAATGTATATCCGAATCCCGCCACTAATAATATAAACATTAACTTTTCTGCACCCGAACAAGAACCTGTTACTATTAACTTAATTGATATCAGTGGTCGTATCGTTAAAAACGTGGCAAATAATTTTGTTAAAGGCACACAAACTATTTCGCTCGATCTTAACGATGTTCCTGCCGGGATATACTCCCTGCAATTTTCTTCAAATGGATATTTGTACAGTGAAAAAATAGTTGTTACAAAATAATTATTCAGGTTAAGTTTGTGATTTAGCGCTTGTTTAAAGTTCAACTTTCGGCTTTAAACAAGCGCTTTATCATTTATCCCAAATGTCTATTTGCTTTATCCATTAACCCATGTTAAGCGGAATTATAATTTAAAATGGTAATTTACTGAATTAATTCCGTAGAAAGGTTGTTTATTCGTAATTCAGCAAATTTTCCTTGTATCAAAGCACGGTTATCCATGATGTGGCCAATTGGAAAATTAAAACACAATGGCTTATCGTATTTCGAAAAATATTCATAGATAATTTCTTCGGCATTTTTGCCAAATGGTATTTCATTATCTTTCATACTACTCATGCCACCAACAATTAATGCACTTATTTTTTTTAATATTCCCGATTTATCCAAATTAAGCATCATCCGGTCAACGTGATATAAGTACTCATCTAAATCTTCGATAAACAAGATGCAATTTTCAAAATCGGGCAAATCGTTGCTCCCGGTCATGGAATAAATTAAAGATAAATTTCCTCCCAGTAATATTCCATTTGCGTTTCCGCACACATTAAGCGGATGATGATTTGTTTGATGTTTTAAGGTATAATTTTCAAGGGCTGCAAACACAGAATCCATAGCCTCGGTACTAATATTTTTATAGTTTACCGGCATCGGAGCATGTAAACTTACTAATCTATAATGTCGGTATAAATATAATTGCAAAGAGGTAATATCGCTAAAACCAACAAACCATTTAGGGTTTGATTTTATTGGCGAAAAATCTACTTTTTCTAAAATTTTATAAGTTCCGTATCCTCCTCTGAAGCAAAATACAGCCCGCACATCCTTATGATTGACTGCCCACTGTAAATCTGCTGCGCGTTCAGAATCAGTTCCTGCAAATTGATGGTATAATTTGTCTATATGGGGCGATAACAACACTTTGTAACCTCTTTTTTGTATAATTGTTTGCGCAAGTTGTAAATGCTCTTTATTTGCGGCTTTTGCAGGTGCAATGATGGCTATTGTATCGCCCGGTTTTAAAACATTTGGAGTTAATTGCTTGTTTTGCATATACCAAAGGTAAAAATATTAAAAACTGATTTTGATTATAATTTTTTACCGAACCGTATTATTATTTTTGTTTGATGAATTTAAAAGAACAAGTTTACAAGCTGCTTAGTACCATACCCGACCCCGAAATACCGGTTATTAATATTATTGAACTGGGTATAGTTCGCGATGTAAAAACCAATGGCAATGCAACAGAAGTTTATATCACCCCAACTTATTCAGGCTGCCCTGCCATGAAACAAATTGAAAATGATATTATCCGCGAATTAAATAATCATAAAATACCTAACCCGGTTGTTAAACTGATTTATTCGCCTGCCTGGACTACCGATTGGATTAGCGATGAAGCCAAAGAAAAATTACGCAAATACGGAATAGCCCCACCCGAACATACCAGTGTTGACAAGCGCGTATTGATGGGATTACAACAAAGAGTAGTATGCTGTCCGCAATGTAATTCTAAAAACACACACATGATAAGCCTGTTTGGCTCTACTGCTTGCAAAGCACTCTATCAATGCTCGGATTGCCAGGAGCCTTTTGATTATTTTAAGTGCTTGTGATTTTGTAAACGCTTTGTTTTAAATGACAAATGCCTTTTTTGTGAAGATTAAATTTAATAATTTTGCTATAAAAATTTTAACTATGAAAAAACAATTACTTTCCATCTTTATTGCAGCATCAGCCTGGTATGTGGCTAATGCCCAAATTACGATTACACAAAGCGATTTACCCATCATCAACAGTGTGTTTATTTCGCGTACAGACACTTTATTTACATCAGGTCCGGGCAGTTCAGGAGCAAATCAAACCTGGAATTACGGTTCATTGATCCATCAATTGCAAGATACCGTAGGTTTTACATCTCCGGCTTCAACTCCCGGAGCAAGCGCTTTTCCAATGGCTAATTTATGTGTAGCAGACCCTGCTAATAATGCATATATCTACTTTTTAAAATCAGCCAGCGAGCTTTCATTTTTAGGGTATTATTTAGATTTAGGTTTTGGACCACAAGCATATCCTATTACACCTTCACAAAAAATCATTACCCTGCCGGCAACTTTTAATACTAATTTTTCCAATTCATCTTTGCTTTTGGTAGAAGGGCCTTATCCGGTGGCTCCTGCCGACTCTATCAGGCTTAGAAGAAGAATTGTACAAAACAGTACTATAGATGCATGGGGGAGCCTTACTACACCCAGTGGTACTTTTAACACAATTCGCCAAAATCTTTATGAAATTACTTACGATAGTGTATTTGTCAGAATTTTTGGCAATTGGACATTCGCTTCCGTAGAAATAGATACTTCGCGTTATTTCCGTTGGTGGGCAAACGGTCGTGGTTATTACGATTTAGAAATTGTACAAAGTGGCTCTAATGCAAATACAATAAGATCCTCCTATCTTCATCAAACAACCATGAATGTAAGTGAAATTCAACCCGAAGAATTATTTGTATTCACTTATCCGAATCCTGCCGTTAATGAGATAAATTTTATGACCAACAATAAATCAGGATATACGCTTCAAATATTTGATGTTAATGGAAGATTTATTGAATCTAAAGTAATTAATACAGATCTTATTCGCTTTGATCTTAGCAATTATCATAGTGGCAATTATTTTTACACACTTTTATCGCCACAAGGAGAAAATATTTTAAGCGGTAAATTTATCGTAAGTAAATAATACAAGCATATTTTGTTTTACAAAAAGCCCGGCCAATTGAGCCGGGCTTTTTATAATTTATATATTAAATCAGATGCTAAATGGAATTCGTAATAACCCCCTAAAAGTTTGATGATTTTTTTGTACTATATAATTTTCAGGTCGCTTAAAATTCTTTTTACAATGTATTTTCTTGCATCAGCATGTGAAGTTTCTTTTATATCCAGATTCAATGCAAAAAAATAATACTCCTTTTTTTTGTTTTTACCCTCACCTTTTTCTTTTTCCACATACCCCACATACCAACCAATTTCACTATCATTATAATTTGCCCACCCTGTTTTTGAACGTATAATATAACTTGTTGTTTTTTCTTCTATCATAATTTCTTTGAGCACCTTTGTGTGTTTATCAGAAAACGGTAGTAAATTGCTTTGTAATTTTTTCAGAAACTCTATTTGCTCTATGGCAGAAATTCTTAATTTGCCTTTCAACCAAAAGTCAGTTAATCCACCGGTAATATTTTTATTGCCGTAATTACATTTATCAATCCACTCCTGCATATTTTTAAATCCGATTTTCTGAGCAATTTGCTGATATACCCACACGGTAGAATTTTTATAAGCCTCAGTAACGCTTTGCGATTTATTCCATTTTTCGTTATCATAGCGCGTGCCATCCCATTCAAACTTGTCACGCACATTTTTTATAACACCTGTTTCTAATGCAATTAATGTGTGAATTATTTTAAATGTTGATGCCGGCAAATACTGTTGCTTAAATCGGCTGCTGTCGTATATGTGGTATAAGTTTTTTTGTTTGTCGTAAATAATAAGGGTTCCCCGGGTATTATAAGTTGTAAATTCTTTCTCCCAGTTATTGTTTAACTTCATTCTTAACGTATCCCAGGTTACAAAAGCCTTTTGTGAAAATACACATAGGTTTGTAAGTAAAAACAATAATAATAAAAAAATACGCATGGAAATTTTTTACCAAACGTACATAAAATTTACCAAATCTAAAGCGAGCTTTTTATCGCGATATTAAAACTTACTTATCGTATATTTCTTTTACCCAATGATGCATTCCGGGCAGTAATAAATTTATTTTTCCGGCTGTAACGCCTATAGAAATAGTTTTTTTAAGATGATGAGGCTTGTTGTGAATTTTAAAATCTTTAGGCAAAAAAGATAAACCAAAGCTAATGCGGTATAAAGGATAAACATTTTGATTACTTGTAATTTGAGGTAAACTCCCCTCCGATGCTCCTAATATGCTTAATTCTACAACTGTATGTTGCAGCACCGAATTAAAATACATCCATCCGTTTAACTTCAATACTTTTATATGGCTGCTGTTAATCAAAGGAAACTGAAGCCTGGAAATTTTAGCCTTAAATAAAAAGTCAGAACCCGATAAATCATCCAACCAATAATACAAACTGTCTTTTTCTGCTTTCACTTTTTTAAAATCTACCCTCAAAAACAACTCCTCGCGTTGCTCATCATAAAACAAATAAGCATCGTTTATCACAGAAAAACACTGGGTATTGTTTATACAGGTCTGTACATATACCGGAGAATTTATTAATTCCTGCGGATACATTAAAGATGCGCAGTTAAATAAGCAGATTGAAATAAGTAAACGTTTAAACATTAGCATAGTTAAAAATGATTAATTCAAAAATACAAAACCCCGACAACCATAATAACAAGTATATCGGGGTTTTGCAAAACCAATAAGCATGAACTAATTTAATAAACTCATAAACTGTGCCTTTGTTGCAAATGCAGTCCTAAAATATGTTAAAAAAGAATAAAAATTAAATAGATGTTATAACATTATTTGTATATACAATAGTTTTTATAGATTTGCATAAAATTTAAGCATATGAAAACTAAAACGATAAACAAAATGATGATAATAGCCGCACTTAGCGGTTTATTATTTGTCTCGTGTAGCAGCGATGCGGTAGAGGCAGGCGAAAAAAAAGAATCGGCCCAGGCAAGTGAACATAGTATAACTTACCGGGTAAATACTTCTGAGAGCGAACTCCACTGGCATGGTAAAAAACTTGCCTACGGCCATAGTGGGCTTATTACCATCAGCTCGGGTAGCCTCAGTATGGAAGCAGATAAACTTTCAGCCGGGAAATTTGAAATTGACATGAAGACTATTAAAGAAACCGGTGAAAACATAGACCCGGAAAAAGCCTCACAATTAGAGGGGCATTTAATGTCGGCCGATTTCTTTGATGTAGAAAAATTCCCGCTGAGCACCTTCGAAATTACTGCAGCCGAAAAAAACGCAGACGGCACCTATAAAATTAGCGGTAATCTTACCATTAAAGGAATTACTAAAAACATTGAGTTTCCGGCAACTATTCAAACTACGGGCGATAAACTTATGGCACAAGCTGAATTTACTATCAACCGTACTAACTGGGATATTAAATATGGCTCCGGAATATCGGGGGCTGTGGGCGACATGGTTATTAGTGATGATATAACATTTAAAGTGATATTAAAAGCAGATAAACAACTATAATTTATTGCAATCTTGCATCACCGCAGCAGGCGGGAGCGAGTGTATGAAGATGGCATTTAGGGTTATCAAAAAATTGCCCGCCTCAACAGGTAATTATCAATTTACGGGGGGCGGGCTTATTATTTTATGCCCGGATAAAAGGCAGATTCTATATGTTGCAAGGAGAATGTTTGAGAGCCTGTTAAAACGGATATAATGTCAAAACGTGCTTCTTTATCAATTTTATTTCTTTCAATATAGGCCTGAGCTGCTTTTATCAGTTGTTTTTGCTTGGTTTTGTTTACAAATACTGCCGGTTCGCCAAAACGATTACTCGAACGGGTTTTTACCTCAACAAAAACAATATATTCATCATTTTCGGCAATAATATCTATTTCTAAAGAACCAAAGCGCCAGTTCGTTTTTACAATATGATAACCTTTATTTTCAAGCAATTTGCACGCTTTTTGCTCGCCTATTTTACCTGTTTCATGGATGTCTGACATTTTCGGAACAAAATTTGTTAAAATATATTTTGTAACTTTGATACAAATGTAAATTTTATGACAAAAAAAATAGCTTCATTTATTTTACTCACAACTTTGTTTTTACAGTTTGTTCCGTTTCAATCAAAGACTCCCTTTGAAGGAGTTATTGAGTTTGATCGTAAAGCAGGCTCTTCGCAAATGAAATATAAATATTTCATCAAAGACGATAAAATCAGAATAGAAGATTATGGAAGCGATGGAACACTGCAAGGTATTATGCTGGTTAACACCACAGCCAATAAAGTAATTGGATTAAGCCCCGACAGAAAATTATATATGGATGTGCCTAATAACCGAATACCTAAAGACGTTGCGGTTGAGGTAAAAAAAACAGGCAATACCAAAGATATTCAAGGATACAAATGCAGCGAAATAAAAGTTACCTGTAAAGACGAGTCGAGGGTTATAACCTATTGGGTAGGTGGTGATAATTTTACTTTTTTGTTACCTATGTTAAAAACCATGAATCGCATGGATAAAACTTCGGTTTATTTTTTAAAAATACCCGATGTAGGCAACGTATTCCCGATGATTGGTGAAGAAAAAAAATTAGACGGTACGCTTTTATCTTTATTAAAAGTTACTTCTATCAAAGAGCAAACATTAGATAATAGTTTATTCGAAATTCCAAAGGGATACAGTAAATTCGAAAAATAATCTTTTTTTAGTTTTTTTCTTTATTATTGCTTAGTTTAAAACCTTTATTTTAAGCTAAAATATTTATTTTAGGCTAAGCAATGAAAGAAATAAAGTTCATAGAACAAAATAAAGATAAGTGGAAACGTTTTGAAAAACTCTACCGCGAAAAAAATACCAATCCCGATGAGTTAGGTAAATTATTTATTGAAATAACCGAAGACCTTTCATACGCCAGAACATATTATCCCAAGCGCTCGGTTAGAGTATATTTAAATTATCTGGCACAAAAAGTATTTACAGGATTATATAAACTACAAAAACAATCATTTCGTCAGTTTTTTAGATTTTGGACAATAAGTTTGCCTCTGGAATTATACAGAGCACGCAAACATATTCTGTATTCATTTTTAATTTTTGTGATTGCTGCCTTGGCAGGAGTGTTTTCAACAGCTGATGATTTGTCATTTGCCAATTTAATCTTAGGAGATTATTATATAGAAAAGACTAATGAATATATTGAAAACGGAAATCCTATGGCGGTATATCAACAACAAAGTGAGTTGCCCATGTTTCTGCAGATTTTTTTCAATAACATTCAAATAGCTTTTATAACTTTTGCATTAGGCATATTGCTCGGCATAGGCACCGTATTTATTTTGGTATATAATGGTATTATAATTGGCACCTTTCAGTCGTATTTTTATTTTAAAGGCCTACAAACCGGCTTAGCTACTGCAAAGGCATTATTATTTACTTCCTTTAGTGTAATTTGGCTTCATGGTGCATTCGAAATTTGTTCCATTATCATTGCCGGAGCAGCCGGTCTTACGTTAGGCAGTGGCCTGATGTTTCCGGATACCTGGAGCAGAATACACTCTTTACAAATCGCTGCAAAAAGAGGTATTAAGATTATGCTGGGCTTGTTTCCGTTTATATTGTTTGCTGCCATCATTGAAAGTTGGGTTAGCCGATACAGCGATATGCCCGTTGCACTAAAATTACTCATAATATTTTCATCCCTGGCTATTATGATAATTTATTTTATAATTTACCCGCAAATAGTAGTTCGGAAAAACCCGTCAATTATTTTAATTAAAGAAAAAGCACCTTCGTTGCCACAAAAAGAAATCGAGTTAAATAAAATAAGACCGATGAATGAAGTATTTGCAGATGCCTTTTTTTTATTCAGAAAGTTATATCCACGATTCGCAAAACCCTTGTGGCTGACTTTTATTCCGTTATCGTTAATTATTGCAGCATATACATTTTTTCAAAACAAATATTATGTCAGTTATCAATTACCATTTTATCGTATTTTAAAATTAATTTTTTCCTGCACCGATAATTTTTCGTGGGATGTTTTTTTAATGAATACTTTCGCGTTTTCACTCAATGCTGCATATATGGCTACTTTGGTTAATTATAAGTCAAATCAAAAACATTTTTATAAAAAATATTTTACCAATGTATTTTTTGCATGGCCTGTCGTATTTATTGTATATTTTTTATCGGTTTATTTTAGTATGTCTTATTTGATTATACTAATCATAGTTTTGCCCTTGCTATTGCCATTAATATATCCTCTGGCAGCCGGACATTATAGATCTTTAATTGAATCAGTTGGTTTCTCTTTTACAAACTGGGCTAATAATTTTGCCCTGTTTTTTGCCTTAACAGGCATATTGATATTATTGTTTTTTTTAACAGATGCTCCTGTACAATATTATGCTTTTGAATCTATAAAATGGATAACAATTATTGAAGCGGATAATTTTGAACTTATTAGTAATAGTTTGCTTGCACTGCAAAACATTCTTTTTATTCATTTGTCAATACCGCTTATTGTTTTTGCTTATGCTCTAACCTGGTATAGTGAACATGAAAAAAAATATGCCACTGGCTTATTTGAAAAACTAAAAATATTTGGCAAAACCAATAAAACACACGAACAAGAAAGCGATTATGAATAACCTGAAATTTCATTTGATTGTAGTGCTTTTCTTGCTTGCCGCAATGGGTGTTTGTTCACAGTCATTACCCATAAAAAAATTAGATCGTGAAAAATGGAAAGAACTTAAACGCGATTTAAGTTATGATGAAAAGAATATTGCTGAAGACTGGACAAAAAATTTTGAAGACGATGAAACCATAAAATCAAAACCCAATCAAAGTGATAAAAACTTAGATAAAAAAAAATCTAATAATCAAAAAGGATTGGGTAAGTATTCGCAGCGAAATACTGAGATGCAGAATAAACAAACAACCCGCAAACCCATCTCCATTCCGCCATGGCTAAGTACAGTTTTATTAATTTTATTGAGTGTCATCATAATTGGTGTATTGCTTTGGATATGGTTGTATAATAAAAAAACCGGCAACCCAAAAATTATTCAAAAAACAGACGAAGAAAATTTACAAGACAGCATAGAAAAAACCCAATCAGAACTTGAACAAATGCTTGCTAAAGCCATGGCCGAAAAAGATTACCGCTTGGCAGTCAGAATTTATTTTGTTTTTATTATTAAACTACTTAAAGAAAAGGAATTGATTACATGGGACAAGAAAAAAACCAATACCCAATACCTACGGGAAATGCAAAACAATGCTCACTTTTCAACTTTTCATACCTGTGTAAATTTGTTTGAAATGATTTGGTATGGCAAACGCCAGCTTAATGAAAACGAATTTTACATAGTTGAACCTTTGTTTAAAAATTATCTGCAAAAAATAGAAAAATAAATTGAATAATAAAAAACTGATATATGGATTTGTTGCAATAATTTTTATTGCTCTTTTTTTATTCTATTTTTTATCTGATATAGAAGCATATAAAAAAAATAAAGTAATACCTAAAAAAACAATAAACTGGAAAGAAAAATACAGCCCCCAAGGCAAATCACCATACGACACGTATCTTTTTTACGAATTACTGAAAAAATATACAATCGACAAAAAGCTAAAATTTAATGAGATTACTAACAAATTAGAAAAGCCTGTCAATAAAAGCAATATCCCTGCAATATACGTTACGGTTTGTAAAGACCTTTATTTACCTTATGATAATTGCAGCAATATAAAAGAATTTGTTGAAGAAGGCAATTTTGCATTTGTTGCCGCAGAAACTTTGCCATACGATTTAAGCGATATAATATCGGATGTTTCGTTGGAAATAAGTCATAACCTGCACTTTAAAACCGAATTAAATTTTACCGACACAAATTTAGTTCAGGAAACTCATTATAAATTTCGATACTATTATAACGGAATAATATCATTAACCGATTGGTGGTATTTTGATAGTTTAGAATTAAATACAGATGAAGAAGTAGAAGTAAAGGAATATATAGATACTGTCGCTCCGTTAGAAGACAGTATAACCGGGTTGTTGTCAGCGCAAAAAGAATATAAAGTTCTCGAAATAAACGAAAACAAACATCCGGTTTTTATAAAAATTCCTTATGGCAAAGGAGCATTTTATTTTCATAGCGTTCCGCTTTGTTTTACCAACATTTCGATGCTTAAAGAACGCAATGTACAACATGCCGAAAAGTTATTATCTCATTTACCCGATGGAAATATTATATGGGATAAATATGCGGCTCTCGAAATAATCAACCAGGATAAACAAACGATAAATAAAATTAAAGAAAGCCCATTGCAATTTATTTTAAGAAACCCGCCCTTACGATGGGCTTTTTATACAATGCTGTCAGCGGTTGCTTTGTATTTGTTGTTTCGCAGTAAGCGTAAACAAAGTATTATACCCCCGGTTGAAGAGAAAAAAAATACCTCGGTAGAATTTGCCCAAATATTAAGTGGTATATACCTGCAACAACACAAACACAAAAGCATTGCCTTACAAATGCGAAAAATCTGGCTCCATTACATACGCGAAAAATATTTTTTAAGTATAACCGATAATAATCCTGTAATACTCGAAATATTAGCCAGAAAATCGGGCGTTGATAAAGAAAAAATTTTTACCTTACACACAACATTTGAAAAGATGCAAAATATAAGTCATACATCCCGTGAAGAACTTATAAACTTGCATCAACAACTGGAATATTTTTACAATAACTGTAATTAAAATAATATGGAAGAAAACATCAATCAAAATCCGGACGGAAATATTATTAATCCACTGCTAAATCAATCGGCAGAGAATGTAAAAAAAATAACCGATGCCATCCATGCGACACGTTTGGAGATAAAAAAATACCTGATCGGACAAGACGATATGATAGATTTGTTATTAGTCGGAATGCTGGCAAACGGGCACATTTTATTAGAAGGAGTGCCGGGTATTGCCAAAACATTAACTGCAAAATTACTGGCACAAACTTTTTCGGTAAAATTTTCCAGAATACAATTTACACCTGATTTAATGCCTTCAGACGTAATCGGAACATCAGTGTATAATCAAAAAGATGGTGAATTTGTTTTCAGAAAAGGGCCGGTTTTTGCCAACATAGTTTTGATAGACGAGATAAACAGAGCACCTGCCAAAACTCAGGCAGCACTTTTTGAAGTGATGGAAGAAAGACAAGCCACCTATGACGGACAAACTTACATTATGCAATATCCATTTTTAGTGTTGGCAACCCAAAACCCCATAGAACAAGAAGGAACATACCGTTTGCCCGAAGCACAACTGGATCGCTTTATATTCAGAATTAAATTAAATTACCCTACTTTAACCGAAGAACAACAAATTTTACTTCGATATAAAGATGAAATAAAAACACCATCACTCGAAGAAATACAGCCGGTGTTTACACCCGAATTATTAAATGAGCTGCAGGAATGCGTTAAAAGAGTTAAAATAGAAGAACAATTAGTTAAATACATTGCCGAAATTGTTTACAGTACGCGTGAGCATGGTAAGCTTTATCTGGGAGCGTCACCACGTGCATCGCTGGCTATGATTAAATCTGCAAAGGCGCTAGCAGCAATTAAGGGCAGAGATTTTATTTTGCCTGATGATATACAATACCTTGCACCATTTGTTTTAAATCACCGTATTATACTTACCCCCGAAGCAGAAATGGAAGGATTAAAACCTGAAGACGTAATCTTTGAAATTATTCAAAAAACACAAGTACCCAGGTGATAAAATTTATTAAAAGCATATTTCTTAAGTCACGCTTGTTTTTATTAATTACAATTGTAATTACCCTGTTCGTATTTAGTTATAACTATGTTTATTTATTTCCTTTAGCAAGATTTGCGTTGGTGGTTGTATGTTCATTACTTACGGCAGATGGTATAGTACTTTATTTGAGCGGTAATACCATACTTGCCAATCGTTTTGTTCATAATCAATTATCCTTAGGTGATGAGCAACCCGTAAAAATCAAAGTGTTCAGTAAAATGCGTATTCCGGTTTTCTTAGAAGTGATAGATGAAGCACCCTATCAGTTACAGTTGCGAAATTTAAAATTAAAGACACAGCTCAACCCCGGAGAAACTAAATCATTAAGCTATCTGATAAAACCGCTTGACAGAGGAATATATGAGTTTGGAAACATACATATTTTCATTTCTACCCCTCTTAATTTAATACAACGAAGAATAACAATAAGCGCAAAAAAAACAGTTTCGGTATATCCATCGGTTATACAAATGCGCAAATATGAATTACAGGTGTTTTCAAAATTATCCTTGTCCCAAGGTATCAAACGTGTTCGTAGATTAGGACATAGCAACGAATTTGAACAAATTAAAAACTACGTGCAGGGAGATGATTACAGAAGCATAAACTGGAAAGCCACCAGTCGTAAAAATGAATTAATGGTTAACCAATATGAAGATGAAAAATCGCAACAGGTATATTGTATAATAGATAAAAGCAGATCCATGCAAATGCCCTTTTCAGGTATGACTTTGCTTGATTATGCCATTAATTCAGCTCTGGTAATTTCTAATATCGCTCTCAGAAAATACGACCGTGCCGGCTTGATTACATTTAGTAATAAGATAGGTAGCAGATTAAAATCAGAAAGTAATTCAACACAAATAAAACGCATACTCGAAATTCTTTATAAACAAAAAACACATTTTCTGGAAAGCAATTATGAATTGTTATATCATGCCGTTTTAAAAACCATCAAAGGCCGCAGTCTGCTTTTGCTTTTTACCAATTTTGAAAGTCATTATGCACTGCAACGAGCATTGCCTGTATTAAGAAAGTTAAATAAGCAACACTTGCTCGTAGTGATATTTTTTGAAAACAGCGAGTTGGTAAACATAACTCAAATCCCCGCTAATTCATTAAAAGATATTTATACAAAAACCATTGCTCAAAATCTTATTTTCGAAAAGAAGCTTATGGTTTACGAATTAAAAAATTTAGGGATACAATGTGTACTAACCAGTCCCGAAAAATTATCAGTTGATACCATCAATAAATATTTGGAATTAAAATCCAGAGGTATGATATAATCAATCTACATTAAATTATTAAAATCATACAATTTTTTATCAAATAAATGTGAAGGATGTATATTTTTTAATGCCGTAAAAATAATCTCATTTCTATCAGGATATATTTTTTCCCATTCACTCATCATTTCTTTTATTTTTTTGCGCTGCAAATTTTCTTGCGAGCCGCATAAATTACACGGTATAACCGGAAAAGCTTTGTGTTGGGCATATATAGCAATATCTTTCTCTTTGCAATAAGCCAAGGGACGAATTACAATATGTCTTTTATCATCCGTTTTATAAATAGCCGGCATAGCCTCAGTTTTACCGGCAAAAAACAGGTTTAGAAAAAAAGTTTCAATAATATCGTTTTGATGATGACCTAAAGCAATTTTTGTTACACCCATTTCGCTGGCTGCATCATATAATATTCCCCTGCGCAAGCGCGAACATAAACTACACATGGTTTTACCTTCGGGTATTTTTTCTTTAACTATGCTGTATGTATCACGTTCAATTATTTTAAAAGGTACGTTGATGGAGGCTAAATATTCCGGCAAGATATGCTCCGGAAAACCGGGTTGCTTTTGATCTAAATTTACGGCAATAATTTCAAAACTATGCTGCATGGCAAGCTGAATATGCAGCAATATATCCAGCAAGGTATAACTATCTTTTCCTCCCGAAATACAAACCATAACTTTATCGCCCGGCACTATCATGTTATAATCATTGATTGCTTGCCAAACATTTTTGCGTATGCGATGAGCAATTTTATCAATATCTGTATTTGTTTTCAGTATAGGCGGGTTATGCATACAGCAAAGTTATATATTTGCACATTAATAGATGCCATGCTTTTGCGTTATATAATTATTTTATCATTTTTCTTTACTGCTCTTTTTGCTAATTCACAAGCTCAACGCCCGCAGTACATATTCTATACAGATGAGCAAATTTGGCTTGCTTATAATTTGCAATACCGAGCCACCGATAAGTGGGGTTACAGCCTGGACATAAATCATCGCAGAGGAGCATTTATCAATAATCACTTTCAATCTCTTGGCAGATTTGGGATTAATTATTATCAATCACCCTCATTAACGCTAAGTGCCGGCTATGCTTTTATGGTGCCCGGGCGGGATGATTCGCGAAGAATACGTTTTGAGCACAGATTATGGCAGCAATTACTCTTTGCCGATAAAAATGATAACAGAGATATTTTTTTTAGATTCAGGTTGGAAGAAAGAAAATTTCTTTATAACTATTTTCGCGAAGACGGCTTTTATATCCGTATGCGTTTTGCTTTTTCCTGGCACAAACACCTTTCAAAAAAACTTGATTTTATATTGCAGGAAGAAATCATGTTTCAGTTTGGCTATTACTTAAGAAATATTTCTCCGATTGATTTTCAGCAAAACAGAATACAAGCCGGCTTAAAGTTTAATTTTACAGATCAAATAAATTTAAACATTGCTTATATGCATATATTGCAGTACCGAAATACAGCTTGGGACTATAACAGCAATCATGCGCTCCATATTATAATCAATCATAATTTAGACCATAGAAACGCTAAAAAAAATACTGAACACTCCGATTCAAACAAATAAGCACATAAATTTTATCAGAGATGGCATTTAAGGATGATTTATATTTACCTTTGCGCCTTAATTTTTTAAGATGAATTTACGTAACATCGCAATTATTGCTCATGTTGACCATGGCAAAACTACATTGGTTGATAAAATGCTTTTTGCCGGTAAACTCTTTAAAGACCACGAAACACCTGGCGAATTGATAATGGATTCTAATGATTTAGAGCGCGAAAGAGGAATTACCATCCTGGCTAAAAACGTATCCGTACGCTACAAAAATTATAAAATAAATATCATAGACACCCCGGGACACGCTGATTTTGGTGGAGAGGTAGAACGCGTGCTTAACATGGCAGATGGCGTATTATTATTGGTAGATGCATTTGAAGGGCCTATGCCGCAAACACGTTTTGTTACTCAAAAAGCCTTGCAGCTAGGGCTAAAACCCATCCTGGTAGTAAACAAAGTAGATAAACTTAATTGCACACCCGAAGAAGCTTACGAGTCAGTATTTGAACTCATGATTAATTTAGAGGCTACGGATGAACAACTTAATTTTCCGGTACTTTACGGGTCGGCTAAAAACGGATGGATGAGTAATGACTGGAAAAAACCTACCGACAACATTGAAATACTATTTGAAACCATTATCAATCATATTCCGGCTCCCCGTGTATCCGAAGGCACTCCGCAAATGCTCGTTACTTCGCTTGATTATTCTAAATATATAGGTCGTTATGCCATTGGTCGTTTGCAAAGAGGAATGCTAAAAGCAGGTCAACAGGTTAGTTTAATTAAACGCAATGGTCAAATTACTAAACACCGCATCAAAGATATTTTTGTGTTTGAAGGATTCGAAAAAATGAAAGTAGAAGAAGTAAAAGCCGGTGATATTTGTGCATTGGTAGGCATAGAGGGCTTCGAAATAGGCGATACCATAGCCGACTTTGATAACCCCGAGCCTCTGCCGGCTATTGCCATAGAAGAACCAACTATGAGTATGCTCTTTACCATTAATAATTCTCCTTTTTTTGGTAAGGAGGGAAAGTTTGTAACATCGCGCCATATTAAAGAACGACTGGAAAAAGAACTTGAAAAAAACCTTGCGCTGCGCCTTTCAGAAACAGGCTCGGCTGATTCGTTTTTAGTATCCGGTAGAGGGGTATTACATTTGAGCGTATTAATTGAAACTATGCGCAGAGAAGGATACGAGTTGCAAATCGGACAACCGCAGGTGATTATTAAAACAATAGATGGCATAAAATGCGAACCTATAGAAGAATTAACAATAGACTTGCCTGAAGAACATGCAGGAAAAGCAATTGAAATGGTGTCGGTTCGCAAAGGCGAAATGCAGTCTATGTATCCTAAAGGCGATCGCATGATTTTACAATTTACCATACCATCGCGAGGATTAATCGGACTGAGAAATAATTTATTAACGGCAACTTCGGGCGAAGCGGTTGTTACCCATCGTTTTATTGAGTATCAGCCATATAAAGGAGAAATACCAGGCAGACAAAACGGCTCATTAATATCAATGGAAAACGGTAATGCCATTGCCTATTCTCTGAATGCTTTGCAAGACAGAGGAAAATTTTTTGTTGAAATAAATGAACCTGTTTACGAAGGCCAGGTAATAGGAGAAAACAACCGCCCGGGAGATTTGACGGTTAATGTTACTAAAACAAAAAAATTAAGCAATGTTCGGGCGGCCGGCTCAGACGATAAAATGCGCATTGCACCACCCATTAAGTTTACATTAGAAGAAGCCCTTGAGTATATCCAGGCCGATGAATATGTTGAGGTTACTCCCCAAAATATTCGACTGCGTAAAATTTTATTAAATGCCGAAGACCGCAAACGCGCACAGAAAAATTAAGCTATAATAAAGTATCAAAAACAGTAATAATATCTTCGCCATTTGCTAAATGCCGGGTTATGATTCCGCAACTTTTAGCCCCTTCTATATGTTGCAAGCTATCGTCAATAAATAATGTTTCCTGCGGATTTAAATTATTCTTGTGTAATACATATTCAAAACACACTTTATCAGGCTTTCGGTATCCGAGTTGATGCGAATAATAGTATTTTGTAAATATTTCTTTAAATATGAAGCTGCCATATTGTTTTTCTATATAGTTTTCAAAATAATCCACATGAATTTCGTTGGTATTACTTAATAAGTAAAGTTTAAATTTTTTTTTCAGCTTAAAGAGCAATTCCATTCTTTCCGCAGGCAAATCAAGTAATAAACTGTTCCAGGCATCAATAATTTGTTTATCACTCAACCACTTGCCGCTTATATTACGCAAAGACTCGCAGAATTGGCGCTTATTTATTTTTCCGGTTTCTAAATTGTCAAATAAACCGTTTTGTTGAGCTTTAGAGTATAGCTCAGAAAAATTTTCAAGCCCTAGTTTTTTAAACTGTTCGGCAGGTTTATTATAATCTATGTTTAATATCACTCCGCCCAAATCAAAAATAATGGCGCTTATATTTTGCATATTTGGCAACATTGGTTTTGTAAATTGCTTGCGAATTTATAGTTTTGCGCACCCTAAACAAAAATGCGGTTTTAATAACCGGCATTATAAAGGGCCCTTAGCTCAGCTGGTTAGAGCATCTGACTCATAATCAGAGGGTCGCTGGTTCGAGCCCAGCAGGGCCCACGTCTATAACAAAAAGCCTCAACTAAACAGTTGAGGCTTTTTGTTATTTGCTCTTTAAAATGTACAATTAATGGTAATATCTGTTAGATAATTATCGGAAAAAAATTATTAGACTTTTTTTCATGGCAAGATGAGTGTCTAAGATTTTACTGTAAGTCAAACCTGTCTGCGTTCATTACCTTTGTCCATGCATTTATAAAATCCTTTACAAACTTTTCTTTATTATCGTCTTGTGCATAAAATTCGGTATATGCTCTTAAAATAGAGTTAGAACCAAATATTAAATCAACACGGGTAGCGGTCCATTTTGTTTTTCCGGTTTTACGTTCAATGATATGATATAAGTTATCTTCAACAGGTTGCCACTTATAATTCATATCGGTAATATTTACAAAAAAGTCATTGGTTAATAAGCCGGGGGTATTAGTAAAAACACCGTGTTTGCTACCACCGTGATTGGTGTCTAACACCCGCATACCTCCTATAAGCACGGTCATTTCAGGGGCGGTTAAACCCAATAAATGGGTTCTTTCTATCAGAAGTTCTTCGGGATTTATGGAATAATTGTTTTTTAACCAGTTTCTGTAGCCATCATACAGAGGTTCTAAATATTGGAAAGACTCTGCATCGGTCATTTCAGCAGTAGCGTCTCCTCTGCCAGGTGCAAAAGGCACAGTAACATTAAATCCTGCATCTTTTGCGGCTTGTTCTATAGCAGCACTTCCGCCTAAAACAATCAGGTCGGCTATGCTTACTTTTTTCTTTAATCCTGATTGAATTTCTGTAAGTTTATTTAATACTTTTTCAAGACGTTTGGGTTCATTGCCTTCCCAGTTTTTTAGAGGAGCTAAGCGGATGCGTGCACCATTGGCTCCGCCACGGTAGTCGGTGCAACGAAAGGTGCGGGCGCTATCCCATGCTGTGGTTATGAGCTCTGTGCGGCTTAATCCGCAATTTAAGAGTTTATTTTTAAGTTCCTCAATTTCATTATCAGATAGCGTATAATCAACAGTGGGTATAGGGTCCTGCCATATTAAATCTTCTTTTGGTACATCGGCTCCCAGATAACGGCTTTTAGGTCCTAAATCGCGATGTGTTAGTTTAAACCATGCTTTAGCAAAAGTTTCTTCAAAATATTTTGGGTCTTTGTAAAAACGCTCAGCTATTTTTCGGTATTCAGGGTCTACTTTAAGTGCCATGTCGGCATCGGTCATTATAGGATTTCTTCTTACACCGGGTATATGAGCATCAAAGGGTTTATCTTCTTCTTTGCAATTGATAGGTTCCCATTGCCAGGCGCCAGCCGGACTCTTTTTTAATTCCCATTCGTAATTCAATAAGAGATGAAAATAAGTATGATTCCATTTATTGGGAGTGGTAGTCCATGCCCCTTCCAAACCACTGGTAACGGTATCTTCGGCATTGCCTTTTCCGCTTGGGTTCATCCAGCCCAGTCCTTGTTCATGTATTTCTGCTCCTTCAGGATTAGCGCCTAATTTAGTGGCATTTCCATTACCATGTGCTTTACCTACGGTGTGTCCGCCAGCTGTCAGGGCAACAGTTTCTTCATCATTCATAGCCATGCGTTTAAAGGTAGTGCGTACATCCTGAGCGGTACGTAGCGGATCGGGTTTACCATCTACTCCTTCGGGGTTTACATAAATTAAACCCATTTGCACAGCTGCTAATGGATTAATTAACGATTCGCTGTTTCCTTGTTCGGTGTATCTTGATTTATCAAGCCATTCTTTTTCCGGGCCCCAGTTAATATCTTTTTCAGGGTGCCAGATGTCTTCGCGCCCACCGGCAAAGCCGTATGTTTTAAAACCCATTGATTCGTAGGCCATGTTACCGGCTAAAATAAATAAGTCGGCCCACGAAATTTTATTTCCATATTTTTTCTTAATGGGCCAAAGTAACCTGCGTGCTTTATCTAAATTTGCATTATCAGGCCAGCTGTTTAATGGTGCAAAACGTTGATTACCGGTGTTTGCGCCACCACGCCCGTCAAAAACCCTGTAGGTTCCGGCTGCATGCCAGGCCATACGTATCATCAATCCGCCATAATGTCCCCAGTCTGCCGGCCACCAATCCTGACTTTCGGTCATCAGCTTTTTTAAATCCGATTTTAGTGCTTCCAGATCCAGTTTTTTAAATTCTTCCTTGTAGTTAAAATTTTTGTCTGTTGGTTTGGTTTTTACATCGTGTTGATGTAAAATATCTAAATTAAGTGCTTTAGGCCACCAATCAGTTACCGGGTTGTTATGAGTACTTGTGTTTGCTCCATGATGAAAAGGGCATTTAGATTTATTCGCTTTATCCATAATACATAAATTTTTTTTGTTTGAAGCAAATATATAATAATTATTAAAATAATCAATATTGATATTTTTTATATTTGTATAGATTTTATTTATATGACTATACAACAGTTAGAATACATCATCGCGGTAGATACCTGCAATAGTTTTGTTAAGGCATCACAGCAGTGTTTTGTTACACAGCCAACCTTAAGCATGCAAGTGCAAAAATTAGAAGAAGAACTTAATGTGATTATTTTTGACCGTTCGCGGCAACCCGTAGTAGCTACCGAAACGGGAGGTAAAATTATAGAGCAAGCCCGAATTACATTAGCTGAATTTTACAAGATAAAAGAATTACTTAAAGAAGAAATTAATACCTTGGAAGGGGAATTAAAAGTTGGTATCATTCCAACCTTGGCGCCTTATTTAGTTCCCTTGTTTTTACCGGAGTTTAATAAAAAAAATAAAAAAATACAATTGGTTTTATTTGAAAGTACTACCCTTCAAATAACCGAACAATTAAAAAAAGGAATTTTAGATGCAGGTATTTTGGCTACGCCACTCCAGGAATCAGGGTTAATTGAAACTCCTTTGTTTTATGAAGAATTTGTGGCCTATTTATCAGATAAATCAGCTTTGTTTAATCAAAAAACCTTACAGACAGATGAGATTTTACAAGAAGACTTGATACTTCTGGATGAGGGACACTGTTTGCGAACACAGGTTTTGCATTTATGCAAAAAAATGAATAATAAGTCTGTTATTACCGATTTTAAAACTGGTAGTTTAGAAACCATTAAGCGGCTGGTAGAAATAGATAAAGGAATAACTATTTTACCCGAATTAGCCACCTTTTATATGAATAAAAAAGAATTAAGCAGGGTGCGCTATTTTAAAAAACCTGAACCGGTAAGAGAAATTAGCCTGGTAACTCATCGAAATTATATTAAAAAAACATTGTTAGATGCATTAAAGAGCGAAATAATAAAACATATTCCTGCCAAAATGTTAAAAGGCAAAAAAAAGAAAATTATTGATGCCGGACTGTAAATTTAAAGTTGAAGTATGCTACAACACAACCAGTTTACTCCTGTGCAGACGTTTTGAATTTTATCAAATCTGTAATGCCGAATTTGTTTATTCCTGATAATATACCCTTTTTACACGATGCGAAACAGAACTTAATATTTCGTAAGGAATTGTATTTAAAGAGTCTGCAAGTATGCTTACCGGTAATTTTTCGCCAAATACCTGTACTTCGTCTCCTTCTTTTACCCCGCTGATATGTGTAACGTCAAGCATACACATATCCATGCATATATTACCTATCGTTGGTGCTTTTTGTCCTCGTATAAGCATGTATCCTTTGCCGTTGCTCAAAGCGCGGTTGTATCCATCAGCATACCCCACAGGAACGATGGCTATTAATTTTTCATTAGGAACTATAGTGTTTGCACCATAACCCACATTATCGCCTGTATAAAGTTTTTTTAATTGCGAGATGGTTGTTTTTAAAGTTGCCACCGGCTGTAAATATTTTTTTTCTTCATTAATATTGCTTATTCCGTGTAAACCAATACCTAAGCGAACCATGTTAAACTGCGCCTCCGGAAAACGGATTATTCCTGATGAATTAAGCAGATGTTTGCAAACTTTATAATTTAAAGCTTTTTCTATTTTTTCTGAAAGGGTTTTAAATAAATTGATTTGTTTTCGGGTAAAATCGTCTTTGTTACAATCATCGGCAGCAGCCAAATGCGAGAATATACTCTCTACTTTGAGTTGCGTAGCAGATAAGATTTTTGTAATTAATTTATCAATTTCGTTTTCAACAAATCCCAGGCGGTGCATACCGGTATCTATTTTTAAATGTATGGGATATTTTATACCCAGGGAAATTTTTTCGAGTTTGCTCAGAAATAAATCAAGTACCCGAAAGCTGTATATTTCCGGTTCCAGGTTATAATCAATCATAGAGTCGTATGCTTCTGTTTCGGGATTCATAACCATGATAGGTAAAGAAATACCGGATTTTCTTAACTCTATTCCTTCATCAGCGTATGCCACCCCCAGATAATCAACTTTATGAAACTGCAAAACATTGGCTAATTCAGCGCCACCGCTCCCATAGCCAAAGGCTTTTACCATTACCATTAGTTTAGTTTTTGGCAACAGTTTGGATTTATAATAATTTAAATTATGTACCACTGCATTTAAATTAATTTCGAGTACAGTTTCATGAGTTTTCTGTTGTATTTTTTCGGCTATTTTTTCAAAATTAAATGTCCGGGCACCTTTTAAAAGTATTAGCTCGTTTTGTAAACCCGAAAAATTAAATGTTCTTAAAAAATCTTCGGTAGAGCGATAAAACAAGCCATTGCTAAATACATCTTTGTGTCGGTTAATGGCATTGCCAATCCCGATTAAACGCGTAATGTTTTTTTCTTTTATCAGCGTAGAAACATTTTGGTATAATACGGTTTCATTTTTTCCGCTCTGTAGTATATCTGAAAGAATTAAGGTAGTTTTTTTGTATTTATTTTGGTTCGACACATAATCAAGCGCAATTTTCAGAGAATCAATGTCAGAGTTGTAAGAATCGTTTATTAAAGTACATCCGTTGATGGCATCCTTTTGTTCTAAACGCATTTCTACAGTGCTTAAATTATACATGCGTTTTATGATGGTTTCTTTTGCATAATTGTTCAATAACAAAAAGCTAAGACATTGGATGGAGTTTTCTATGGAAGCATCATCGGTAAAGGGTATTTCAAACGAAAATTCGTTTTGATTAAATACAACAGTGATTACAGAATGATTGTTTGTTTTTGTAACCGATTGAATAAACAATGAGGACTGTTTATTTTGATACGACCAGGTAAACCCGGTTATATTTTTTAAATGCTTTTTTACCAGGCGATCAATATCCCGGTAGTCTTCGCAATAAATCAATATTTTAGCGTTTACGAAGAGTTTTAATTTTTCTTCAATTTTTTGAAGATTGTCAGTAAAGTTTTCAGCGTGTGCACCTCCGATATTAGTAAAAATACCGATTTCAGGCAATAGTATTTTTTCCAGTTTACTCATTTCGCCCGGTTGCGAAATACCTGCTTCAAATATCCCGTAATCATCTGACGGGCTGATATTCCAAACCGATAGCGGTACGCCAATTTGCGAATTATAGCTTTTGGGATTTTTACAGATTTTATAATCCTCTTTGAGCAACTGATACAACCATTCTTTAACAATGGTTTTACCATTACTGCCGGTTATGGCAATTACCTGCAACTTATTTTTTTTTCGATGAAATGTTGCTAATTTGTGCAGTGATTCCAGTGTATTTGTTACAAACAAATAATTTGCGTCCTGATAAATTTTGGGTGGTTGCTCTGATAATATAAAATGCTTAATGCCTTTTTGATACACATCCTCTATGTAATCATGTCCGTTATGTCTTTCACCTTTCAAAGCAATAAAAATGCTTTGCTCGGGTTGAAAAATTTTTCGGCTGTCGGTTTGCAGATATAAAATTTCATTATGCCGATCAAGCGGCAACTTGTGTTTTGCCTCAATAATTTCGGCTATTTGTTCAATGGTATAACACATCCTTAGCGGGCATTTGCTTTATTGAAACAGGCTCTGCATAGTGGTTCATAACTTTCGGTTTCGCCTAAAAGAATTAATTCTTTATTCTTTTTCAATCGATGCGAATGATTTGCCAGATCGCCACAACGCACACAAATGGCGTGTACTTTTGTAACAAATTCTGCCACAGCCATTAACTGTGGTATAGGCCCAAAAGGGTTACCTAAATAATCCATGTCTAATCCGGCAACAATTACCCGGATTCCTTTATTGGCCAGTTGCTGACAAACCGATGTTATGCCCTCGTCAAAAAACTGGGCTTCATCTATCCCTATAATATCTACCTCGTTAGCCAGCAGTAATATTTCTTGCGAATTTGTTACGGGAGTAGAAGCAATTTTATTTGCATCATGTGATATAACCATCTCTTCATGGTATCTTTTGTCTATGGCGGGCTTAAATATTTCTACTTTCAGTTTAGCATATTTTGCCCGCTTCAGCCTGCGTATAAGTTCTTCTGTTTTGCCCGAAAACATTGAGCCGCATATAACTTCGATACACCCTTTGGAATGTATGTTTTTATTTTCGTTTTGCTCTGTCATTTCATACAAAGATATATTTTATCAGCTATTTTTACATTTATAAAATTTGGCTTACTTTTGGATAAAAGTAAAAACATGAATGCAAACGCATATATTAAAATGAAAGAACTTGCAAAAATAATTCACGAAAAGATTGACTTACTCGAATCCGGTAAACTAAATCCCCATGAGGTTAGCAAACTGTTAGATGAATGCCGTGATTTATACGAACGCATGGTAATTTTACAATATAAAACCGTAGAAAATAATTTATCCGAAACATCGAATATACAAGAAGAGCGCGTAATAGAAGGATTTAAGCTAGATTTAACAGATATTGGAAATAATCATCAAAAAGAAAAACCCTCAGTTATCAAAGAAAATGAAACACAGCAAATGACCCTGATGCAGGTTATAGAACAACAAAAAAAAGATAATATTGAAAAAGAACACAAAACTATTCATGAAAAACTTGCTGCCAATTTTCAAAACTCAACTTCAATAAACGATAAGCTCGCAGAAATTAAAAGCACAAAAACCAGTCTTGCCGAACAATTGCAAAAAAAACCCATAAGCGATTTAAAAAGCGCTATAGGTTTAAACCAGAAATTTCTTTTTATGAACGACTTATTTGAAGGTGAAAACAGTAAATACAACCAGGCAATAGATAAATTAAATAGTTTCTCTAATATAGATGAAGCAAAAAACTACCTCTTAACTTTAGGTAATGAGTATAACTGGGACTTATATTCAACTTCTGTTCAGGAATTAACCGATTTAGTTGAAAGAAGATATGCATAAATAACTTATATTATGAATATTAAGCACCTGCTTTTTTTTAATCATTTATTTTTAATTCTAAATACATGTTGTTACAGTCAAAAGGATTACGGATTTAAAATTATTGAAACGCTCACAGCCGATAGTATGCATGGCAGGGGCTATATAAATAATGGCGATAAAAAAGCCGCTGAATACATTGCCCGGCAATTTGCAGAAATGAAATTAAAATCATTTGGTAAAAGCTACTTTCAGCATTTATCATACCCGGTCAATACATTTCCGGATAGCATGCACATCAGCGCTGGTGGAAAAAAACTAATACCCGGCATTGATTTTATTGTTGATGCAGCATCAGGTTCTGCAAAGGGTATCTATCGTTTGGTATGGGTAACCCCCGCTAAGATCGATTCTTGTTTAAAAGCTAACAACGGTAAAAAAGATGTAATCTACGCTTTTGATTACCGCACCGAAAAAAATGCCGAAAAAGTAAAATATTATCAGCAACTGATGATAAAACTTACCAAACAAGCACCGGTAATTAAAATTGAACCTAAAAAACTCACCTGGTCGGTTGCTGATTATGCCATGGAAAATCCCTTGATTGAAGTTTTGGCCGGCCATATAGATTCTACCGCACACAATATTTACATCCATATTAGTAATAAAATTATAACGCAACATCAAACACAAAATGTAATTGCTTATATACAAGGCAGTAATAACAAACTCAAAAAAAATTATTTTGTTTTTACTGCACATTACGATCATTTGGGTAAAATGGGTTGTGATGCCACATTTAAAGGAGCAAATGATAATGCCAGCGGGGTGGCTTTATTACTCAATATTGCAAGGTATTATGCTCAAAATCCGCCAACTTATTCGGTAGCATTTATGGCGTTTGCAGGTGAAGAAGCCGGACTTAAAGGCTCTTTTCATTATATACAGCAACCTTTATTTCCACTTAAAAATATTCGTTTTTTAATTAATACCGACATAGCCGGTTTTGGCGAAGAAGGTATAACAGTGGTAAATGCCACCAAACACCCTGAAGAATTTTCATTGCTCAAGCAAATTAATGATAAACAAAATTTACTAACACAAATAAAAGCAAGAGGCGAAGCCGCCAACAGCGATCATTATCCCTTTAGCCAGGCGGGCGTTAAATCATTTTTTATTTATACCTTGGGAGGTTCAACAGCATATCACGATATTTTTGATATAAAAGAAAATCTGACTCTATATGCATTTGAAAATTTAACCCGTCTGATTGTAGATTTTGCTAACGATGTATTATCTGTAAAATGAAGCCGCTAATACTACTTGCAGCTATTGTTTTTTTATCGTGTAATAAACATACACAAACAACCGAACCTGCATTTAAAACCTTAAGTCAAGACACGGTAATAGCTCTGCTGATAGAAATGCATCTGCTGGAAGCATCAAGCCTGCAAGTAGCACTTACCGATTCGCTGGTAGGCCCAAAGGCTTATCAGGGATATTTGGAAATTTTCTCAAAATACAATACCACAAAGGATGAATTTGAAAAAGCAATAGATTATTTTTCCCATAATCAACCGCAGATGGAGGCTATTATGCAAGCAGTGGTTGATAGCCTGACATTAAGAAATACCGGTCGTTAAAAAGTTTAACTTTTAAAATATAGCTGCAATTTTGTGATTTTTAAAAATTCACATGCAACTTTTTAAGTAAAATTTCAGTCAATAATTTAAATTTTCTTAAGTTTAAGTTATGAAAAAAAGTTATTTAATAAGCGTACTTATAATAATTTATTCTAAAGCATTATTGGGGCAAATGACTACCAACGTTTTACCACCACTACAAGTGGCACAAACATTAGTAGGAACCGGAGTAACCATCAGTAATGTTGTATATACCGGAGATCCTAATGCATTAGGAACTTTTAGCATAACCGGCCCTACCAATTTAGGAATGAACCAGGGCATTGTAATGACTACAGGAACCGTTTTAAATAACGGAAACGGCCCTCATGGCCCTAATAATTCTACCGGATCAGGTGTAGATAATGGCCAACCGGGAGACCCATATCTTACTTCTATTGCCGGAGCTAATACCTTCAATCGTGCTATTTTGGAATTTGATTTTATCCCTGTTGGCGACACCGTAAAATTTGAGTATGTATTCGGCACCGAAGAATACATGGAGTGGATTACGGGTGGATTTGCAGATGTGTTTGCATTTGTTTTATCCGGTGTAACTACCCCTTTGGCTCCCGTAAATATTGCATTAATACCTAATACTTCTACTCCGGTAACAGCATTAAATGTTAATGCAAATGTAAATTCTCAGTATTATGTAGATAACGAAAACCCGCCCGGACAAACCGTACAATACGATGGATTTACAACCGTATTAACAGCTAAACACCATGTTATTTGTGGCGAAACATACCACCTGAAAATGATGATTGCAGATGCATTAGACGGGGTAGTAGATGCCGGTGTGTTTATTAAGGCCGGCAGTTTGAGTTCTACCGGTGTTACCATTACTGCAGCTTCGGTAACGGGTGGCAGCACCATTGCCGAAGGATGCGGAGCAGCTGTATTTACTTTTACCCGTCCGGATACAACCGGAAATTTTTGGATTAATTTTGATGTGGGAGGAAGCGCTACACCCGGAAACGATTACTCTCCGGTGCCTGATAGCATTATGATACCTTCAGGACAAAACAGCACAACTTTGCTGGTTAATGCCTTTACCGATGGAATTAATGAAGGGCAGGAAACTATAACTTTTTATATTATTTATAATAACGGTTGCGGAAATGACACCGTACAAGCTACCATATACATTGATAATGTAGAGCCTATAACACTTACCGTTGGCCCGGGAGCAGAAATATGCACGGCAAACGGTGAAAGTGCAGCATTAACCGTTACTGCCACCGGAGGTTATGGTCCGTATTCTTACGTATGGAGTAATTCGGCAGGAAATAATGATACGGTTACAGTATCGCCATCCGAAACAACTACTTATACCGTTACAGTTACCGACACTTGTAATAATTCTACTACCTCAGCACCCATCGAAATAATTGTTTTATGTGATATGCTTATACCTAACGTTTTCAGTCCTAACAATGACGGAAGTAACGATGCCTTTGTAATTATTAATGTGGAACAATGGCCGGGAACCAAAGTAGAAATATACAATCGCTGGGGTAATTTAGTATATGTAAAAGAAAACTATCAAAACGAATGGAAAGGCACTCACTATAAAACAGGCAACAAACTGGCTGACGGGGTTTACTATTACGTAGTAACCGAGCCCAGCGGCAGGCAAGGCCCATTTAATGGAACAGTAACCATTTTCAGGTAGTATATTTTTTAATCATTATAAAATCGTTCATATAAAAACCATTGCCAATGGGTTTATCTATGGTACATTCAATAGTAAACCCGCATTTAAAATAAAAATTTATAGATTTATAATTCTCCCGGTTAACGTATAAACGGAGTACACTTATGCCCTTATTTATAAGGATATTTTCTACATGCTTAAAAAATGTTTTGCCTATTTGATTGCCTCTAATCTCTTTTTTTAAGTAAAACTTATCAATATACCAACATTGATTTTGTTCTTGATGCGTGCCCATATATCCTGCAGGCATATGATGGGCATAAACAATGTAAAAATCGTATCCTGCTTCCATTTGTTTTTTAAGTGTAGATTCAGAATACATTAAATCTAACATATAATCAATTTGTTGGCGGCTGATGATATTTGGATAATATTCATGCCAGATTTCTACTGCCAGTTGATGAATTAACGGAACATCAGATAAAACAGCCTTTTTATATGTAATTTTCTCGTTAGTCATAATACAAAAAAGCCCTTCCGTTTTATGGAAGGGCTTTATGAAAAAACAAAAACTATTTTTCTTCTGTAATTATGGATTTGTCAACCAAAATTCTGCCGCAATGTTCGCACACGATAATTTTCTTATGCGTACGGATGTCTAACTGTCTTTGCGGAGGAACATGGTTAAAACAACCGCCACAAGCATCTCTTTCAACGGCAACCACCGCAAGACCATTGCGAGCATTACCACGAAGCCTTTGATAAGCTGCTAATAAACGCTCGTCAATAAGTTTTTGTGCTTTTTGCGATTTTTGATTTAATTCTTCTTCTTCAATGAGTGTTTCATCCAGGATTTCCTTTAATTCTTTCTTTTTTGCCTCTAAATCTTTTTTGCGTTCTTCTATTTGTACCTTAGAGGTTTCTAATATTTCCTGTTTATTAGAGATAGAAGCTTTTAACTCTTTTATCTTTTTTTCTGAAATCTGTATTTCGAGATTTTGAAATTCTATCTCTTTAGAAATAGATTCGTACTCACGGTTGTTTCGAACTTTATTTTGTTGCTCTTCATATTTACGAATCAGCGCCTGAGCATCTTTGATAGATTGTTTACGGTCGGTAATTTCCTTTTCGGCAGATTTTAACTCTTCTGCCAGCCTGTCTAAACGGGTTTGCAGACCTTCTATTTCATCTTCTAAATCTTGTACTTCGAGAGGCAGCTCACCTCTAACGCTGCGTATTTTGTCAATTTGCGAATCTATTAACTGCAAATTATAAAGGGCTTTCAATTTTTCTTCTACCGAAGCCTCTGTTTTGGGTTCTACTGCTGTTTTAGCCATAATTTTTAGAAATATTGTACCGGGTTGGTATTTATTTTTGTTAAATGGACGGCAAAGGTAGGAAATTTTTTCTTAATAATATCTGCTAAAATTTCGGGGGTAAATTGTTCACTCTCGTAGTGGCCTATATCAACTATTAATATTTTTCCTTCGGCATCAAAAAACTCGTGGTATTTAAAGTCGGCCGATACATAAGCATCAGCCCCTGCATCGATGGCATTTTTTAGTAAAAAACTACCTGCTCCACCGCAAAATGCCACAGTTTTTATAGGTTTATTTGTCCGTGCGGTATGTTTAATCAAGGGTATATGAAATTGTTTTTTTAAGAGCGCTAAAAATGCCTGTTCGGGCATGGGTTCGTTAAAACTTCCTATCATTCCCGAACCAGCAGTGTTCCAGTTATTTAACAAGGGGTATATATCGTAGGCAACTTCTTCGTATGGGTGCACTTTTAACATTTGTTGAATTATGTAATTCGTGTTGTAAGAAGCACAAATAACTTCTATCCGTATTTCAGGTTCTTTGTGTGTTATGTTTTTTTCGCCCACATATGGGTTTGCCTCGTTATTGGCTTTAAAGGTACCTTCGCCTTGCAAATTAAAGCTGCAATCACTGTAATTACCAATATTACCTGCACCGGCACGAAACATAGCTTCCCTTACTTTATCGGCTGCATTGTGCGGACAAAAAACAACTATTTTATTTAGTAAATCCTCTTTGGGCGATAATATTTTAAGGTTATTTAAGCCTATTTTTTGACCTATTTTATAATTTACTCCCATGGATATATTATCCAGGTTGGTATGTGCTGAAAATATACAAATGTCATTTTTTATAGCCTTTATTATGGTTTTTTCTATATAGTTTTTACCGGTAATTGACTTAATGGGTTTAAAAAGTATGGGGTGATGACATACGATCAGCTTGCATCCTAAGTTTAGGGCTTCTTCAACAATTTCCTCAGTGCAGTCTAAACTGATTAGTAGTGCCGGGGTATCTTGCATTGGATTTCCGCAAATCAATCCGGAATTATCATAATTTTCCTGCAGCCTGGGCGGAATAACCGAGTTTAAATAGTTTATTATTTCGTTTACAAGCATTTGAATTATGTTTCTGAAGCAAATTGTTTTAAGAAACGCATATCGTTTTCCGAAAACAACCTTAAGTCGTTTATTTCATACAACAGCATGGCAATGCGTTCTATACCCATTCCAAATGCGTAGCCCGAGTATTCGTTGTTGTTGATGTTGCAGTTTTCTAAAACGGCAGGATCAACCATGCCACAGCCTAATATTTCTACCCATCCGCTATGTTTGCAAATATGACAACCTTTGCCTTTGCAAAACATACAGGAAACATCAGCTTCGGCACTGATTTCGGTAAACGGAAAGTATGATGGGCGTAAGCGTATTTTAGTTTTGTTGCCAAACATTTCGAGGGCAAAATATTGCAAGGTTTGTTTTAAATCGGCAAACGTAACGTCTTTATCAATATACAAGCCCTCTACCTGATGAAAAAAACAATGCGCTCTGGCCGATACGGCTTCATTGCGATATACGCGCCCGGGCATTATCATGCGTATGGGAGGTTCTTCGGTTTCCATAACCCTTACTTGTACGGATGAGGTGTGTGTTCGTAGTGAAAGCGATGGGCTTGATTGTTTTATAAAAAAAGTATCCTGCATATCGCGTGCAGGGTGATTTTCCGGAAAATTGAGCGCTGTAAAATTATGCCAGTCATCTTCAATTTCCGGGCCATCGGCAACGCTAAAACCAATCCGCATAAAAATTTCGTTTATTTTATTTTCTACCAAAGTAAGCGGATGCATAGCGCCATTTAATAAAACATCCGAAGGCCTGCTTAAATCTATATTTCCCTGCTTTGAGAACGAAGTAGTATTATTAAAAGAGTTTTTTAGTTCTTCTATTTTTTGCTGTGCCAGGGTTTTAAGTTCATTTAAGGGTTTTCCCCATAATTTTTTTTCATCCGCAGAAATATTTCTGAAATCTTCAAATAATTGCGTAATAGCTCCTTTTTTTCCAAGATATTTTATACGCAATTGTTCGGCTTCATCAGCATTATTTGCCCGGAGCGAAGGTATTTCGGATAGTAATTTTTCCAGCAATTCTTTCATGTAAATATTTATAAAATTTTTAAAGCTATTTTAGCATTCTTATCGCCACGAAAATACATATCTGTTTTGGTAGTAGCAATCCTTTCAATTATTTCATAATCCGGGTATATTTCTCCGATGAGCCAAAATCTGCTTCCATCAAGTTGCGGCAAGCCTCCCACAGTAACATAATCATGAATTTGGGTTTGATTATATTTAAAATTCAACAAATTATTATTGGCGCAATGATTCCATATACTATCGGTTTGTGTTTTATATACAGGATAGAGCGTGTCGAAAGCTTTTGGGAAGCGATTTAAACGGTATATTTCGTTTGTTTTATGGATAGTCTCCAGGTAATAAATCAGGCATTGTTTAAGAAACTCTTGTTGGTTTTTGAATTGCAGTTTTTCTAAAATTTCGGGCGTATATGTTTTTCCGGTAATTATATATAAGTAAGGAATAATACGGTCGTTTTGGTGTTCAAACATAATGCCGATAGTTCCTTTCTTATGTTTTCTGTTGCCCGGACACCTAAAATTGTTTTTGTATGCAATCAGTTTATTCATCAGTAAAGTATCGCTAAATGAACAAATAATGCTGTGATTTTGCAGTACCCTTACTACCTGAAGAGAATCTACCGGTTTACCCGAAGCATAGTTATCTAAAAAATCACATGACTCTCTGTATATCAACGCATTAGTTTTCCCCCAGGGGCTAACTAATTCAAAATAAGTATGGGGCGAAGGGATAAAAAAAGCATAAAAAACAGGGCTTAAGGCAACCCAAAAGATGCATTTTCGTTTAACAATTGTAAAAAATGTGTTATATTTGCTGTACATGTTTTGTTTAACAAAGCTATTAATCTTTACGTTATGAAAAAACTCATTGCTTTTTTAGTCGTTGTGTCATTGTTAATCTCTTGTATGAAAAATCGAGATACAATAGCTTCTATTACAGTATTAGATATTAATAATATACCGGTAGGGGGCGCTGAAGTTAGAATATATTCGGTTGATTCGCAAGGAATACCAACGGGAAGAATTAACTATACCACTACTACTGATGCCAGCGGAAAAGCCATATTTAATTTTAACGATTTATACAAAAAAGGTCAGGCAGGTTTTGCAGTATTAAATATTGAAGCTGAAAAAAATAATTTGGCAGGCAACGGTATTATAAAAGTTGAAGAAGAAAAAACAAACGAAGCTACAGTAACTATTCAATAACCGAAATAATCTGCAATAGCTTGTTTAAGCAGTAATTGTTGTTGCCGTTCTTCTAAGGGCGGCAATTTTTTTATGTTTTCAAAATGTGGCCATCCATCACTGTCTTTTCCAATATACTTATAAAAACCATAAGGTTCAAGTACAGTACAAATGCCAATATGAATTAAATCCAGTTTTTTATCTTTAGTAAATTTTTTATAGCCTTTACCAAGTTCCTGAACACCAATTAAAAATACGGCTGCCGTAATATCAGGAGTACTTCCGGTCAGTTCTTTTAAATACAATTGCACTTTTTGCCAGCGTTGTTCGGTTTCTAAATCCATAACACAAAAATAATTTACTTTTTGCCCCCTAAGCATATTTTTTGTAATATTATGCCCTTTGCCATATGCAAGCCGATGCTCAAATTAATATAATTGCACAAATAGATAAGCTAAATGCTGAAGCATGGAACATAAACAGGACCAAGCCTGCCGAAGGCATTAAACTTGCAGAAGAGGCATTAACACAAAGCCAACAATTAAATTATAAAAAAGGCATAGCTTATGCTCTGGCAAATAAAGGAGCCTGTAATATTTGGCCGGGTAATTATGATCAATCTTTAAAATTTTCTTTAGATGCACAAATATTATTACAGGAACTTAACGATAAAGAAAAAGAAGCAGATGTGCTTTATAATATATTTTGTGTGTTCTATTTTTTATCTGATTATGACAAGGCGCTAAAATATGCATACGAAAATTATAACTTAGCCAATGAAATAAATAATCCTTCTAAAAAAGCAGCCGCATTAAATGCAATAGGAACCATACAATACACGATGGGCGAAAACGAAAAATCTATTGCTACTTTAAACGAAGCGCTGCACCTGGCCGAACAAATCCATGACGAAAATTTAATGGTTAGAATCTTAGATGGTCTGGGCACAGCCAATTCTAACATAGGCAATTACCATAAAACAGTTGAATATAACAACCAAAGTTTGGAAATAGCCTCAAAACTAGGTATAAAACAAGTGGTGTCTTATGCCCTTGACGGTTTAGGAACAGCATACAAAGCATTAAATGAATTTGAAAAATCACAACAACATTATCTGCAATCGCTCGAGTTGCGCAGAGAAATGAATTTTAAAGCCGGAGAAGCAGAATCATTATTACACCTGGGAGAACTATATTTACATCACAAACATCTTAATAAAGCAAAAGATAATCTTGAAAAAGCACTTGTGCTGTCCGAAGAAATCAGTGCCAATGATATAGCATATAAAACACATTTATCCTTATCTGCTTATTACGAACAACAACAAGAGATAAACAAATTTGTATACCATTATAAAAAATATTACGATTACAAAGAAGCTTTTTTCGGACAAAAGCAACAACAAAAAATTAAAAGCCATGAAATGCAAATGCACATGGCACAAGTGGAGAAAGAAAAAGAATTGCTAACCCGCAAAAACCGCGAATTAGAAAACTATTACAACGATATTTTAAAACTGAGCGAAATCGGACGTAAAATAATTTCATCCCTGTCAGTTGAAAAAATTAATCGAATAGTCTATGACAGTTTATCCGGTATTATAGCCGCAGAGGGCTTTGGTATAGGGATATACAACGAACAAGATAACAGCTTGGTTTTTCCGGGATATATTGAAAACAATGAAGTTTTATCAGGAAGCCGATACGACCTGACAGACAATACCCGACTGGCATGTATATGCTTTAATCAAGATAAAGAAATATTGATAAACAATTTTGAAAGCGAAATTTACAATTATGTAGTAAAATATAAACCACCCATAGTAGGCAAAACAGTTGCTGCACTGATTTACCTGCCGCTGAAAGTAAAAGATAAAAAAATAGGCGTAATTACAGCCCAAAGTTTTTCTGTAAATGCTTATAGCGATTACCATTTAAACTACCTGAAAAACCTAGCAAACTATGCTGCAATTGCACTGGAAAATGCTACCCTCTACGAAAAAATGGAATCGCTGGTTAACGAAAGAACCTCGGTAATTTTAAAGCAAAAAGAAGAAATAGAAAAAAATATTGAAAACACAAGATTACTCAGCGAAATAGGGCAACAGCTTACTACCAACTTACGGTTGAAAGATATTTTTTACAAACTCTACGAAAATGTAAATAAATTAATGCCGGCTGAATGTTTTGGAGTCAGAATTTACCACCCCGACAAAGATTGTATTGAATATAAATTTGAGATAGAAAACGACCAAATATATGAAGAGCCTATTTTCGTTCCAATGTCTGATGATGATAACTATTCGGTTTGGTGTGTAAAGAATAAACAAGTAATATTTATAAACGATAACCTGAATGAATACCATCAATACACAAAAAAAATTGTAGTGCCTTCGGGCGAAATGCCCCACTCACTTATCTTTTTCCCTATGATGATGGGTGAAAGGATATTAGGAGTTATTACCGTTCAAAGCTTTAAAAAATTTGCATATACACCCTATCATGTAGACATTTTAAAAACCTTGGGCGCATACACTGCCATTGCCCTCGAAAACGCAAATCTGGTAGAAAATCTTGAAGAGAAAGTTGCCGAACGCACACGCGAAGTAATCAAACAAAAAGAAGAAATACAGAAAACATACGAAAACACTCAATTGCTAAGCCAAATAGGAAGAGAACTAACCTCAGACCTATCCATTCAAAAAGTTATCGAAAAAATATACGACAAAGTCAACGACCTCATGGATGCATCTATCATAGGCGTAGGAATTATTAACGAAGAATATAACACCCTGGAAATAAAAGGAGCAATGGAAAAGGGTGAAAAACTTCCTGATTTTTCTTTTTCATTGGATGATAATGACAAATTAGCCGTTTGGTGTGTAAAAAATGCCCGCGAAATACATATTAACGATTATCAAAAAGAATACAAAAATTATTGCCACACTGACTCTGACGCCATAATTGGCGAATCACCCGAGTCAATATTATACATTCCGTTAATGGCTAAAAATAAAGTTATAGGCACCATTTCCGTACAGAGTTTTAATAAAAATGCTTATAACGAATATCATCTCAATATACTCAGAAACCTTGCCTTATATGCCTCAACAGCCATAGAAAACGCAAACCTGTATAAAAGCGTAGAACAAGAAGTTGTTAATCGCACCAAAGAGGTAATCAAACAAAAAGAAGAAATAGAAAAAACATATAATAACACCCGTTTATTAAGCGAAATAGGACAAGAAATCATATCATCGCACGATTTGGAAGACATTTTTGAAAAGCTGCAAAAAAATGTAAACGAACTGATGGATGCAACCTGTTTCTCCATCAGAATATACAACTCCGAAGAAAATACAATTGAGTACAAATATACCATAGAAAAAGGACAACGTTTGCCACCAATAACCGTCTCAATGAACGACATTGATAATTATTCGGTATGGTGTGTTACACATAAAAAAGAAATATTTATTAATGACCATCAAAACGAATATAAAAAATATACCAATAAAATTGTAGTGGTAAAGGGCGATTTACCCGAATCGCTTATTTTTTGCCCCATGATGGTAGGCGAAAAAATTATAGGAGTTATTTCTGCACAGGCATTTGAAAAAAATGCCTATACGACATATCATTTAGATATTTTACGAACACTTGCATCCTATACAGCCATAGCACTCGAAAACATTGCTATACTGAAAGGTTTGGAACACACTATAGAAGAACGTACGATCGAAGTAGTAAAACAAAAAGAAGAAATACAAAAAACATACGAAAACACTAAACTACTCAGTAAAATAGGTAAAGAAATTTCTGCCTTACTTTCAGTCGAAGAAATTATACAAAATGCATACAGCAACGTAAATAACCTGATGGATGCTACTACATTTGGAATAGCCATATACCGACCCGATAATAATGATTTGTATTATGAAGGAGCCATAGAAAAAGGCGTAAAATTAAACCCTTTTAATATTTCTTTGAATGATGATAAAATTGCCACACGATGTTTCTTAAATAAACAAGAAATAATAATCAATAACTGGGAAGAGGAATACATCAGGTATGTCCAAAAAAACTACACGGCACAGGCTGGCGAAATGCCCGAGTCTATGATTTACTTGCCCCTAATCACTAAAAATAAATGCATTGGTGTAATTACAGTACAAAGTTTCCGTAAAAACGCCTATAATGAATACCACCTGAATGTTATTCGTAACCTTTCATTATATATTGCCAGTGCGCTCGAAAACGCATCGCTCTACGAAAAAATGGAAGAGCGAGTTGCCGAACGCACGGCAGAAATAGAAAAAGCCTATCAAAATACACGCCTGTTAAGCCAAATAGGAAAAGATATTACCTCATGTCTGACTATAGAAAGCATCGTAGAAAAAGTATATGAAAACGTAAATAATCTGATGGATGCAACCATGTTTGGTATTGGTATTTATGATGAAGATTCGCGCTCAATACTAATGCCGGGTTTTATAGAGAATGGCGTTCGCATGGAAGACTTTTCTTATAATATTGATGATGAAAGACTGGCTGTAATCTGTTTTAAAAACCAGCAAGAATTATTCATCAATAATTATTTTGAAGAATACTCCAAATATCTTAAAGGAATTAAAAAAGCCGTTTCGGGTAAAGATTCATCATCCATTATTTATTTGCCGGTTTACAGCAAAGAAAAAATAATCGGAGTTATTACCGTGCAAAGCTATCAACCCAACGCTTACACCGAGTATCATTTAGATATACTCAGAAACCTATCTGTATCGGTTGGCATAGCGCTCGAAAATGCTAAGCTTTATTTAAACCTGGAAGAAAAAGTGCGCGAAAGAACAGCCGAGGTAGTAAAACAAAAAGAAATTATCGAAGAAAAAAACAAACATATTACCGACAGCATCATTTACGCTAAACGAATACAACAAGCCATTTTGCCCCCCGAAGAAGTAGTAACATCGCACCTAAAAAATGCCTTTGTGCTTTATAAACCCAAAGATATTGTGAGCGGTGACTTTTATTGGATTGAACGAAAAGACAATAAAATATTATTTGCCGTTGTTGATTGCACCGGACATGGAGTGCCGGGCGCATTTATGAGCATCATAGGATTTAACGGATTGAATCAAATAGTAAATGAATACCATATTACCCAACCCGCAGAAATACTTAATCAGTTAAACAAAATTATTTCAAAGACCTTAAAACAACGTGCCGAAGATTCCAAAATACGCGATGGCATGGATATATCCGTTTGCTGCATTGATTTGCAAAAAAATACCCTGGAATACGCAGGAGCCAATAATCCTATTTTTATAATACGCAATAATGAAGTATTAGAAATAAATGCCGATAAACAACCCATAGGCAATTTTGTGGGCGAAAACGAATTTAAATTTACCAATAAAGAATTACAACTATACGCCAACGATAAACTATATTTATTTAGTGATGGTTATGCCGATCAATTTGGCGGCCCTAAAGGAAAAAAATTAAAATACAGCAACTTCAGGCAATTGTTGTTGGATAATCACGAAAAACCCATGCATATACAAAAACAAATGCTCGATTTTATGTTTGAAGAATGGAAAGGCGATTTAGAACAAATTGATGACGTATGCGTGATAGGCGTTAAAATTTAACGCTTATCTGATGGTAAAAAACTGTATATTACACACCGATACTTTTTAAGTTTCATTAGTATTAAGTACCTTTGCGCTCCCGATTAACTTATGGATAAGATTCGTAACTTTTGTATCATTGCACACATAGACCATGGTAAAAGCACTTTGGCCGACAGGCTTTTGCAAATTACCGGAACCATCAGCGAGAGGCAACTTACCGAACAAACTCTGGATGACATGGATTTGGAGCGCGAACGCGGCATTACCATTAAAAGCCATGCCATACAAATGGAATATACATATAAAGGAGAAAAATACATACTTAATTTGATTGATACTCCCGGACATGTGGATTTTTCGTATGAAGTATCCCGATCTATTGCTGCATGTGAAGGAGCATTGCTTGTTGTAGATGCAGCACAAGGCATACAAGCACAAACCATTTCAAATTTATACCTCGCCCTCGAACATGATTTGGAAATTATCCCCATTTTAAATAAAATGGATTTGCCCGGAGCCATGCCCGAAGAAGTAAAAGACCAAATTGTTGATTTAGTAGGGTGCAAAAGAGAAGACATAATCCCTGCCAGTGGTAAAACAGGTTTGGGAGTAGATAAAATATTAGAAGCCATTGTAGAAAGAATACCCGCCCCCAAAGGAAACCCTCAGGAACCTCTGCAGGCGCTCATCTTCGACTCGGAATTTAACTCCTTCAGAGGGATAATTGCCTACTTTAGGGTAATAAACGGAACGATTAAAAAAAATGATAAGGTTAAATTTGTAAATACAGGGAAAGAGTATATAGCCGATGAAATTGGGGTACTTAAACTTGACCTGGTACCCCGAAATGAAATCGGAACAGGCGATGTAGGGTACATCATTTCGGGCATAAAAAATGCCAAAGAAGTAAAAGTGGGCGACACTATTACCCACGTGGCCAACCCGTGCAGCGAAGCTATAAAAGGCTTTGAAGACGTAAAACCTATGGTTTGGGCAGGCATTTACCCGGTAGATACGGAAGATTTTGAGGAGTTAAGAGCCTCGATGGAAAAACTACAATTAAACGATGCGTCTTTAATATTTGAACCCGAATCATCAGCAGCTTTGGGATTTGGTTTTCGCTGCGGATTTTTAGGCCTTTTACACATGGAGATTGTGCAAGAACGCCTGGAACGCGAATTTAATATGAATGTAATAACCACTGTTCCCAACGTGCTATATAAAGCTTATAATCGCAAACAAGAAATGATTTGGGTACATAACCCCAGCGAACTGCCCGACCTCGCATCGCTTGAATTTGTTGAAGAACCCTACATTAAAGCACAAATAATTACCAAGGCCGATTATGTAGGCGCCATTATGACTTTGTGCATCAATAAGCGCGGCATATTAATTAACCAAAATTACTTAACTACCAACCGTGTTGAGTTGATTTTTGAAATGCCATTAGGCGAAATAGTATTTGATTTTTATGATAAATTAAAAACTATATCCCGTGGTTACGCTTCTCTAGATTATCACCCTATTGGCTACAGAGAATCTGATTTAATTAAACTCGATATATTATTAAACGGTGAGCAGGTTGATGCACTATCAGCGCTGGTGCATCGAAACCATGCCTATGAACTGGGCAAAAAAATGTGCGAAAAACTAAAGGAACTAATCCCGCGACAGCAATTCGAAATACCTATACAAGCGGCTATCGGCTCTAAAATAGTTGCCCGCGAAACCATCAAAGCCTTGCGCAAAGATGTTACGGCAAAATGTTATGGTGGCGATATTTCGCGTAAAAGAAAATTACTTGAAAAGCAAAAAGAAGGCAAAAAACGTATGCGTCAGGTTGGTCGCGTAGAAATACCTCAACAAGCCTTTTTAGCCGTATTGAAACTGGATTGAATAATTACTTTGATAAATTCAATTTTTTTCTCAGTTTTTTAGGGTCTTTTTCCCATTTACGTGTCATTCTTCCGGGTTGATGCAATATAGTATAATTTTTTTCTAAGGCCATATTTAGCAGTTTTTTCCGCAATAGTTTAGGATAAAAATTAGAATATGTATTGGCAAAAATACTTTTACGTTTTACAATCTCTGCTTCCGATAATAAGTCGTAACAGGCCGATGCACAACGCATTCCAAAAAATGCATAATCGTAGGGCGTTTGTTTTAAATATAAATCAGCTTTCTTTTTTATTTTTTGAAATTGATATCGGCTCACCGGGATTATAATTGTACTTTGCTTACTACCGTTTGTATCACCATGATACACTAATTCACTTTCTAAAATATAAACACCGTTTGATTTGTTTTTTCTGCTAAAAACTCTGGCTCCTTTAGAAGGATTGAATCCGTAAACAGAATCACCCAATTGCAAAGTTACATGCCCACCATGCAGCCCGCCAAAATATTTGTGTTCAATAGCTTTATATTTATGTTTAGGTTTTGAGCCATAATTAAAATGAACCTTAATATATAAGGTTGTATCAGCATAAATGCATTCAAATAAACAGATACTTAAAATTATGAGCAGATATTTTTTTTGCATATAAAATGTGTTTAATAATATTTTTAAATTCCTGCTTTTTTACGAACCAATTCTTTAAAGTCTTTTTTATAAACCTTACTTTCTGCCCACGATAAAAAGTCAAAATACTCTAAAGCGGTTTTTTCAAAGTTATCGGTTGTTAATATATTTATTTCTTGCAGCAATTTGGCATATATTTCATCAGCTTTTTGCAGGTCGCGTATTTTAGATATTTTCTTTATAAAGTTTAAAATTACGGTTTCAAATTTATATACTCTGTTTCTGGATTTGAGGTATCGTTCGGTAGAGGCCAGAGCATAAGGAACCAGTTGCCGGTTATCAAGTTCCAGGTGTATAATTAAATTAAGCAATTGAGCAAAACAGTACAAATCCTGCGATTTATCAATATCTATATCATTGAGTAGTTTGTTGATCCAGCGTATGGCTTCAGAATAATTTTTTTCTCCTAAATATAATACTGCAATATTAAAATACAGGTATGCTTTGCGAACAATATTGATGCGGTCGCCATATAATTTAAATCCTTCTTCAATAATTGGTACCAGTTTGATACCTTTTTCAAATTCACCAAGTATAATATACATGGTGGTTTCAATGCTAAAAGAACTGGAAAAAAGCTTAATGTCTAAATCTTCGTTTCGGTTAAGTGTCAGTTTTTCGGGTAATTCGCGCAATTTTTTAAGATAAGCAAAGGCCTCGGGGTATTTTTTTATGCGCGTACCAACATATATGGCATTTGTTAATACCGAAAAATAGGTGTTGGGTTCCTCTTTAAATAATTCTATGTTCTCTTCAATCAGTTCTACATTTCTTTTTAGATGTTTGTAGCTGTTTTCGTAATCGTCAATACCAAAATAAAAAGCACTGTAAATGTGGTGATACAGGTATTTGGTTTCAAAATACAGTGCTGCACTTTCGCTGTTTAATAAAACGTTATCAATAATTGATTTAAAGCCCGAAAGTTCATTTGCGTTTCGTGCTTTGCCTTTTCGGTTAAGTATATAAAATAAGCGGCTTTTTATGTGCCAGAATTCCGAAAAATTTTTTATCTTTTCTAATGTCAGACGGTCTTGCTCTAAAATTTTTTCAAGTTCTTCTTCATTTACTTCGGTATAATTATCTTTTTCAATAAGTTTTTTTTCCCAGGTTAATACTTCAAGTAAGGTGGTGTGCTTTTCGTATTTAATGGCAAGTTTGCGAGCAGTTTTAAGTAGTTTATGACATTGGTTATAAAGAGTTTTTTTATAGAGTATTTCTGCGCTATGAAGAAGTTTTTTTAGTTGAGCATCTATCGAGCTATTGGCATGAAAGCTATTAAGGCTTTTTAAAATCTGGTCGTATAAACGTGCCTTGGATATACTTAATTGATTCATAAACAATTCGTTATGAAACTTTTTCTTGAGTTGCTGCTCATCATAAACATCCATTTTATCAATGGCATCAAACAATCGCTGGTAGTTATTGTCAGAATCAGCAAAATAGCGTTTAGTATAAATTTTAAAATACCGTTTTTCGGGTCGTGTAAGGGCTTTTATTAACTTATGCAATTGGTCGGAAGCAGTGTTGGACATGTATAAAATTTAAAAAAATTATTTTTATTTAAATTGTAATCAATACACTCATCAACTATTTTTATATACTCCTTTAATCGCTTGTATATCTAAAGAATGCGTTACAAAAGCAGTGAATGAGCCAACATAAAAATAATAAAAAATACAAACAATTCTTACTAAAACTATACATAAATATAGAAAAAATATTGTAATTAGACATGTATAAAATTAATAACCTAAAATAATCATTAGACTTATTTGGGGCTACTATTATGATCGCTAAGCGGTAAAGATTGCTTTATCCCACATTACGCATTAGCATGCTTAATGTTCGCCTGATGGCGGATAACCCAAACCCACACGACACTCAACACACTGAGTCCGCCTATGGCGGAAAATTTGGATTTATTTCAAATTTATAATGCTAAATTTGGGTTTATTGTTCATCAGCCAGACATGTTTTTTTGCTATAAGGCATTAAAAAACCCCGGATTTATTCGGGGCTTTTTTGAAAGAATTATTATTAAAAATCAGGGTTTTTTCTTCTTTTTGCCGTCAGGCCCGTACCAATCAGATGATTCTCCGCCATCGGTAATGCCGTTGGAGGTATCGGATTCGTTGCTTGTGTTATTATTATTTTCCGAGCCTTTAATAGAATTAGAAGGTAAGCCTGTAACAGGGTCTATAGGTCCGTTGTAATCTTTCGAACAAGATGCAAAAGCTATCATAAACCCCACTATCATAAATATTTGAAAAACCTTTTTCATCTATAATTTTATTAACAATCTAATTATACGGTCAAAAGTAATAAAATGTTATTTATTAACAAAGGTTTTTTGTTAAATCTTTGGGAAAGGTCGTTTTGGTTGAGGGATAATAATCTCTACTCTTGTGCCACAAGCCAAACCAAGGTTATTTTTAAGTTCAAACGGGCCATTAATTATTATTTCTTCGTTTAATATTTTTTTCAATACTACCAGCCGGCCACTGGTAATTTCAATACCTCTGGAGATGTGATTGTTTTTGGTTTTGTTTTTTTCCATCAGGCTGGTTTCTATTCCAATGCCATTATCTTCAATCGCAAATTTGATAGAACCATCGGGTAACGAATTTATGTTAAGCTGAATGTGTCCGGGTTGTTCGAGGGGTAATATGCCATGCCAAATGCTGTTTTCTACATAAGGTTGTAAAAGCATGGGTGGTATTTTCACGTTTTGGGTATCAATATCATTTTGTATATTAATTTGGTAGGTAAATTTATTTTTAAAACGCATGTTTTCGAGGGATATGTATAGTTCCAGGCGTTCAAGTTCTTCTGACAGCGAAACCATTTGACCCGATGCAGAACTATCCAGATTTTTTCGGATTAACTTGGCAAAACTGGTTAAATAGCGATTGGCTTCTAAGCGGTCTTGTTTATTGATGTAATATTGTATGGAATTAAGCGCATTAAATATAAAATGCCTGTTCATACTGGCGTTTAATGCTTGTTGTTCTAATTCGAGCAGGCGCGATTGATAGATAAGTTGTTGCCGTTCGTTTTTTCTTTTAATTTCTTTTAGCCGTATGTTGTATAAAAAGATAATCAGAAATAATACAAGTATTGAACACATAACAATAAACCACCAGGTTAGCCAAAACGGGGCTTTAATTGTAAAAGCAAATGTTGCGGTATGCGACCAAATGCCTTGTTCATTTTTTGCTTTTACCATAAAGGTATAACTGCCATAAGGCAGGTTAGAATAGGTTATAAAGCGTGCATCGGTTTCGGGCGACCAGTCGGGGTCGAAGCCTTCTAATTTAAAACGGTATTTTAATTTTTTCGGATTGGTATGGCTGATGCCTGTATAGTAAAAAGTAAAATGGTTTTTTTTATAATTAACTTTCGGGTCAAGAGGTAGTCCTGTGTTCTCATCAAATACATCCGTGTAATTTTTCCAGTCGGCTTTTTCAAAGTATAATCTCACATCATCAATATGAATATAGGGTTTTATCAAAGCATCGTATTTTTTTTCCTTATCTGCATTAAAGCGCACCAATCCTTTGTCTGTGCCAAACCATAAATACCCGCGAGAGTCTTTATAAGCTGCATTCATATTTGTTTCCATTCCCGGTACACCTTCATCGCGGGTAAAGTTTTTAATCTCTATGATGGCTTCTTCAAAATATTTTTGTTGATTTAATCTGTAGATGCCGTTATTGGTACCAATCCATAAATAAATATAGTCGTTCAGTAGAAAATTAATATAATTAGAGCTAACTCCATCGCTAAATACTACGGGTTCAAACCGGGAGTTGTTAAAATAAAATAATCCTGATTTAGTTCCAACCCATAAGCCTTGTTTTAATGCGGGTTTAATGCAATACAGGGTGTTGTCAGAATTTTCGGGAAAGGGTTTGTATTGTTTAAATGTTTTGCCGTTGTAAGCGTACAAACCGTTAGAAGATGCCAGCCATAAAACACCTTGTTTATCTTTATAAATATTTCTGATGTTGTCAGGATTAGGCCCGTTTTGATTAAGACAGGAGCTAAAGGTTCCTTTATAAAATCTGTTCAATCCGTTTTGGGTGCCAATCCATAAGTTTTCATTATCTGCATAAAGTGCGGTGATTTTATTGGATAACAGGCCGTCATCATCGGTATAAATATAAAATTTTTTACCGTCATATTTGTTTAGGCCTATAGATGTTCCAAACCATAAATTATTTTCGGCATCTCTGGTGCTTGTCCAAACAGTATTGTTAGATAAATATTTTGAGTCGTCAAAACATATAATATTTGTGCCATTGTATTTGCATACGCCTTTGTCGTATGTGGAAAACCAAAGGTTTTTATCAGCATCTTCAACCAGCGACATTACAAAATCGCTGCTTAAACCGGTTTTAACCGTATATGTAACAAATGCTTCCCCGGCAAATTTGTATATTCCTTTACCGTCTGTACATATCCAAATATTTTTTTCGTTGTCTTCGCCTATATATCTGATGTTTGAGTGAGTTAATCCTTTATCGGTATTTATGTTATTGAAAGAATTGTTTTTAAATATGCTGATGCCTAAGCGGGATGAAAACCAAATGGATGAATCGGAGCATACGGTAATACTTCTGATTTGATTACTGATTAATCCGTTTGTTTCGTCAAAGTTTATCCAGGTGTTATGGTGTTTTACATAAACCCCTTCGTCAACGGTGGCCACCCATATATTATTGTATTTATCCCGGGTAATATAGCTGATGTTTCGGTCGGGCACTCCGTTTATATTTACCGGGCTAAAATGGTCTTTGTTTTTATCAAATAAAAATAATCCATAACGGGTGCCTACCCATAATTGTTTATTATTGTCAAAGTATATGGTTCGAGTATTACTGTTTAATCCTTTTTTTTCGTCATAAAAAGATATTTGACCGTTGGGGCTTATTTTTCCTACGCCCATATTTTCGGTTACAAACCAGATGTTTTTTAAATCGTCTTCGGTAAAAGCCGAAATGTTTGAAGTATTGTAGAGTTGGGGTAATTTAACAGGAGTAAAGCCTTTGCCGTCATATACGCTGTATCCGCCTACAGAGCCTATGTAGATTTTTTGTTTGCTGTCAATGAATAAAGAGTAGCTTTGATTGTCTATTAAACCGTCTTTATTAGAGAAATTTAAAAACTCTATGCCGTCAAACCGGCTAACACCACCCAGGGTAGCAAACCATAAATAACCGCTGTTATCCTGGCACAGGGCTGTTACCTGCGATTGTGGTAAACCGTGTTCGGTAGAAAAATTAATAAAGGTATATTGTTGTGCCCGTATGCAGAAAGTTAAAAGTAAAAAGCCTGATATGGTCAGGCTTTTAAGGAGGTATTTCAGCATATTAGATGGTGTTAATACGCTGCAGAAAGTCTTGCAACTTTCTTCTTGCAACCGGTATTTGTTTATTGTTTGAAAGTAATGCAATATTTCCTTCGTTTCGTGTAAAACCTTTTAAATGATGTGCAATATTAATAATATGTGATTTATGTACCCTGAAAAACACTTCTTTATTTAGCGATTCTTCATACACTTTTATGTTTTTACAGCTTAAAAATCTCCTGTTATCGGTCATGTATATCATGGTGTAATTATCGCTTGCTTCTAAATGAATTATTTCTTCGTTTTTAACCATGGTAAAACCGTCTCGTGTTGCGAGTGATATTCGGTCTTTACTTATTTGGGTATTTTTTTCTTCTTTACCGGCAGCAGGTAAGTCGTTATCTATGTTTAATTTTCCTACATGATAGAGCATTACTTTATTTACTGCATTTTTTAAGTCTTCAATATTGATAGGTTTTTCGATATAATCTAATGCGTTGGCTTTAAAAGCTTTCAGTGCAAATTCGCTATGTGCGGTAGTAAATACAACCGAAAAATTTCGGTCGGGCATGCTTTCTAAAAATGCAAAGCCATCTTCTTTAGGCATTTTGATATCTAAAAAAACTAAATCGGGCGATAATTGTTTGATTAAAGACCTTGCTTTATCAGTTGATTCGGCAATGCCCACTACTTCTACTTCGGGGCAAAAATCTTCCAGAATCATTTTCAGGTTGTTGCGAGCATTATACTCGTCATCTACCACTATCGATTTTAGTTTCATAAGGTAATGGGTTTTTTAATTTAAGCAATAATACGCTCTTTATTTAAGAATAAATATGCCGTTTAGCGAAATGTATGTTTTTTTGAGCGAACTGTTTGCTATAAAGATTTGATTTTGGCTACAAATTCTTGTATGCGGTTGCGTGCTACAGGTATTTTATGTCCGTTTTTCAGTATGGCTATGGGAGAGTGTTCGGTTTGATATTCGACTAACTCATTTAAATTAATGATGTGTGATTTATGAGTTCGGAAAAACTTGTTCGGGTTTAATATTTCTTCATAAACTCCCAGGGTGCGCGTGTCAAAAAAATGCGAGCCGTCCTTAAAATGTATTACTGAATAATTGCTGTCTGCATTGATGTGTATTATATCATCGTCATTTACAATTTTTATTCCTTTGGAATGGCTGATGGTAATTTTTCCGGTGTTTTTTTTATGAATTAAATTTTCTGATAAATTTTTTAGTGCATCAAGATATATATTCAGGTTTTCGGGGTTTGTTTTTATATTTTCTTTCCATTGAAGTATTTTTTTAACGGCTGTTTTTAATTCTTCTATGTCAATGGGTTTTAAAATGTAGTGTATCGCATTCGCATTAAACGCTTTAATGGCATATTCTTTAAAGGCTGTAACAAAAACTACCATAAAATTTTTGTCGGGTAAACTTTCGAGCAATTCAAATCCTTCCAGTCCCGAAGGCATTCTTATATCTAAAAATATAACTTCGGGCTTTAATTCCTGAATCATTTTTTTTGCTGAAACAATATTATCGGCCATTCCAATCAGTTGTATTTCGGGACAAAAATCCTCCAGCAAAATTTTTAAATTTTCCCTTGCGGGTTCTTCATCATCTATGATAATAGATCTAAGCTTCATAACGCTAAAGTAACATTATTTTACTAAAATCAACCTGTTGCATTATTTAAAATCCGTTACATAAATAAAAGAACTTAAATCGTTATTAATAAGTATGAATATTAAAACATGAAAGATGGATATGATTTGCAAATGGATATTTACCGATAAAGGAAATTAGCGCGCAATTATTATTTTTTCTGCATGCAGCAAATGGTCAGACGCTAACTGTAAAATGTACAATCCTTCGGGGATTAAACTTAAATCCAACAAGGTATGTTGATTCGTTATATTTGTTGTATAAATTAGTTTTCCGTAAATATCAAATATAACACATTCGGTATTTTGATAAGCATTTATGTTGGCTGTGTATATATTTAATATATCGCTGCTCGGGTTAGGATAAATATGAAAATAAGATTCCTTAGTTATTTCGGGGGAGTTTAGCAGCAAGCAACTTGCGGGAGGATTAGTGATTTTGCTCATGGTACTAAAGTCAATAAAGCAGGCAAAAACTGCACTGTCAATAAAAGGGTTTCGGTTTCCTTGTAAAGCATAAATATATTCATTGCGGGCTATTTCATAGTTGTCTGGAGGGTCTTGCTGGTGCCAGGTTTTAAGTATTTGTTGATTTTGAAAAGTTGGTAAATTCCATGCGCCACCGGTTCCGTTATAGCAGGTAAGCATGTAAAATATTGCACGGGCAACATTTCCTTTAATATGATTGGCGGGTTCATAAACTGTATTTCCGTTAATATCCTGACCAAGTTTACCATCCATATATTGATAGGTTGTATTAACTACTATTCCAAACGGATAGTTGCTTCTTACCATATTAACATTTTGTAGTTTAGCAGGAAAAAGATTAAATAAATCGGAATACTCTATATTATTCTGGGCAGGATTTGTAGGAAACCAACTGTGAGCAAAAACATGTTCTCTGCTCATCGTATCATAAACAAAAGGTTCGTTATAAACGTAGCGGTAATTAGAATATAAACAAGGCAAAACTTTTCTGCCTTGCGAAGTGTCGTAGCTTTCAAAATTATCAACAATAGTGTTGCTATAGCTGCCATAATATATTTGTGTGTGTGGATTGATTTTATTAGTTAATTGACTTACCAGATTCAGATTATTTCTGTTAATACCGTTGTAATAATTACCGATGTTTTGTCCGCTGCTTAAAACCTGTCCCGACAAAGCATTGGCAGTTAAATAGTTTTCAAATCCTGATGAACCATTATAACTAAATATTTTAAAATAATAATTGCTGTTGGCAACCACGTGTCTGGGTATAAATGTATTTGCATTACCAACATAGGCAACTTTTGCCTGACCAATTTGGTCGCCAATATTGTATGAAACTCCGTCTGTGGGTATTTCTGTAACCGGTAAATCTTTTTTCCATAACACAAGGTATCCATCGGGTGAAGGTGAAGCGGCATTAAAATTTACGTTAAATGTATATGCTTTGATATTTGTAAACGAAAGGTTGGATGGTTGTGTAAGAGGCTCGCTGGCCAAAGTCCCTCCAATTGCATTGATATAAATTATAAATGGGTCGTTTTGGCTATCGTTGTTGTTAATGGTAATGGTAGAGTAACGCGATCCGTTAGCACCGGCAGTAAAAGTAAGGGTAAAATTGGCGTTTGTCTGGGGGCTGATGTTAGCGGGCATGCCACTGATGATAAAATCAGATGCATGTAAACCACTAATGTTGTATGAGTTTATATTTAGGGTTTGTGCGGTGCCGTTATTTTCAATTGTAAAAATATGAGTAGAACTATTGCCAATAAAAACTGTTCCTCCGTTGAGAAGAGTTTGTGTGTTATATTTAACTTTTATAGCGGCATTTGGGCCGGGAGCAGCTTCCTGCAAAAGAATCTGATCGAGTGCTATGTTGCTTCCGGAGGCTTTGTTGGTATAATAAAAACGAATGTATCTGGAAGCTGCAGCGGGCTGATCGGTAAACTGAACAAAACTACCGGTTAAATTACTTACATCAAATTGTCGAATGTTAGTCCATGTTATACCGTTTACTGATTCCTGCAGGTGAAAAAGAGTTCCGTTAGCTACTACGGGGTTTATACCGGTTGAACGAATGTAATAGGATAATGCTCCTGCTTGTGTAGCATAGTGTATTTGCACGTATTCTCCGCTGGCATCCAAACGGCATGAGGGTGAAGAATCGCTGCCGGAGGTATAAGTTATTCCGTTTTGTGCAATATTCAGGTTTAATGTCCAGCCCACAGGCAAGGGACTTCCGTCAAAAGAATGTGCGGTGGGCAATACAGCTTGCGATAAGGCGCAAACTGTTATGAGTGTAAAGAGAGAAGTAAAGAGGTTTCTAAATAACATTATTTTTTTTCTTTCATTAGTAATATATAAACGGCAAAATGATCGCTGTATCCGCCTGTATATTGCCCGCCTGCAAAAGTACGAAAAGGATACCCTTTAAAATTACCCTCGTCTTGTTTAACAAAATCCTTATTAAAAACTTTGGCTTTGTAAAATTGCCAGTCAGCATAAGTTTGTTTAACAAAAGGTGCTGTAATAATTATTTGGTCAAATAAATTCCAGGAGTCTTTCCAGGCAAGTGTTCCTATACCTTTTTTAAAAAGCTCTTCCATAGGATTAAATAATTTATTGCCCGTAGTTTTATCAATTTTGGCCGAAGTATTAATGTGCACTTTTACACTTGCATTTACCGGGTCATCATTTAAATCGCCCATATAAGCAATTTTAGCGTTAGCGTTTAAAGCAATTAAAGAGTCAATAATTTTTCGACCCAGTTTACCAGCTTCTATTCTTTTGGGATTACTGGCTTTTTGTCCTCCCCTGCGCGATGGCCAGTGTGCAACAATAAAATGCATGGGTTCACCGTCAAAAATACCCGATACAACCAACTGATCTCTGGTTTTAAAAGTGGTGTCGTCATTTATTTTAAGAGTATAAGATTTGCTGTTGGTAGCTTTAAAATATTTAGGATTGTAGAGTAAAGCCACATCTACTCCTCTATGGTCAGGCCCGTCATAGTGTACTATTTGGTAATTGTTTTTTTTAAGTTTTTCTGTTTTAACCAAGTCTTCCAATACATTAAGATTCTCAACTTCGCATAAGCCGATTACAGCCGGCCCGTCAGGGGTGGCTTCACTTCCTAACTGCGAAATTACTTCTGCTAAACGGTCTAATTTTTTATAATATTTAAGTGTATTCCATTGGTTGGGACCGTTGGGGGTAAATTCATGGTCGTTAACACCTGGTGAGTCAATGGTGTCATAAAGATTTTCTACATTATAAAAAGCTATACAGCTAACCAAGTACTTTTTGTTTTTATCTAATTGTGCCGATACTTGCAAAAAGTAAGAACACATAAATATTAACAGCACGAAACTTCTCATAACCTCAATTTTACATTTTATGCAAATTACGCAAATTATTTTCCGCAATAAATAAATTTAGTTATTAAATTATATTTAATTCCGGAGTTTTACAATTATCCTTAGCATAGGCTCATAATCAGATTTAATATAAAAGATGTTTTAATATGTCTCGCAAAAAATTTAACTATCTTGTTAAACTTTTTGTTGTTTAATAAGGATTAATTTATTATTAAAAGTATTTAACCTTAAAGTATAATCAGTATAAATATCATACTTTTGTGCGCTGATAATAATTTATGAATAAATTTTTAGCGCTTATTTTTTTATTGATATTTTACTTTAATGTTTGTGCACAAAACAAAATTGAAACTACATTTAAAGAAAACGATACCTCACAAAATGCACTTTTAAAAGAAGACTCACTCAATGTGGTTCGCATACCAATTTTTAGTTCAAATTCCGGAGAAGCCGAATCGGATTTAGACGCACAAGATATATCAGGCATATTGCAATCATCACGCGATATTTTTACATCAACAGCCGGATTTAATTTTGGTAATGCCCGTTTTCGTATCCGTGGATATGATCCGGAAAACAATATAATAATGATAAACGGAGTAAAAGTTAATGACTTAGAAACGGGTTGGGCCAGTTGGTCATCATGGGGAGGCTTAAATGATGTTACCCGTTATATGGAAATACACACAGGCATAAGTGCATGCAGAATTAATTTTGGCGGTCCGGGAGGTTATACCAATATCAATACCCGTGCTTCATCTATACGAAAGGGGCATAAAATATCATATGCCTTATCAAACCGAAGCTACGATCATCGGGTAATGTACACCACCAGCACCGGAGAAATGAAAAACGGCTGGAATTTTAGTTTCTCTGGATCTATGCGTTATGCCAATGAGGGTTATGTAGAAGGCACTTATTTTGAAGCATGGAGCTATTTTGCAGCAGCTGAAAAAAAAATAAATACAAATCATACAATTAACCTAAGTGTATTTGCAGCCCCATTAACACAAGCACGGCAAGGAATTGCTACACAAGAGGCTTACAATTTGGCAGGTAATAATTATTACAATCCCTTTTGGGGTTATCAACAAGGTAAAAAACGCAGCGCCCGTGTAGCTAAAAATCATACACCGGTTATTATGCTTACACACTTATGGAGAATATCCGAAAAATCTAAATTACAATCATCCCTATATTATAATTTCGGTCGAAGAGGTATTACAGCGCTGAACTGGAATGATACCAAAGACCCCCGACCAGATTATTATCGTTATTTGCCCAGTTATTACGCTCTCACCAACCCGGCCGAAGCTCAACGCCTTACCGAACTTTGGCAAACCGATGTAAATACCAGACAAATAAATTGGGATGAATTATATTATGCAAATTACAATAACTTACACACTGTGGTTAATGCAAACGGAATAAGCGGCAACAATGTTACCGGTTTGCGTTCTAAATATATTGTAGAAGAGCAACGCAGTGATGTGAAACAATTAGGATGGAATATTATTTATAATAATAAAGTAAACGATAAGCTATATTTAAGTGCCGGATACACCGGTATTAAGCATCAAGGTATATATTTTAAAACAGTAAATGATTTATTGGGTGGCGATTACTGGTTGGATGTTGACCAATTTGCCGAGCAGCTTTCTTCGGATGGTTCGGCAGTACAAAACGATATAAGTACACCCAATAAAATAATTAAACAAAACGAAAAATTTGGATATAATTATACGATACAGGTAAATCAACACGAAGCATTTTCGCAATTAGAATATAATATCGGACAATTAGAGTTTTATGCAGGCATTCAACTTTCGCAAACCGCTTTCTGGAGAACTTCTGAATGGGCAAACGGCAAATTTCCGGAAAATTCGGCAGGAACCTCCAAAAAACAAAACTTTTTGAATTATGGAGCAAAAATGGGTGCTACTTATAAAATAAACGGCCGTAATTATGTTACCATAAACGGAATGTATTTAACGCGCCCGCCACAAGTTCGTATAGCCTACGTTTCTCCGCGTACACGTGATAACCTAATTGACGGATTAACCAGTGAAAAAATTCTTTCGGGCGATATAAATTATATTGCCCGCTATACCAACATTAAAACCAGAGCTACGCTGTATTATACTCAGATAAATGACCAATTATGGAGCCGCAGTTTCTTTCATGAAGAATACAGAAACTTAGTAAACTATACTATGAACGGTGTAGATTTTTTGCATACAGGCATTGAATTAGGCATAGAAGGTAACCTAACCCAGCAGCTTACTTTGATAGGTGTATTTGCGCACGGGCAACACCTGTTTAATTCCAGACCAACAGCAACCATTACCCGCGATAATTCGTCTGAAATACTTGCAAACAGAACCGTATATATAAAAAATTATCGCTTAGGAAATATGCCGCAAACAGCTGCATCAGCAGGAGTTAAATACAGCGGAAAAAAATTCTGGTTTGCAGGAGCAAATTTTAATTACTATGCAAATATTTACCTGGAACCAAACCCCGACAGAAGAACCGAAGAGGCACTTGCTAATTTTGTTACTACAGACCCGCAATGGAACCAAAACATACGCCAGGAAAAATTAAGCAATGCTTATATAATAGATTTTTATGCCGGAAAATCCTGGAAAATAAAGCAATATTTTTTAAATTTGAATATCTCAGTAAATAATTTACTTAACAATAAAACATTTGCCACCGGAGGTTTTGAACAGCTGCGTTTCGACCCTAATGATGTAAATAAATTTCCTCCTAAATATACCTACCATTTAGGAACTACTTATTTTTTAATGCTTGGATTAAGATTTTAAAAAATGATACAAATGAAAAACATACAATATTTTTCACACTTACTGTTAGCTTTAACGGTTCTTATCAGTTCTTGTAAAAGAGAATGGGATGCTCCTCCACCGCGCGAAATACCCGTTGGACATATACTTAGCATAGACAGTCTGAAAAATCTTTTTACCGGTACACCGGTTCGTTTTACCAGCGATTATTCTGTTTATGCTACTGTTACCGCTGACGAACAAGACGGTAATTTGTATAAAAATATTTTTGTTCAAGACGCTACCGGTGCCATTAATTTACGATTAATGACTTCGGGGGGTGTTTATAAAGGTGATTCAATAAGAATTTATTTAAAAGGCACTGTGCTTTCTGCCTACAACGGTATGTTGCAATTAGATTCGGTTGATGTAAACAAAAACATCATCAAACAAGCGGTACAAAAAAATGTTTCTCCCATGGTTATTACAGATGTAAATCAAATAAACACATCCATGCAATCAAGATTGATTAAACTTGAAAATGTAGAATTTGTAACCAACGAAATACCCAATACCTGGGCCAATGCAACGAATCAGCAATCGGCCAACCGTACTTTGACAGACTGTAATGGCAATACGGTTATAGTAAGAACAAGCGGCTACGCTAATTATGCCGGATTACAAATTCCGCAAGGCAACGGCAGCTTGGTGGCAATAGTAGGCGTATTTAACAGCACAATTCAATTATACGTTCGTTCTTTAGCCGAAGTACAAATGAGCGCACCGCGTTGTACAGGCAATCCTGCAACTATCTATTTACAGAAAAATTTTGAGGATAACAGCATTAGTTCAGGAGGATGGATTGTAAAGCAAGTAGCCGGAACAAGTGCATGGACAAGCTCTATATTTAACGGAAATTATTTTGCCAAAGCAAGCAGCTACAACAGTGGAGATGCCAGTTGCGAAACATGGTTAATTTCACCCGCTATTGATTTAAGTAACTCTACTACACCGGGTTTTAACTTTTTAAATGCAGCCAATTACAGCGGACCTAATTTGGAAGTTTATATATCTACCAATTACGATGGAGTTAGCGCACCCAATACAGCTACATGGATAGCCGTACCGGTTACCTTATCTTCCGGTGGATTTAACTGGGTTAACTCAGGTGACATCCCCTTAACAGCATATAAAGTAGCTAACGTACGCATCGGATTTAAATATACCGGAACTACTTCGGTTGCTAAAACCTGGGAGGTTGATGATATCATAGTAAAAGAATACTAACAATAATAAATTTATAACATCATGAAAAAGATTTACTCTACATTATTAGCCCTAACGGCTGTATTAAGTTTACAGGCTCAAGTTATTGTAAGCAGTGATTTTAGCAGTTGGACAGGCAACACCCCTAATGGATGGAAAGGCTCTAAAACAAATTTTGCCAATGACAGTATTATTCAGGTTAATACAGGCTCCGTTTACGGCACCAGTTCGGTGCGTTTGGTATGCCAATCAAGCAGTCATAGAAGATTTACAACACAACCGCTGGCCGTTACCAATGGAACAAATTATCAATTAAAAATTTGGGCAAAAGGTAAAGCAGACGTGCGCTTTGGTATTTTTGACAGCACCGACATTCTCAATACATCAGGCTATCATTATTCGCCTTATCAAACTATCAATCAAACAAACTGGACCATGTATACTTATAACATAACTGCCGATCAAAACTATGCTACAGCGCAATTTATTATTTCAGTCAGAAACAGCGACCCTGCACAAAATCATATTCAGATAGACAGCGCTGTTATTGCCGTAGCCACACCCACTGTAGTTTCTGTTTACGATATACAATATACTACGGATATGAGTGGTAACTCGCCCTATAACAACACCAATGTACTTACCGGTGGTATAGTTACCGCTACACATAGCACAGGTTATTTTATTCAAAGCGGAAGCGGGCCATGGACAGGTATTTTTGTATTTAATAACACCAATACACCGCAAAGAGGAGACAGCGTTACTTTTAATGCTCAGGTTACAGAATATTTTAATATGACTCAATTACAAAATGTAACCAATTTTAACATTGTATCTTCAGGTAATCCAATGCCTGCAGCTAGTGTAGTAAGTACTCAAACAGCTGGCAGCGAACCATACGAAGGAGTACTTATACAGGTTAATAATGCTAATTGTACCAACCCCAGTGCCGGCTTTGGCGAATGGACTATCAACGATGGCTCAGGCGCTGTTAATGTAGACGATTTACTATTCCCCTATACCCCAACTTTAAACACGGTATATCACATTACAGGTGTAATTTATTTTTCATTTGGTACATACAAAATATTGCCCCGTGATATAAACGATATTCAAATAGCTACCGGTACAACAGAATATACTATTGATAATATTCAACTTTATCCCAATCCTACAAACGGAGAGTTAAATATTCAAATTTCAAATCAACTTATTTCAGACAAACTACAAATTAACATATACGACATAAGCGGAAAAATAATCCATAGCACAACCGTTAGCAACAATAAAATCAATTTAGATGTTAATCATCTGGAAAACGGAGTATATTTTTTACAAATCAATATAGACGACAAAAAATATTTAAAAGAGCGATTTATAAAGTTTTAATATTTTTATCAATACAAAAATTTTATTACGGGGCTGTATAATCAGCTCCGTTTTTTATTTTCGGCAACTACACAATCGGCACATTTTTAATTTTATACCTTTACAATAAATATATGATATGCCTGACGAAAAAAGATTGTTTTTATTAGATGCCTTTGCATTAATTTACAGAGGATATTTTGCATTAAATGCCAATGCTAAATTTAATCCCGTAAATTCTAAGGGGCTTGATACATCAGCTATATTAGGATTTACAAATACTTTGGTTGAAGTATTAAATAAGCAAAAACCTTCGCACATGGCAGTAATATTTGATACAGCGGCACCTACAGAACGACACGAAGAATTTACCGAGTACAAAGCCAATCGCGAAGAAATGCCCGATGCCATTGCCATATCCATTCCCTATATTAAAGAACTGCTCGCTGCATTTAAAATACCCGTTATTGAAGCAGAGGGTTATGAAGCCGATGACATCATAGGTACCCTGGCAAAAAAAGCCGAACAAAAAGGATTCATTACTTATATGATGACTCCCGACAAAGACTTTGCACAACTCGTAAGCGATAATATTTTAATATACAAACCCGGTCGTTTTGGTAGTGATGCCGAAATATTAGGGCCGAAAGAAGTTTGCCAAAAATTTGAAATAGAAAATCCTTTACAGGTTATTGATATTTTAGGACTGCAAGGGGATGCCGTAGATAATATACCCGGTATACCGGGTGTGGGCGAAAAAACCGCTAAGCAATTAATAAAAGAATTTGGCTCAGTAGAAAATTTACTGCAAAACACCGATAAATTAAAAGGTAAGCTTAAAGAAAAAGTAGAACAACACAAAGACAAGGCTATTTTATCCAAAAAACTGGCTACAATTATTACAGATGTACCGCTGCAATTAAACGAAAATGAATTGAGGCTTAAAGAACCAGATAAAGAAAAAATATTGGCGCTATTTAGTGAACTTGAGTTCAGAACACTGGCCAAACGAGTATTGGGTCAGGAAATACAATCAACTACACAAACCGGTCAAATAGATATGTTTGGCAGAGTTGATGAAGTAGAAGAACAAACCGAGACCCAGGCAGTAAGCTTTAAAACCCTTGCAGATGTTTCGCATACCTATTATCTTGCTGATAATGAAGAAAAAATTAATTCATTGCTAAACATACTTTCGCAAACCAAAGAATTTTGTTTTGATACAGAAACCACAGACCTTGATGCCCATCAGGCCCAATTGGTAGGTTTATCGTTTGCAATTAAACCCCATGAAGCCTGGTATGTGCCGGTATCGCCCGATAAAACGGAAGCCATAAATACTCTCTTTAAATTTAAATCAGTATTCGAAAATGAAAGCATACTAAAAATTGGCCAGAATATTAAATATGATTATTTAGTGTTATACTGGCATGGCATAGAAGTAAAAGGAATACTTTGGGATACTATGCTGGCGCATTATCTGATTGAGCCTGAAAAAAAACACGGCATGGATTATTTAAGCGAAACATATTTGCAATACCGGCCGGTAAGTATTGAAACATTGATTGGTAAAAAAGGAAAAAATCAAGGTAATATGCGCGATGTTCCGCTTGACTTAATAAAAGACTACGCTGCTGAAGATGCAGACATAACCCTGCAACTGAAAAATAAATTATACCCGCTGTTGGCTGCCAATAATTGCGAAAAATTATTTTATGAAATAGAATCCCCTTTGATAAAAGTATTGGCACACATGGAAAAAGAAGGAGTAAACCTGGATGTGAATTTTTTAAAAGAATATTCCATACAATTACACAACGAAATAAATATCATAGAAGAAAAAATATTTGAATTGGCAGGAACAAAGTTTAATATAGATTCGCCTAAGCAATTAGGGCAAATATTATTTGAACAATTAAAAATAGATGAGAAAGCAAAAAAGACCAAAACCGGGCAATATGCCACCGGTGAGGAGGTATTAGAAAAACTAAAAGATAAACATTCTATCATAAACCTTATTTTAGATTACAGAGAAGTAAGAAAATTAAAATCAACTTATGTTGATACACTCCCCGAAATGATTAATACATCTACGCAGCGCATACACACCTCGTTTATGCAGGCTGTAGCAGCAACCGGCAGATTAAGCTCCAATAATCCGAATTTGCAAAATATACCCATACGCACTGAAAGAGGCAGGAAAATCAGAAAAGCATTTATTGCCCGAAACGAAAATTATATTTTACTGAGTGCAGATTATTCGCAAGTAGAATTACGTATAATAGCCGCCCTTAGTAAAGATGAACACATGCTTGAAGCCTTTGCCAACGGACACGACATACATGCTGCCACCGCAGCCAAAGTATTTGGTGTTAAAATAGAAAATGTAACCAAAGAGATGCGTAACAAAGCAAAAGCAGTAAATTTTGGAATAATATATGGCCAAAGCGCCTTTGGTCTTTCGCAAAACTTAAATATTCCACAACGCGAAGCCAAAGAAATTATAGACAGCTATTTTACTCAATATCCCAACATTAAACTTTATATGGACAACAATATAGCATTTGCCAGAAAATACGGCTATGTAGAAACGGTAATGGGCAGAAGACGATATTTGCCCGATATTAACTCATCTAACAACACCGTGAGAGGTTTTGCCGAGCGCAATGCTATTAATGCTCCTATACAAGGTTCTGCAGCCGATATTATTAAAAAAGCCATGATAGACATATTTAAAGAACTGCAAGCCAAAAATTATAAATCTAAAATGATACTTCAAGTGCATGATGAGTTGGTGTTTGATGTTTATAAGCCGGAACTGGAAGAAATTAAAAAAATGGTTGCCAATAAGATGCAAAATGCATACAACATAGGCGTACCTTTACTCGCTGAAACGGGTACAGGCCAAAACTGGTTAGAAGCTCATTAACACCCTCATTATTTTACAAATAAATTTTTGTTTAAGCACATTTAATGAATTAAAAATTTTTATGTACGTTTGGTAAAAATTTAATAACATGATAAAGTCTGTTTTTAAACCAATATTTTTAATATTAATGTTGCTGTTTTTTTCCTGCAATCAAAATGGCGACAATGAAATAGACACCGGTAATTTAGATACTACATTACCTCATAGCAATACAGATAAAAAAGTATCTGAAGCTAAAAAAATATATTACAGCATACCTTCACCGGCAGAAATGGCAGATATACTTAAAGCCGATGGAGCTCCTTATAAATTTGAACTTTTAAACGACCCTAAGAATTCTGATAAGTATGCAGGAATATTTAAGCAGGCTCTTAATTTAGGTATTTATGGAGCTGATTTAAATTATGCCAATGTGTTTGAACGCACACATGAAAGCATGCTCTTTATGCGCAGCACCAGAACCTTAGCCGAAAAATTAGGTATTGAAAACTCAGTTAGCGAAGCTACCGTTACCAGGGCAGAAGAAAATGTTGACAATAAAGACTCTATGATGGTTATTATCAATGATATGTTTATAGAATTGGATGCCTATCTGATGGACAACGACAAACAAGATATGTCTGCATTGATTATTGCCGGAGGCTGGATAGAAGGATTATACCTGGCTACACAAACCGTAAACGAAAAAAAACCTAATCAAAAAATGCTCGATAGAATAGCTGAACAAAAATATTCTTTAGAACATTTGGTCCATTTTTTGGATCAATACAATCAAAACGAAAATGTTAAACCGGTAATAGCTGATATTGCCCGATTATCAGAAATATACAAAAAAGTTAATATTACCCGAGTAGCCGGTAATGTTGAAACTGATAATGAAGGAGTAACCATGATAGGCGGAAACAGTAAAATAGATATGAGTATAGATACATTTCTCGAAATTAAAAAAACCGCCAAAGAAATAAGAGATAGTTACATCAAATATTAAAAAATACTTTCCTTATGAACACCGTAAAATACCTATTGGCAGCATTTATTACCCTATATGCATTTACAGAAACAGCGGCACAATGTAAGTCATATACAAAAAAAGTTTGTTTACCCGAATTAAAACCCTATAAACACAATGGGAAATTAAACAACACGATTTTATCACCGGGTGATAAGGCAGAAATGTCTCTTACTTTTTTCAGTGGTCAAAACTACCGATTATTTGTATGCTCGCAGGATATTATCGGAACAGCTACCTACAAAGTTATGGATGCAGACAGAAACGTAATTTTTGAAAGCGCCAAAAATCCCGACAAAAAATATTTTGAATTTAAGGTGGCCTCAACACAACAATTAATTGTAGAAATAACTATTCCAAACAAAAAATCATTAACCGGCATCATCCCCGAAGGTTGTGTTTCTATATTGGTAGGGTATAAAGACTAAGTCCAATGCTATTTATATAAATGGGTATTTTTATTGAAAACTTTGTATTTATTTAAAAAGATTTTTAGTGTCATGCCATAAATCGCCAAAAAATAATTTGGTTTTTATTACCAAAAGAGGCGAAGCTAAAGTTTCTTTAATATCCTTTCTGTCCATCAATACCAATCTGTAACCTATACCGCCTCCGGCCCCAAAGTACCTTAAAAACCTATAAGTTATAGTAGTAATAGGTTCGTAAAGAATAAACCATGATTTACTCGTTTTTTGCTTTATGTAATAATTATCAACATAACTATAGTATGCTTTGCCTATGCCTATTTGAACCGGTATAGAAGCTTCCCAACGGTATGTTTTCCAATAGCTGTACTCAATAAATACAGAGCCATAATTAAAATGTAAAAACGAATTATAATATATTCCTTCAATATTTTTAATCTTTTCTGGATTTGGTGCAAGCCAATTATATCCGATACCAATTTTGGTTGTTCCTGCATAATCAACCCCTGCTTTTACCCATTTAATATTGGCAAATTCGTTGCTGATAAAGGAATATTGCGAGCCCCAGTTAAAATACAAGGTTGGTTTATGTTTAAAACTATCGGCAATACTGTCTATCAGTTGAGCATTTATCGTGCTGCAAAAACATAATAAACCAATCAATAAATATGTTTTTTTTAATGCAGTCATTTATAAAAAATAAAAAACCCGCTTTTTTGAGAAGCGGGTTGTAAAAATAATGATTGTTTAAAATTATTGTTCGTAAGTATAAATAGTGGTTGTAGAGCCGGATACATCTTTAAATTTCAACATTTTGTTTTTTAGCATTACTATTTCAGAAGTATCACCATCAGCATCACCTGAACCATCTAAAACTACTTTTATTTTTTCTTTATTATCAACCAGCTCCCATTTTCCGCTTAATGAATAGTTAACGATACATCCGGTATTTGACATGGTTAATGTGCCGTCTTTTTTAATGCTAACATTGGTAGTGCCGCATAAAGTTACCGCATTGCCGTTAACGGTTTGAGAAGTTAATTTCCATTCACCGGCTAAACGGGCTTTTTTAGAACGTATGATAATGCAGGGCCTTCTTCGTATTTTTTACATCCGGCCATAACTACAGCAACTAAAGCAATTGCTGAGGTAATTTTTAGTAGGTTTTTCATTGTTTATATAGTTTATAATTTGCCCGCAAATGTATATTAAAATAAAAGAATTATGCAAATATATGTGTTAAAAACAGGTTATTTTATTTCTGTTTTCCAAAAATCTTCTACAAACTTGGTAGTAAAATCGCCTTTTCTGAATTTTTCATCCTTCATTAAAGCCTGATGAAACGGAATAGTGGTTTTTATACCTTCTATAATATATTCATCCAATGCTCTTTGCATTTTAGTGATTGCTTCTTCGCGGGTACGGGCAACGGTAATAAGTTTACCTACCATCGAATCGTAATTGGGAGGGATAATGTAGCCCGAATATACATGGGTATCAATACGTATTCCATGCCCTCCGGGACTGTGATAATTGGTGATTTTACCCGGTGAGGGGGCAAAATTTTTAAAGGGGTCTTCGGCATTGATTCGGCATTGTATTGAATGCAATAAAGGCTCGTAATTTTTGCCCGAAATAGGTACCCCTGCGGCAATTTTAATTTGTTCTTTTACCAAATCATAATCTATCACTTCTTCGGTTATGGTATGCTCTACCTGAATACGGGTGTTCATTTCCATAAAATAGAAGTTGCGATGTTTATCTACCAAAAACTCTACAGTACCTACACCCTCGTATTTTATGGCTTTTACAGCTTTGATGGCAGCATCGCCCATTTTTTTACGCAACTCGGGGGTCATAAAAGGCGAAGGAGTTTCTTCTACCAATTTTTGGTGTCTTCGTTGTATGGAACAGTCTCTTTCGCTGAGGTGGCAGGCTGTGCCGTATTGGTCGCCTGCTACTTGTATTTCAATGTGTCTGGGTTCTTCAATGTATTTTTCCATATATACCCCATCATTGCCAAAAGCTGCTGCGGCTTCTTGCCGGGCAGAATCCCAGGCTGCCTCCAGGTCTTCTTCTTTCCATACCAGGCGCATACCTTTTCCTCCACCGCCTGCCGTAGCTTTAAGTATTACAGGATATTTTATTTGTTTGGCCACTTTTTTAGCTTCTTCAAAACTCTCTAATAATCCGTCTGAACCCGGTATAACAGGTACCCCGGCAGCTTTCATGGTGTCTTTGGCTTTGGCTTTGTCGCCCATAGCATCTATTTGTTCGGGTGTGGCACCTATAAATTTTATTCTGTTTTCCTGGCAAACCTTAGAAAATTTTGCGTTTTCCGATAAAAAACCGTAACCGGGATGTATGGCATCTGCATTGGTAATTTCGGCTGCAGCAATAATGCGACTCATGTTTAGGTATGATTCTTTACTGGGAGCAGGACCTATACATACTGCTTCATCGGCAAAACGTACATGCAGGCTGTCTTTATCGGCTACCGAATAAACGGCAACCGTATTTATGCCCATCTCTTTGCAGGTTCTTATTATTCGCAGGGCAATTTCGCCTCTATTAGCAATAAGTATTTTTTTAAATAATTGTTGTTCTTTATGAGGAACCGCTTTTTTCTTACTCATATTGTATGTATTTTAATTAAAATGCCACCCGGTTGGGGCAGCATTTTTATAATTATATTGATGTGGCTTTAAGAAGGGTCAACTAAAAACAGGGGTTGATCGTATTCAACGGGTTTAGCATCATCTACCAATACTTTTACTATTTTACCGCTAATGTCTGATTCTATTTCGTTAAACAATTTCATGGCTTCGATGATGCAGATTACAGAGCCGGGTTTAACAACATCACCTACATTAACAAACGGGGGTTTGTCGGGCCCTGGCGAGCGATAAAAAGTGCCTATCATAGGTGATTTTATGGTAACATATTTAGATTCATCGCTACCGGAATTGTTTTTAGGGGTTTCTGCCTGCGGTTGTACGGTTGTTACAACAGGTTGAACAACCGGTTGGGCAGCCAATGTGGTAACCGGCTGAGCAACGGGCACGATGGTTTCTGTTTTTGCTTTTTTATCGGCTTTAATTACAATCTTGAAATCTTTTTTTTCAATTTCAACTTCGCTAACGCCTGATTTAGCAACAAACTTTATCAGGTCTTGTATTTCTTCTATATTCATATCCGATTAAATTTTGTTAGGGGGTAAAAATAGTTAATTCTTTTAATACGACCATTTTAAATAAATGCTACCCCAGGTAAAGCCCCCGCCAAAGGCTGATAAAACCAGGTTATCACCTTTTTTGAGTTTATTTTCCCACTCCCAAAGCAATAAAGGTATGGTGCCGGCAGTAGTGTTGCCGTATTTTTCGATATTTATCATTACTTTAGATTTGTCTATACCCATCCTTTCGGCAGTAGCATCAATGATTCGTAAATTAGCCTGGTGCGGAACCAACCAGGCAATATCTTCGGCTTTGAGTTGGTTTCTTTGCATAATTTCTACCGACACATCAGCCATGTTGGTTACGGCAAATTTGAATACGGTTTTGCCTTCCTGATGTACATAGTGTAGTTTTTTATCAATGGTTTCGTGGGTTGGCGGCATCAGCGAACCTCCGGCCGGTTGTAAGAGGTATTGTCTGCCCGAACCATCTGCTTTCAGTACAAAGTCAATTACTCCGGTTCCATCAGTGGTAGGTTCCAGCAAAACAGCTCCACCGCCATCACCAAAAATTACGCATGTTGCTCGGTCTTCAAAATTCAGAATGGAGGTCATTTTATCGGCACCTACAACAATTATTTTTTTATAGCGACCTGTTTCTATAAATTGTGCCCCGGTAGCCAATGCATAGATAAAACCCGAGCAGGCAGCCGAGATGTCATAGCCCCAGGCATTTTTAGCGCCTATGGCATCGCAAATAACGTTGGATGTAGAAGGAAAACCGTAATCCGGGGTAATGGTGCCAACAATAATCATATCAATTTCTTCAGGACTGATGCTACGTTTCTGGCAAATTTGTTTGATAGATTCTATGCCTATTTTAGAGGTGCCTTCGCCTTTTAATATTCTTCTTTCGGAAATGCCTGTACGTGTTTTTATCCATTCGTCCGAAGTGTCAACCATGGTTGAAAGCTCATCGTTGGTTAGTACGTAATCAGGTACGTATCCTCCAACAGCAGTTATGGCAGCAGTAATTTTTGTCATTTTGAGAATGCTTCTTTTATTTTTTGGGATAAGCGGGCTTTAACCACATCATAGCACAAAAGTATCATGTTTTTTATTGCCCGGGCATTTGAAATACCGTGTCCGATAATTACATTGGAGTTGATGCCTAATACCGGAGTACCGCCATAGTGTTCATAATTGTATCTTTCAAAATATTCATCGCTTATTCCTCTTTTACGCATCAGCCAGTATATGCCTTCGGCTTCTTTTAATACTATATTTCCGGTAAAACCGTCACAAACTATTACATCGGCTTTGTTTCTGAATATATCGCGGCCTTCTACATTGCCTATAAAGTTGTAATCCGCATTATTTTTCATCAGGTTATGAGCTGCCTGAGCCAGCAGGTTTCCTTTTTCGGGTTCTTCGCCAATGTTTAGCAAACCTACTTTGGGATTTTTTATTCCATATACCTGTTCGGCATACACCGAGCCTAACAAGCCAAATTGATATAATACATCGGGCTTGCAATCGGCATTCGAGCCTACGTCTAAAATAATATTTACTCCGCCTTCCAGTTTGGGTAAAATAGAGGTAATACAAGGTCTGATTACTCCGGGTATATTGTTTACGCTGTAGATTGAACCCACAAGCATGGCACCGGTATTTCCGGCACTGGCAAAGCAATCAATATGGTTTTCTTTTAACAGTGCAAAGCCTTTAGAGATGCTTGATTGTGGCTTTTGTTTTAAAGCTTGCGTGGGGTGATCGTGCATACTGATGGTATCGGGCGCATGTATAATTTCATAAGCATCAGTATTAATGCCTGATTGCTGAAGTGCCTGTTGTATTTGGGATTTGTCTCCGATAAGTACCAATGCCACATCTGCCGGAAGCTCTTTACTTGCTTCCAAAGCACCATTAATATTGCTCATAGGGGCATTATCGCCCCCTGAAACATCTATACCTATTCTCATCTTCACCTCAGAAACGAGACAGAATATGCTTGGTTTACAGCCTTAGGCTTCAGTGGTTTTATCAATTACTACTTTGCCTTTGTAGTACATTTTATTGTCTAACCAGTATGCACGGTGAAATAAATGAGGTTCACCGGTGGTTGGGCAAATAGCTACATTTTTGGCTTCTGCTTTGTAATGTGTTCTTCTTTTGTCTCTTCTTTGGGTTGAGTGTCTGCGTTTAGGATTTGGCATGGCTCAATAGTTTTAATTTAACTTTATGTTTTTTAAAGCTGCCCATCGCGGATCTGTATCGTGGGTTGAAGCTTTTTTAGTATGCTCATTAATTTTTTTAATCATTTCTTTATTGCAATTGTTTGCTGTGTGTGTTCGTTTTGCCGGCAAGGCTAATACAGCAAATTCATAAATATAAGGTGCAATATTTATTTCGTGCTCTCCGGGCGGCAGCGTCAGTATTTCATCCTGTGTGGCTGTGTCTTCACTAAATTTTACAATTAGTTTTTCCCGGCTAGTTATAGGGATGTTCACATCGTCTATACAAATATCGCACATTACTGTTAGTGTTCCGTGTATGTTAAAAAACAACTCCAGCATATTTGCATGCTTTTGCAGTTCTACACTAACTGAGATGTGGGAGTTTTTAATTTCATCATTTTTAAACTGTTCAAAGAACGCTTCTTCAACATCAAAATCAAAGTGATGGGTTCCTGTACTTAAGCCTGAAAACTGTATGCTGTAGTTATCGTGCCTGCCCATACTTTGAAAATGAACGGCAAAGTTAAAAAAATTAATTGAGATGAGCAGAAAAATATTTATTCGCCTTTTTCTATGGCTATTTGTTGTTTTTGCAGCGGATTTGCACTTATTTGTTTATGCCATTTGCGTTGCAGGTAAATATCTCTGGCTAAAAACACAGCATTACGGAAAGAGCTTTCGTTGGCAATGCCCTTGCCGGCAATGTCGTATCCGGTGCCGTGGTCGGGCGAGGTGCGTACAATAGGCAGACCGGCTGTGTAATTTACGCCATTATCAAAAGCCAGAGTTTTAAAGGGTGTTAACCCTTGATCGTGATACATAGCTAAGATGCCGTCAAAATTTTTAAAGTTGCCTGAACCAAATAAACCATCTGCCGGATAAGGGCCAATGGCCACAATACCTGCATTAAATGCCTGAGTGATTGCCGGTTCGATGATGTTTTTTTCTTCCTTACCGAGCAAACCCTCTTCGCCCGCATGCGGATTAAGTCCTAACACAGCAATTTTAGGCTTGGCAATACCAAAATCGCGCTGCAGAGAAGAGTGCATCATTTTTATCTTGTTTAATATTTTTTCTTTTGTAAGGGTTGAACTTACCTGACTAAGCGGTATATGTGCGGTAACCAGGCCAACACGCAGATTGTCAGACACCATCATCATCAAGGCTTCATCAACATTTGATAAGTTTGCTAAATACTCGGTATGTCCGGGAAATTTAAAACGATCGCTTTGCAATAGTTTTTTGTTAATGGGAGCGGTTACCAAGGCATCTGTTTTTCCGCCAGCTAAATCTTTTACAGCAGCTTCGAGCGAGCGAAAAGCATATTTAGCGCTATTTTCGGTGGCCTGCCCCATGTTGATGATAACTTCATCTGACCAAATATTCAACAAATTTGCCTTTTGGGGCTTTATATCCTCGATGTGATTTACCACATGAAAATTAAACTCGTTGAAGTTTAAAGCTTTTTTATAATAAGAGGCAATTTTACCTGAACCATATACTATTGGGGTAATATTTTCTAATATACGATTATCGGCAAAAGTTTTCATAATTATTTCCATGCCAATGCCATTTATATCGCCAATACTTATGCCTATTTTGATAGAATTATTTTGCTGCTGAGACATCTGATTTTTTTTACAAAGGTAATACTTTTAGTTATCTGCACTTTTTAAACCTGCAATCGCCAGTTTATTTGGCTTGTAGATAAATTATGTTTTCAATTCCGGATAATTTGAAAGCCATAAGCAAGAGACAAAAATTTACGTTATCCATAAATTCTTCTTACGCACACTGATAAATAATTTACGCCTGTGAGCAGATAATCCAAATGTTACCTTAGTTTTGTTAAATTATTAATGTTAATCAGGCATAAAATAACCATAAACCAATAACCATGAACCAAAAACAAAAATCAGCACCATTCGTTAAAAAAATAAAAATCATATAAAATAAATTATATAAATTAGTGTTTTAATGTTTCAGAATTTATTATTTTGCCGTTGTAATGATATTTAATCGGATATTAATAGTATTGATCTTAATAATTGGTTTTTTTCCAAAAGTATTAGCTACACATAATCGCGGAGGTCAGATTTTGTTTGAGCCTGTTGCCGGTCAGCCGTTGAGGTATAAAGCCACCATCATCATTTGCACCAATGAAGGACAAAATATTGCCGACAGACCTAAAATAGAAATACAATGGGGAGATGGTGAAAAAGACACATTAAACAGACTAACAAATCCACCCACGGGGCCGAACCATTCTCTGAATTATTATGTAGGAGAGCACACCTACCCGGGTTATGGTTCTTATACCCTAAGTGTATTAGACCCTAACCGTAATGCAGGAATATTAAACATACAAAATTCGGTAAACACAGAGTTTTGTATCAAAGCAGAACTGGTGATTTCACCCTTTGTATCCTCAAATTTTTCACCTGTAATAGACGATTTGCCTTGCCCCATACAAATATGTCCCTTTAAAAAATGGTGTTATTCGCCCGCTGCATACGATCCTGATGGAGACAGTTTGTCGTATGAGTTAATTACTCCTTCGGGTAGTGAGTGCCTGCCTATGCTGGCAGGAGCTAACTATTGGTACCCCAACAACCATGGTCCTAATGGCAATTCGCCCGGATACCAGGGCAGTATAAGCATTGATAATGCCACAGGCATTATTTGCTGGGATATGCCTACCATCATAGGTGAGTATAATATAGCTATCAAAGTTATCCAATGGAAAAGATTTAACAATACTTATGCTTATATGGGTTACGTGATGCAAGATTTACAGGTAACCGTGGTGGGGCTAAACCTTTGTCAAAATGACGCGCCTGTTATTACTCCCTTACAAGATTATTGCGTAGAAGCCGGTGCTAATATAAACTTTACAGTTACAGCTACCGATCCTAACAATAATCCGGTAAGCATTCAGAATTTTGGTCAACCTTTCTTTGTACAAAGTAGTCCTGCTACTTTTTCTGGCAACACACAAGGCACCAGTCCGCACAGCCGAAATTTTAATTGGAATACCAATTGTACCCATATTCGCAAATATGAATATCCCTTAACATTTATCAGTTCTGATATACCAACACCCCCCAATATTTCGCAAAGTAATATAGCTGTAGTTAACATAAAAGTTTTACCACCGGCTGTTACAGGATTAAATGTGGTATTACAACCCAATAATACCATGTTGCTCAACTGGAATCCAAGCGCATGCAACAATATCAAAGGATATAAAATATACCGCAAATTGGGTAATGGTCCAAATCCACCAAACTGCTGCGATGATAATACCGCTTTGGCAATGGGATATACTTTTGTTGGGGTAGCTGACGGACATAACAATACCACTTATATAGACAACAACGCATTTGTGTTAGGAGAGGATTATTGCTATATAGTTACTGCTTATATGCAAGACGGATCAGAATCCTGCCCCAGTAATGAAGATTGCGATCATATACTGATGACGGTACCTGTTATTACAAAAGTTTCAGTAGGTGCAACGGATGTAAGCAATGGAGTAGATACTTTGGTATGGGTTCACCCCCAAGAACTGGACACTTCTAATTTAGTGAGTTTCTTTTACAGAATATACCGTTCGGATGGTTTTACAGGGGCCAATACTTTAATTCATACAACCACGGCTACTAATTTACTTTATTTACAACCCACACAATTTCTGGTAAATAATCTGAATACAGTCAACACACCCCACAATTACCGCGTGGAATTAGAATACAGCGATATAAATAGTGTTACAGGCAATGGCTTTTCAAACAATGCTTCATCCATTTTTTTAAGCGCCACACCTGCCGATAATCAAATTACACTTACCTGGCAACATAATGTGCCGTGGAATAATTTCCGCTATGACGTTTATCGGGTAACGGGGGTAAATAATTTTATCTATTTAGGCACAACTACACAAAAATCATATACCGATACCGGTTTAATAAATGGAGTTACTTATTGCTATAGAGTAAAAAGTGCAGGTAAATATTCATCTCCCTTAATACCCGATACACTTTATAACTGGTCGCAAGAGTTATGTTCGGCACCGGTTGATTTAACCCCCCCTTGTCCGCCTATCCTAAGTATTGAAAGCAATTGCGAAATACCGGTTAATGACATAAGCTGGACTAATCCCAATAATTATTGTGCGGATGATGTAATGTCATACACACTATATTATAGTCCTACACAAGATGGAGCATTTAGCATATTGGCAACATTTAACTCTGCTCTTGACACCTCTTTTATATACTCAAATAATATTTCGGTTGCAGGTTGTTATTATGTTACGGCTACCGATTCAGCCCAATACGGAAATGAAAGTATTGCCAGCAATGTTGTTTGTACCGATAATTGCCCGGTTTATTTTTTGCCCAATGTGTTTAGCCCCAATGGCGATGGACAAAACGATTTCTTTATTCCTTTTCCGTATAGATTTGTCGAAAAAATTGACCTGAAAATATATAATCGTTGGGGCACGGTAGTTTTTGAAACCAATGACCCCAACATTAACTGGGATGGCAGAAATATGGTCAACGGAGAAATGTTGTCAGACGGGGTATATTATTATACCTGTACAGTTTACACTATACGGCTTACTGGAACAGACCCGGTAGATTTACATGGTTTTGTACATTTGTACACAAACGAAAACAAAAGCAAATAATGTTTACCGGAATTATTGAAGCGATAGCCGAAGTGGTGGCTGTCGAAAAACAACAGGATAACATTACCTTTACTTTTACCTGTCCGTTTACCAATGAACTGAAAAAAGATCAAAGTTTAGCCCACAATGGTGTTTGTCTTACGGTTATTGATGTTTTTGATACGTGTTATAAAGTAACAGCAATAAAAGAAACACTTAATCTTACTAATTTATCACAGTTGAATAAAGGAGACTTGGTTAACATTGAAAGATGTGTAAAAGTAAACGGACGATTTGACGGACATGTGGTACAAGGGCATATTGATCAAACAGCGCGATGCATAGAAATAACTCCACAAAACGGAAGCCATGTATTTTCTTTTGAGTATGATGCCCGACCGGGTAATATCCTAGTAAAAAAAGGTTCTGTTACGGTTAATGGTGTTAGTTTAACTGTTGCCGACTGTATTCATAACACGGATAAAAATATTTTTTCCGTAGCCATCATTCCCTATACTTATGAGAATACTACATTTAAACAATTAAAAGCTAACGATATAGTAAATATTGAATTTGATATCATTGGCAAATACATCAAAGAGTATCTTAGGAGTTACATTAAATAGTGTATTATCTTATCAATGTAACGTTGCCCTTTTTAAAATATTCCTGTCCGCCCGGGCACTTGGCTTCTAAGTAATACACAAACACTGCAGGGTCGCAGTCGCGCCCTCTAAAGGTTCCGTCCCAGCCTATAGCCTTATTATTGGTTTCAAACACTTTTTCGCCCCAGCGATCGTACACTCTGAATAAAAAACTTTCCATATCAAAAAAACTGCGAACATAAAGCACGTCATTTTCTCCGTCATGGTTGGGGGTAAAAGCATTGGGTACATAAATATTGGGTTCATCACAAATAAATTCAAGAATTCTTACAATTACGGTGTCGGTTAATGAACAACCGTTGTTGCTGATAGTTACCGTATAGATAGTTGTTACTGACGGAGAAGCAACAGGGTTTTGTATATTAGCGTTATTAAGGCTGCCTGCCGGGGTCCAGGAATAGGTATATCCAGCGGGTTGTGCATTAAGCTGACTACTGCCTCCGGCCGGTATATTATAGGGCGAGGCAGTTGCGTTTACAAATCCGCTGGGGGGACCGTTTACATTTACAAAAATTGAGTCGGTAACTACACATCCTTCTGCGGTTGTTCCAACAACGCCTACCCATCCCGGATAGTCGGGAGAGATAAGTATGTTTGCCGTGCCTTCACCCGAAACAATTACCGAATCAGGATACCAATTATAAATAAGCGGAAATTGAGGAGTATGATTGGTTACCGTGAGTATGGCTGTATCACCGGTACATATTCCGGGTAAATTATTGATGCTTATATCTAACTGCGGAATATATACATGGATAGTATCAATATAGGTGCACCATGCATTAGATACCTGAACATAAAACACCGTGTCGTTTAATATGTTTGCGTTTAGTATGCTGTCGGTGGTAATAACCGGAATCATGTTAGGATTAGATGACCAGAGATAGTTAGTACTTGTACCTAAAGAGGTGGACCACAATTGCAATGCTTGTGGAAAGCAAAGCACCGTATCATTTGAGGCCTGTAAAATTAAAGAATCATATACGGTGATAATTTTTTGTGCTGTATCGAGCAGCCCGCAAATAGTGTCTTCTACAATCAGATAAACAATATATGTTCCGGTGTCGGCAAAGGTATAGCTTGGGTTAAGAATTTGTGTGGTGGTATCACCATTCCCGAAATCCCACATAAAGTAATTGCCTGCGTTACCGGTATTGGTAAATTGTACAGTAAGTGGTGCGCAACCGGCCAATATATCGGTAGTAAAATCTGCTTGCGGAGAAATTTCGAAGTCGAATTTAAATACACCATTATTGCAATTGCTTGAATTGTTGGTATTGCTCCAGGCGCCCGGTGTAGTAGGAAAGTCGCTAAAGCCGCCACATCCGGCACAAACCGATTGGTAAACAATGCCGTTTTTATCAAAGCGGCTGGTGCCCCCGTCAACATGCTCGCGGGCCTGGTTTCCGCCAAAATAAGTTGCATATAGCAAGGATTGAATGTTTCTTTCAAACACAATCAAATAAAAGTTAAAGCCGTCACCATTGCCCGGCTGAAATGCATTGGCAGTAACAGGCATGTTGTTTAGCGGGCTAGATTGCAGGATGTTGGCTCCCCAGCCCGATACATAAACGTTTCCGCATACATCAACTAAAAAAGCCGAAGGCGAAATATTAGGCTGAATATTACCGTTTCCAAAGCGGGTAGAGTAAATCATACTGCTAAGGTTGTTATCGAGCTTGGTAATAAACTGAGAGCTATTGTTGTTGAAATAATTTACATTGATAACAGGATAATTTGAATTTCCCATGGTTTGTCCTAAAATGAAAACTGCGCCAAAGCGGTCTAGTTCAACAAAAAACACCTGGTCGTAAAGGGTGGTGCCTATAAAAGTACTGTTTAATAAAGTGTTTCCGGTGGGCGATATTTTACATACAAATCCATCAGCTTTTCCTCCCTGAAAACTTGTATTTAAACTTCCGGCAGTAATCGGAAAATCGGTAGAAATAGTGCCTCCTGCAACATAGGCATTGTAGCTATCATCTACTTTTATTGAATAGGCTGCGTCTTTATTGCTGCCACCCAAATAAGTACTCCAAATAAGATTGCTCAAATTGGCATCCATTTTAAAAGCAATGGCATCTTGCATTCCGGCAAAGGTGCTTTGCAGGGCATTAACCGTAGGAAAATCAGCTGATCGGGTGGTAGAAGCAATATAAACATTACCTAAATCGTCCAGCATAATTTCGCCTCGAAACTGGTCTCCGTAATTAAACTGCAGCGAGTCGGCATTTGATGTCCAGTTGCCCCCTGATAAATAATTGAGGTTATGATTTACACCATCATTGGCCGAACCACCTATAAAAGTAGAAGAGAGTAAAGCAGTTCCGCTTGCGTTAAAACGCGATACATATAAATCAGTGCCGTTATTAAAGTAAGTACCATTGTTTACAAAACCTATAAACGAACCTCCGTTAAAAGTTTGGTCGTAGGCACCTGCTGTAGTAGGATAATCGGTTGAACTGGTAACACCAAAAAAATACAATTCGTTGTTGTCGTTAACAATTAAACTATGCACGGTTTCTGTTCCGCCCGTTCCGTTGCCACCCCCTATGTAAGTAGAATAAATTAAATTATTACCGGTGGGCGAAAATTTAGAAATAGTTACATCCGTAACTCCATATGTGCTTCCGTTGGCATAGGCAAAAGTTTGGTAGGCGCCCAGGGTGGTTGGGTAGCCAATATTAAATGTTATGCCTCCGGTATATAAATGACCTTGATTATCGTATGTGGCTGTCATCCCGAAATTGTCGGCAGTAGAACCGCTGTAGCTTCCAAAAATCAATACAGGGTCAATAACTAATTCATAGTGATTGTTATATCCTTGCGGAAAGTGATAACTGACAGTGTTGTTTGTTATTTTATATTCGCAGGCAACATAAACTTTTTTACCTTTAATAATTTGCCAGGCAATCGGTTTTTGTTCGGTTATTTGGTTTACTGAAGTGGTAAGTATTAAATTCCCGTTTATTAATTGAATATTTTCTATGCCTTTATACGACTGTTTAATTAAATTTACATCAGTCATAGGTTTCAGGTAGTAAGTGTATTTTAATTTTTTGTCTTCGGTATTTATTTTAAGATTTATTCCCGGGTATAAATTTTCGTAAATAACTTCGCTGTATGCGTAGCAGTTTGATGCCCATTTTTCTTTTTGATTTCCGATAAAATAATTGTAATATTCTTTGCTTTTGCCGCTGTGTAAGGGTTGGCTTAATGTGCTGTTTTCGAAGATTACCTGATAAGCATGGCCTTTAATGTAATTTTCGTTTGGTGGAATGGCTTCGCCCAAATGACTGCGTTGTATGGCCGAATTATCCTGCAAATGAAAAGTAAAGCGGTCTTTTTCTAAAAACAATAGTCCACCGCTTATTTTGGCCTGATGTGTAACCGAGGGATTCCATTGCCCTTTGTTTTCGATAAATTTGTAATGCAGTGGTTCGTTGTTGGTTTGATGCGCCAGGGAAATGTTGCTGCCCAGTAAAAAAATAAATATGTAAGTGCATATTTTCACATAGCTAATATACAAAAAAAAACAAATACGAACTAAACACAAATTCAGTAGTAGAAATTTAACAAAGTTAGGGTATATTAGGGTTATTTTATACTTTGTAAAAAGACCTGATTTACTCCCTGTTTCGTAATCCAGGTGTCTAATCCGCCATGCTTCATAGGTAAAACATATCAGAATGCCACTAACCTTTGTTTTGAATGAAGAAGCGTATTTCGGCTTTTTCTAATGCATCTTGTGCATTTTGATTTTGAGCTACACTTATGGAAGCAGCTAATACCATGAAAGCAAAAAGTAATTTTGCGCTCTTCATATTTGCTTGTTTTATTCTTACTACAAGTTTATAATTTATTTATGATACTTTAAAATACTGTATAAAAAAAGCGGGGTTAATTCCCCGCTTTTCCTTATTCGATAATCAATTTCTGTAATGTACCGCTTTGTGTTTCGCGGATAAAATACATCCCACCGTGTGAGTTTTCAGATACATCTAACCTGCCATTTACATAATAGGTGTTTAATACTCGACTGGTAATATCTACTAATTCAAATACACCGCTTTTTTCGGTTTTAATATGTACTACCTCCCGATTGTAATCATCAATAATATTAAAACTGCGAAATATTGTTCCGTTTTCAAGCACATCAGTCATAAAATCAATACGCGAGTATGATTCAGGTAGGGAGTCTTTTCTAAAGTTTGTTTGCTTCTTGAAGGTAAACGCTTCTTAGCTTTTTTCTTAAGTACAACCCCATGGATTTATAAACCCAAAAAAGTCATTAGACTTTTTTCCCGGCAAGCCGGTTGTCTAAGATTTTGTAATGCTCTCCCCATTTGGCGGAGATGGAGGAATGTATTAACCCAAATGCTAGCCACATACATACGCACTTTTATCAGCTCACGAAAAATTCGATGGCTGATGACATTTTGGGTTAAACGAAAATGGACCAGCCAAATCAGAAATAGGGAATTATTACTGAAACAATATTGAATTACTTTTGAAGAGAGATTATCAATATAATATTTCTGTTTACATAAAATTATTCATAAAGTTCCGGTATTTTTTTGTCGCGTACAAAATCAATATAAAAGCCTGAACCTAACCTAAAGAAAAGAGCAGATTGCATTACGCCAATTTCAATTTTGTTTGATATGATGCAAACGTTTTTCGCAAAAAACACATCAAGTTGAATGCCTGTTCTAAAGCCTAAATTAGAAAAATCATTTACTTTAATATCACCATTTGCCCCTAATTTATAATCGTATTTCATTCCGATTGAATAAAGTAAATCAGCGAAAATATGAAATCTCATTTTTTGAGACGAAATTCCATATTCTTCCGTTTCAATGGCAATATTACGCATTTGATATCTTGATAAACCAACATAAATAACATTGCTTCTAACCATATAAGTAGTATCAGGATCTCCAAAATAACCTCTGTTAATAATAGGAAAGCTGTAGTTTATCAGTCCGGACCTGATTGTATGTATTCGTCCTGCATGGCAATGTGTTACAAGAAATTTTCTGTCTGTAACAGTGACAGTACTACCTCTTGATTGATACGTTTCAGAGTGAGATTCCAATGTGACATCTGCGTCATTTTTCTTTTTCGCCACTTTGTGGAATACATACTCACCTCCAATTTCTCTGTATCTATATTTTTTTAGTCCTATTATCAAACCATCTTCATCCCAAATTTTTGCTGATAATATATCGTCCATATAACCAAGATTTGTTTCAGCATTAATGTATACTGTATTGTTGTAATTATACTTAGCGTATACACCTACACCCATTAAACTATTTTTATAGATTTGGTCAAAGCTTAGTAAATTAAAACCAACTCTGAATTTTTCCGTCAAATATGGTTGGTCTCTCACAATTTTATAATTTATTGATTGTGAATAAATCATTGTTTGGAAAGATACCAGAACAAATAACATAACTTTTATTTTCATAATGTTACAGGTTTAAAAAATTATTATTTAGTATTCTTTAAAAACAATCGGTCTGTTTTACTCAAGGCATTTTGAGCACACATTATTGATTTTGGTGTTTCTGCTAACGGCTGTGCCATTAATGTGGGGGCAAAGACACATCCTCCTGCTACTAATGTTTTGATGTTTAACTTATTCATATTTTTTTTAATTATTGTTTATTCAATAATTAATTTATTTGTTGCTCCTGATTTTCTGTCACGAATAAAATAAAATCCTGCAGGAATATTTTCCTGAATAACAGTTTTATTGTCTTTCACTTCATAAATGCTTAACACCTTACCCGTCATATCTATTAACTCAAATACTCCGCCTTTTTCGGTTTGTATCGTAAATTGTCCTTGGTTGGGGTTGGGGTAAATGGAAAAATTTATTGCAGCATTCAAATTTTCATTAATACCGCTTGCTCCTGAAAGATCGTATGTAACCAGCTTATCGGCTACAGCATTACCTCCTGCATCTGTAAATTTCCCTGCAATGTATAATTTACCGTTAGCTATTTCTAAATCATTCACATTATCATTTAAACCTGCTATTGCTGTCCATGTGGTGTTACCATCAAACTTAATTAAGTAGTCAGCATTGGCAATACCCATTGCATCTAAAAATGAACCTCCAATATAAATATCAGTTCCATCAGCTACCATATCATATACCTCACGATAATTGCCTGGTGGAGTAATACCGGTAAATGTGATGGTTGTCCAGTTATTTCCATCGTATTTTAATATTACATTGGCTTCCATATATACATACAAGTTATTAGCTCCATCTACCAATAATTTTTTAACAGCACCATAGGAAGGATTCAATGTTTGAAAATTTGTAAATGATGTTCCGTTCCATTTCATCAAAGTATTTGAAAAATTTCCTCCAAAAATTAATTCTCCGTTATAAACAACCATATCATTTACATAGGTAGTACCCACAATCGGAGTGATTGCAGGAGTAGCAAGAGCACTCCATGAAGTACCGTTCCATTTTGCAATGAAATCTGCATTTGCATCGCCTCCTGCATCTGTAAATGCTCCACAGGCAATAACATCGCTTCCCATTTGTATAATTTTTTGTACACCTCCATTAAGACCGGTTCCCAGTGGATACCAGGTATTATTTGTAATGTTATATCTGGCAATATTATCCATATTTGCATCTCCGGTGGCATCAGTAAATACTCCACCTAAATAAATATCATTGCCAACTTTGGTTGAACTTGTGAACAGACCTATTACAAGCCCCCAATTACCTAATTTGTTCCAATTTGAACCATCAAATTTTCCGAAGGTAAACATATCCGAACCGTTAATAAAAAAGCCGTTAGCATAAACATTACTGCCATCAATCAGTATTTCATAACTATCGTTTGAATAGTTGCCAGGACCAATAGGTGTAAATTGTGCGTTAGCATAATTCATATTTGTAATTATACTTAGAGTTGCAAGCACATTAATTTTTGATAAAAGTTTCATTTTTTTCATAGTTAATTGTATTTATGGTTATTTTATTTTTTAACTTTTGCAAAAACCAACTCGCTGTCTTTTGCTTTTTTGCTAAAGGTTCTTCCCTGAAATACCAAGTAATCACTGTTATTCTCCTTAATAAGCATAGGACTATCAAAAGACACTCCCCAATTTTCTCCTCCAAGATTTACGAAGTTACCGGCAGTAAGCGCATTTAAATCTATTTTTGACAAATACACTTCGCCCAGCACTCTTCCTTTAAATTTATCGGGAGATACAACTACTTCCCCTCCTACCTCATTGTATTTTTCCCAGCTGTAAGTGGCCCAATAAAGATTTTTTTGATCTTTATCAAATACAATATCATAAGAGCCATAGCTATCTTCAGGTTTCACAAAATATTTTACAAGTTCACCGGTATTTTTATCAATTAAGGCAATAAATAAGTTTTCTTTATCAGCGGCAGGTATTGTACTCCCGGTTTTAGTAAAATAAGCTCCTTTTGCAGGTTCTATATATTGTTGACCGGCTATTATTAGATATTTATCTGTAAAATAAATATCCTTTAAAAAGTCGTAGGTGTTAAAAATCACCTGCGGTTTTACCTTTTTATCTATTCCTTGCACTACACTTATTTTGCTTTGTTCTTCTTTTTGTGTATATGCTTTTACGAATTGCACCTTACCGTTTGCATCCGCTTTTAGTATTTGATAATACGGATGTTTTTTTACTGAATTATTTATGTTATTCATCATGACCAAACCAAAATTATCTTTCTCGCTATCGGAGGTTGTTCCCATGATATACATGTTACCCTCATTATCTAACACCAACTCCTCAATGAACCATTGAGTATAAACCATTTTGAAAGGTGATTCGCTTTGAATACTTAAATCGTCACCATTGAGTATAAAAAGCGTTCCTTCTCTTAAATCAACCTCTTTTTCACCCGGAGAAAATCTTGTTGATTGTGCCATTACAATGACTGCAAAATCTCTTTTACCATCTTTTCTATCAATGGAGATAATTCTAGCAGTTGATTTATAATCTACCATTATTCTTACCTTGGCTAATTCTTCCAAATTTTCATTGTATTTTTTTAGAATAAAGTTGGCTTTATCGGTATTATCTTTTATAGCATCTGTCATCCAGGCAATAACACTTCCATTTGGAATAGGATAGTGATCTACTATCATCCATCTTTCGCCTTTATTTTCCTTTGCTTTAATTTTAGCTTCACCCTGTAATTCTATACTTTCAGAGCATGAATAATAATTCGTGCTAAATTTTCCACCCCATGGAGCTACTGGCCTACCTCCTACAATATAACTTTTAACCACAGAACCCGTTATTCCATAAGTAGGAGCAAGAACTTTGGTGCCTAAATAATCTTGAGTAAATGGTTTTTTAAAATACATATTGGCGTGCAGAGGCCAAAAATTTTTCCCTAAAACAGGTTCATAAGTAAGTGTTTGAATGGTAGTTGGAAAAAATTTTTCTTCTTTCCCTAAATAATTAAAATTTTTATCAAATTTCAGTTCGTTGAAAGTATAAGAAACTCCATAATAATAGTAGGTTACACCATATAATCCCGGACCGGATCCTTGCCCCATTTCGCAAGCCGCTTTGCCTAACTTAACTACATAGTTTCCGTCTTTGTCTATGAATCCGGAAAAAATCTTGTAACCTTTTTGAAGACCCTCTTTTTCTAAGTCATAGGTTTGTGTTGTAATCTCAAAATTTTGAGCAAAAACACTTAATTTAAAAATTAGTAACGCAAATACAGAAATTGCTTTTGTTGTTGTTTTCATGCTGATTTGGTTTTAATTCGGCTCAAATTTCAAGACATAGTTAAAATAAAACAATACTGCATATGCAGTATTTATTGATAAAATGATATATCCTTTAATATACCACACTTTAATTTTTTAAACCTAATCTAAAATCTAATCTGACCACTTTACCCGGTCGAACTACCGGATTTTTCGCTATAAACCGGTTAACAAATAAACTGCTCCTAAAAAGAATCCGCTTTTATGAATAAGTTCGGTGCTATTGGTAAAATAATTTGAACGATCGTATTTATTATGAGCCTAAACTTTTGGTAAAGGGAATATCAAAGCCGGTAATATTTCGCGCCAAAAAATGTTTCCTTAACAAACAATCAGGTTTTAGCATCGGTTCAATACACCAAACCCAGGATCGATGACCGCTAAATACAGTCCAAAAATATTTGATTCAAGTCCGGGAGTTATTCAAAATATTTTCTTAGAAACAACATTTACACCCCCTATTTGAATTCAAACAACAAGCGGTATAACCATCATTCAAATAATCCCAAAATTGTCATCAGCCTCGGGCTGATGCAAGTGTGTAAGACAGTGGTTAGCATTTGGGTTAATACGCTCCCTCCATCTCCGCCAAATGGGGAGAGCATTACAAAATCTTAGACAACCGGCTTGCCGGAAAAAAAGTCTAATGATTTTTTTGGGTTTAAACATAAAAGCAGGCAATTTTGTTATTCGGGCTAATTAAACTATCTTTGCATAAATTATAAAAAACAAAAATAAATACACAATGAGTTCAACCACACAAAAATCAACTTTACCTTATAAAGTAAAAGATATATCGTTGGCCGAGTGGGGCAGAAAAGAAATAAAACTGGCCGAAGCAGAGATGCCCGGATTGATGGCATTACGCGAAGAATACGGTAAAACCAAACCATTATCGGGTGCTCGAATAGCCGGATGTTTGCACATGACTATACAAACAGCCGTACTAATTGAAACTCTGGTAGAACTGGGTGCCGAGGTTACCTGGTCATCATGCAACATTTTTTCTACGCAAGACCATGCTGCTGCTGCCATTGCCGCGGCAGGTATACCCGTATATGCCTGGAAAGGAATGAATGAACAAGAATTTGATTGGTGTATAGAACAAACGCTGTTTGCATTTAAAGACGGCAAACCGTTAAATATGATATTGGATGATGGCGGTGATTTAACCAATATGGTATTAGACCGCTATCCTGAATTAGTAAAAGACATCCGCGGTTTATCCGAAGAAACAACTACCGGTGTACATCGTCTCTACGAAAGAATGCGCAAGGGTACACTACCCCTGCCGGCTATTAATGTAAATGATTCTGTTACCAAATCAAAATTTGACAATAAATACGGGTGTCGCGAATCTTTGGTTGATGCTTTACGCAGAGCTACCGATTTAATGCTTGCCGGTAAAGTAGCCGTAGTTGCCGGTTTTGGCGATGTTGGCAAAGGCTCGGCAGAATCGCTAAAAGATGCAAAAGTGAGAACCATTGTTACCGAAATTGACCCCATTTGCGCACTACAGGCAGCCATGGAAGGTTACGAAGTAAAAAAAATGATTGATGCCGTTAAAGAAGCTGATATTATAGTTACGGCAACCGGTAATTTTAACATTATTACCGAACCGCATTTCAGAGCCATGAAACACAACGCTGTAGTTTGCAACATCGGCCATTTTGATAACGAAATAGATATGGCCTGGTTAAATAAACATTACGGACACACCAAAGACACCATTAAACCTCAAGTTGATAAATATACCATTGACGGAAAAGATATTATTGTTTTGGCCGAAGGTCGTTTGGTAAATCTAGGTTGTGCCATGGGACACCCCTCTTTTGTGATGTCTAACTCGTTTACCAATCAAACGCTTGCCCAAATAGAATTATGGACAAACGCATCTAAATACGAAAACAAAGTTTACACCCTTCCGAAACATTTAGACGAAAAAGTAGCCCGACTGCATTTGAAAAAAATTGGAGTAGAAATAGACGAACTAACTCAAGAACAAGCTGATTATATTGGCGTACCCAAAAACGGTCCCTTTAAATCAGAACACTACAGATATTAATTGCAAAATTGTCATTACCCATCGAATTTTTTCTAGGCTGATGCAAGCGCGTATGTATATGTGCGGCATTGGGGTTAATTGTTTTTCAAGTTGCTTTTTTAATCTATAAAAAGCAACTTTATTTTTTGGAGATCAATTAAAAATATGCAAGATAGCGCTACCATCAAACATTGTCTGATAGCGTTTTAATGGTCTTTCGGCCGGACCCGATGAAATAGAACCATCGGTAATGATAAATACCGAACCGCAACAAGGACAATGAACATTTAAATTATTGGCTGTGTCAACCGAAGTAGTACAACCTTCGCCCGGAAAATACGGACAATGCCGGTCGTATGCCATAAACATTTCCTGAGAATACCTGTATACCAATATCCCTTTTGACCCCCCCTGAAAATACATCCATCCACCAACTACCGATAAATTAATATAACCCGGATTATTGATATTTACTGTTATGTCAACAGCCACATCCGGAATAAATTCGTTTCGGTCTCTTTGGCAGGAACTGTTAAATATATAAACACTAAGCAATATGAGTATGTACTTAAAACGGTTCAATATGACATTATATTTATAAATTTGCTTTTGTAAAGATACAATACTAACGTGAAACACAAATATATATTTCATACTTTAAAAGTCTCAGCCCTCTTTTTGGGGATCTTATTTTGTATGTTAATTTCACAAAGTGCCTATGCACAGGAAAGCAATAATAAAGAAAAAGAACCTCAAAATAAACACCTCAAAGAACGCAGAAAAGAAAGAAAAAAGGCGACCGAAAAAGCAGAAAAAGAAGCCTACAAAAGACACTTAGATATACAAGATAAAAAAACCCGTAAAAGGATAAAAAAAAATAAAAAAGCAGCCGACAAACGTAAAATGCAGAAAAAACAAGGCTTTTTCAAAAGAATTTTTAAAAGAAGCTGAATTGAGGCAACGGAAATTTTTACAGGGTATGAGTGTTTAATTACTGCAAATCAAGGATTTTTTTGAAAAAAACACCCATCAGACATGTATAAAAATGCAGAATTTTGCCGGACTTTTCCTTTTTAAAAATCCGTATATGTGCTAAATTTGGTAAAAAATAAAGAAAGTTGAATTTTTTTACACAAACAGGAAAAAAATTACCGATAGTTAAATAAAACTTGTTTGTGGAAAATAAAAAAAACTATCTTTACGGCCTTGTTGCGAAAAAAATGTTAACCTTATAGTTAAACTTATGTTAAGGAAACTGAGCTTATTTTTGGCTTTCTCTACGCTGTCCGCCTACATTTACGGACAAGGCCTGGGTACCATTCAAGGTACTATCAAAGACAAATCTAATGGCGAAGCACTGCCCTTCGTTACGGTAGTTATAGAGTTAAATGGCGTACCTAAGGGTAAAGCCACGTCAGACATGGATGGAAAATACAAAATAGCCTCCATTGAACCGGGTTCATATACCGTAAAGTGTTCTTTTGTAGGGTATAAACCTTTTCAAGGAAACAATGTGCCGGTAAGTGCCAACAAAATTCAATTCTATAATATAGATATGGAACCGGGTGATGTTACCTTAGACGAGGTAGTAATTATTGATTATGCAGTACCGCTTATAGATAAAGACGGTGGAGCTTCGGGAGCAACAGTTACCCGCGATGACATAGCCAAGATGGCTGGTCGTTCGGCTACCTCTATCGCTCAAACAGTTGGCGGGGTATATTCGCAAGAAGGTACAGGTGATTTGAATATCCGTGGGGCGCGTTCTTCCGACAACTACTACTTTATTGATGGTATAAAAGTTCGCGGTAGCTCAGGATTACCTAAAGCCTCTATACAAGAGGTACAGGTAATTACCGGAGGTATGCCCGCAAACTACGGTGATGCTACCGGTGGTATCGTTTCAATTACTACCCGCGGTCCATCAGCCAAATATTTTGGAGGTATTGATATTCTTACCTCCGGCTTTAAGTTCGGTAATAACCCCGATGGATACGGTAACCGGACTTTTGGACTTGACAGATATGCCTTTAACCTGATTGAAGGTACTATTTCCGGTCCGCTTTGGATGAAAAAAGATTCTACCGGCAAAAAAGTAAAACCTATTTTAGGATTCTTTTTATCGGGTAACTTTAACAATGTCGCGGATGGCAGACCCTTCGCTACTCCTCAATACAGAGTTAAAGAAGACGTTAGAAACCAACTTTTAGAATCTCCCCTCAGACCTACCGGTACAGGATTCGGGGCTTTTTATAATGTATTATATCTAAATGCAAATGATTTTGAAAAAGTAAGATACCGCCAAAATGCCCAAAGCACCTCATCCAGTGCTGCCGGAAAAATAGACGTTAACCTTGGTCCGCAAATAAATTTAACTTTTGGCGGTTCTATGGATTACATCAGTTTCAGAGATTATGATTATAACAACATGCTCTTTAACTACCAAAACAACGGAAAGGTAAACGACCTTACCTGGCGTGCATATACACGCTTTACTCAACGATTTAATTCAGCAAAACCGGGCGAAGAACAAGCATCCGCTTCAACCATCAAAAATGCCTACTATACCGTAATGCTTGACTATTCCAAACGTACTCAAAAAGCCTTCGACCCAACCCATAAAGAAAATATTTTTAATTATGGCTATGTGGGTAATTATGACATATACAGGCAAAAATCTTATCAGCCCGAAATCGCAGGTAATGACATCTATTTTGTACACAATGGTTTTGCCGATACTTTGGTGGTATTTACACCCTCTCCAATAAATTCAGATTTAGCTGCCGTAACCAGCCAATATTTCGGACTATATGATGAAGTTGCCGGCAATTACGAAAACCTTTTTCAAGTTCAGTTAGGCAATGGCCTTCGCAACGGAGACCCTGTACCCACTGTTTATAATATCTGGAATAATATAGGTAACCGATACAACAATTACAGTTTATTAGATCAAAATCAGTTTCGTATTACCGCTTCGGGTAATGCCGATATAGGAAACCATGCTATATCAATCGGTTTTGAATTTGAACAAAGAAGCGACCGTTTTTTTGCTACTTCACCCAGAGGATTATGGACACTGGGAAGACAATTAACCGGTGCTCACCTCAGGGAATTAGATGTGAATAACGGTGATACATCAAACTTCGGAAGTTTTTACGTTATAGATTATCCCGTGTTAAATGCATCCCCCGGAGCATATGACGCCTCGGATGACTTTGAACCCCAATCGTTTTTCGACTATAATTTAAGAAATGCCTTAGGCCTAAATACTGATGGAGTAGATTACGTAAACCTGGATGCAGTTGACCCCAATCTTTTAAAATTAAGTTTTTTCAGTGCAGACGAATTGCTTAACAACGGAAACTCTTTCATCAGCTATTACGGATACAATTACGATGGTACCAAAGCCAAAGGTAAAACCTCCTTCGAAGACTTTTTTAACAAACGCGATGCTTTCGGTAATAAAACCCGCAACATTATGCCTTTTGAACCTATCTATATTGCCGGCTACATCATGGATAAATTCGCTTTCGATGATTTGATATTTAACATCGGATTACGCGTTGACCGCTTTGATGCCAACCAACCGGTTTTAAGAGACCGTTTCTTGCTCTACGAAGCTAAAACCGTTAAAGAAGTTACCCCCGATACTTATCAGGACTTGTTTTCCGGTGGATTTACTCACCCAAGCAATATGGGCGATGATTTTGTAGTTTATGTAAATGATGTTAACCAACCTACTCAAATTAACGGCTACAGAAATGGTAATAAATGGTACAATGCCAATGGTATTGAAATAGCTGACCCTACATTAATTTATGGCCCCGGAGGTGTAGCGCCTTTATTGGTTAATCCAAATGCCATTCAACAAAAAGACAAAGAAATGCCCAAAGCTTTTGTGGATTATAAACCGCAAATCAACGTAATGCCTCGTATTGCCTTCTCATTCCCCATCAGCGATGAAGCATTATTTTTTGCACACTACGATATTCTTACAAAACGCCCAACAGCCGGAAATCGCTTAGATATATTAGATTATTACTTTATTACCGATATTAATCAAATCGTTAATAACCCTGACTTAAAACCTGAAAAAACCATTGATTATGAACTTGGTTTCCAACAGGTATTAACCAAATCTTCTTCTATCAAACTTTCAGCATTTTATCGGGAATTAAGAAATCAGGTAGCCCTGCTCAATGTAACCGGTGCATATCCCAGAACTTACCGATCTTATGGTAATATTGACTTTGGAACAGTAAAAGGGATGACTTTAACCTACGATTTAAGAAGAACAGCTAACCTCTCATTAAGAGCGTCATATACCTTGCAATTTGCCGAAGGTACCGGCTCGGATGCAGTATCGGCTCTTGGACTGGTAAATTCCGGTCAGCCCAACTTGCGCACTATTTACCCCTTTGAATACGATCAAAGACATGCTGTTACAGGGGTGTTGGATTATCGCTATGGCGAAGGAAAAGATTATAACGGACCCAAAATAAAAGGTAAAAATATCTTAGAAAATACCGGTGTAAACCTTACTGCTATTTTTGGTTCCGGTACTCCTTATACGGCTCGTCAGTTTCCTACACCTCAAGCTTTAATTGATGGTAACACTAACTCCGGTATGCAGGGAGAAGTAAACGGCTCGCGCAAACCCGGACAATTTAGATTAGATGCACAGATTGACAGAAACATTACCATCAAATATACAAAAGGTGAAAAAACCACTACTGCCAATCTGAACATCTATTTACAAATAAATAACATTTTAAATAACATAAATATACTGAATGTTTACGGAGCTACCGGTAACCCCGATGATGACGGATACCTTACCGATTTTCGCTACTCACAATTAATTGAGCAACAAAACAGCGAAGAATCATTCAGACAATATTACCAATGGAAAGTTAATAGCCCTTTTAACTACGGTATACCAAGGACCATACGCTTGGGTATTAGGCTCGACTTCTAATATATTAAAAATTTGAAGTATGAAAAAGATGACAAAAAAAACAATTCTGAGTGTAATGCTCACGGTAAATTTAGCCGTGGCATTTGCCCGCCAACCCATGAACCAAAATGGTGGCAACGCAAACAACGGAAGTTCAGGCTCACAAGGGCTTAAAAACAGAGCAGCCGGATGCGCGCCTGCGCAAGCACTGCGTAAATTGCAATACAACAACGTAAGTGCCATCATTGAAACCGGAGGCAATATGTGGGAAGACAGAGCCACCAGTAATTCAGGTTACGAGGTGCCAAAAACGGCTCTTGGAAACGGACCTAAAGCCATTTATGCCGGTGCCTTATGGATGGGTGGGGTAGATTTTAATAACCAATTAAAACTGGCGGCATTAAGATACAGGACCAATGGTAACGACTTTTGGCCGGGACCACTCTTAACAGATGGTACTGCCGAAGTTAGCCCGGCAACCTGTATTAAATACGATAAGTTTTTTGTTACACTGCGTCAGGATGTTATTACCTTTAATGCCTGGTATGAGTGCTCGCAAGACCCCCTATGTGATGAGTCGGCTCAATTCCCGGGTTATTCCATTCCGCAAAGTATACTTAACTGGCCGGGAAACAATTTCGACCCGGGTTACGACTTTCAGTTGGCCCCCTACTACGACAGAAACCAAGATGGAATTTATAACCCCTTAGACGGTGATTATCCCTGGTATGATATTAAAAAAGATTTGCCCTGTGGTACCAACAGAATAGTTACGCTTTACGGAGACCAGAATTTTTGGTGGGTATTTAACGATAAAGGCAACATACACGTAAACTCGGGAGGTGACCCTATAGGTATGGAAATTCGCGCGCAGGCTTTTGCCTTTAATACGAACGATGAGGTTAACGATATGACTTTTTATAACTATGAGTTGATAAACAGAGGTACACAAACTTTATTTAATACTTACTTCGGACAATATTCAGACCCGGATTTAGGTGGTGCACCCGATGATTATGCCGGTTGCGATGTGCAAAGAGGGATGGGTTATGTTTATAATGCAGATAATTTTGATGAGCAAAATGGTGTCCAGGTAGGTTATGGCGCTAATCCGCCTGCCATAGGCATAGATTTTTTTGAAGGACCTTTTCAGGATAATGATGGTTTGGATAATCCCTTAACTACCAATATTGCCAATGCCATTGCTCAGGGAGGTATTCCTTATATAGGTATAGGTATAGGTTATGGTGACGGTATAGCCGATAACGAACGTTTCGGTATGCGTAAATTTGTGTTTTATAATAATGCCTCAGGACCTCAGGGTGACCCTGGTGTTGGTCAGGCAGCTGCTTATTATGGATTTTTAAGAGGATTATGGAAAGATAATACACCTTTTTATTACGGTGGTTCTGCTTATATAACTTCACCGGGTGTTAGTGCCTGCGGCAATGTTATTACCGATTATGTATTTACCGGAGACCCTAATGGAACTACAACCGACCCTTACTACTGGGCAACCCAGGGAGTAGTGCCTTCCTGCACCAATAATTGGACAGAGATTAGCGAAGCTAATCCGGCTGGCGATAGAAGAATGGTGCAATCGGCAGGACCTTTTACACTGACTCCCGGAGCTAAAAATAACATTACCGTAGGTGTAGTTTACGGCCGTGGTACCGATAATGTTAATTCAATAAAAAAACTGCAGTTTGCTGATGATAAAGCCCAAAAACTATTTGATAACTGCTTTAAAATATTAGATGCCCCCGATGCTCCCGATTTAACCATCCAGGAATTGGATAAAGAAATCATTATTATGATTTCTAACAAAAAAGGTGCTTCTAACAACTACCAAAACACACCCGGTGATTACAAAGAAAAAGATCCGTTTATCGTACTTCCTTCGCCACTCGACACGCTTCCGCAAGCTACTCAGGACGAACTTAGCTCTTATGTATTTGAAGGATATAAAATATTCCAGTTAAAAGATGAAAATGTTTCTTCTTCTAATCTCAACGACCCTTCAAAAGCAAGATTAGTAGCCCAATGCGATGTTAAAAACGGAGTGAAAAGACTGGTAAACTTTATCCTGGACGAACAATTGGGTTACGATGTGCCTATGCTTATGGTAGATGGTAGTGACGAAGGTATTCGCCAGTCGTTTAGAATTAAGCAGGATGCTTTTACCGGACAGGCTCTGATAAACCATAAAACCTATTATTACATGGCGGTGGCTTATGCTTATAATAATTACAAAACCTATGATCCGAATGACGTCAATGCCTTAGATGGTCAGAAAAAACCATATCTTGAGAGCAGAAAATCGGTAGCCGGCCCTATTAAAGCTTATTCTGCCATTCCTCATATACCGGTTCCCGAGGCCGGAGGAACCTTGCAAAATTCTCTTTATGGTTCAGGTCCGTTAATTACCCGTATAGAAGGTACAGGTAACGGTGGTTTAAATATGGATTTGACCGATGAAAGTGAGAATTTTATAGTAAATAATTTCAGAATGGCCAACCCCAATTACATAGGTGGTGAAGGCAATGGTCCTATAGAAGTAAAAGTTGTTGACCCGCTCAATGTAAATCCAGGAACATTTGAGTTATCATTTTTACCTGATGCACAAGGCAGAATATGTTCCAGCAACTGGAAATTAATAAATGTTAACACAGGCGATGTTATCTCGTCCGAAAAATCTATACAAATCGGTCATGAGCAAATACTTCCGGATTTTGGTATTTCCATCAGAATAGAGCAATACCAATATTTAAGACCTAATCCTACCGGACCCGACCGTGTTGCCGAGTTAATAGGTGCTACCATTACATTTGCCGATTCATCCAAGCGTTGGCTTACCGGTGTGAAAGACCAGGAAGGTGTAGATCCACGCAACTGGATAAGGGCAGGTTCTACTTCGGGTACAGTAGGAAATGCCTGTCAGGAATATCCTGATAATACTCCTTATGTAGATCCCGATCAGAATTTTGAAAAAATCCTGGAAGGAACCTGGGCGCCCTATTATTTATGTGCCATAGACCAGGTAGATGCCCAAAACAATAACCTGATTTGCAATGTGGGGGCACCGATTGCTACTGCCGTTGCAACTTCCAGAACAAACTCAAGGTTGCATTTATTGCAAAGCGTAAACATTGTATTTACACCTGATAAGAGTAAATGGTCAAGAGTACCGGTGCTTGAAATGTGCGAGTATCCTGCACTTGCCATCGGAGGAGCTGAAAAGCTGAAAACCCGTAATCAACCATCAGTAGATAAGCAAGGAAGAAAAGCCGGAGACCCCGGTTATAATGCAGCCGAAGGAGATTTTATTTCAACAACCGGTATGGGCTGGTTTCCAGGCTATGCCATAGATGTTGAATCAGGTGAACGATTAAATATGGCCTTTGGCGAAGATTCGTGGTTGGGTGTAGACAATGGGAAAGATATGATTTGGAATCCCACCTCTCGCGAATTAGATGAATTTGGTACGGTTGTGATGGGAGGAAAACATCATATTTATATATTCAGAAACGAATTAAGAGTTAGGTCTATTCCTTCGGTTTCTGATCCAAACAATAAAATGCCTGCATACGACCATTTTGCCTGGGGAATGAACAGAATTAATAACAATACCCAAAGATTAGACTTATGGAGATCTTGTATGTGGGTTGGTATACCCTTATTAAGCCCCGGCAGGTCACTCTTAGAAACAGAAGTAAAAATTAAAATAAGAGTTAAAAAACCTTACGAGTGGTACTCTTCTGATCCTAACTATGTGGCTTCTGCAACCAACAACAATCCTTCGGTTTGTATGCCTGTGCAATCACTTACTTACGATACAACCACCGCTACCAACGGCTGGAGACCCAAATACAGGTTCTCTTTAGACAATATCGCTGTACAAACAAATTACACCACCTACAACGATTCTATATTGAACCTGATTAACATAGTTCCTAACCCTTATTATGCCTACAGCAGTTATGAGAAAAACAGGATTGATACCAGGGTTAAAATTGTTAATCTACCCGAAATATGTACAATAAAAATATTCAACATGAGCGGTTCGCTGGTCAGAACTTATACCAAAGATTCGCCTATAACTTCGTTAGACTGGGATTTGAAAAATCAGGTAGGTATTCCTATCGCCAGCGGAGTTTATATAGTTCATGTTGATGTGCCCGGTGTAGGTGAGAAAATTTTGAAATGGTTTGGCGCAATGCGTCCACCGGATTTGGAAAGTTTTTAATCAAATTGTTTCGCTTGCTAAAAAAAATATTTGATAAACCATTATGGCTAAAATGATGAATAAGAAAAAAGTAATAGTAATTGCAGTAGCAGCGCTATTTACAAGCGCTGCCATTGCAGGTAATGAAGACCGCGTTGGGAGTGCCGGAGCCACTGAGTTGCTCTACAACCCTTGGGCGCGAAGTTCAGCATGGGCTGATGCCGGCATGTCGTCAGTTACAGGTGTTGAAGCTATTTTTATGAATGTTGCCGGTTTGGCGCAAATCAAAAAAACTGAATTGTCGTTTGTACGAACCAACTGGCTTGCCGGTACAGGCATAAACATCAACACCATTGGTCTGGGTCAAAAAGTAGGTGAAACAGGCTCTCTGGGGCTTTACTTTTCTTCGTTAAACTTTGGCGATATAATGGTTACTACCGAAGAATTACCCGATGGTTCACCCAATGTGTTTAGCCCGCGTTATGTAAATTTTGGTCTTTCTTATGCCAAAGAATTTTCTAATTCTATTTATGCAGGAATAACTGTAAAAGGCATTAACCATTCTATTTCAAACGTTAGAGCAACCGGCATAGCATTAGATGCCGGGATAAAATACATTACCGGAGAAAAAGATCAGATAAAATTTGGTATAGACATCAAAAATGTGGGGCCGCCCATGCGAATGTCGGGTGACGGTTTTTCTTACTTAAGCCAGATTGTTGCTACCGGTGCGCAAATCACCATGCAACAGCGCTCGGCCAAATATGAATTACCATCGCAGGTTAATATCGGTTTTTCTTACGATTTCTTATTTAAAGAAACCAGTAAACTGGTGGCAGCTTTTTGTTTTTCATCTAATTCTTTCTCTAAAGACCAGTATCGTTTTGGTTTAGATTACGGCTATACGTTTAAAAAAGCGGCCTTAAACGTGCGTGCAGGATATGTTTATGAAAAAGGTATATTTAGCGCAGATCAGCGCACAACCGGTCTTTTAGGGCCTACCTTTGGTGCATCGGTAGATTTTCTGGCCGGTGAAAAACAACACCACATCGGGTTGGATTATTCCTATCGGGTTACCAATCCTTTTGCCGGTGTGCATAGCATCGGATTGAGAATAGAACTATTCTGATACCAAAAAAATTTTTATCTTTGCGACAGAATCCCCAAATATTTGGGGATTCTCGTTTTATATAAACTATAAACCACGGGTATTATGACGCAACAAGTAACCTACATGACTAAAGAGGGACTGGAAAAACTCAAAGCCGAATTACACCATTTAAAAACGGTAGAGAGACCTAAAATTTCTGCACAAATTGCCGAAGCAAGAGATAAAGGCGATCTTTCAGAAAATGCAGAATACGATGCGGCAAAAGAAGCACAAGGCCTGTTAGAAATGAAAATTGCCAAGATGGAAGAACTGCTGGCCAATGCAAGATTAATAGATGAATCAAATATTGATACTTCTAAAGTGTTTATTTTATCAAAAGTTAAAATACGCAACGAAGCCAACAAAGCAGAATTTACCTATACTTTAGTTGCCGAAAATGAAGCCAACCTGAAGGAAGGAAAAATTTCGGTTGATTCGCCAATAGGCAAAGGCTTGATAGGAAAATCAAAAGGTGAAATTGCAGAAATAAAAACACCTGCCGGTTTGATGAAATTTAAAATACTGGAAATATCCAGATAAATGTCAACGATTTTTACACAAATAATTAAAGGGAATATACCCTGTTATAAAATAGCTGAAAATGCTAAATTCCTGGCTTTTTTAGATATTTTCCCCTTGGTAAAAGGACATACTTTGGTAATCCCTAAAATTGAGGTTGATTACATATTTGATTTGCCTGAAAGCGAGCTGTCGGAAATCTTATTGTTTTCAAAAGCAGTAGCAGCTAAAATACATAAAGCTTTCCCCGAATACCAACGCATAGGTATCAGTGTGATTGGTTTAGAAGTGCCTCATGCACATGTGCATTTAGTTCCCATCAATTCAGCTGATGATATTAATTTTACACGACCTAAACTGAAGTTAGAACCGCAGGAGTTAGAATCTATCCGCAAAAAAATAATCGAAGGGTAAACTTTATTATTGCATAACGGTTCGAATTTTGTATATTTAAACACCAAAAATTATTACCATGAAAAAAACTATTGTGATACTTTCATTCTTGCTATTTACTACCGCTCTTTATTCCCAGAAAAAAATTGAAGTGCGTGATGGTAAAGAAAATATTGGCGGAGCTTCAAATCATGCCTTTGTTGTTAATATGCATGCCCATTCCAAAGAAGAGATAGAAAAGGCCTGGCGCAGCAAAATGAAAGACATAGACGGAAAAACCTCTACTAAAAAATCAGAAATATTTGCAGATGATTGTAAAATGAAATCCATGGGACCTAATACCTTTGATGTGTATGCCCGTGTAGAAGAAAGCAAAGACCAGGGCTATACACTCATTGTAGGGGTTGACCTGGGAGGGGCTTACCTGAATGCATCTCAACATAACGAACAATACAAAATATTTAAAAATTTTCTACATGAATTTGCTGTTAAAGTAGCTAAAGACGCTATTGGCGATGATTTAAAAACAGAAGAAAAAAAACTCTCTAAACTCGAAGACCAACAAAAAGATTTGGAAAGAGACAATAAAAAATTAAAAGAAGATATAGAAAACTACAAGAAAAAAATTACTCAGGCCGAAGAAGATATAAAACAAAACGAAGAGCAACAAAAAAAGAAAAAAGAAGAAATTGAATCGCAGAAAAAAGTAGTGAAAGAAGTAGAAGAAAAAGCTAAAGCCATAAAATAAGCATCCGGTAAAAAGCATAATTAATTCTTTATTCCAAATAGGGTCATAAGCTACAACATGGAGGGGGGTATTGACATTTTTGGATTCAAAAATCTAATGATGAGCACGTTAGCAAGGCCAATGCATTTGTGCCAATCGAATCCTTATCCAATCTTATTTAGAATAATTTTAAATTACATTTTAGCATGACAATTTTATGACAAATTTGAATGCCATATATATTCTTCATATAAATTTGCCCCTTGGTTAAAGAGTACTCAGTTCAAAAGACCGGACAACATTTATGAACGAATCATACCACTACAACAAAACAGGCTTAGTTAAAATAAGTGTTCTGTTTTTTTTCTTAATTACAACAAGCATTGCAAATTTTACAAAAGCAGCAGGCGATCCTGCCAAAGGAGAACCACTGTTTAAAGCAAATTGTGCATCCTGTCACCACCCCGATAAAAAAGGTACTGGGCCGGCTTTAAGAGGCGTGCAGGCACGTTGGGAAGCAGCCGGTATTGGAGCCGACTTGTATTTATGGGTTAAAAATCCGAATGCCGTCATCAGCAAAGGACATGCGTATGTAAACGACCTGCTTAATGAATGGAAACCCAAAAGCGGAATAATGGCCGCTCAAGGAGTATCAGACGAACAAATAGATGATATATTAGCATATATCGAAAGCTATACTGAACCGGTTGCTGCCAACAACAATACTTCAGTGGTAGAAACTAACTCTAAAGAGGAATCAGGCTCCGGTTGGATGTGGTATGTTATTTTACTCACAATATTTTTAATCATTGCAATATCAGCCGGTTCTGTTCGCAGACAACTGGTAAATGCTAATCGCGCTCAACAAGGACTAGAAGAACTGCCCGATGAATCTTACTGGACTATTTGGAAAAAATGGGCATGGAGAAATAAATATATCACAACATTTGTAATATTGGTATTTCTGTTAGGAGGCACATTGGATGTATGGTATCGGTTGTTAGATATAGGCGTTTACGAAAATTACAAACCCGAGCAACCCATTAAGTTTTCGCACCAGTTACATGCCGGGCAAAATAAAATACCTTGTCAATATTGTCACCATACCGTAGAAAAAAGTAAGCATGCAAGCATTCCTTCGCCCATGCTTTGTATGAACTGTCACAAAGCAATAAACAACGGTCCGCAATATGGAAAAGAAGAAATAGCCAAAATATACAAAGCTGTAGGCTACGATCCGGATGAAGCACAATATATAAAAGACTATCAGCAGCAACCCATAAAATGGATAAAAGTGCATAGTTTGCCCGACCACGTGTTTTTTAGCCACCAACAACACGTTGTAGCCGGAAAATTAGATTGCAAACAATGTCATGGCGAAATGGAAAAAGAAACCGTTGCACGTATTATGCCACATGAAGAATTAAATAAAATTGATGGCAACATTAAAATAGACAGAGCTACCTTGACTATGGGATGGTGCATAGAATGTCATAACAAAACTGAAGTTAAAGGCATAGCTAACGAAGGAAAAGGAAATGAGTATTACGCAGAAATGTGGCAACGCCTGAAAAAAAGACCCGAACTGCTTAAAAAGCACTTAGAAGACGAAAAAATAACAGTTGCTGAACTGGGAGGATGGGAATGTGCAAAATGTCACTATTAATTTTTAACGGCAAACCTGACTATGAATAATAATAAAACATACTGGAAAGGAATAGAGGAACTAGAACAATCGCCTTCATTCTTGGCAAAACGCGAAAATGAGTTCCCGGAAGAAATCGCCATAGACGAATTTCTTGGTGACAATAAACTAAAAGAAACATCTACCGCACGAAGAGACTTTTTAAAATTTATGGGATTTAGCCTGGCTGCAGCAACACTGGCAGCCTGCGAAAGCCCGGTAGTTAATTCTATACCCTACATACAAAAACCGGACGATGTTGATCCCGGAGTAGCAAACTGGTATGCAAGTACTTATTATGACGGATATGATTATGCCAGCATCCTGGTAAAAACCCGGGAAGGACGCCCAATCTTTATTAAAGGCAATAAAAAATTTGGGATAAATAAAGGTGCCGGCACAGCACGCATCACAGCATCAGTTTTACCCTTATATGATACAGCCCGCCTAAGCGGACCAACCATAGACGGTAATTATTCTGACTGGGCTACCGTAGATGCGCAAATTACAAAAACGCTTGAAAATATTGCTAAAACCGGTGGCAAAACAGTATTACTGACAAATACCATCATCAGCCCCTCAACCTTAAGCGTAATAGATACCTTTAAAAACAAAGTATACCCCGAAGGCAGCGAAGCGAATTTTGAACACGTTACTTACGATGCTTTATCCTACAGCGCCATTCGACAAGCCAATAAAGATTCTTTTGATTTAGCGGTAATACCGGATTACGATTTTTCTAAAGCTAAAGTTATAGTAAGTATTTCAGCCGACTTTTTAACGAACTGGCTACTACACACCGAATATATTGGTCAGTATCTGCAAAATCGTAAACCCGAAAATGAATGGATGTCGCGTCATTTTCAGTACGAAAGCATTCTTTCGGTTACCGGTGCCAATGCAGATGTGCGTGTAGCAATTAAGCCTTCCGAAGAAGTATTAGTGGCAGCAGCTATTTATCAACATATCAGCGGAAACAAAATTGCTAATGTGCCACAACACCTATTAGAACTTACCGCAGATGCTGCAAAAGAACTAAAAAATGCAGGCAATGCTTCATTGGTAGTTGCCGGTTCTAACAATGTTGTGCTTCAAACCATTGTCAATGCAATTAACGATAAACTGGGCAACTATACCACAACCATCAATCTAAACAATCCGGTTTCTTTATTCCAGGGGAATGATAAAGAAGTAGCCGAACTAATGGATGAAATAAGAGCCGGAAAAATAAAAGCACTGATTATGTACGGGGTTAACCCTGTATATACATTACCTAATGGAAAAGAATTTGCAGAATTACTCTCAAAAATAGAACTAACGGTGTCTTTTAACGGCTATGCTGACGAAACCGCGAGCAAATGTAAGTATGTATGCCCCGATCATCACTACCTGGAAGCATGGAACGATTTTCAGGTTAAGAAAAATCATTACGCCTTAGCACAGCCTGCCATCAGACCGCTTTACGAAACACGTGCCGCACAAGAAAGTTTAATGGTGTGGTGCGGAGAAGCCCAACGCGGAGACAAAGACAACGATACTTATTACAACATTATTAAAGCAAACTGGGCTTTATATGGTTTCCCCCAACAAACAGCATATACAACTGTAGAAGAATATTGGAACTACATGGTTCACAACGGTTCAGGATCGACTGAGCTAACACCTCCATCGGCTGTGCCGTTTATGGCAGATTTAAGTGTATTGGGTCAAAAAATTACTTCTTCTGACGGACCTGAGTCGTGGGAAGTAGTACTATACACCAATGCTGCTATGGGTATAGGTAATCAGGCTAACAATCCCTGGTTGCAAGAATTACCCGATCCTATAACAAAAGTTACCTGGGACAATTACATTACCATGTCGCCAGCCGATATGAAAGAACTTGGATTCAACACGCACATAGGACAAGAAGAACCGGCTAGTGTAGCAAGTATTAAAGTAGGAGAAACAGAAATGAAATTGCCGGTTTATCCTCAACCCGGCCAGGCACGTAAAACCGTAGGTATTGCCCTGGGCTACGGAAGAGGAGAAAACGGTGAAAACATCGGAAAAAGCGCCTTTCAATATGGTCAGTATGGAGAACCCTTAATGCAAGACGGGAAGCCGGTGTCCGTTGGTAAAAATGCATTCATCTTTACTTCATTTGTTAATGGATATATCAGCTATTCAAATGTTGTATCCTCTATTAACGATGCAAACGAAAATTATCTGTTGGCCTGTACACAAACACACCATACTATCATGGGCCGAAATTCGGTGGTGAGAGAAACTACATTTAGTTTTTATAAAACAGCTCCCAAAGAAGCATACAATGAACCACATGAATTGCATTATTACGGAGAACATAAACCGGTTGAAGAAATAGATCTTTGGAAGTCACATCCGGTAGAAGAAGTGGGTCATCGTTGGGGCATGTCGGTTGATTTGAATACCTGTATAGGATGCGGAAATTGTTTGGTAGCGTGCCAGGCAGAAAACAACGTGCCGGTGGTAGGAAAAGATGAGATACGCAGAAGCCGCGATATGCATTGGCTGCGTATAGACCGTTACTATTCTTCTGACATGAACAAAGAAAAGGCCAAGCAAGAACATATAGGAGCCATATCAATGTATGCACAAATGGAAATACCTTCAGAAAATCCTGAAGTTGTATTTATGCCCATGATGTGCCAACATTGTAATCATGCACCTTGCGAAACCGTGTGCCCGGTAGCTGCTACCACACACAGCAACGAAGGATTGAATATGATGGCATACAACCGATGCATAGGTACGCGCTATTGTGCCAACAACTGCCCATATAAAGTTAGAAGATTTAACTGGTTTAACTATACGGCATATAAGAAGTTTACCGCATTTAATCCTTCTCAGGACGATATGATGCGTATGGTACTTAACCCGGATGTAACCGTGCGTACACGCGGTGTAATGGAAAAATGTACCATGTGCGTTCAACGAATACAAGCCGGAAAGTTAGAGGCTAAAAAGGCCGGTAAAAAGGTAAAAGACGGAGACATAGTTACTGCCTGTGCAGACTCTTGTCCTACCGATGCCATTACTTTTGGCGACTGGAATGATGAAAATTCGCAAATACGTAAAAACAGCGAAAGCAAAAGAGCTTATCAGGCACTGGAAGAAGTTGGAGTGAAGCCAAATATTTGGTATTTGCTTAAAGTGCGCAATGTAGAAAAAGAAATGGTACAAAAACACCACGAGCCACATACAGAAGAAAAACATAACGAACACGCTTAAAAATAATTCAGAATGATTAAGGAAGCAGCGATACGCGAACCATTAATACTGGGTAACAAAACTTACCACGACATCACCGAAGATGTTTGCAGGCCCATAGAAAGTAAAGCCCCCCGTGCATGGTATGTACTTATTACTATTACCGGTATTATTTCACTTTGGGGCATAGGTTGCATACTATACCTTTTAGGTACGGGTATAGGCGTTTGGGGCTTGAATAAAACAGTTAACTGGGCTTGGGATATCACCAACTTTGTGTGGTGGGTAGGTATCGGTCACGCAGGCACATTAATTTCGGCTGTATTGTTGCTGTTTCGTCAACGTTGGCGTATGGCCATAAACCGCTCTGCCGAAGCAATGACAATTTTTGCTGTTATCATGGCAGCTACCTTTCCCGGTATTCACATGGGCCGAATATGGGTTTCATACTGGGTAATGCCTATCCCTAACCAGTTTGGTTCACTATGGGTTAATTTTAATTCACCGCTGCTTTGGGACGTATTTGCCATCTCTACATATTTTTCCGTTTCGCTGGTATTTTGGTATATCGGATTAATCCCGGACTTTGCTACCATTCGAGACAGAATGACCAAACCTTTGCAAAAGAAAATATACTCGATATTAAGTTTTGGCTGGACAGGTAATGCCAAAGCCTGGAACCGCTTTGAAATAGTTTCGCTGGTTTTGGCCGGATTAGCCACTCCCCTGGTGTTTTCAGTACACTCAATTGTATCAACAGACTTTGCTACTTCGGTTATACCGGGTTGGCATACAACTATATTCCCCCCTTATTTCGTTTCGGGTGCCGTGTTTTCGGGCTTTGCTATGGTGCTTACCCTGCTGCTGGTAATGCGTAAAGTAATGCATCTGGAAAATTATGTTACCGTTAAACATGTAGAATACATGAACATAGTAATTATAGTTACAGGTTCTATTGTGGGTGTTGCTTATCTTACAGAGTTATTTGTGTCGTGGTACTCGGGTGTTGAATACGAATCTTACGCATTTATCAACCGCTTTTCAGGGCCTTATGCCTGGGCATACTGGAGCATGATGACCTGCAACGTTATTTCTCCGCAATTATTCTGGATTAAGAAATTACGCACCAATTTAACTTTTACCTTCATTATGTCTATTGTAGTAAATATAGGTATGTGGTTTGAGCGTTTTGTAATTATAGTTACATCACTTCACCGTGATTATGTACCTTCAAGCTGGACAATGTTTTACCCCACTTTTGTAGATATTGGCATATTTATCGGAACCATAGGCATATTCTTTACATTATTCTTATTATTTGCACGCTTTTTCCCGGTATTAGCATTGAATGAGGTAAAATCAATACTTAAAATATCGGGTGAGGCATATAAAAAATCGGATAATCATCATCATTAAAAAAATAACACAATGGCAGAAAAAATTATATACGCAACCTACGATGATGACCACGTTTTGCTGGAAGGAGCAAAAAAACTGGTGGCTAAAGGAGTACATGTTTCGGATGTTTACTCTCCGTTTCCGGTTCATGGAATTGACCCGGTAATTGGGGTGCAACATACACGCCTGGGTATTTGTGCTTTTTTATATGGTTTAACAGGAGCAACTTTAGCTATGATAGGCATACGTTATTTTATGATAGCGGATTGGCCGATGAACATTGGGGGCAAACCCAGTTTCTCATTTTTAGAAAATTTACCGGCATTTATACCTGTAATATTTGAGTTTACGGTTTTTTGCACGGCTCATGGCATGGCCCTTACTTATTTATTGCGCAATAAAACCTTACCCGGATTGCCCGCACGAAACCCCTATCCGAGTACTACTGACGATAAATTTGTGATGGAATTAAAAGCTTCCGAAAACAGTAAATTTTCGGTTGACGAATTGCAAAGCATGTTAAAAGAAACAGGTATTGTTGAATTTGAAGTAAGAGAAATATAATATGATGCGTAAAATTATAAATATATCCATGCTAATCCTTTCTGCAAGCCTGTTTGTTGCTTGTATGAAAGACCCTAACAGCCCGGGCTATGAATATATGCCCGATATGTATCGCTCGGCAGCTATTGAAGCTTATGTGGACTACAACCATCCCGACAGATACTCTGCCTTGCTTCCTCCGTCACATACTATACCTTTTAGTGCCGACCCTCAAAAAGCCTGGTTTATGTTTCCTTATGAAATACCCAATACTCCCGAAGGATATGAACTGGCCGGAGTAAATGTTAAAAGCCCTATCCCTTATAGTGATGCAGTTAAAGAAGAAGGAAAAGTATTGTACGAAAAGTTTTGTACTCCATGTCATGGCGAAAATGGTGACGGGCAAGGAGATTTGGTAAAGAACGGAAAAATAAACGGGGTGCCTGCATACAACACAGGAGCTCTAAAGGAATTACCCGAAGGTAAAATGTTTCATAGTATTACTTACGGCAAAGGTATTATGGGTTCGCATGCCGGTCAATTAAACAAAGAAGAACGCTGGAAAGTAATACAGTATGTACGCTTTTTACAAAACGATAAAAAAGCACCCCAGGCAGGTACACTAAACAACAATCAACAACCTCAATAAAAAAATACACAAATGGAATTTAGTATTTCAAGCAGAGCTAAAAATGTAACCTTCGCGCTGATGATTTTAGGCATGGTAGCGACCATTGTTGGTTTTTTTGGCGACAACACCGAGCATCACCAACGTTTTTGGTCTAACTTGCTGGTAAACGGTTTTTTCTTTTTTGCCATTTCATTAGGCGCTTTATTCTTTTTATCCTTGCAGTATGCCGCTGAGGTTGCTTGGGGAACTGTACTGAAGCGTGTTTTTGAAGCCGTGATGGGTTATTTGCCTGTAGGTTCGGCTATTCTTATTCTGTTTTTTCTGGCCGCTACATTCGGGTTTAATCATAGCTACGAATGGATGGATTCTCATCATGTTGAGCATGATGAAATACTGCAACACAAATCTACCTATTTAAATCCGGTGTTTTTTTGGATTAGAAACGCAGTTTATTTTACTGTTTTTATCTTATTTGCCAGAGCGTTTCGCAAACGCTCCCTTTTAGAAGATCAGGTGGGCGGAACCGAATTGCATTTTAAAAATTACAGAAAAGGAGCCACATTTCTGGTTTTGTTTGCAGTTTTTTCATCCACACTGGCCTGGGATTGGTTGATGTCTTTAGAACCTCATTGGTTTAGCACCTTGTATGGATGGTATGTTTTTTCAGGTATGTGGGTTACCGCCATCATTACATTTATTATGCTTACACTTTACCTCAAAAGTAAAGGCCATTTAAACGAAGTAAACGAAAATCATTTACACGATTTAGGTAAATGGATGTTTGCCATCAGCTTTTTATGGAGCTACCTTTGGTTTTTCCAAATGCAATTAATATGGTATGCTAATATTCCCGAAGAAGTAAGCTATTACCAATTCAGAAATGAACATTATAAATTTCCTTATTACTTTATGTTTGTTATAAACTTTGCATTACCCATGCTTGTTTTAATGTCTAGAGATGCCAAAAGAAACTACAAATTACTAATGTTTGTAGGTTTAGTTATTTTCTTTGGCCACTGGTTGGATGTATTTGTTATGGTAATGCCCGGAACCGTAAAACAACACTGGCAATTTGGTTTATTGGAAATAGGCATGTTCTTAATGTTTTTAGGCTTATTTATATTTGTAGTATTAAGAGAACTTAGCAAAGCACCACTCGTTCCCAAAAACCACCCCTACCTCGAAGAAAGTATTCATCACCAATTTTAATAACAGCAAGAAAAAAGTAAGACACGATGACAAAGCTTATAATTGTTCTAATCATTTTACTGGGTATCATTGCAATTGCCCAGTTAACACGCGTTTACGAACTCTCTGCCCAATTGCGTAACAAGAGAGAAGAAGATATTCCGCATAGCGATAATAAATTAAATGCAGGCCTGATGCTAGTATTTATGTTTGCGTTTTATGCAAGTTTTATTTATTTGATGGCAGAATATGGTATGGGTGGTATGGGACCATCGGCCACTAAGCATGGTGAGGCTACCGACTGGCTCATGAACTTAAACATGATTATCATCATTACGGTTTTCTTTATTACCAATACATTGCTTTTTGTTTTTGCCAATAAGTATTATTACAGAAAAGACAGAAAAGCACTGTATTTCCCTCACAATAATAAACTGGAATTGCTGTGGACAATTGTTCCTGCCAGTGTATTGTTTGTTATCATTTTCTTAGGACTTAAAACCTGGAATGAGATTACAGACGCTACGGGCGAAAATGCTGTTAAGGTAGAAATATATTCAAAGCAATTTGGCTGGATAGCCCGTTATGCCGGTGATAATAACGAATTAGGTCATTCCGATTTCAGGCTGGTAAGTGCCGAAATACAAAACGCCTTAGGGGTAGCTACCAAAGAAACTATTGATGCACGCATTACACAAATCAATGCAGAAATTAAAAATTTAGATTCATTACTTAAAAATACCATCATGCCCGATATGAAAGCAGCCGAAACCAAAGCCAGAATAGATCGCATGCGCAGGCATTTGGCCAAAGTGATGGAACTTAAAAAAATACACAAGCCCGAATATGACGATAAAGCATACGATGATTTTTTACCCACAGAAATTCATTTGCTGCAAGGTCAGGAATATGAATTTACATTCCGCTCACAAGATGTTATCCATAGTGCCTATTTCCCGCATTTGCGAATGCAAATGAATACCGTTCCGGGAATGACCACCCGATTTAAATTTGTACCCATTATTACTACAGACAGTATGCGTACCATCATGAATGACGATAAGTTTGACTTTGTGCTACTTTGCAATAAAATATGCGGAGCTTCGCATTACAACATGCAAATGAAAGTAGTAATTGAGAAAAAAGAGGCCTACGAAAAATGGTGGAAAGAACAAAAAACCTTAAAATCTGTTTTTATTCCTGAACAACAATCCGAACCAAAAGATACTACCGCTGCAGCAACAGCAACAGCTTTGAATAACATTAAATAAATTGAATTTACGATGGGAGTTGCAACTACACACATTAGCGAACATGCACACGAACACGAACATGTGCATCATCACAAAGAACATTTTATTACCAAGTATGTGTTCAGTCAGGACCATAAAATGATTAGCAAGCAATTTTTGGTTACAGCCATATTTATGGCCGTTGTAGCTATGCTTATGTCTATTTTATTCCGTTTGCAATTAGGCTGGCCCGGAGAAAATTTTCAAATACTTACTTTTTTCCTCGGAGAAAAATGGGCACCTGACGGAATACTGGACAGGACATGTATTTGGCATTGGTTACCCTGCACGGCACTATCATGGTGTTTTTTGTATTAACCGGTGGCTTGAGCGGAACATTTGCCAACCTGCTTATACCCTTGCAGGTGGGTGCACGCGACATGGCATCGGGTTTCTTAAATATGCTTTCTTACTGGTTCTTTTTGGTTTCCAGCATTATTATGTTGGTTTCTATTTATGTAGAATCAGGTCCTGCATCTTCCGGTTGGACAGTTTACCCGCCCTTGAGTGCTCATGCCGATTTTATACCCGGATCCGGTTTGGGAATGACACTTTGGTTGCTGTCTATGACTTTATTTGTAGTATCATCACTTTTAGGAGGCTTAAATTATATAGTAACCATTTTAAATTTACGCACACACGGAATGAAAATGACACGCCTGCCCCTAACCGTTTGGGCATTATTTGTAACAGCTATTTTAGGTGTGCTCTCTTTCCCGGTACTGGTATCGGCAGTATTATTATTGTTGATGGACAGAACCTTCGGCACCAGCTTTTATCTGTCTGAAATAATTACTCCCAACGAAGGTATGCTTGACGCAGTTGGCGGTAGTCCTATTTTATATCAACACTTGTTCTGGTTTTTAGGACACCCTGAGGTTTATATTGTATTATTACCGGCTTTGGGTATTACCTCAGAAATTATTGCTACCAACTCGCGTAAACCCATCTTTGGATATCGTGCTATGATAGGTTCCATACTTGCTATTGGTTTCCTCTCGTTTATTGTTTGGGGCCATCATATGTTTATTACAGGAATGAATCCCTTTTTGGGCGGTGTGTTTGTTTTTACCACCTTGTTAATAGCCATCCCCTCGGCAGTGAAAGTGTTTAATTACATCACTACCATCTGGAAAGGAAACTTAGTATATACACCGGCCATGCTTTTTTCAGTTGGTTTGGTTTCAACTTTTATTACAGGTGGATTAACCGGTATCATATTAGCCGACTCAGCTCTTGATATTGCCGTACACGACACCTACTTTGTAGTGGCACACTTCCACATCGTAATGGGTATGTCGGCCATATTCGGAATGTTTGCCGGCATATATCACTGGTTCCCTAAAATGTATGGCCGAATGATGAATAACAAATTAGGCTATGCTCATTTTTGGCTTACCATTGTTTGTGCTTACGGAGTATTCTTCCCTATGCACTTTGTTGGATTGGCCGGAGCCCCCAGACGTTATTATGAATATACCAATTTTCCGATGTTTGACCATGTGGTGGACTTAAATATTGTAATCAGTGTGTTTGCAATATTAGCTGCTTTTGCACAGGTAATATTTTTATATAACTTTTTTTACAGCATATTCCGCGGGCAAAAAGCAAGTAAAAATCCATGGAAATCTAATACCCTCGAATGGACAACACCAGTTGAACATATTCACGGAAACTGGCCCGGAGAAATTCCTACCGTATATCGCTGGCCATACGATTACAGCAAACCCGGCATGCCCGATGACTTTGTTCCGCAAACAGTACCTTTACTCAACGAAGAAGAAGAACATTAACATCAGTGAAATACATTACAGCCCCCAATAAGAGTATTAGGGGGCTTTCTTTTTATCTAAGAGCAAGATGCTGAAAATATGATTTAACCCAAATTAAGGATTAGAAATTCGGATTTATTTCAAATTTTCCGCCAGAGGCGGACTGAGTGCTTGGGCAAAGGGGTGTGTTGGGTTATCCGCAATCAGGCGAACATTACGCATGCTAATGCGTAATGTGGGGATAAATCAAATCGTTCGGCTCGGCTTTGCCTCCTATTTATTAATTTGGGTTTAAAAAGCTTAATTCATTACATTTGCACGCTATATTTTTAATATGGTCAAATACCCGGAATATAAAGTTTTAGACTTGCCCTTTATTTCAAAAAAAATATTGGCAAAGTGGGACCAGGAAAAAACATTTGAACAAAGCATTAGTTCGCGCGAAGGAAAACCGCCTTTTGTGTTTTATGAAGGCCCGCCCAGCGCCAATGGTTTGCCCGGAATACATCATGTAATGGCTCGCACCATCAAGGATATCTTTTGTCGCTATAAAACCTTAAAAGGATTTCAGGTTAATCGTAAAGCAGGATGGGACACACATGGCTTGCCAATAGAATTAACAGTGGAAAAAGAACTGGGTATAACCAAAGAAGACATCGGCAAAAAAATTACGGTTGATGCGTATAATATTGCTTGCCGCAAGGCGGTTATGAAATATACCGATAAATGGGAAGAACTTACCCGCATCATGGGTTATTGGGTGGATATGAAAAATCCTTACATAACCTATGATAATAAATACATAGAAAGCGTATGGTGGCTGCTAAAAAATATTTATAATAAAGGATTATTATACAAAGGATACACCATACAGCCTTATTCTCCCGCTGCGGGCACAGGTCTTAGCTCGCACGAATTAAACCAGCCCGGTTGTTATAAAACTGTAAAAGACCATAGTGCCGTAGCTATGTTTGCCTTAAAAGAAAATGAATACACCAAATTGCTGCAAAATACTCATCCCCAACCGGCAGGTAAAATTTACTTCTTAGCCTGGACAACCACCCCTTGGACACTACCTTCTAACACTGCTTTGGCTGTAGGTGAAAATATAGAATATGTATGGGTTGATACTTTTAATCCCTTTTCAGGTGTAAATATTTGCGTTATACTGGCAAAAAATCTGGTTTCAAAATATTTTAATGACAATGCCCGGGAAATAGATTTTAATTCCTATAAAAAAGGAGATAAACTTATACCCTGGAAAATTATAAAAACATGCAAGGGTAAAGATTTAATCGGTTTAAATTATGAGCAACTCTTGCCATATACACAACCTTACGAAAATGCTGATAAAGCATTCAGAGTAATTGCCGGAGATTTTGTAAGCACCGATGACGGTACCGGCATAGTTCATATAGCCCCCACTTTTGGAGCAGATGATATGCGAGTAGCCAAAGAAGCAGACGTACCTGCAATGTTAGTTTTAAACGAACAAGGCAAACCGGTTCCTTTAGTTGATTTGCAAGGTAAATTTAGACCCGAAATGTATGACCCTGTTTTTGGTTTTGCCGGTGAGTATGTAAAAGAAGCCTATATGAGTGAGGCAGAGAAATTAGACGAATTAGCTAAACAAAAAGACAACCTAAAAGGAATTATCAGCGACACTTCTAAATTATCCTATCTGAGTGTTGACGAACGCATCATTTTAAAGTTACAATACGAAGACAAACTTTTTAAAAAAGAAAAGTACGAACATAACTATCCCCACTGCTGGCGAACAGATAAGCCCGTACTTTATTACCCCTTAGACAGTTGGTTTATCAATGTGCCCCGAGTACGCGATAAATTAGTTGCCCTCAATAAAACCATCAACTGGAAACCCGAAAGCACCGGAACCGGGCGTTTCGGCAACTGGTTAGAAAATGCCAACGACTGGAATTTATCACGTTCCCGATATTGGGGAATACCTTTACCAATATGGCGCAGCAATGACGGAGAAGAAAAATGCATCGGTTCTTTGGAAGAGCTGAAAAATGAATGCCAAAAGGCAGTAGAGTACGGAATCATGCAAAATAATCCTTTACAAAATTTTATCCCCGGAAATTTTTCGGTAGATAACTACAATACCTTCGATATGCACAGGCCTTATGTGGATGAAATTATTCTGGTTTCATCCACAGGTAAACCTATGAAACGAGAATCGGATTTAATTGATGTGTGGTTTGATTCGGGTAGTATGCCCTATGCGCAATTACATTATCCCTTCGAAAACAAAGAACTAATTGACCAAGGTCTGGCATTTCCGGCAGATTACATAGCTGAAGGAGTTGACCAAACACGCGGTTGGTTTTATACCCTGCACACCATTGCTACGATTTGTTTTGACTCGGTAGCTTATAAAAATGTTATTTCAAACGGGCTTGTGTTAGATAAAAATGGCCAAAAAATGAGCAAACGCCTGGGCAATACCATTGACCCCTTTGATACAATCGAAAAATACGGTCCTGATGCCACCCGTTGGTATATGATTACCAATGCTCAACCTTGGGATAACCTGAAATTTGACATAGAAGGACTTATAGAAACCCAACGCAAATTCTTCCGCGCCCTTTATAACACCTATGCTTTTTTTGCTTTATATGCCAATGTAGATAAATTTACATTTGCCGAACCTTTAATACCTGTAGCTAAGCGACCTGAAATTGACCGATGGATAATATCCAGGCTAAACTCGCTGATAAAAACAGTTGATGAAAATTTAAATGAATATGAACCCACCAAGGCTGCCCGCGAAATAGAAACATTTGTGTTAGACCACCTGAGCAACTGGTATGTACGTTTGTGCCGCAGGCGTTTTTGGAAAGGCGAATACACCGAAGATAAAATCGCTGCCTATCAAACTTTATACACCTGTTTAGAAACCATTGCCATACTGGCATCGCCAATGGCTCCTTTTTTTAGTGAACAATTATTTTGCGATTTAAATTCGGTTAGCAAAAAGCATGCTTTAAGCTCTGTACATCTGGCAAATTATCCGATTGCTAACGAAAAGGAAATAGACTTATACCTGGAAGAAAAAATGGCAATAGCCCAGCAAATATCTTCGATGGTTTTAAGCATCCGCAAAAAAGAGCAAATTAAAGTCAGACAACCGCTTCAAAAAATAATGGTACCCGTACTTAACGCTAAATTTAAAGAGCAGTTACAGGCTGTTCAAGATTTAATTTTAGCCGAAGTAAATGTAAAAGAACTGGAATACCTTGATGATAGTAGCATACTGGTAAAAACAATCAAACCCAATTTTAAAACCCTGGGGCCAAAATATGGCAAACACATGAAGGCTATAGCCGAAGCCATATCAAAATTCAAAAAAGAAGATATTGATAAGATTGAGAGAGAAAAACTATATAGTTTAAACATAAATAATGAACAGATAACTTTGCTTTTAGAAGACGTGGAAATCACTTCGAAAGACATACCGGGTTTTAGTGTTATTTCAGAAGGAGGCATAACAGTAGCCTTAGACATTACCGTAAGTAGCACTTTAAAAGAAGAGGGACTGGCCCGGGAGCTGGTAAACAGAATTCAAAACTTACGCAAAGACAGTCAGTTAGCCTTAACCGATAAAATAAATATAGAAATATTAAAGCATAATTCATTAAACGATGCTATCATAAATAATTTGAATTATATTTGCTCGGAAACATTGGCATCAAAACTCGAACTGGTTGATAATTTGAATGGTAACAAACAAGAGTTAGAAGTTGATGAAAATATAAAAACCTATCTTAGGATAACAAAAAACCAATAATTGTATAACAAGAAAACAATATAAATTATGGCGGCAAAGAAAAAAGCAGCTAAACAGGTAAAAAAAACCACCGTAAAAAAAGCTACCCCTAAAAAATCAATTGCTAAAAAACCCGCAGTAAAAAAATCAAATTCCAAAAAATCTGCAGCCAAAAAGCCGTCTAAACCGGTTCTTAAAAAAGCTACTGCAAAAAAAACTGCAAAACCGGTAAAAAAAGCAACGGCACAGAAGCCCGCTGCTAAAAAACAACTCAAGCCCGTAAAAAAGGAAAAATCTAAAAAAGCCGTATCTACTGTTAAAACCAGCAAGCCTGCCGTAAAAAATAAAAAACAACAAAAAGTGCAGGAAAAACCCATAAATAAAAGCAAAAATAAAAGCGAAGCAAATAACAATGCGGCAGTAAAAAAAACTAAAACAACCGAAAAGATTGATAAGGTTACTAAAGCTGAGAAAAAAACTACAATCATTGAAAAACCGGCTGATAACCGTGAAGTAGTTAAAACTACTAAAAACGCAATAAACAAACTGGTAGATATTCCCTTATATAGTAAACCCAAAGAAACAGTGGTACAGCAGCCCATAAACAAAAAAGTAGAAATAGATACACGCACACGTTATTCTGACGCTGAATTACAAGAGTTTAAAGAAATTATTTTAAAAAAACTGGATGAGGCCAGACGCGATTTAGATTTGTTAAAAGGTTCGTTGACCCACACCGATGATCATGGTACAGACGATACATCGCCCACATTCAAGATGATGGAAGATGGTTCAGAAACACTCTCTCGTGAAGAAACAGCACAGCTATTGGGCCGTCAGGAAAAATTTATACAGGCATTAGAAGCTGCACTTGTGCGTATTGAAAACAAAACTTATGGCATTTGCAGAGTTACCGGAAAATTAATTAATAAAGAACGCCTCCGGTTAGTTCCGCATACTACACTTAGCATAGAAGCAAAAGCACAGCAATATTAACATACAAAAGGGGATGAGGGGACTGTTTTGAAGAAGGCACTGATTACCATACTTATTGTATTATTACTCGATCAAATTTTAAAAATTTGGGTTAAAACCCACATGGTACTGGGCGAGAGTATCTCTATATTTTCGTGGTTTAAAATTTATTTTACCGAAAACCGGGGAATGGCTTTTGGATTGGAGATTGGTGGCGAAGACAGTTTATGGGGTAAGTTATTTCTATCTATATTCAGAATTGTTGCCCTTGCAGTAATAGGTTATTACCTTTACGGTATTATCAAAAAAAATGCCCCCTCGTTACTAATTGTAAGTATATCGCTCATTTTTGCGGGTGCATTGGGTAATATTATTGACAGTATGTTTTATGGAATTATTTTTAGTGATAGTTATCATAGTGTTGCATCATTTATGCCTGCTGAAGGCGGTTACGCTTCGTTTTTACAAGGACATGTGGTTGATATGCTTTATTTCCCGATTTTACAAGGGCATTTCCCCGATTGGTTTCCATTCTGGAAAGGCGAGGAATATATTTTCTTCAGACCCATATTTAATCTGGCCGATTCGGCAATTACCATAGGTATATTTATTCTCATCATCAAGCAAAAAACATTTTTTGGCAGCAAGAAAAAACACACAGTAATAACACAGCCACAAGTGCCAAACGATACCAGCTCAACCGAGGCCTCTGCAGTAAATCAATAATTCTAATTCAGCATTAGAGATTTAACCTAAATAAGTCTAAAAAATTTTCCTGCTTATTCAGAATTAGTCAGGCTAACATGCAATAGCGAAGGTTGTTTTATATAAGGCGTTTTAAAATTCCCCGTAAACACAACCAAAGAGCCAGATTGATTTATGAGTTCTTTTTTGTTGAGTAATTCTTTTAAAGAAATATATGCTAAAATATAATTAGTGCCAAACGAGCTTACAGAACTTATTTCTAACTTATCTAATATATTTTTATGATTATAGCGGATGTAAATTTCGGGTTCAATATCGTTGGTGTATTCTACTTGATGACTTTGAAATCTTTTTTTGTATTCGTATTTATAATCATAGGCATTTGCAGAAATATCAGATAAAACAGCCGAACCGGTGGGATGCCCTCCGGCTCCTTTTCCAATAAACAATTGTTTATCAGAAAAAGCTGCTTCAACAGTTACCGCATTGTATTCATTGTCTACATGGTACAAGGGATCGTTTTTATCAACAAAGCGCGGAGCAACAAATAAGGTAATATGTTTTTTGTCAGTTTTATATACACCGGCAATCAGGCGTATTTTTTTATGATTTTGTTTAGCGTATTCTACATCTTGTTTTTGCAGATTTTGTATGCCTAAATTTAATACTTGTTCGGGTTTAATAAACACACCAAAGCTGTGTCCGGCAACAATGATTAATTTATATTTTGCATCATATCCTTCTACATCAAGTTTAGGGTTGCTTTCGGCAAAACCAAGCTCTTGAGCCTGTTTCAAAGCTGTTTCGTAAGAGATGTTTTCGTTTTGAATTTTAGTTAAAATGTAATTGGATGAGCCGTTAAATATTCCGCTTACCGAATTAAGCAGTTCGTTATCGTAATATTCTTCTAATGTTCTTAGTATGGGTATGCTTCCGCAAGAGGAGGCTTCATACAAAAGCGAACAACCGTATTTTTGCTGCAGTTCAACCAATTCACTAAAATTTTCTGCAATCATTTTTTTATTGGCAGTAACTACATTTTTGCCTTTTTGCAAAGCTTCTTTTACTATTTCAAAAGCATCGGTGGCATTATCAATTAATTCAACCACAAGGTTAATATCGGGGTCATCTAAAATTTCCGATTTGTGATATAAAAACTTTTCAGGTGGTAAACTGCGTTTTTTATGCTTGTTTTTTACAACAATTTTTTTGATGTCGGCTTTAAATCCGGGGCTATTGCTAAGCACATCATATAATCCGTTGCCTACGCACCCGAAGCCAAATAGTCCAATGTTTATTTGCTTTCTCATGATTAATAAATTTATATTTCTCCATTTTGCAGGAGTCGGGAATTGGCACCTTGATAAAAATTTATCAGGTTGCCAGAAGGTCGCTGAGCCCGTTCTCTCGCTTCTTCTGTATAAATTCAGTTCATTACACAGGTAATGATGGCCGAAGTATTACATTACAAAAATAGATAAAATTGCTGCTGCGCAAAAAACCGGTTAAACAAATTTGCCCTACGAATTATCTTATCAAAGTAACGTGTCCTCTTTTTACATTAATGACTTCCGGATTAATTTGATCGGCATACTTTATCATCCACACATACACGTCAATCGGACATTTATTATTTTTATGTGTGCCATCCCATCCGGCTTCGGTATCGCGTGTTTCAAAAATAATTTCTCCCCAGCGATTAAATATGTAAAACTCGTAATAACTCAGATTTCTAACTATGGGCTTAAACACCGGATTTTTATCGTCTCCGTTCGGGGTAAATGCATTGGGGATAAACACACTTGGAGTTACTAATACTATGAGCGAATCTACATAAGTACAACCGTATTGATCGGTATAAAATAAATAATAAGTTGTAGATTGATTAGGGGTAGCAATAGGGTTTAAACAATGGATGCAACTTAAACCGGTAGCAGGAGTCCAATAATATTGGTTAGTGCCGTTGGGTATAACTGCATTTATTTGTACGCCCGGCCCAACATCATCATATATTAAATCAGGCCCTGCATCTATGTAGGCAGGCGGATATACCTCAATGTTAACATATCCGGTATCTACACAGCCGTTGCTGTCAACAGCAATCACCATATATACGGTAGAAACATCAGGACTTACATTGGGATTGGGAGAACTTGGATTATCTATCGAATAGGGAGGAAACCACTGATAAGTGCTTGCACCTGAGGCGAAGATACCGGTGCTTGTATTGCTGCAGATAGTATCGTTTCCACCTACGGTAATAGTTAATGGGGGAGGAAGATAAATATTATAGGTAACGGTATCAGAGATATTACAGGTGGATGAATCGGTGGCAATTAGTGTAATAGTATAGTTGCCGGGGGAAGAGTAAACATGTTGCGGATCAGTATTGGTAGAAGTAAATCCATCGCCAAAATCCCAATAGTAACTTACTGAATTAGTACTTGAATTATTTAATGAAACCAGTGCAGGAATGATGCAAGGAGTAAAGTTTACGTTCATTCCGGCTTGTACGTTAGGTATTACCGTTATCGTAACATTATCCGAAGCAGTGCAGCCGTTTGTATCAGTAATCGTAACGGTATAGGTAGTAGTTGCAGCCGGGTTGGCGCTGGGGTTGGGGCAATTGGTACAGCTTAAGCCTGTAGCCGGAGACCATGAATAGCTTATGCCTCCGCTTGCAATGATGCTAAGTGTGGTAGTATCGCCTATGCAAATATCAGGTGGTTGATTGGCTGTAACATCGGGTGGGGTAGGGATGATTACTTGTAAGTACACGGTATCTTTGCCTTTGCAGGTATTGGTATCAGTTGCTATAAGCATCACATTGTATATACCCGGGTTTTGATATTGGTGGGTAGGATGTTCGGTGGTGCTGGTATTTCCATCGCCAAAATCCCAGTAAAAACTTTGTCCGCCATTGCTGGTATTTGTAAAATTTACCGTTACCGGAAATGTACAAACTGAACTATTGATAGAGAAGTTTGCATAAGCAGTTAATTGGTTCATGTCGAACTTAAATACAGCCATATTGCAATTAAAGCTATTGTTGGTAGCAGACCAAACACCGGGAGTAACAGGAAAATCATCGTAATTGCCGCATCCTGCACACACAGCCTGATATACCAGCCCGTCTTTATCAAAACGGCTGGTGCCGCCATCTACATGCTCTTTGCTTAAAGGCCCGCCCATATAAGTTGCATAAAGCAACCCGCTTGCATTGGGCGCTAAGATTATCAGATAAAAATCCGAGCCATCGGTAGTTGACTGAAAGGCATCTGAAGTAAGCGGAAGTCCGTTAGTGCTGCTTTGTTGATTTTGATAATAACCGTTTAAATCGCCTCCCCATCCGCATAAATAAATTTGTCCACAAACATTTACCAGAAAAGCAGAAGGAGAAATATCAACCACTCCGTTTATTCCCCTGCCTATGCGTGTAGAAAAAATGCTGCCGGTAAAGGTATTATTTAATTTATGAATAAATTGTCCGCTGGGACCATTGTTATATACACCGGGGCTTATAGGATAATTTCCCTGGGTTTGCCCCACCACATAAACATCGTTGTTATTGTCTATTTGTACAAAATACGACTGATCATATTGCTGGGTGCCTAAATAGGTACAAGCTTGTATATTATTTGTAATGACAGAAAAACGTACTATATAGCCATCCACATTTCCTCCGTATACAGGATTTATTACTGCCGGAGTAACCGATAAATTGCTACTGGAGGTGCCTCCGCTCATGTAAATATTTCCTCCTCCGTCTAATTGTACTCCATAGCCGGTATCATCGCCATTTCCGCCAAAATATGTACACCAGATAAGTGTACTTAAGGTGGCATTCATTTTAAAAATAACTGCATCTTGTGTACCTCCGCCAAAAGCTGGTTGTGAAGCATTTGTCACAGGAAAATTTAATGACTGTGTAGTGGAGGCAACAATGCAGTTTCCGGCCGCATCAATAATAATTTCACCTCTGAATGGGTCGCCATAATTAAATGCCAAACCGGCAGCAGTATTAAGCCCATCGTTGCTTGAGCCTCCGATATACGTTGAGCCAATTAAGGCATTGCCTGCTGCATTAAAATGGGCAACAAAAATGTCTGAACCTGAAGTATAATCCATGCCTGATGCGAAAGGTGATACGCTAAAGCCTCCGTTAAAGGAATTATCATAACAAGTTGCGGTTACCGGAAAATCTGCCGATCCGGTGGTTCCCATTACAAATAATTCGTCATTGACATTGCAAACCAGTGAGTGTGGAGCTTCAGTGCCGCTGCCTCCAAAATATGTTGAATATACCAAACCATTACCGTTGGGGTTAAATTTTGTAATGGCAATATCGCGGGTTAAATTATTCGTGCCGTTAAAACCCATTTGAAAAGCGCCCGGTGTAACGGGGTATGAACCGGTCATATATACAATGCCTGCACCGTAAGCATTTTTTTGTGAATCGTATGTGGCCGTAAAACCAAAATTATCAGCGCTAGAGCCACTGTATGTAGAGAAAATAAGCACCGGATCTATAATTAAATCATATTGTGTATTATATCCATGCGGAAATTCAAAACTTACAGTATGATTATCAACTTTAAAATGGCAGGGGACTTCTGTTTTTATATCATTGATAATTTGATAGGCATAAGGTTTTAATTCTTTAATGGTTTTTATGCCGGTTTGTATGTGTAAGGTTTGATTTTTTACAAAAATTTTTTCGGCACCGCTGTATTTTATTTTAAATAATGAGGGGTTGGCACCTTTTTTTACCAATACATCGTACTTTATTTGCCTGTCTTTATTTCCGTAGTATTGCAAATCAATACCCGCGTATAAATTTTTATAGATAATTTTTTGATAGGATTTAACATTGCCCCGCCACTTGGCAGGATCGTTACCAATAAAAAAATTACTGTAAAAAGTGCAGATATTTTCTTTATGTAAGATTACATCAGGATTACAACCCACAAAACTTGCTTTTATAAAATGTGCTTTGCAGTTTGGATTTATTGCTTTATGTGTGTGGGGTGCATGGTTTTCATGTTCTTCTTCGGATGATTCTTGTTCCCATAATAAAACAGAAAACCCGTTTTTTTCTATGTAAAAATTACCACTATTTAAACGTAGTAAATATTGAATTTTTTCATCCCATTGCCCGTTGTTTTCGGTAAAAAATACGCTGCTTTGTTGCTGTGCAACCGTTTCGGGCAGTAACAAATGCCACAAACAAAACAATATTATCGATAAAAACCTGTTCAAAACCGATTAAAATGAGAGCAAGTTACTAACAAATTATCTATTGAGCAAACGTATATAGTGGTTAATGGTTGCCAAAATAAACGTACCTTTGCATAAATATTTAAACCTTTCCTACAGGTATCCATGAGTGATTCTATTAAGCACGAATGCGGCATTGTTGTTTTAAGACTGTTAAAACCCCTTGATTTTTATCTGGAAAAATATGGTACGGCATTTTACGGGCTGAATAAAATGTACCTGTTGATGCAAAAACAACACAACAGGGGCCAGGATGGTGCCGGTTTAGCCAATATTAAATTTGACGTAAAACCCGGGCAGAGATACATCAGCCGAAAACGCTCAGTTGAACCCAATGCCATACAACTGATATTTGAAGACATCTTTGGTAAATTTAAATCCCTGGCGGATAAACAGCCCGAGGTGCTTAAAAACACTCAATTGCTGAAAGAGAATTACGGGTTTACCGGAGAATTATTTTTAGGGCATTTACGCTATGGGACTTATGGTAAAAACAGCATCGAAAGCTGTCATCCATTTTTACGGCAAAATAATTGGATGACCCGTAATTTAGTGGTAGCAGGCAATTTTAATCTTACCAATGTAGAAGAACTGTTTGACCATTTGATAGAACTGGGGCAACATCCCAAAGAAGTTTCGGATACAGTAACAGTAATGGAAAAAATTGGACATTTTTTAGATGTAGAAAACGAACGTTTATTTAAAATATATAAAACCCTGGGCTATTCTAACAAACAAATATCATCGCTCATAGCCTCTAACATGGATATACAACAGATTTTAACCCATGCCGCAGAAAAGTGGGATGGCGGATATACGATGGCCGGTTTGATTGGGCATGGCGATGCCTTTGTACTGCGAGATCCCAATGGCATACGTCCGGCTTTTTATTATTATGATGATGAAATAGCCGTAGTTACATCTGAAAGGCCTGTTATACAAACCGCATTTAACGTAAAAAAAGATACCATATTAGAACTTACCCCAGGACACGCCCTGGTGATTCGTAAAAATGGTGACATTAAAGAATTACAGGTTAGAAAACCGGCAAATAAAACGGCTTGTTCCTTCGAAAGAATTTATTTTTCAAGAGGCAATGATTATGACATTTACCGGGAGCGCATTCAATTAGGAAGAAATGTAGTGCCCCAAATACTTCAAGAAATTAATTATGATTTAAAAAACACGGTTTTTTCTTACATTCCCAATACAGCCGAAACAGCCTTTTACGGAATGATTAAAGGCGTAGAAGATTATTTGAACAAAGTAAAAAAAGACAAAATAATTAATTCGGATACTCCCCTTAGTGAAGAGCGACTTACCGAAATACTGGCTATGCGCCCGCGCGTAGAAAAACTTGCCATTAAAGATGCTAAATTACGAACCTTTATTACCAACGATAACGACCGTAATGATATGGTAGCACACGTTTATGATGTTACCTGGGGAACCGTAAAACCAAGCGATAATCTTGTGGTAATAGATGATTCGATTGTAAGAGGAACCACACTAAAACGAAGTATCATTAAAATGCTGGATAGGCTCAATCCTAAAAAAATAATCATTGTTTCTTCGGCCCCCCAAATACGATACCCCGATTGTTATGGAATTGATATGGCCATAATAGGTGATTTTATTGCATTTCAGGCTGCCATAAATCTTCTGCAGGAAAATAATCTGGGTCATATAATTGATGAAGTGTATGTATATGCCAAAGAAGAACTGCAAAAACCTAAAGAACAAATCAAAAATGTAGTAACCAATATATATAAACATCATACATACCAACAAATATCAGATAAAGTGGCCGAACTGGTTACTCCCGAAAATTGCAAGGCTCAGGTAAAAATTATTTTTCAAACCTTAGAAGGACTTCATGATGCCTGCCCGCATCATCAAGGAGATTGGTACTTTAGCGGCAATTACCCTACGGCCGGAGGTAACAAAGTAGTTAATAGGGCATTTGTAAATTACGTGGAGGGAAAAAAAGTAAGAGCCTATTAAATTATTTTCTTTCGTCAGCTATCCTCACGCTTTCGTCTAAATAGTACATAGCTCATTCTTTTAATTATAAAACAAACAAACTCTTCATTTTCGTTATGCAGCGATTTAAAAATCCAAATATTATTTGGAATAACTTTTTTTCTACAAACAATTGTTATGCGCGCCTATTAATATTTTGTCGTTGATGCTCAAACATTATTTTTGATTTATCAGTTAAAACAAGCAGAGCAGCCTTAAAGCTGCAAGGCCTTAAAAAACATGAAGCTTCGTGGTATTAGTAAATGTTTAACCTAAAAAACATTTGAGCCATGAAAAAAATTACTTACTTGATAACAGCCTTAATGTTTAATGCGGTTATTAAAATCCATGCAAACCATACGGAAACAATTATTCCCAATGGGTTGATTTTTAGAATAGAAATAAATCTTAGCGAAAAAATACTAAGCGCTACTGAAGAAAAAAAATTTGCTCCGATTAGCGGTAAAAATGAATTATCAAAAACCATATTATGTGGTGCATGGTGCGATTATTTGTGGGCACAAAAAGCAAAAAACGATTTGAAAGAAGCGGGATTTAAGCAGCTTGAAATTAAATCTTTTTTTAATAATTATGAAATTTCTTTAAAAGATGCCTTTGAATTGTTAAACAACAGAAACCATGCCGAAGAACATAAAACACAAGAGATTAGCAAAGAGGAAATAGAAAGTTTGCTGCAACAGATAGGTGAAAAAATGGTTTACTATCGCTTGCAAATAGGTGTGTACGATGGTAAAAATGCAAATGCCTTTTTAGACCTTCCGACCAAATACAAAATAAAAATTACGGAATTCGGTACTCAATCTTATATATGCGGAAAATTTTTCGGATATAATGAGGCAAAAGATATGGTAAAAATCTTAAACGAAGAAGGACTAACTGATATAATTATCATTGCATTTAATGGAGATAATGAACAACTGCCATTAGAAAGAGCTCAGGAAATTGAACAAAAATTTATCAGTGATAAACTTAATGAACTGGCTAAAAAATAATGCCTCGGTTTTTTAATCTTCAGATGGTTATCAGCCCCACAATTTAGCGGGGCTTATGCAAGTGCGTGTGTATGTGAGTGGCATTTGGGTTAATACACCCCCTCCATCTCCCCCAAAAGGGGAGAGCAATACACCCGGCTTGCCGCGAAAAAAGCCTAATGCCTTTTTGGGGATTAACGGTTACGCATTTTCACATACGTATTTGGGTTAAATGATCGAATAGCGGGGAGCTTACAGTTGAAACCTATTACCAACCACCGCCTAAGGCTCTGTATAAATCGAGCAAACTAAAAAACTGCTCTTTTTTAAGATTAATGAGATCTATTTCTGATTCTAAAACGCTTTTTTGTGCCGCAATAACCTCTAAATAATTGGCATATCCGGTTACAAATAAATCTTTAGAAATGCTTACGGCACTTTTTAAGGCTTTTACTTCTTCTTCTTTTTTAGTGGCTGCGTTTTTATAATTATCAATTCTGCTAAGGTTGGTAGAAACTTCTTCCACGCCTTTATAAATGGTTTTTTGGTAATTATAAAATGCCGCATTGGCCATTGCTATACTTGCATTATATTGCATCATAATTTGATTGCGGTTTAATAATGGCATCATCACATTCATGAGTGCCCCGTATGCCAGCGATGCCGGTGAGGTAAAAATAAATTGTGTATTATAGGCATTAAATGCGCCATAAGCATTGATTGTAAATGAAGGATAAAATGCAGCTTTTGCGGCTTTAACATCGCTGTATCCGGAAAAAAGTTCAGCTTGTGCCATTTGTATATCGGGTCTTTTTTGCAATAGCTTACCGGATAAGCCAACTGAAATTTGCTGGGGTAACACTTGTTTGTAAAGCGAATCACCACGGTTAACTTTTTGCGGAAATCTACCGGCCAGGTAATTGATGTAGTTTTCGGTTTCGGTAATTTGTTGTTTAATGAGGTACTCTAAACTTTGCGAGTTTAACAGTTGTGCCGAAAATTGTTTAACTGCCAATTCGTTGGCTCTGCCACCTGCTTTTTGTATTATTACCAGTTCTAATGCTTTTTCCTGCAGTTCTATATTATCCTGAACAATCTCCAGTTCTTTGTCTAAGGCAAGTAATTCGTAGTAAGCTTTTGCAAGATTATTAATCAAATAGGTTTGTATCAATTGCTTTTCGAATACACTTGCCATGCTTTTGAAATACGCTGATTTTTTTTCGTTGCGTAATTTGCCCCGCAGGTCTATTTCCCAGGCTGCTTGCATACCCAAAAAGTAATCGGGCACCACAGGGTCGGGTATTTTAGCTTCATCCGGAATATTAGGCGATAAATTTGAATCAAAATTGCCAATGCCATTGATGGTATATAGGCCATATTTATTTAAATCGACTGCAGTTCTTAATCCGAGTGTTGGTAAAAGATTTTTTTTGCTTGCCTGATAAACGGCATTGGCTGTGTATATTTTTTGTACAGCAATTTGTATATCGGGGTTATTTTTTAGGGCAATATCTATTAAATTTACTAAAACCGTATCTTTAAAAAAATCTTTCCATTTTATATCGGCTATGCTTGCTGTATCTGTTGTATTCTGAGAAAGCTGCTCTACGGTTTTAATATTGTTTTTATCAATCAGCGGTTGACTACTTTTGCAGGCATAAAAAATGTTCCCTATAAATAAAATAAGCGAAATATTTTTGATGGTTTTTTTCATTTATGAAAATTACGACTTACTGAATTTTTTCTGTATGTTGGCAAAAATATAATAAAGACCGGGTATTACTACAATACCAAACAAGGTTCCCGTAATCATACCGCCTGCGGCTGCCGTGCCTATAGAACGATTACCCATGGCTCCCGCTCCGCTGGCAACAACAAGAGGTATAAGCCCGGCTATAAAAGCAACTGAAGTCATAATAATTGGCCTGAAACGTGCAGCAGCGCCTAAAACGGTTGCCTGAATAACCGACATACCTTCTTTTTGTTTAAGGATGGCAAATTCAACAATTAATATAGCATTTTTACCCAATAAACCAATAAGCATTACCAGCGACACCTGTGCATAAATGTTGTTGTCTAAACCGAGCATATATAAAAATAAATAAGAACCAAATATTCCGGTAGGTAATGAAAGGATAACCGGAAGGGGCAATAAAAAGCTTTCGTATTGCGCGGCCAAAAGCAGATACACAAAAATTAAACAAATGATAAATATGCTTCCTGTTTGTCCGCCTGCTAAGATTTCTTCGCGTGTAATTCCCGACCATTCGTATCTAAATCCTCTGGGTAATTCTTTTTCTGCCACTCTTTCTACGGCCTTAATAGCATCTCCGCTGCTGAAACCTTCTTTTGCTTCACCATTAATCATGGTAGAATAAGACATATTGTAGCGTGTAATTTGCTCAGGACCATAAACACGCTCTATGGTAACAAAGGTAGAAAGCGGCACCATCTCATCGCGGGAGTTTTTGATGTATAATTTGAGCAGGTCTTCGGGTTTAGCTCTGTATTCGGGCGATGCCTGTACCATTACTTTATACATTTGCGAATAACGTACAAAATTGGAAGCATAAAAACTACCTATTAATGTTTGCAATTCGCTCATGGCATTATCTACACTGATGCCTTTTTTGGCTGCCATGTCGTAATCTATTTTTAGTACATACTGCGGAAAAGTAACATCAAAACTGGTAAATACATTTTTTAATTCTTTTTGTTGATTTAATTTATCTATAAAGTTGTTAGTTACCTGCGAAGTATAATTCAAATCATCTTTTCCGCTTTTGTCAATCAAACGCAATTCAAAGCCGCTAACGTTACCAAAGCCGGGCACCGTGGGGGGGGGTAAAAATTCTATATTGGCATCGCTGATTGATTTTGATTTTTCATAAAGTATTTCTATTACGTCATTTACTGAAACTTCTCTTTCGTTCCAGGCTTTAAGATTAATCATGGCCATACCAAATGAAGCGCCCGCAGCTTCGGTAATAATACTATATCCGGCCAATACCGAAACATTTTCAACCGCATCAATTTGTTTGCAAATTTTATATATCTCATCAAGCACCTGTTCGGTTCTTTCTACAGTAGCTCCGGGCGGTGTGGTAACGTTTACATAAATAACTCCCTGATCTTCGGTAGGGATAAATCCGGTAGAGAGCACGCGGCTAAGCCCCCATGTTAACACAAAAAAAGTTATTAAAAACAAGAAGGTAAATATCCTGCGTGCAGCAACACGACCGGTAATGTATTCGTATTTTTGGGCTAACCTGTCGTAATGTTTATTAAACCAGGTAAAGAATTTTTTCATCAATCCTTTATGCTCGGTTTCTTTTAGTAATATAGCACACAATGCCGGTGTTAGTGTAAGTGCGTTTATACCCGATATAACTATGGCTATAGCCAGAGTTAACGAAAATTGTCTGTAAAAAATACCAACCGGCCCCGACATAAAAGCTACCGGAATAAACACTGCACTCATTACTAAGGTAATCGCTATAATTGCACTGCTTATTTCTTGCATGGATTCTATGGTTGCCTGTTTGGCACCAATTTTTTTGTTGTGCATTTTAGCGTGCACTGCCTCAACAACTACAATGGCATTATCAACCACTATACCGATGGCTAAAACCAGTGCAAAGAGCGTTAATAAATTAATAGAAAAATCCAGGAGTTGCATAAATGCAAATGTTCCTATTAATGATACCGGTACTGCTAATGCAGGAATAAGCGTTGAACGAAAATCCTGCAGAAATATAAATACGATTAAAGAAACCAGTATAAATGCTTCAATCAATGTGCGTATTACTTCGTGTATAGAGGCATCTAAAAATCGCGAAACATCGTAGGCATAATTCAATTTCATACCCGGAGGAAATGAGCTTTTTTGTAATTCGGTCATTTTAGATTTGATGTTGCTGATTATTTCAGATGCATTTGACCCGGGTCGTTGTTTTATTAAAATAGATGCTGATGGTTTACCGTCAGTTTTAGAAGATATGTGATAGCTTTGTGAGCCAAACTCTATTTCGGCAATATCTTTTAGTTTTAATATAGAACCATCTGCCTGCGCTTTAATAGGGATATTTCTGTATTCGTCTTCTTTGGTAAATTTACCTGTATATCTTAAGGTGTATTGCAGCATTTGTGCCGATCGCTCTGAGCTTTCGCCTGTTTTTCCGGGGGCTGCTTCTACATTTTGATTGCGAATGGCCTTTATTACATCTTCGGCCGAAACATTATAGGCCAGCATTTTATCGGGTTTGAGCCATACCCGCATCGAGTATTCGCGTGAACCCATTATCTCAGCATATCCTACCCCGTTGATGCGTTTTAATTCAGGCAAAATATTAATGTCGGCAAAGTTGTATACAAATTTTTCATCAGCCAGTGAATCTTCGCTGTACAGGTTTAGGTATAGTAAAACACTATTAACTTCCTTTTCGGTTTGTACACCGGCTTTAATAACTTCTTCGGGAAGTTCATCCAAAACGGTGGTAACTCTGTTTTGTACGTTTACGGCAGCAACATCCGGATCGGTTCCTACCTTAAAGTAAACTGTTATTATGGTTATTCCGGTATTACTCGATACCGATGACATGTAGGTCATTCCCGGAACACCGTTTATTGCTCTTTCAATGGGTATGGCAACTGTTTTGGCACATACTTCTGCATTTGCACCGGTATATTTTGCGGTAACCGTAACTGAAGGAGGTACAATATCGGGAAATTGAGTAACCGGCAAACTCATCAATGCCAGTAATCCTAATAAAGTTATGATTAAAGAAATAACGAGCGATAATACCGGGCGATGAATAAACTTCTCAAACATGCTTACAGCTTAGTTGACTTGATTTTCGCTAAGTATGGTTTCTTTGCTAAGGTAATTCGGGAAAATTTCCATGCCTTCTTTTAAATTAAGAACTCCTTCGTAAATAATTTTTTCTCCGGGCATTAATCCTTTTTCTACCACATAAAAATGTCCTTTACGTGCTTTGGGTAAAAAGCTTTTCATTTTTACTGTATTGTCTTTTTGCAATAAAAACACATAGTTTTTATCTTGTATTTCAACAACAGATTTTTGCGGGATAATGATAGCTGTTTTCAGTGTGTTTTTTAATCTTATTCTTCCGCTGGATCCATGTTTTAGTATTCCGCCCGGGTTTTTAAAGCGCGCTCTAAAGGCTATTGATCCGGTGCTTTCTTCTATTTCACTTTCCATGGTTTCTATTTTTCCTTTTTCAGGATATTCAGAGCCATCAGCTAAATAAAGAGTTACTTCTGTATAATGGTTGGTTGAGTCTTTTCTTTTTTTCAGATAATGTAAATATTCTATTTCCGAAACGTTAAAATATGCGTTTACCGTAGAAATATCAGAAACTGTGGTAAGCAGGGTTCCTTCATTAATTAAACTGCCTACTTTATAAGGTATTCTGTCTATGATACCGTCAAAAGGTGAACGAATTAGTGTGTTTGCCAGTTTTACTGCTGTTGCAGATTCAGCCGCTTTGGCTTCATCAATTTTTGCGATGGCTGCCAAAAGTTTGGCTTCGGCTAAATCGAGTTCGGTTTTCGATACTACGCCTTTATCTACCAGTAATTTTACTCTTTCTTTTTCTAATTCGGCTGCTTTGGCTTCGGCTTCGGCTGTTTTAATGGCTGCCTGCGCGCGGGCTAATTCGGAGCGATATTCCTGGTCGTTTATCTTGAATAACAGTTGCCCCTTTTTTACCTGCCGGCCTTCGTCAACCAATATTTCTTCTAAATATCCTTCTACACGTGCGCGTATTTCAACATTTTGTGCGGCATGCATATCGGCTACATAATCTATGTCTAAGTCTACATTGTCGCTAAATACTTCAATAACAGGAAAAACCGGTTTTTCGTCATTTTGTTCTTCGTTGCCATTTGCTGTGCAACCGGCAAAAAATAAAATAAAAATAATTTTTTGAAAATAATTGTGCTTAATCATTTTTCTGATTAATATAAATTGCAAAGTTAGTATTTTTATATTATGTAACGGGCAATATTCTTTTTTATCCCAAAATTGTCATTCGCCACGCATGGCGTGGTTAAAATAAGTATGTATTTATGCCGCATTACGCATGCTAATGCGTAATGCGGCATAAATAGCAAATAGTTTGCATTGCATAATATTATGACACATACATAGCGCTTGGTAGCAGAAAATGGTATAATTTTATTTGTTTTTATAATGATGCATTACTGAACAATAATATACGCTAATTAGAATTTTTTGCTTGTTTGTGCGGGTATAAAATAATAATACGAAACATTGATGTAAAAATGAACTTATTCTACGGTAACAGATTTAGCCAGATTGCGTGGTTGATCAACGTTGCAGCCGCGCATAACTGCGATATGATAAGAGAGTAGTTGCAGCGGTATAACCGATAATAAAGGGACAAAAGCATCTTCGGTATCGGGAATTTCTATGATATGATCTGCAATTTCTTTTACAATTTTATCGCCTTTGGTAACAATGGCAACAATTTTTCCTTTGCGTGCTTTTACTTCTTGTATATTGCTTACTACCTTGTCGTATGAGGCTCCTTGGGTAGCAATAACAAATACGGGCATTTCTTCGTCAATCAAAGCAATGGGGCCGTGTTTCATTTCTGCTGCCGGATAACCTTCGGCATGGATATAGGATATTTCTTTTAGTTTTAAGGCTCCTTCCAGGGCCACCGGAAAGGTGTATCCTCTACCCAGATAAAGCGCATTGGCTGAATCTTTATAAATATCAGCAATGTATCTAACTTGTGAATTTAGTTTTAAAACCTCTTCTACTTTTTCGGGGATTGAATTTAACTCTAATATTAAACGATTAAAGCGTGAGCCGCTGATAACTCCCTTTTTATGCCCAATCATCAGGGATAAAAGGGTTAATACGGTTACCTGAGCTGTAAAGGCTTTGGTAGAAGCCACGCCAATTTCGGGTCCGGCATGGGTATATGATCCTGCATCAGTAGCCCGCGCAATGGATGAACCTACCACATTGCAAATACCTATAATTGTGGCTCCTTTTGATTTAGCCAGGTTAATAGCTGCCAGCGTATCTGCCGTTTCGCCTGATTGGGAAACTGCAATAACTACATCTTCTTCACTCACTATCGGATTGCGGTATCTGAATTCTGAAGCGTATTCAACTTCTACGGGAGTGCGGGCAAATTCTTCTAATAAGTACTCGCCAACCAAACAAGCATGCCAGGAAGTACCGCATGCTACCATGATGATACGTTTGGCATTGCAAAGTTTTTGTTCATAGTCTTTTATACCCCCTAATTCAACCCAGCCTTGTTGTACATTCAATCTTCCGCGCATGCAATCTCTGATTGAGCGCGGCTGCTCGTAAATTTCTTTGAGCATAAAATGTTCAAAACCGCCTTTTTCCAATGCCTCTAATTGTAATTCGAGTTCCTGGATATAGGGTGTTTTTTCCTGATTTTTGATATTGCGTATTTTTAATCCGTTGTGGCTGTCAACAATAGCAATTTCTTCGTCATCCAAATAAACAACGTTTTTGGTGTATTCTACAATCGGAGTTGCATCAGAGGCAAGGTAATACTCTCCTTCTTCACCAATGCCTATTACCAGGGGGCTGCTTTTTTTGGCAGCAATTAATTGGTTGGGATTATCTTTAGAAATAATAACAATGGCATACGCACCGTGTACTTCGTTTAAGGCAATGCGTATAGCTTCGAACAAGGTGCATTTTTCATTTTTTTGAATTTCTTCAATAAAATGAATTAATACTTCCGTATCGGTTTCGCTTTCAAACTGATGGCCGCGTTTAATGAGTTCTTCTTTGATAGTGGCATAATTTTCTATGATACCGTTGTGTATAATTGCCATATTTTTGTTGCCCGAGAAATGTGGATGGGCATTTTCATTGCAGGGCGCTCCATGGGTTGCCCAGCGTGTATGTCCGATGCCTATATTTCCTTCCTGATTTTTGTCTTTTGCGTGTTCTTCCAGGTCAGATACTTTGCCTTTTACTTTATGCACCTGCAATTGGTTGTTATGTAGTAAGGCTACTCCGGCACTATCATAACCTCTGTATTCTAATCTCTTTAATCCTTTTATAAGTATAGGATAAGCTTGTTTTTTTCCGATATAACCAACTATTCCGCACATATTATTTGTATTTAGTGTAGTAAATTCTTAAATAGGGTTTATCGCGGTTGGGCGAACTTTGCGAACTTAATATAACGCGATTTGCTGATACTCCAGTTTGACCGGCAGTAATTCTTAATCCTTTATTGGGCAGGCTGCCTTTAAGCAGATATTGTACATGACGACCGATGTTAAAAACATAGGCTTTTTTGGTATTATCGTAAAAGCCGCCATAAGTTAAATCGCTCGTAAACTGATCTAACAACACATAGCTGTTATTGGCAGTATCTATACCAAAAACAAATATTCGGGTTGGCGGAATGTATTTATCGGTAGTAAAATATTGTACCGGCAAATACAATTCAGCTTTATTTACAATAATATTTTGCCCGTTGGTTATTTGTGTTAAATCGGGCAGTTGAATTTCTGTATTAAGACCTGAGCCTGATTGTATATAATGAAAGGGGTAATCGCTAAGAGAGTCGTTTATTTGTTGCGCGACTTGTGTTCCGTAGTAATTGTTTTCGATGTAAGTATAACGGGCACAGTTATCATTTATTAATAAATCAAAGCGATTGGGAGTAGCGTTGTCGGTGTAGTAAATGCTTAATTTACTTTGTACATCAGTTAAATTAAAATATAAGATAGCTCCTGTACCGGGAGTTTGTCCGGGGTTTTTAACTTTGATGCATAAACCCATAAAAAAATTCAAAAAGTTTTCATTGCTGCTGAGTGCCGCTCCCGAATTGATGATATCGTCTCCCAAGCTGTTGAGCAGTCGTAATCGCAACTGAGGTTTAATAGTATCGGTAGTGTTGGCCAGTACAATTTTTGCCGTAGGGTTGGGTGTGATATTTTCAAAACCGGGAACAACCAAATTTTGCGATAAAGTATCTAAGGTATGGTTGCTTTTATAGACAGAGTCTTTATAAAATGGTTCATTCACTCTGTAAACTTCAAAATTTTGTGTTTCTAAGCTGCCATAAAATCCTGCATATACCAGCGATAACACCACAGAATCTACTACCGGGGCGGTACCAAAATTCGGGTTTAGGGCAGAAAGACGCAAGTGGGTATAAATGGCAGCTGTTTTTTTTCCAAAAACAGGGTCCTGGTAGCTACCCAGCATATTAACAGATAGTTCATCCGTGCGCACGGGTGATTCGGTAACGGTGCGCATTTTTAAGGTAAAGTTATCGTAGTATTGAGCGTTTATGCGATCGCTTTCAGGAAGCACGTTAAGCCCTAAATCGCCTTCATTTTTCCTGCAAGCAACTATCGCAACTAAAAAACCGGCAACTGTAAAAAGTTGCCGGCCGGAAAACGAGATACTTTTCAAATTTTTATTCATGTTTAGTCAACGAGTTCCGTTTCGGCTACGTACTCGTAAAATTCGTTATATGCTTTAACGTATGATTCTGCGTTTTGGTATGTAAGTACGGGTTTACCGCTATCTTTAATATGGTTTAAGATTTTGTTGTCTATTTTTTCGTTGCCCAAAATAATTCCATCAGAAAAATTAATGGCAAATTTATTCAGATTGATAAAGTCGGCTGTTTTAATTGCTGCCAGGTCGTTATCGCTAAAGCCATCGGCTTTCATTTTTGAAATTAATTTTTTATCGAAAGCACCCGAAAAAGCGTTGTTGTAAACAGAATAAACCACTTTGGCATCGGTAAAATGAGGGTCATCGTTATAATATTGTTTAATGTAGGCCGGTAGCAAGGAAGTGAACCACCCGTGACAGTGAATAATATCAGGCGCCCAGCCTAATTTTTTTACAGTTTCTACTACACCCCGGCAAAAGAAAATGGCTCGTTCATCATTATCGGCAAAAGTTTTATTTTCTTCATCTACCAAAGTGCATTTGCGTTTAAAATAATCTTCGTTGTCAATAAAATACACTTGCATTCGCGCTGCCGGTATGGAAGCAACTTTAATAATCAAGGGGTGATCGGTATCGTTTATAATGATGTTCATCCCCGATAAACGAATTACTTCGTGTAATTGGTGTCTGCGCTCATTAATGCAGCCAAATCGAGGCATAAACAGGCGCACTTCTTTTTCCAGTTCTTGTGTGCCCTGAGGCAATCTTCGGCTGATAACTGAAATTTGTGTTTCGGGTAAAAAGGGGTTTATTTCCTGCGAAACAAAAAGTACTTTTAATTTTTCCATTATGTTGGTTTTAACTGGTTTTGCTTTATTTGGCTTAGTTAATTTTTGAATATTAACAAAGCGAATGCAAAAATATATAAAAATTATCTGATATTCAACATAAAAAAGTAGTTTTGGGGGCTTGTTTTTTTACTTTTTTTTTATTATAGAAAGGGCATTTTTTTGAAAATAATTTATCAAATCAGCGAACTTAAACGCTGGCTGCATCAATTTAAAAATGAGCGCAAAACTTTGGGTTTTGTGCCTACCATGGGAGCCTTACACGCTGGACATTTAGAGTTGATGAATGAGGCGGGTAAACACTGCGATGTGGTATTAGCCAGTATTTATGTTAATCCTACGCAATTTAACCGAAAGGATGATTTTGAAAAATACCCAAGAAATATTGAAAACGATATTCTGTTGCTGAAGAACACCGTTTGTAGTGCAGTATTTATTCCCTCCGACAACGAAATTTACCCCGATAATCTGGCTCAGGAAAATATAGATTTTGGGTATTTAGAAACCGTGCTGGAAGGTAAGTACAGACCGGGTCATTTTAAAGGTGTTGGGATGATTATTAAGCGTTTTTTTGAATTGATACAGCCCGATAAAGCTTTTTTTGGTTTAAAAGATTTTCAGCAGGTACTGGTTATTAAAGAAGTAGTTAAAAAATTTAATTTCAATACGGAAATTGTTGCTCTGCCTACCATACGCGAAAATAGCGGATTAGCCATGAGTTCGCGCAATGCTTTACTGAACAAAACCGAAAAAACGCTGGCGTTAAATTTATATAAGGCCCTGCTTTATGCTAAAGAAAACTACCATCAATTATCCATAGAAGAGATAAAAAACAGGGTATATTTTAATTTTTTTAATGCAGCAGGTATAAAACCCGAATACTTTGAGTTTGCTGAAGCAAACACATTGAAATTGCTAAGCGCTCAAAATGAAAGCTCTCAAAAAGTGATTGCTTTAACAGCAGCTTATGTAGGAACTACCAGGCTTATTGATAATATGGAAATGACTACTTAATACTTTTTTTAAGTACTTCCCAGGTAATCTTCTTGTCAGAAAAAACAATATATTCGATTAAGGATAATAAAAAGTTTTTGGTTTCTTCTAATTTATCATCCTTAAATAAGGGGCTGCTGATACTGAATATATAATCATTATATATAAAGTTAATAAAAAGCTGATGAGTAACTTCTGCCTGAGCATTTTTAGGCATCAAAAAATACCAAAAAATCACTTCGTTTCTTTTTTTCGATTTTATTTTTTCGGTTTCATGTGTCAGTTTTTCGCCAAAGGTTTCAGCCACATAATCACATTCGTATTTAATATATTCTAAAATTTTATCGTAGTTGTTTTGCGCTGAAAATTTGCCTGCATTTATAATAAATATTTGCAGCGCTTTATTATTGGCAATAAATATTCCTTCTCTGCTTGAGGTGCTAATATTAAAATTTACTGGTAAATAAAAGTTTATACCCGAATTAAAATAATTGTTACAAACCAAAACACATCCCTTTTCTTTTTCGATTATGTATGGGGTTGAAGTTAAAAAATATGCTTTATTTTGCTCCTGGGCATTTGCCAAACAAGCTACAAATAAAAAGGCAAATACCCTTAAAATATACATCTAAAAATATTAATTTATAAAAATTTACAACGTTTTATCGCTCATCGAATAAATGGTTTTGAGCATATCTTTGGCTTGTACTTCGGTAAATTCTCCGGCTTCACTGCTCATAACAATATAATCAGATCCTCCAATTTTTACGACACCGTAAACATGAAAATAGTCTCTTTGTCCGGCTTCGTTGGGCAAGGTTGCTTTATATAAGAATTTATCGGGTTCATCCGTAATGTATTCAACAGCAAATATTCCGTTTTTAAGAGATTCTTTTTTACGCTGAATGTAATTTCCTTCTCCGTCAACTTCTTCTATAACCATTTCAAAAGAGGGGCCGGCTGTGATTTTCCATGAAAAACCGTCTTCACCTTTTACAACTTCTATCGGAAAAGGATCACCCGAGGGAGTTAATTCTTCGGGAATCATCATCGTTGCATCTAAACCATGGTCTTTTAAAGAATATGAGCGCATCCCTTTATAATCTATTTTTACGGTAGTATCAACCGTGTCATTTTGTTGGGTTATTTCTTTTTCTCCGCACGAAGGCAAGGAAAATAAACTAATACCTGTAACAATAATCGCTGCCGCAAAAATGAGGTTGGTTTTCATGTATTAAAAATTTTTTTGTTCAAATATATAAATTATTTATTGAAATGGTATAATATTTTTATTCCGTAGGCAAAAGTTACTGCGTAATTTTTTTGGTCAATACGGTATCTTTATAGTAGTAATTATGCAAGGCTCAAGATGTAGCTTATTTTACAGTTCGGGTATTTATCTCTATGCAATAAACCCTAATTCAGTATTAAAATGCATTGCTTAAATTTACCCAAACAATTTTTGTATGAAAAAACTTTATTTGGCCGGAAAATTTATCGAAACCCAAGAATATTTAACGATATACAATCCCTATACCCAAGAAAAAATAACAGATGTTAGCAAAGCTGGTAAAGCAGAAGTTGACCAAGCAATAACTGCGGCATGTATGGCCAAAGAAACCCTGAAAAACCTGCCGGCCTACAAGCGATACGAAATACTAAAACAAATAGCCGATAGGATTAATGAGGAAAAACTAGATATAGCCAAACTTATTGCTATGGAAAGCGCTAAACCCATGCGCTATGCACTGGCAGAAACACAGCGCTCGGTTGATACATTTACCATAGCGGCAGAAGAGAGCAAGCGATTACCTAAAGAATATCTGAGTATGGATAATACACCAACGGGTGCAGGTAAAGAGGCTTTGGTAAAATATTTTCCGGTAGGAGTAGTTAGCGGCATTGCTCCGTTTAATTTTCCTTTAAATTTAGTTGCTCATAAAGTAGCTCCGGCTATTGCTTGTGGTTGCCCGCTGATATTAAAACCCTCCAGCCAAACTCCGCTTACCGCACTTAAGCTGGCCGAAATAATTGATGATACAAGTCTTCCTAAAGGAGCTTTTTCTGTTTTGCCCTGCTCGCGCGAAACAGGCGACCTGTTGGTTACGGATGAGCGCATTGCCTTATTATCGTTTACCGGTTCGCCTGATGTTGGATGGCAAATGAAAACTCGGGCGGATAAGAAAAAAGTGTTGCTTGAATTAGGTGGTAATGCAGGAGTAATTATTGCCGAAGATGCAGATGTAAACTATGCTGCTGAGCGCTGTGTAGCGGGTGGATTTGCTTATTCGGGTCAGGTGTGCATTCATACACAAAGAATTTATGTACACGAAAAAATTTATGAAGAATTTATTGAAATTGTTATGGCTTTAATCCGTAAATTAAAATATGGTGATCCGCTGGATATGAAAACGGATATTTCGTGCATGATAGATGAAAAGAATGCCCAAAGAGTAAAAACATGGCTTAACGAAGCCGAAGAGAAAGGAGCTAAAATTTTATTGGGAGGAAATATAAATGCGAATTATTTAGAACCTACGCTTATAACAAACACGCATAGTGATATGAAAATTAATGCCGAAGAAGTTTTTGGCCCGGTAGTGATAATAGAAAAAATAAATGATTTTAATACGGGGATAAAACTTATTAATGACACACGATTTGGTTTACAGGCAGGAGTATTTACCTATAATTTAAATTATATCAAACAAGCATTTAACCAAATAGAAACAGGCGGTATTATCATCAATGATGTGCCTACTTTTAGAGTTGACCACATGCCTTATGGTGGAATAAAAGATTCGGGACTTGGCAGAGAAGGGGTAGCTTATGCCATAAAAGAAATGATGGAGCCTAAAATTATGGTGTTTTAAACCCTGATTCCTATTACCAGGATATCATCTAGTTGCTCAAGATCTTTTTTCCATTGATTAAAATGGTTTTCTAATGTTTCGTGTTGTTGGCTCATGGGCAAAGAAGAAATAGATAAGAGCAATTGCTTGAATTTTTTGGTGGTAAGTTTTTTATTTTTTTCACCTCCGTATTGGTCGGCATAACCATCGGTAAATAAATACAGGCAGTCTTCTCTCTCAAGTTCAATTTCTATGTTGTCAAATACTTTTTCAGCACTTGTGTAACCTCCGATTGCTGCTTTGGTTGCTTTATATTCAAGCAATTGATTATCTCTGACAATTAATAAAGGTCTGTTAGCTCCCGAAAATGAAACGAGGGGTTTTTCTTTATCAAAAGCACATAAGGCAATATCCATACCGTCTCTGGGTTTTATTTCGTTGCCTTCTTGTTTCAGTCTGTTTTTTAACGAAACGTTTACGGCCGACAATATCTTTCCGGGCTCTTGTATGCGTTTTTCCAACACAACATTGTTCAACTCATACATGCCTATCATACTCATAAAAGCACCCGGCACACCATGTCCGGTACAATCGGCAGCAGCCAGCAATAATTGTTGCTGGGTATTGCAAATCCAGAAAAAATCACCGCTTACTACATCTTTGGGTTTATAAAACACAAACGACTCTTTAAAAAACTTTTTAATTTCATCTTTTTCGGGAAGAACGGCAAATTGTATGTAGCGGGCATAATTTATACTGTCTTGTATTTCTTTTTTCCGGTATTCTATTTCGGCTTTTTGCTGTTGTAACAAAAGATTATCTTTTTGTTTTCTTTTGTAATTTCTGAATACCAGAAAAGCAAAGCCGCTCATAATCAAGAATCCGCCAATTAAAAAATTTCTGACCATTATTTGATTTTCTTTATCTTTCTTTGATAAAGCATCTTTTTTATCTTGTTCCAGTTTAATTGCTTGTTGTTCTTTTTCAAATTCCAAACGTGCATCCAGTTCGGTTAATGCACCTTGTTGTTCAGCTTTTTCTATACTGTCTTTGTATTTTATAAAATTCTGATAGCATTGTATGGATTTTTTATATTCATTGTTTTTTTCGTAAACCTTGCCGCCTAAACCTGCCGCTAAATACATCGAGAGTAAATCCTTAGTGCCTTTTTCTTTATCAAACAAAGTGTCAATATAACGGGCAGCCAGGGCGTATTTTTTTTGTGCGTAATATGCATCTGCAATTAAATATTCTACCACCCATTTTCTTTCCAGAATATTTTTTTCGGTAAACATTTTATGAGAAATATTATAGTAATACAAGGCACTATCAAGCATATTCATTTTGCGAAATATATTACCCATGTATCTGTAAGAATCCGGATAGCCGTATCCGTCACCGCTAAGTTTAAAATAATGCATACTGATTCTGCGATAATAGATGGCGCTATCATATTTGTCTATACCGTTATAAGCGTTGCCAACCCAGCCGCTTGTTTCTCCTAAGTCATAATACGAACTTTTATTGAGCAGGTGGTAGTTAAATGATTTTAAAAAATTTCTGAGCGATTGTTCGTACTGTGCATTGTTAAATTGATACCAGCCTAATAAATACAAAGCATTTGCTTTTTCCCTGAGCAGGTTTAATTTCATATATATATCAACCGATTTTTGCTGCGACTCTATGGCTTTGGCAAGCATATTATAGCGTAAAAAGATATTTCCTTTGTGGTAATATGCTTCTGCTAATGTAGCGCTATCATTATTTTTTTCGGCATGAGTAAATAATTCATTGCAAATTCTGAAGGCTTCGATGCCTTTATTGTTTTGTACATAATACTGAATTTTTCTGGCTAATATTCTTGCAGCTAAATTGTGGTTTCCTCCTTTTTCGGCTAATTGATAGGCTAATTCTAACAAAGGCACAGCTTCATCAAACGCAGGTGCGGGCCAGGTCATGGTGTATGCCAGTATCACGTTTGCTCTTGCTGTATCACTTAATGTATTATCATAAGCTTTTCTCTTCAATTCTTCAATAACTACAGGTTGTGCATTTGCACAATGCAAATAGATATTTAAAATAATTATTAGGCTTATGATCTTTTTTAATAACATTATTTTACAAATATAATTATGTAAATAAAAGTGTAATTACAAATCTTTAATAATTAATACTAACTCGAATTATGTGAAACATGATTTATTGGGGTTAAAATAATAACCTATTTCATATCCTTCTTCTAAAATCTTAACAAAGAGTATGGTTCTTTATAAACCCAAAAAAGTCATTAAACCTTTTCCTAGAAAACAGGATGTTTAAGATTTTGTAATGCTCTTCCCCTTTGGGGAAGATGGAGGGGTTGTATTAACCCAAATACTACCTGCATACATACACACTTGCATCAGCCCGAGGCTTATGACAATTTTGGGATAAAAAAACCCGATGTAAAATTTTACATCGGGTTTATCAAGGTGGTTAAAAGTAATTTTAGGCGTTATTAATTTAAGTTTTAAGCTAAATTTATCGTATTTACTTTTTAGCAAATTACATCATGCCGCCCATACCTCCCATGCCTGGCATTCCGCCACCGGGCATTGCAGGAGTTTCTTCTTCAATTTCAGATACCACACAATCAGTAGTAAGCAACATAGAAGCTATAGATGCTGCATTTTCTAATGCCACGCGGCTTACCTTGGTTGGGTCTATAACACCGGCTTTAAACATATTTTCAAAGGCTTCGGTGCGGGCATTGTAACCAAAATCATCTTTTCCTTCTTTTACCTTGTTTACAATTACCGAACCCTCGCCACCGGCATTGGCAACAATGGTACGCAAAGGTTCTTCTAAGGCTCTTTTTACAATGGCAATACCGGTATTTTCGTCTTCATTGTTGCCTTTTAGTTTTTCTAATGCAGGAATGGTTCTTATATATGCCACTCCGCCACCGGGAACAATACCTTCTTCAACGGCTGCACGTGTGGCTGCTAAAGCGTCTTCTACCCTGTCTTTTTTCTCTTTCATTTCTACTTCGGTAGCAGCACCCACATACAACACGGCAACACCACCGGCTAATTTAGCGAGGCGTTCTTGTAGCTTTTCTTTGTCGTAGTCTGAAGTGGTAGTATCTATTTGTGCTTTAATTTGTGTGATACGTGCTTTGATATTGTTTTTATCGCCCGAACCGTTAACGATGGTTGTATTGTCTTTATCAACTACAATTTTTTCTGCATGTCCGAGCATATCCAGTGTAGCTGATTCCAGTTTATATCCTTGTTCTTCAGAAATAACGGTTCCTCCGGTAAGTATCGCAATATCCTGTAGCATTTCTTTTCTGCGATCGCCAAAACCGGGGGCTTTTACGGCAGCAATTTTTAAGGTGCCTCTAAGTTTATTTACAACCAGGGTTTGTATTGCTTCTCCGTCAATATCTTCGGCAATAATCAAAAGCGGTTTGCCTGTTTGCAGCGATTGTTCCAATATCGGCAACAGGTCTTTCATGCTCGATAATTTTTTATCGGTAATTAATATAAGTGCGTCTTCAAGTACCACTTGCATCTTGTCGGCATCAGTAATAAAATAGGGCGAAATATAACCTCTGTCAAATTGCATCCCCTCTACAACGTCCACTGTAGTGTCGGTACCTTTGGCTTCTTCTACGGTAATAACACCTTCTTTACTAACTTTAGCCATGGCTTCGGCAATTAATTTTCCTATGCCGTTGTCATTGTTGGCAGAGATGGTTGCAACTTGTTCTATTTTACTGTTATCATCGCCTACTTCTTTCGATATTTTTTTCAGTTCATCAACTACGCAGCTCACGGCTTTGTCTATACCTCTTTTTAAATCCATGGGGTTGGCACCGGCTGCTACATTTTTTAATCCGGCTGCTACTATAGCTTGTGCCAATACAGTAGCTGTAGTTGTTCCGTCACCGGCTATATCAGCAGTTTTAGAGGCAACTTCTTTAAGCAGTTGTGCGCCCATGTTTTCTACTTTATCGCTCAGTTCTACTTCTTTGGCTACGGTTACACCATCTTTGGTAACTTGTGGTGCACCAAATTTTTTTTCAATTACCACATTTCTGCCTTTTGGGCCAAGGGTTACTTTTACTGCGTTGGCAATTGCATCAACGCCTTTTTTTAATTTATCGCGGGCATCACCGCTAAATGAAATTTCTTTTGAGGCCATAATTTTTACTTTTTTTTAAATGATTTTAAGTATTAAGGTTATATAATTGCATATATGTCGCTTTCGCGCATTATCAGGTAATCTTTTCCGTCTATGCTTATTTCTGTACCCGAGTATTTACCGTACAGTACTTTGTCACCTTTTTTAACGGTCATAGGCTCGTCTTTTTTACCCGTACCTACGGCTATGATTGTTCCTTTTTGCGGTTTTTCTTTGGCTGTATCCGGTATGATGATTCCACCGGCTGTTTTGGTTTCGGCTGCATCGGGTTCTATCAATACCCTGTCTGCAATGGGAGTAACATTAATTGACATATTTTTTGCGTTTTAAATTTGTTGCTGCCAAAGTCATAATTTATGCCAATACTAAAAAATATAGTTAATAAGTCATTTTTGCAGTAACGAGATTACAAAAAGACGTTTTTTCAGCGATTATTTATGACAGTATGACAAGTTGCCCATATCTTGAATATGTAAAGTTTAACTTATTTCTAACAACTTTTTGATTTAGGCTAACTATGCCGGTAATAAATTCTATACGAAATCTAAAACTAAGCCAGATGCCGTCTGCACAGATACCCTTTGCATTAGCCATCGAATGGCGTGGCTGATGACAAAATCGGGATAAATTTTTATTGGGGCTTAATCATGGGATTATTTATGGGATTATTCCCTCCGGGCAAGTTTACGGGAACAGTGGTTTCCATTTTGCCGGCATCCACTTTTTTGGGTTTAAGCATAGGAGCCGAGAATAAACATAATACTACTAAAGCAATAGCCAGATACCAGGTTATTTTTTCTACCACATCAGTTTGTTGTTTTACACCTATTATTTGGTTGGCAGAACCAAAAGATGAATTGATGCCTCCACCCTTGGGATTTTGTATCAAAACAATCAGTATCAAAAGTATAGACACTAATATAATCAACACATAAAACAGTATGTTCATAACGAATGTTTTTTATTTTTTAATTCTTCAATGCGATTTGCAAAGTAAGCAGATTTTTCCGGAAATTTCAAACTTAATTTTTCATATACCCTTATAGCTTTCGGATAGTAGCCTTGTTTTTCGTATATTTTGGCCAGTGTTTCCGACACAAAATCTTCGTTATCGGTGATGCTAAGTTTAGCTACATTGCCCGGAGTAAAAAAGGCTGTTTTCTGAGGTGTAATTTTCGGTTCGTTTTGTATAAATCGGTCAACCAAGGCAGCAATTTCGCTACGTTCGCTTTTATGCATTTCAGAGGGTTTGGTTTTTCCGGCTTGTTTGGCATTGCCTGTAAGCCAACTCAAAAAATCCTGATTTTCACCTTCGGGCACATCCGGTTCATGCGTTTGTATCACAGGCTTTTGTTCAAGGTCTTTTATTACATCCAGTTGCACACTTGCGTTTACTGCTTCCCAAAGTATTTGTTTTTCTATTTCGGAAAAGTTTACAGACACATGCTCAGGGTTTGTTTTTTCAATTGATTCTGATGCAACGGTTTGTTCAGTAGTTTCTTGTTGCAGGATAGGCTCTTCGTTTATTTTTTCTGTTTCAATAGCGGTAAAAACATAATCATCGGAGGTGGTGGTTGCCGTATTATTTTCCTTTGAGTAATCGCTAAAATCAATGGCTTCGTGCACAATAAGGTTAGCAGTTTTTTGGTTTGCTGTATCTGTATATTCGCTATTAATTATTTCTGTTTCAATTTTTGTGTCAGGGCTTTCGTTTTTTTCTTCGGGCTCATTTGTTTCAATAAGGCTGTTTATTTTATCCAGCAAATCTTTACGCATGATAACTTCATACAGCACTTTTCGGTTTGCGGTAATTGCCGAAGTGTATTTTAGTTGTTGCAAATAATCAATGCTTTTATGCTGATGCAGGGCTTTTGCATAAAGCAGTTGTATGGCCTGGCTGTAAGGAAACTGCAAAGCAAGTTCTTTCAGCTCATAAAGATTAGCTTTATGCGCATCGCCCGGATTTTGTATCAATATGTTTAGTTCTTGTTTAGTCATTACCAGTTGCTCAATGAGCGATCAAAAATATCTTGTACCAATTGTTTGTTTACTTCGTTCATCAATTCTTCTTCGATAGCTGATAGTTGTTGGTTACTGTTAAAATCTACAAAACGGGTAAATGTTTGTTCAAAGTTTTTTTTTGTGTCGAGGGTATTTATGTATTTTACATTTACACTGATGGTTAAACGATTTAAGGAGGCAGTTTCATTTCCTTGTATAGCTACCGGCCTGATGTCGTAAGCGGTTACACTTCCCTCAAAACGTAAATCACCATTGCTTGCAACCAGATTTAAACGTGTTTGCGAAATAAAAATATCTTTCAGTGCTTCGGTTATCCGTTGGCTGTAGTTAGGGTTGGCCAGCGCTGCATTATTTTGAAAATAAGCTACCGAAACGGTTTTGGCTTCGGCCGGTATATCAGCCCCGGTAAAGCCGTAGCGTACTTTGCACGACCATGCAAGAAACAAAAATGCAAAACTTACAATAATCGGCTTCATCAGTGTTTCAAATTGTATTCTTTTATTTTTCTGTATAAGGTTCTTTCGGATATACCCAGTTCATTAGCTGCATTCTTTCTGCGATTTTTATGTTTTATCAGCGCTTTTTTAATCATGTCTTTTTCTTTTTCCTGCAGCGAAAGCGACTCTTCTATCTCTTCGTGCTCTTGTATGGTGTTGGGGTTAATAATTTTTGGTTGTACCGTAAATCCTTGTGATGCCTGACTGTATATGATGTTTCCTTTTTGCGGCACTGATACTAAGGCTGCGTCATTTTCAAGTTGCGGAATTAAATTTTCCGTTGCCAATTTGTGCTCTATCGGCCGGCCATGCATCAAGTTGTAAACTACCGCTTTAAGCTCGTTTAATTCATTGCGCATATCAAACAATACTTTGTACAATATTTCTCGCTCGGTGTAATCGTTTTCCTTGCCCAGCGCCAGCGGCACATCTTTGGTTTCTTTTGGCAGGTAGCGCAGCAGTATTTCGGCAGTAATTTCTCTTTCACTTTCTATTACCGAAATTTGTTCGGTAATATTTTTAAGTTGACGGATATTGCCCGGCCAGGAGTAATTATTTAATATTTCCAGCGCATCATCATTAAGCTTGATGGCGGGCATACGGTATTTATCCGCAAAATCGGCTGCAAATTTTCTAAACAACAAATGTATGTCTTCCTTGCGCTCTCTTAAGGGCGGAATAAAAATGGGTACTGTATTTAAGCGATAAAATAAATCTTCTCTGAACTTTCCTCTTCTGATGGCTTCGGGGATGCGTACATTAGTGGCGGCAATTATTCGCACATCGGTCTTCATAACTTTTGATGAGCCTACCCGAATGTACTCACCGGTTTCTAATACCCGCAATAATCTCGCCTGGGTTTGCAGGGGCAGTTCGGCAACTTCGTCTAAAAATATCGTGCCACCATTAGCTACTTCAAAGTAACCTTTGCGCGATTCGACAGCGCCTGTAAAGGAGCCTTTTTCGTGCCCAAACAGTTCTGAGTCTATGGTTCCTTCGGGTATGGCCCCGCAGTTTACTGCTATATATGGCCCGTGTTTGCGATTGCTCAGCGCATGTATAACCTGCGGCATTATTTCTTTTCCGCTGCCACTTTCGCCTGTTACCAACACGCTCAAATCGGTAGCGGCTACCTGCGAGGCAATTTCCAGTGCGCGGTTCAATGCCGGTGTATTACCAATTATTCCAAATCGTTGTTTGATGCCTTGCAAAGTGTTACTCATAAATATTTTTTATTAATTTTTTACAACTTTACCCAACAGTGTTGCTGCTGTACATTGTTCAACCAACACCGTAACATATTCGCCTTTTTTATAATTTTCCTTGGGAAATACAATCACCGTATTTTGAGAGTTTCTGCCAAACAAATGCTCGCTGCTCCGCTTAGAAGTTCCTTCAATAAGTACTTCAAATTTTTTGCCGATACACTTTTGGTTACTTTCTAACGAATGTTTTTGCTGCACAGTAATAACTTCATTTAAGCGCCTGGTTTTTATTTCATCAGGCACATCGTCTTTGTATTTTCTTTCGGCAAGTGTTTTAGGTCTTTCGGAGTATTTAAACATGTAGGCAAAATCAAATTTTACGGTTTCCATTAAACTAATGGTATCCGCGTGTTGTGCTTCTGTTTCCGAACAAAATCCGGTAATTATATCGGTTGATATTCCGCAGTCGGGCATATATTTGCGAATAGCATTGATTCTTTGCAGATACCATTCGCGTGTGTAGCCACGATTCATTTTGTGCAGTATTTCGCTATTACCCGATTGTACAGGCAAATGAATATACTTACAAATATTCGGATATCGGGCCATCGTTTGCAATACTTCATCGGTCATATCTTTAGGGTGCGAAGTAGAGAAGCGCACCCTGAGCAGGGGCGAAATTTGCGCCACCATTTCTAAAAGTTTTGCAAAATTTACTATCGGTTCATTTGTATTTAATATTTCGCCCTTATGGTTGATATTCCATTTATAAGAATCAACATTTTGCCCTAACAGCGTTACTTCGCGGTATCCGTTTTCAAATAAATATTTTGCTTCATGAACGATGGTTTTCGGATCGCGGCTTCGTTCGCGGCCTCTGGTAAAAGGAACAACACAAAACGAGCACATATTATCGCAACCGCGCGTAATCGAAATAAAAGCAGTAACACCGTTGCTGTCTAAGCGTATGGGGTTAATATCTGCGTAGGTTTCTTCTCTTGAGAGCAATACATTTACAGCCTTGTGCCCGCCTTCTACCTGTTGTAATAAACCCGGCAAATCGCGGTAAGCATCCGGCCCCACTACCAGGTCAACCAATTTTTCTTCTTCCAGTAATTTCGACTTCAGTCGTTCGGCCATACAGCCTAACAAGCCTACTACCAGTTCGGGTTTATTTTTTTTGCGGGCATGAAACTCGTTCAGACGGTTTCTTACCCTTTGTTCGGCATTGTCGCGTATGGCACAGGTGTTTATTAAAACCACATCGGCATCATCTATTTGTCGGGTAGTGGCATAACCTTCTTTAGCAAGTATCGAAGCAACTACTTCGCTGTCGGCAAAGTTCATCTGGCATCCGTAACTTTCCAGAAATAATTTTTTACCGGCATTCACGGATGAGTTTTCAACCATCAAAACTTCACCTTGTTTGGTTTCATCAATTACCTTATTAGGGCTATCCTCCATAAATTTTTATTTAATTGCTGCGATTATACAAAAACACAAAGGTAGGCAATCTTTATAAATATGCCAAATTGTCAGTCTTAAGATATGTTAATAAATATCTTTATACGAAGTATAAAGGCGAAAGAGGCTGTAAATAGATTTTTGAAGCAAAGCATAAAAAACTTTTATTTGCAACCCGAAAAGCATTTACAACGTCTGATTAAAAATTTTTTTTAAAAGCATGGCAAAGAATTTAGTGATTGTAGAGTCGCCCGCAAAAGCTAAGACCATTGAAGGGTTTTTAGGCAAAGATTTTTTGGTAAAGTCGAGTTTCGGGCATGTGCGCTATTTAAAAGACAGTGGACTTTCTATTGATATAGAAAACGGTTTTGAGCCGCAATACGAGATTGCCGAAGACAAGAAAAAAATAATAGCCGAGCTTAAAAAACTGGCCAAAGAAGCTGAAACAGTTTGGTTAGCCACCGATGAAGACCGCGAGGGAGAAGCCATTTCCTGGCATTTGAAAGAAGCACTTGGCCTGCCTGATGCCAGAACAAAAAGAATTACCTTTAATGAAATTACCAAAAATGCGATTTTAAAATCTATTGAAAACCCTCGTCATATAGATAAAAACCTGGTAGATGCACAACAAGCCCGAAGAGTGTTAGACCGCTTAGTAGGCTACGAACTATCGCCTGTGCTCTGGAAAAAGGTAAAACCTTCGCTTTCGGCAGGCAGAGTGCAGTCGGTGGCTGTGCGATTAATTGTAGAACGCGAACGCGAAATTTTAGCCCATAAACCCGAAGTATTTTATCGTGTTACCGGAGAATTTTTAAACGACAAAGGAAATATTATTAAGGCCGAACTCAATACAAAGTTTGCCAACAAAGAGCAGGCCCTGCATTTTCTGAATCAGTGTGCAGGCTCGGTATTTAGCGTAAAAGAATTGATCACCAAGCCCGCTAAAAAATCTCCATCGGCACCCTTTACCACTTCTACCTTACAACAGGAGGCAGCGCGTAAACTCGGCTTTTCGGTTTCCAGAACCATGTCTGTTGCACAAAAACTCTACGAAGCCGGGTATATTACCTATATGAGAACCGACTCGGTAAACCTATCAGACACTGCGATTGCTGCTGCTAAAGAAACCATTACCAAAATGTTTGGTGCAGAATATGCTAATCCAAAAAAATATACAACCAAAACAAAAGGAGCACAAGAGGCACACGAAGCCATCAGACCCACTTATATGGATAAAACCCGTATTGATGCAGAACCTGCCGAACAAAAATTATATGAATTAATTTGGAAAAGAACCCTTGCCTCGCAAATGGCCGATGCCCAACTTGAAAAAACTACTGCCCGCATTGCTGTATCAAAAGCTGAAGAAATATTTTTGTCCCAAGGAGAAGTAATAAAATTTGACGGTTTTTTACGTGTATACATAGAATCGAGTGATGAAGAATTAAATGAAGAAGAAAAAGAAGGGGTATTACCGCCTTTGAAAACCGGAGAAATGCTTACACATAAAATCATTAGCGCAATTCAGCGTTTTTCACATCATCCGCCCAGATATACCGAAGCCAGTTTGGTAAAAAAATTAGAAGAACTCGGAATCGGACGCCCTTCTACTTATGCACCAACTATTTCAACCATTCAGAAAAGAGGTTATGTAGTAAAGGAAGACAGAGAAGGTACAAAAAGAAACTACGATTATCTGTATTTGCAAGCTGGAAAAGTTGTAGAAGAAGTAAAAACAGAAAACAGCGGAGTAGAAAAATCTAAATTATTCCCTACAGACATAGGGATGGTGGTAAACGATTTTCTGATGCAATATTTCGGAGATATTTTAGACTACGGATTTACAGCTTCTGTTGAAAAAGAATTTGACGATATAGCTCAGGGGATGCTAAAATGGAATAAGATGATAGAACATTTTTATGGCCCCTTTCATAAAGATGTAGAAAAAACCTTAGAAGTAAGCGAGCGTGCCAGTGGCGAGCGAGAACTGGGCATTGATCCGCAGAGTGGTAAACGGGTTATTGCGCGTATAGGGCGCTTTGGCCCCATGATACAGATTGGCAACAGCGATGATGAAGAAAAACCCAGGTTTGCCTCCCTTAGAAGTAACCAAAGTATTGCAACCATTACACTCGAAGAAGCCCTGGAATTGTTTAAACTGCCACGCATATTAGGCGAAAAAGACGGCAAACAAGTAGTAGCCAACATTGGAAAATTTGGTCCTTATGTAGGACATAACGGAACCTTTGCATCGCTCAAAAAAAACGAAGGAGATGACCCCATGACCATCACCTTCGAAAGAGCCCTTGAGTTGATTGAAGCAAAGAAAAAAGCCGATCAGGAAAAAATCATTAAGCAATTTCCCGAAAAAGGCATAGTGATTTTAAACGGTCGCTGGGGACCTTTTATCAAAGCCGGCAAAAAAAACGTGCGTATCCCCAAAAACAAAAATGTTGAAGAACTTACCCTGCAGGAATGTGTAGAATTATTAGGTGGAAATACCGAAACCGCAAACGAAAAAACAAAAAACAATAAAACAACAAATACAAAAAAAGAAAAGACAAAATCGCAAACCAAAGTAAAAAATACAAGCCCCAAAAAAGCGGCAAAAAAATCGGTCACTAAAACAAAAAAATAAATGGCTACCGATATTTCTATATTTTTTCAACCCGTAAATTTTGCACAAGATACGTTTGACAAATCACCGCAGTTAAACAAACTTTTAGCTGATAAAGTAGATATACACAATAAAAGCGGTTTTCCGGAACTCAACAAAACAAATCTGGCTATCATCGGAGTAAATGAAGACCGCAGGGCCGTTGATAACAAAGGGTGTGCAAAAGCACCTGATGCCGTGCGCCAGTATTTATATAAACTTACTGCCTTACCTTACGATATAAAAATTACAGATTTAGGAAACATCAAAGCCGGTGCCGATATAAACGACACATATTTTGCACTGAGTTCTGCACTTTACGAATTACATAAAAAGAAAATAGTGCCCATTGTCATCGGAGGCGGACATGACTTAACCTTTGCCTGTTACCAGGCCTACGCCAAAGCCGAACAAACCGTAAACATTGCTACCGTAGATGCGAAAATTGATTTGGGCGAACCGGAAGAAGATTTTACATCGCAATCTTTTGTCGGAAAAATCATAATACAGCAACCCAATTATTTATTTAATTATTGCAATCTGGCGCAGCAAAATCATTTCGTGGGCGAAAAAACTTTTGAACTGCTCGAAAAATTACATTTTGAAACATTTCGCCTGGGCGATTTAAGAGCAGATATCAATGATGCGGAAGCCTATATTCGCAATGCAGATATATTCAGCTTTGATATGGGTTCCATACGATGCTCCGATTCGCCCGGTAATAAAAATGCACTGCCCAACGGTTTGTTTGGCGAGGAAGCCTGCCGCCTGGCAAGGTATGCAGGCATGAGCGATAAACTCACCACAGCCGGATTTTTTGAACTGAATCCCAAAGAAGACACCAGGGGCCAATCAGCACATTTATTAGCCCAAATGATATGGTATTTTATTGAGGGCTATGCCAACCGCAAAAACGACTTTCCGCTTACCGACAAAAAATCATTTATCAAATACAGAGTTACTACCGAAAAAATTGACAATGAAATAATTTTTTACAAAAGCAAACGCTCGGGCAGGTGGTGGATGGAAGTACCTTATCCGGTTGACAAGCGCTTAAAGTTTGAAAGACACCATCTTGTGCCTTGCACACAAAAAGATTATGAATTGGCTCTAAGCGGTGAATTGCCGGATTTATGGTGGAAAACCTTCCACAAACTAAGCTAAACAAGTTAAATTCTTAACAAATTTTTTTAAGCAATTTGCACACGTATTAAAAAATTACTAATTTAGCCAACCTTTGCAAAAAGTAAAGTTTGTTGCAAAGCATTAAAAAACTGATTCAAAAAATAAATATGAAAAAAGTTTTACTTTCTGTATCGCTTGTTATTACTGGTGTTTTCTCGGTAAAGGCACAGCAAGATATTCAGCTTACGCAACATATTTTTGACAGACTTTCCTTCAATCCGGGCTTCACCGGCATAGACGGAAAAATTTGCGCAACCGGAATTTTTCGCCAGCAATGGTCGGGTTTTACCGGTTCGCCTCAAACCATATTGTTTAATGCACATGGCCCGGTGAATCTGTTAAGAGGCGGTGTTGGTCTTTCGGTATTTCATGATAAAATAGGGTTCTTTAGTGATACTTATGCTCGTTTATCATACTCCTATCACTTAAACATACCCTCCATAAACGGTAAATTAGGTATTGGTCTTTCAGCCGGATTGGTATCTAAAGCGCTTAATCCTACCTGGGTAGCTATAGACCCTGTCAGCTCAGACAACGTTATCCCTGATGCGGGGGTTTCGCAATCTACCTACGATATTGCTTTTGGTTTATACTATAAAGGACCTGATTTTTATGTAGGCTTGTCATCTACCCGTTTAACCGAATCAGACTTATCAAATATGGACTATAACAACAAACGTCATTATCATGTTATAGCAGGCTGGGAAAAACAACTCAATACCGATTGGATGATTAACCCTTATACTCTGATTAAATCGGATATTGCAGCCACTCAGTTCGACATTGGTGCGCGCGTGGTTTACGGCAACATGGTTTGGTTAGGCCTTAATTACCGTTTAAAAGACGCCATTATGCCTATGCTCGGTTACCAAATGCCGTTGGGCGGCAAAAACATGCCCGGTATGATACGCATCGGTTATTCTTATGATATAACCACTTCGCAAATAAAACAATACAGTAACGGAAGCCACGAAATTATGCTTAATTACTGTTTCAATTTACAAAAACCACCTACCCGTACAGTAACTAAAACAGTGAGGTTCTTGTAAAAATGTGTAACTTAAAAATAATATTAACCGTTAAAAGCAAATTATAAAACTTGCAGCTTATCATGGAGGTGAAAAATAGTTGTAAGTACATTAAAGGAGGTAGCATGAAAAAACTAATGTTTTACAGTATTATTGCTGTTACGCTTTATGCTTGCAACAGAGGCGGTAACGGGCAATTAATAGGGGTACAGCCACGATCAAAATTTTATCAGGCAACACCCTACGGAATGGTTTACATCCCGGCCGGTAGTGTTAACTTGGGTGCCAGCGACCAGGATGTGCCCTGGGCGCATTACAACCGCACCAAAACAGTTTCCATTCCGGCATTCTACATGGATAATACCGAAATATCTAACAACGAATACCGCCAGTTTGTGTTTTATGTGCGCGACTCGATTGCCCGCAGAAAACTATCGGCAGACTTTGAAGCAGAGTTTTTGGAAGAAACATTTGATGATAACGGAGACCCCAGAGACCCCAGCGAATGGAATTTGAACTGGTCGGCACGCTTGCGCTGGTACGATAAAAACTATATGCCTATTTTGGCCGAAATGTACCTGCCCGAACACGAGCGTTTTTACAAAAGGCGCGAAATAGACGTGCGCAAACTTTTATTTGAGTATTACTGGATAGACCTTAAAGCAGCAGCCAAAAAAGGACGCTATCATATCAAAGATAATCCCGATGATCCCGATCATCGAAAATTAGCAAATCCCAACGACCCCATTACAGGCGACCCTATCGGTCGTGATTTAGATATGGGTTACAGAAACCGCAAGGGGCAAAACAATGCTATCCGTGGACATGAAGACCGCTCACGATTCATCATTAAAGAAGTGATTAATGTATATCCCGATACCTTGTGCTGGATTTCAGACTTTACCTATTCGTACAACGATCCTATGACGAATATGTATTTCTGGCATCCGGCTTATGATGATTATCCGGTAGTGGGTGTATCCTGGGTACAAGCAAAAGCTATGTGCGTTTGGAGAACGCAACTTTACAACTCCTGGTTAGAAATGAATGGTGATATATATGTGCAGGATTTTCGTTTGCCAACCGAAGCCGAATGGGAATATGCAGCGCGTGGCGACTTAGACCACAGCCCGTATCCATGGGGAGGTCCTTATATCCGTAATGCCCGAGGCTGTTTCTTAGGAAACTTTAAACCAATGCGAGGCAGATATATGGAAGACGGTGGTTTTTATACCGTAAAAGTTACCTCTTACCACCCCAACGATTATGGTTTATATTGTATGGCCGGTAACGTGTCAGAATGGTGCGAATCAGCTTATGATGAATCAGCATACGAGTTTATGCACGATTTAAGTCCGGAATATATTTACCATGCTTTAGACCATGACTCTCCTTCGAACAAACGCAAAGTAATTCGCGGAGGTTCCTGGAAAGACATTGCCTATTATTTACAAACAGGCTCCCGTTCATTTGAGTATCAGGATTCTGCCAAATCTTATGTAGGATTCAGGTGTGTAATGTCGTATTTAGGTCGAGGAGGCCGCGATGCCGACAGCGATATTTAACAAGGTTTAGTGTAAGAAGTGTTCCTTTTTAAAAATGCATTTTACAAATTTTTGGAAAAGCAAATCAAACAATGTAAAACCAAATAAAGCAAATTAATTATGGCAAAACCAGTTAAAGGATTCAGACCAGGTAGTAAGTCGTGGAAAAAATTCATGGCAAAACTTTACGGATTTGGCGCGGCAGTGGTAATTGTTGGCGCGATGTTTAAAATTATGCACTGGCCGGGTGCAGGTGTAATGTTGGTGGCAGGGCTTTCAACGGAAGCCGTTATCTTCTTCTTCTCGGCCTTTGAACCCATTCATGAAGACCCGGATTGGACACTTGTTTACCCCGAACTAGCTTTAGGACACTCAGATGAAGATTTAGAGGCTCAACTTGAACATAAAAAGAAAACCTCGGTTACCGAAGAATTAGACAAGATGCTTGAGGAAGCTAAAATTGAACCTCAATTAATACAAAGTTTAGGCGAAGGACTACGTTCCTTAACCAATGCTACCCATACCATTGGTGATGTATCTAACGCATCTTTAGCTACCAACGAATATGTTGACAGCCTGAAAGGGGCATCTACCAAAGTAAATCAGCTTACAGAATCATATATCAAAGCTTCTGAAGCAGTAATGGGATTAACTAATTCTGAAGCACAAGGTCGTTCGTTTGGCGAAGAAATGATGAAACTATCAAGCAATCTTGCCAACCTGAACAGCATTTACGAAATGCAATTAAAAGGTGCTTCCGCTCATTTAGAATCTACTTCGCAATTGTACGAAGGCATTAACCAATTAATGAAAAACTTACACGATTCGGTGGATGATACTAAACGTTACAAAGAAACCATGAGTGAACTTTCGCGTAACTTAACAGCACTTAATACCATATACGGCAATATGCTTGCCGCTATGAATGTTAACACGGCTGCGAGAGTTTAATCACACCTGTTTACTGTAAAATATATGTATGTATAACCTTTAAAAACAGAAACACATGGCAGGTGGCAAGGAAACACCCAGACAGAAGATGATTGGTATGATGTACCTGGTACTTACCGCTCTTCTTGCGCTTAACGTATCTAAGGAAATTATCAAAGCATTCGTTAAGTTAAATGATAAAATTGAAGATTCAAATAAAATAGTTGAAGCTAATATTGACGGTATTTTTACCAAAATGGAGTCTCTGATGGCTACCAAAGAAACCAAAGAGAGCACCGCACCCTGGTATGATAAAGCTTCGAAAATAAAAAAGATATGCGATAATGCCTATGACTTCTTTATCAAAGAAGCCGCTGAAATGCTAAAAGAAGCTGACAAAAAGGATATGTTGGTAGAATATGATGATGGGGGTGTTAAGCGTTATAAATTGAGAAGTTTGGATACCATTGACGCAAAAGATAATTATGATGTGGCAACACATTTATTTATCGGGGAGAATCCCAAACAACCAAACGAACGCGGGCAAAACATCAGAAAAAGATTGTTTGGCGTTAGAGATAGTATTATAATGATATTGGCTGATTATAAAAACGGTAATAAGCAATTTTCTTTTGACCCGAGTAAAATTACCGAAAACGTAAATCCCAAAGACCCATCAACCTGGACTCAGTTGAAAGAGGCTTTAAAAACAGCCAACCCCGAAGATACCAATAAGCTGTTAAAAATTTACCTTACGCTGAGTTATCCTGAAAAAGCCTATGAACATGGTGAAGAAACTACCTGGATAGGCAGTTTATTTGACCATTCACCGGTAGTTGGGGCTGCTGCCATGTTTACGGCATTACGTGCCGACATCAGAACAGCACAAAACCAGGCATTTAATTTAATTGATTCTAAACTCGAATCACCCATCATTAAAATAAATAAAATAGAACCCATGGTGTTTGCACCTACAGGTTACCTTAATGTGGGCGATTCTATGAAAGTAACCGTAATGATTGCCGCATACGACTCTACCGACATGCCTCAAATTACTTATTCTTTAAACGGTGGAGAAAGTAAAAATGCAGTAAGGAGCATTCCTATACGAGCAGATTCACCGGGTGAAAAAGAGTTGAAAGGAACTTTAGGTGTAAAAGTAAAAGGCGAGATTCGTCAAATACCCTGGGAGTATAAATACGAAGTAGGCCAACCGATGGGGGTAATCTCTCCGGTAGAAATGAATGTGTTGTACGCAGGATATGACAACAAAATTCAAGCTACTGCTGCCGGTTTCCCTCCTGATAAAGTATCGTTGCAAGGGCCCGGAGTTGGTGGACAAACCCAGTTTGAAGGCATGAAAGTTTATTTAGTTAAACCTCCTATGTCGTCAGTAGGTCAAAAAGTAACTCTATCTGTAAATGCAGAGGGTAAACAAGTAGGTAAAATGGAATTTCGTGTAAGACCGATGCCCAACCCTAATTTGTTTTTAGGAGCCACCTCAAATTTAGAATCCAGCATATCTAAATCGGCATTGTTAGGAGCACCTTCATTAACTGCCGGTTATGATGCCAGCGTGCCTATTAAAGCAGATTTTACCATCAATAGTTGGACTTTTGTGGCAACCGTAAATGGTAACCAGGTTAAAAAACCGGTTCAGGGAAGTGCCATACCCTCAGATGTTAAAGCAATTATGCGTCAGTTAACACCGGGCTCGGTAATTACCATCACCCAGGTTAATTGCCGAAACAATAAAACAGCTACTCAGGTGAAGGCACCTTCAATGAGTTTTGTGATAAACTAAAATAAACAATTATGTTAAAGCGATTTTGTATTGTATTATCGGTTATAGGCATGGGCTTTATGACTCAGGCTCAACCTACATCTCCCTATGCTCAATCAAGTGTATTGGATGGTTTTTATCAAAAAGAACACATACCCACCAAAAAAATGATTCAATGGGTACATGTGCGCGAAGCCGATGTTATGTGGGAAAAACGTATATGGCGTATTATTGATAACCGACAAAAAATCAATTATCCCTTGTTTTATCCGCTAACGCCTAAATCAGACAGGGTATCGCTTTGGCATTTATTGTTTTACTATTTGGTTTATGAACCGGGAGTAATTACTCCATACCAACTTTACACGGTAGAAAATATCAGCGATAAAGATGATATGTTTAAATACCCCATTCCTTATGCTCCTGATCCGATTTCGGATTCGATATACAGATTTACCCTGAAAAATATTCTTTATGAGTGTTCGGAAGGAGAACCCTATTATCGGATTATAGAAGGAGGTATCAGAATTGACTCTATTGACGCGCAAGGTAATTTAGTTATAAACCCCGACACCAAAGTATGCGACTCTATAGTTTCGCAAGATGTGGTGGCCTGGGAATTAAAAGAAGACTGGTTTTTTGATAAACAACGCTCGGTAATGGACGTACGTATCATAGGTATATGCCCTATAGTTTACCGTTATGAGGTTGACCCGGTTACAAAAGCAAAAAAAGTAGTAGGTACAAAACAGCTTTTGTGGTTTTACTTTCCTGAGATACGCTATATATTACAAAACCATTTTGTATTTAACAGATTAAATGACGCGCAGCGCATGTCGTACGATGATTTATTTTGGAAACGCATGTTTGACAGCTACATAAAAAAAGAATCGAATATATACGACAGAAAAATTATTGATTACACACAAGGAGTTGATGCATTGCTTGAATCAGAAAAAATTAAAAAGCAAATGATGGAGTTTGAACACGATGTGTGGGATCTATAAAAAGCATTTTTACTGTATAAAAAAGCCCCGTAATCAGACGGGGCTTTTTTATTTAAACTGAATTTGGGTTTATGCCGCAATTACGCATTAGTATGCGTAATGCACGCCTGATGGCGGATAAGCCAAATCCCACCCCTTTGCCAAAGCACTCAGTCCGCCTCTGGCGGAAAATTTGAAATAAATCCAAATTTCTAATGCTGAATTTGGGTTTATAATGACAAATTTGGGATTAACTTTGCGAAATGTTTTCAGTAAATAAAGTAAGTATCCGTTTTGCCGATAGGGTGCTGTATGATGGTATATCCTTTTTAATTAATAAGTCCGACAGAGTAGGTTTAACCGGAAAAAACGGGGCGGGAAAAAGTACACTGTTAAAATTATTTGCAGGTATTCAGCAGGCAGATGAAGGAAATGTATCAAAGCCCAAAGATGCCGTAGTAGGATACCTGCCTCAGGAAATGAGCCATAATGAACAGGCTACCGTAATAGATGAAACACTATCGGCACTCAAAGAAATACAATTACTGAACGAAAAAATAGAGCAGATAAATAAAAGTTTAAACGAGCGCAGCGATTATGAAAGCGAATCGTATATGCAATTGATAAACGATTTAAGTGATGCGCACAACCGCTTAAACATACTGGATGCTGAAAACGCTTTAGAAAAGGCAGAAAAAATATTATTAGGTTTAGGTTTTATACGCAGTGATTTCAGTCGCAAAATGCATGAATTTAGCGGGGGTTGGAAAATGCGGGTGGAATTAGCAAAAATTTTACTGCAAAACCCTGATATATTATTGTTGGACGAGCCTACCAATCACCTGGATATTGAATCTATTCAGTGGTTGGAAGAATTTTTAATCAATTACGGGGGAGCCATTATACTTATATCGCACGATAAACGCTTTTTAGATAATGTTACCAACCGCACCATAGAACTTAGTAATGGCAAAGCTTACGATTTTAGATGTAATTACAGCAAATATATTGAACAACGCAGGGAGCAGATAGAGTTGCAAAAAGCGGCACAAAAAAACCAGCAAAGAGAAATAGAAAAAACACAAATACTGATAGATAAATTTCGTGCTAAAGCCAGTAAAGCAGCATTTGCACAATCGCTTATCAAAAAACTGGATAAAATAGAAATTATAGAAGTAGATGATTTTGAAAAAACAGCTATTCATATACGTTTCCCTCCGGCTCCACATTCGGGCAAAGTTACTATCGAAGCAAAAGGTTTAAGAAAATCTTATGACGGCCAAAATGAAGTAATTAAAAACATAGATTTTACCATTGCGCGGGGCGAAAAAATTGCATTGCTCGGCAAAAACGGAGCCGGTAAATCTACACTTACCAAACTTATTACCGGCAAAGAAAATTACGAGGGAATTCTAAATACCGGACATCAAATTAAAATAGGATATTTTGCACAGGACGAGGCAGAAAAGTTAGATAAAAACAAAACAGTTTATGAAACGATTGATGAGGTGGCCGTAGGCGATATAAGACGTGAAATAAGGAATATTTTAGGTTGTTTTTTGTTTCGGGATGATGATATAGATAAAAAAGTATCAGTGCTGTCTGGAGGAGAAAAAACCCGTTTGGCACTCTGTAAACTTATGTTTTCACCGGTTAATTTTTTAATTCTGGACGAGCCTACCAACCACCTGGATTTAATTTCTAAACAAGTATTAAAAGAAGCTTTGATAAAATATGATGGTACACTATTACTGGTTTCGCACGACAGAGACTTTTTGCAAGGTATTACCAACAGAATATACGAGCTGCATGCCGGGCAAATAGCTGTACATCACATGAGCGTGGATGAGTTTTTGGCCTATAAAAAAAGCAAGAGCATTGCAGAATTTGAACAAACAAACAGTAAACGCGACATAACCCAACCCGAGAAGAAATCGGTCAATTATTCCAATACCGATACAGAACGGGAAAAAAAGAAATTGCAAAGTAAAATAGCCAAAACCGAATCAGAGATTGAACAACTGGAAGCCGCTATTAAACAACTGGAAATAAAACTTGCAGATACAAATTACACTTCCTCTGAGGATATTTACGCTGAGTATAATGAGATAAAAAATAAATTAGAAGAAAAAATAAATGAATGGGAAACACTGAATAAACAAGCAGAATCAATGAGTTAATTTAGCCTGATGCCCCGTTTTGATAATTTTTCGGTTAATAAATTTTGTAATACATTTTTTTCGGGTTCTTTAACTATATCCTGCCTGATATTTATTACCTTACCATTTTTAAGAATAAAAAACCATTCTCCGTATTTCTGTTCTACATTTATGATAGCATTAAAAAATATAGTTTTTATTCGGTTTTGCTGTATCAGAATGCAATTATCATTAAGGGCTACCAGATATATTTTTATGTAAAATGATACAAGTAAAAGAACCGTTTTTTCGGCAAATGCAAATGCAAAAAGCATGGCCGGTAATAGATGCCCGGCATGATAAAATACAATTGAAAAGAATAGTGATGTGAACAAAGATATAATTGTAATGGTGTGCTGCCACTGCAGCATTTTTCCCGAAAGAGGAGCAACAAACAGGTAGTTGTTTTTATTTAATCGAAACAAAATAATAGCACTCATTTTGTTTACAATATCAATAAAATAGATTACAATTAACAGATAACACAGGTTAGTTATCAAAGCTTCGTTTATTAAAGGCGTTTTATCTAATATTTCATAAACCGAAACAATAAATAAGCCCGAAGCAATAGAATAAAATATAATTCTTAAAAAAACCGTCATTACATTATTTTCAGGTAAAAATACAACAAAGCCATGGCAATTAATGCTAAACCCTAAAATTTATGTAAGTTTGCAATAAATTAACCCAAATTATCAATAGTAATAAAATATAAAAAAAGAGAAGGGATGTATATTGATTTGCAGATAGCATCTTTACACAATAATTTAAACCATAAGCCCAAATCATCAAACAATATGCAAAACCCGATGCAGTATTTGCCGGTAATTAAATTCATACAAACAAAATATTAAGGGATTGAAAAAATATTTTATACTGCTAAGTGTATTTTATCTGATGACTTCGATTGTTGCACAACATTCGGCAGAAAGGGCCTATGAAGGGATATTCTCTCCGGCCCGCGATGATGCCCCCAAACGGAGAGATCGTTATTTTGTTGATATTATACATCCCGGATTTATGCAAGTGCCACAAGGAATAAAACAACAGTGGTATAGTTGGGGTATTAATTTTACGCGCATGTTTGATGTGCCCCTAAATAAAAAAAGCACCCTGGGTTTTGCCTGGGGAATAAGTTTTTGTTCAGAACATTTATATATAAACGGTACCATTACAGCACAGGTAAATTTGCAAGGAAGCAAGCAATATTATATTAAGCCATTTGATGCGGCATACGAATATAAATTACACAAACAGGTTTTTAATTATATTGAATTGCCTGTTCAATTACGTTTGCGAACCAATAAAAACACTAATTTGTTTTTTTATCCTGGTATCAAAGCCGGTTACCTTATTGATCATCATAACAAAACCATTAACAAGGAGGGCAAATTTAAATTTTATTCGTTTCAAGGATTAAACCGTTTGCGTTATGGGTTAATGCTTCATTTTGGTATTGACAGATTAGGTTTATTTGTTTATTACCCATTAAGCAATCTCTTTATCAAAGGCAAAGGAGAAGATATTCAAATATTTAGTGTGGGTATTTCGATAAATGCATTTTAAACCCAAATGCTACCCACACATATCTACACACATGCATCAGCCTACGAAAAATTCGATAGCGGATGAAAATTTTGGATTAAACAGCCTTGAGTAGTTCTTTTATAATTAATGTCATTTTAGGTTCACTTTGAGCGGCAATTTTTTGTACCTCTTCGTGGGTAGTTTCAATTATTTTACCTTGTACCCCTAAATCGGTAATGATAGAAACGGCAAAGCAGGGAATATTCATATGTCGCGCTGCAATCACTTCGGGTACGGTGCTCATGCCAACAGCATCCGCACCAATAAAATGCAGATATTTATATTCAGCCGGAGTTTCGAATGTGGGACCGCTTAAACCGGCATATACTCCTTCGGCCACTTGAATATTATTTTTTTCGGCAATTTTTTTTGCCAGCGATAATAATTTCCGGCAGTATGGCTCACTCATATCCGGAAAGCGCGGTCCTAACTCATCTATGTTTTTACCAATTAAAGGATTTGAAGGAAACAAATTGATGTGGTCGTTAATGAGCATAATCTCACCGATACTGAAAGCAGGGTTCATGCCACCTGCGGCATTGGATAAAAAAAGTTGTTTAATGCCCAGCATTTTCATAATACGCACCGGAAATACCACCTGTTGCATGGTATAACCTTCGTAATAATGAAATCGCCCTTGCATGGCAACTACATTTTTACCGGCTAATTTTCCAAAAATTAATTTGCCGCTGTGCCCCTGAACCGTTGATACCGGAAAGTTAGGAATATCTTTATATGTTAATTCGGTTTCAGTTTCAATTTCTTTTGCCAGTCCACCCAAACCTGTGCCCAATATTATCCCTGTTTCAGGAATAATTTTCGTTTTCGTATGTATGAAGGCGGTAGTCTCTTGCAGTTGCTGTAACATAATCTAATATTAATTTATCAAATTCAGGTTGTTTTTCATCAAAGGTAACATTAATAGTCTGATAATAAAAAGGCAAGGATTTTAACTCATTAATTTGTTTGTCGGGCAGGCTTATAAAACGCATGGCATCCTTTTCGGTGGTTATCAATTTTGCATCGGGGTTTTTAGAGAACTCTTGCGCGATTAGTTTTATATCATTTTCTTTAAAGTTATGATGGTCGGAAAATTTAAAGTGTTTTATAACACGATTATTTGTGTTTAAATGATTGTAAAAAGGCGTTGGGTGAGCAATGGCAGTGATGAGAATAATTTTTTTATCGGTCACATCAGTAAGTACATCACTGTTAAATACAGGATAAAAATTTGCATATACAATCCTTGAAAAAAATACCGGAGCAATTGAGTATTTTTTGATTTTATGGATAATAATATTTTTATCCTCTTGTGTTAAATTTTCGGGACATTTACTTACAATAATCAAATCGGCACGGTTTGCGTTTTTTCTAAGTTCCCTGAGATTGCCAACGGGAACGATAAAGTCGGAAAAAAAGGGGTTATGATAATCACACAATAAAATATTTAATCCGGGTTTGAGAGGACGATGCTGATAGGCATCATCTAACAATACGGCATCGGTAAGGGGTTTTTCGGTTAAAAGCTGCAGTATGCCTTTTACTCGTTGCTCGCACACAGCCACCGGTATTTCATTGTTATTTTTTTTATAAATCATAGGTTCATCGCCATGAACTTTTGCGCTAAGCGGATTATCCAATAATATAAAACCTTTGCTTTTACGCCCGTAGCCTCTGCTAAGTACGCTTACATGAAAAGAATTTTTTAAAAGTGCAATTAAATAAGCAACGTGGGGTGTTTTACCTGTTCCGCCCAGGGATAAATTACCAACGCTGATAACCGGAATGTTAAAGCGGCTGCTTTTTAAAATTTTTACTTGATACAAAAAATTACGACATTCGCTAAGCAGTAAAAACAGCAAAGAAAAAGGGAACAAACAATATCTGAAAAACTTCATGGTTTATAGAAACGCAAAGGTATAAAAACAAGCAAATTAATAAGGCTTTAAAGATTTTTGATACATGGCTTTAATTTTTTTGGGCTGTATGCGGTAATAAAACATAATCATGGCTTTTGCATTTGCCCAATTTACCCTAAAAATCGTGTTGTTGTTATATTTTCTTGACGATACCAAAGTGGCCTTGGGAAAAAGATAAAATTTATGGTTTTTTCTTGCTCTTCGTAAAAGGTCGTATTCTTCCATAATCACATAATCAGTATTGTATCCGCCTAAAGATTGAAATAATTTTTTGTCAATAAATATACTTTGGTCGCCACCTCTGCAAAAAAGAAAATTAAACCTCGAAAAAAATGCATTGTATTTTAATGTAAATGTATTTTTATCAAATTTTTGACGGTAACCGCCAAGCTTATAGCCCATTTTAAGTGCATGAACGATATCATCCGGAAAACTTAGAGGAGGTTTAGTGTCGGCATGTACAAAGTATAAGATATTGCCTGTAGATAACTCTGCAGCCATATTCATTTGTGCTGCACGAGAACATATTTTGCAGTTTATAACCTTTGCACCGTGTTGTTGGGCAAGTTCGGTTGTTTTATCCAGGCTGCCCCCGTCAGCAACTATAATTTCTTTGATGAATAAAGACTTGGATTTTAAATGTATTAAACAATCAACAATATTAGATTCTTCATTAAATGTAGGTATAATGATGCTTATTTCGGGATTCAAATTTTGGCTTTGTGTATTTTTAATCATAAAACGCAAACTAAAATACAATATTTTTGTATATTCTTAATAATTTTATATTATTTAAATAAGTGTATTTTAAAAAAATATTTTTCTACACCATATTTATCATGTTCTGCAATAAAAATCTATTGGCACAGGATAGCTTACGTGCACCCAAAAAAATAAGTTTTAAAGCCTTGCCGGTAATTTTTTACAGCCCTGAGAGTAAATGGGGCGGTGGAGTGGCAGGGGTAAGTTCATTTAATTTTAAAACCGACACATTGGGCGCCCGTAAATCTTCGGTAAATATAGGTATGGCCTATACCCAGCTTAATCAAATTCTGGCATATTTACCTTTTCAGTTTTATCCCCGTAATTTTACATACAGTATATACGGTGAGTTAGGTTATTATCTTTACAATTATTATTACTATGGTATAGGTAATTTTAATCAGGCAGGTAGTAAAGAAATGTATGAAGCAGAGTTTGCCAGGATAAGATTAAGTGCATTAAAAAAATGGGGTAAGAATTTTTTAGCGGGTATAAAATACGCTTATGATAAACTCAGCATCCGACCATTGGATGTTAGCGGAGAGTTAATTGCTAAAACCATTGCCGGAAGTGATGGCGGAACAGTATCCGGCATTGGCCCTGTAATAAATTATGATAGCCGCGACCATGTTTTTTATCCCCGAAAAGGACTATTAGCCGAGTTTTTTTATTATACTGAAAAGAAGTTTACCGGAAGTAGTTTTGATTATAACCGTTTTACTTTGGATGCGTCTTATTACTTGCCTTCGGGTAAACAAAATGTGTTTGCATTTAACTTGTATGCCGTTAATATTACCGGTACAGCACCATTTACACATTTGGCCATGGTAGGAGGCACAAAAAAAATGCGCGGATATTACGAAGGACGATTTCGCGACAATAATCTTGTTATGATTCAAAGTGAATATCGCCACACTTTTTATAAACGATTGGGGGCTGTAATATTTACCGGTGTATCGTGGGTAAGCCCAACCATCAGCAGTATGCAAATTAAATATACTTACCTGAATGGAGGTGCGGGCTTGCGCTTTGCGCTTAATAAAAATGATAAAATAAATCTGCGACTTGATTTTGGTGTAGGTAAAAATTCAACAGGATTTTATTTTACGGTTGGAGAAGCCTTTTAAATTGTATATTTGTAATTAGGTTTTTTATTAACAAATTCCGTAAAACGCATATTCTTATTACAAATATTTGATAGATATGACAAAAATTTTTTTTACACTCTTTTTTATAATAATTTTTAATGGCCATTCATTTACACAACCAAGCGGATATGTTAATTTATCCATGCGGTTTTTATCGGGATTGAAAGAAAATAAACCGGTTGATAATTTGGTTGACAGCATTGCTAAAATTAATTTAACAAGCTTAGCTGCCGAACTGAACAATGATGATAAACGAAAAGCATTTTGGATAAATATATACAATGGTTTTGTACAATACATTTTAAGTAAAAACCCTGAAAAGTTTAATAATCGCGGAACTTTTTTTAAGAGCAAACAAATTTTGCTGGGAGGAAAGTTGCTAAGTTTAGATATGATAGAGCATGGTATTATCAGACGCTCAAAAAACAAATTATCGTGGGGATATCTCAATAAAATTAAAAAAAGTAAAATCGAAAAAACTTTCAGAGTGAGTAAGGTAGATTGGCGGGTACATTTTACTTTAAATTGTGGTGCCAAGAGTTGTCCGCGTATTCCTGTTTTGGATGGAAGTCGGTGCAATGAGCAATTGCAAAAAGCTGCCGAAATATATTTAAAAGAAACTACTGTTTATAAAGATAACAAAGCAGAAGTAACTTCGTTGTGCAGTTGGTTTAGGGCCGATTTTGGCGGAAAAAAAGGAGTGCTGAAAATTTTAAAAGACTTTGGTATCATACCGCAGGATGCAAAACCTTCTCTGTCTTTTTCCTATTACGATTGGACTCTTTCTTTAGGGAATTACACTGACATCTAAGCGTCAACAAATCGTATTTTTACGAAAATATAATTTACCCCGCTTTAAGCAGGTCATTGAGTAAATCGGCTTTGTTATATTGTCAGATTTACGGTTGAAGAGAAGCAGTAAAAATTTTCTACAGAATAGAGGGCTTTACTCTATATTTGCATGAAAAAGGCCTCGTAGTTCAATGGATAGAATAAGAGTTTCCTAAACTCCAGATACAGGTTCGATTCCTGTCGAGGCTACAAATGCTTAATGTATGGGTATGCACAAATATATATCAGAATAACTCGTTTGGATATTTGATTCATTGTACATTATGCAGATTAATGACCAATACGGGGCAAATCTTTTATATCAACATTTTCTTTAAACTCAACCGGAAATTTTTTCCCGAAAATAAATACTTTAGCTTTTATATAGCCTTTTACCTTCACGGGCACATTTTTGTTTATTAAAATATTGAGAGCTGAGCCGGCTAAGGCTTTGGTAATTTGTTTGGTATTTGTTTCTATGCGCAGGTCATAATCATTCAGGCTTTTTTTTCTAAGTACCAGTTTATCCATCAACAAAGCATTACCTGCATCTGCAGAGCCGATATACAGTTTCAGGTCGGCACTTTTTACTTTTATATTATACTTGTTAGGATTTTCGAGTTTTACGTTGAAAACAAAAACCATATTTCCTTTGCCAAATTCATTTACACGAACGCTGTTAATTTGATGCATTTCTACTTCATTATAAGTAATACAACCCGAAGCAAGAAAAGTAATTAACAGTAAAAAGAATACAAGATTAGTGTTGAGCATTTAATTCGGCAAAATATTTATGGAATAAGGGGATGGTTTCTATGCCTTTTAAATAATTAAACACACCGTAATGTTCGTTTGGCGAATGTATGGCATCGGTATCTAAACCAAAGCCCATCAAAATAGAATCAAGACCTAATTCTGTTTTAAATAGTGAAACAATAGGGATGCTACCACCGCCTCGGGTATAAACAGGTTTTTTACCGAAAGATTCGGTTAAAGCTTTTTCGGCCGCCTGAAAAGCGACAGACTTTGTAGAAATAACTACAGGATTGCCACCGTGATGAGGTTTTACGGTTACTTTGACTGATTTAGGCGCAATGCTTTCAAAATGTTTTTTAAACAGTTGGGTTATTTTATTGGTATTTTGATTTGGTACTAAACGCATTGAAATTTTTGCAAAAGCTTTTGACGGTAAAACGGTTTTTGCACCTTCGCCAATATAACCTCCCCAAATACCATTTACATCCAAGGTTGGTCTGATACCTGTTCGTTCGATGGTGGTGTATCCTTTTTCTCCCCAAATATCATTTATTTCCAGGTCATTTTTGTATGCTTCCATATCAAAGGGCGCTTTATTAAGTTCATTTCTTTCGGCCGGGCTAAGTTCAATTACATCATCATAAAAACCGGGTATGGTAATTCGATTATTTTCATCATGCAACGATGCAATCATTTTAGCCAGTATGTTTATGGGATTGGCAACGGCACCGCCATATACTCCCGAGTGCAGGTCGCGATTAGGGCCGGTAACTTCAACTTCGAGATAACTTAATCCGCGCAATCCTGTATCTATTGAGGGTATGTCGTTTGCAATCATGGCTGTATCGGAAATCAGAATAATATCTGCTTTTAATTTTTCTTTGTTGTTTTTTATAAAGGGAGCCAGATTGTCAGAACCTACTTCTTCTTCGCCTTCAATCATAAATTTTATATTACAGGCCAGGCTATTGGTATTCATCATGGTTTCAAATGCTTTAACATGCATATACATTTGTCCTTTGTCATCGCAGGCACCCCGTGCATATATTTTATTGTTTTTGATAACCGGTTCAAACGGAGGCGAAGTCCATAGTTCAAAGGGGTCGGCCGGTTGAACATCATAATGGCCATAAATTAAGATGGTTGGCAGTTTGGGATCAATAATTTTTTCTCCGTAAACAATGGGATAACCGGCTGTAGGGCATATTTCTACATTATCAGCACCTGCATCAATAAGTTTATTTTTTAGTGCCTGAGCCATGTTTAAAACATCTTGTTTATATTTTGGGTCGGCACTAACGGATGGAATTTTCAATAAATCGCAAAGCTCATTTAAAAATCTGTCTTGATTTTTTTCGATATAACTTTTAATTGCACTCATGGTAATTATTTATTTAGTGCAATAGTAGTAATAATATCGTGTAATAAAAAGCGCAATAGCTATAAGCTCATTTCTTTGATGTTGTCGGGAACAATTAATTTTCCTTCGGTTTTTGCTTTTACTTCATCAACGGTAACACCCGGTGCTAATTCCAATAGTTTAAATCCTCCTTCGGGCAATACATCGAGCACAGCTAATTCGGTAACAATTTTTTTTACACAACGCAAACCGGTAATGGGCAGTTTACAGGCTTTTAAGAGTTTTGATTCGCCCTTAGGGTTTACATGCTGCATGGCAACAATAATATTTTTTGCAGAAGCAACCAAATCCATGGCTCCTCCCATGCCTTTTACCATTTTGCCGGGAATTTTCCAGTTAGCAATATCACCGTTTTCGCTAACCTCCATAGCTCCCAATATGGTTAAATCTACTTTTCCGGCTCTAATCATTCCAAAACTCATAGCCGAATCAAAAAATGCCGAACCGGGAACAGTGGTGATCGTTTGTTTACCGGCATTAATCAAGTCGGGGTCTTCTTCGCCTTCGTAAGGAAATGGACCAATGCCCAGCAAACCGTTTTCTGATTGTAAAACAACATGGATGCCCTTAGGAATATAATTGGCGACCAAAGTAGGAATGCCTATTCCCAGGTTTACATAATACCCGTCTCTTACTTCTTTTGCGATTCGTTGTGCAATTTGATTTTTATCTAATGCCATAGCTGAAAAAAGTTGTTGTAAAGTTAGTGCTTTTTAAATTTTTACATAATCTATACTTAAATTTTTAATTACCGTATTTTTTTCATCAGTCATTATTGACAGAATTATTTGGTGAGGTGTATTTAAAGCTATATTTTGAAGTTTAAATAAATAGGATGCTTTTTGCATTTTGTTAAATCCTTCATTTTCAAAATGGGTGATATACACCTGATGCCAGTAAAGTAAATCCTTATTACCTGCCTGCCTTATTTCTAAAGTTATTTTGCTGTTGTCGTCTTCGACAATGGGGTTATAAAAACCAACTAATATGGCATTGTATGTATTTATCAATATGCTATCGGTAATTAAAGTATCCATCAGTATATGTGTGTTGTAAGGTGTAAGGTTGTATTCGTTATGGTAAGTGTGTGTGTAAAGCTGTTGATAGGGAATGTTTTTATCCCTCCAAACCAGTCCTGCATATTTTGGATGGGTTTTTAAAAATACTTTCCAGTATTTTTCTTTATCCATTTGTTCCCAATGTAAAATATATTCTTTGTACTGGTAAGTTTGTACCACATTGATATAAGAAAAAATAAGCATCAATGCAGATAAAAAATATTTACTAAATGTAAACTCATTTAAACTAACTGCAATGGGTATAAAAAATACCATCAGGAAGTCAACATATACACGCTGCCCAAAACTGCAGCCGTAAGTCCATATCCACCAGCTTGAAAGGATATATGTAAGCATAACAAAAAACAACAGCCATATGCTAATAGTAAAATATCTTTTTTGACGAAAAAAGGGGGTTAATCCGATAAAAGAAAGTAATAACACCGGATGGTAAATAAATAAGCCTTTTTGATAACTAAATAAAATATCTGTAAAATGCGGGTTGGTAAAATCAAATCCTTCCTTTCCGTAAGAATACAATATCCATTGCCCCGATTGTAAATACCAGGCAAGAATTTGTATAAACACAAAAGGAGAAAAACAGATAAATACAATGCAAATATTTTTAGGTTTAACAAATATGTTACGCAAGCCGGACAAGTAATTATTTAAAGTGCCCGCTAAAAAAGGAGTAAAAAAGACAATTAATACATTGATGTTTCTGATTAAGATAATTAACCCTAAAAATATGGCTGCACCTGCCAGGTAGTTTAACTTATTGGTAGTAAAATATTTTTTACAATAATACAGAAAGGCAGTAATTGCAAAAAAAGAATAAATATGACTATATGATGCTTCGGCATGCGCATAATGAGTAATAGAAGTAGTAAAAATTACAGCTGCCTGAATAATAAAGATGTTTATTTCATGGATGTTAAACAGACGGAGCAATTTTTTAGCATAGATTAAAGCGATAAAAAGATAGAACAACGCTGCATAAAACACAAGTTTATGAAATTCTTTTTGGTATCCGTCATTAAAATTGTTTTCGGGTATTACGGTAAAATATCCATACATAAAAAAAGGTGCAATAAGCAGGGCTGTGCCCGGAGGATACTTATTAACCATATAATTGTTCGTTTCAATGTAACTGCCGGTTAAAGGTTCATTTGAAATTCTGTGGTATAACTCAGGATTAGAAATTATGGGTTTATTATATCTGATAAAATCTTTGTGGTAAAATATACTTTTCAAATAATCGTAATATCCGGCACCGTCAGCCCGAATAATTTCGGTTGAGTTTCCCAAAAAATTATTTATGATAAAAATGTAGAGAAATAAAATTAATAACTCTTGTAAAAAAGTTTTTTTAAATAAGCGTATTAATTTTAAGTACAACAAAAAGCAATTACCTTTTAATTACTGTTCTTTGCTCTATTCTTTTTTCGTAGTTTTTACCTTCAAAGATGCGATGTACATAAATTCCGGGTAAGTGTATGTGGTCGGGGTCTAATTCACCGGCAGGAACCAGTTGTTCTACTTCGGCAATGGTAATTTTTCCGGCCATGGCAACCAAGGGATTAAAATTACGCGAGGTTTTTCTGAAAATTAAATTTCCGTGTGTATCGCCTTTCCAGGCTTTAACAATCGAAAAATCAATTTCGAAGGCATATTCCAGTAAGTAATGTTTTTCTGTTCCGTTGAATTTGAATTTACGTATTTCTTTGCCTTGTGCTACTTCGGTACCCACTCCTGCGGGCGTAAAAATTGCGGGCATGCCATAACCGGCTGCCAGCAGACGGGTGGCTAAGGTGCCCTGAGGAATTAAATCTACTTCCAGCTCACCCGATAGCAGTTGTCTTTCAAATTCGGCATTTTCTCCTACATAGGAAGAAATCATTTTTTTAACTTGTTTTTTTTGCAGCATCAGGCCAATACCAAAATCGTCAACACCGGCATTGTTAGAGATACAGGTAAGATTTTTAATGCCTTTTTTTACCAGTGCCGTTATACAATTTTCGGGTATACCGCAAAGACCAAATCCGCCTAAGCCCAAAATGGCGCCATCGGGGATGTCTTTAATGGCTTCATCTGCATTTAAAACTACTTTATTCATATTAATAAATTATTGCGATTCATCTTCTTCGTCAGTACCTATTAAATTTTCAAATTCGTCAATTTTCCCTAATTTTATTAAATCAAGTCCTCCGGTTTTAAAATCTTTGCATCGGGCAAAATCAAACGAATTTCCTTCAGGGGCTTCGAAATCACTTTGTGATATTTTCAGTGATTTATCGGCATAAACCTTATTCATGTAATAGCCCCAAATAGGCAGCGCCATATTAGCGCCTTGTCCTAAATTGGTTGTGCTGAAACGCACAATCATGTCTTCGCATCCTACCCATACACCGGTAACCAAATCAGGGGTAATACCAATAAACCATCCATCACTTTGGTCGTTTGTTGTACCGGTTTTTCCGGCTATGGGTGCTTTAATATTGCCATAGGGTTTGTTGCTTCTGATGCGTGTGGCGGTGCCGGCAGCTTTACCATTGTGAGGATTCACAACTCCCGATGTTACTCCTTTCATAATCTGTAGCATCATATAGGCTGTTTCTTCATCCATGGCTTCGCTCATTTCGGGTTCAACGTCATAAATTACATTGCCGTTTTTATCTTCGATGCGTGTAAAATAAATGGGTTTAATATATACTCCTTTGTTGGCAAAAGAGCTTTGTGCACCGGTCATTTCGTAAACAGAAAGTTCGCAAGCTCCTAAACAAATAGAGGGCACCGGGGGCAGGTAGCCTTTGGGTATGCCCATATTTTCGAGCATTTTTACTACTGTAGCCGGTTTTTCATGTTTAATAATATAAGCGGTAATGTTATTCCATGACGCAGCTAAAGCATAGTATAAAGGTACTTGTTCTCCTGTGTAAGCAACTCCGGGATTTTTAGGGCACCAGGGTTTTGTTGTTTTGGCGGTGTGTGGCACTTCAATGCAATATTCAATATTGGGCGCTTCAGAGCAAGGTGTAAATAAACGATCGCGAAAAGCGGCTGCATAAACAAAAGGTTTAAAGGTTGAGCCTACTTGCCTGCGGGTTTGTTTTACATGGTCTAATTTAAAATGCTTAAAGTATGGGCCTCCTACCCAGGCTTTTACAAAACCGGTTTTAGGATCCATTGATATTAACCCCGATAGTAAAAAGCTCTTGTAATACCTGATAGAATCTACAGGCGACATAAGTGTATCAAATTCATAACCTTTTTTGTACCAGCTAAACACACGCATTTTAGTTGGGGTATGCATTATTTTATCAATTTCGTCTTGTGTGTATATTTTTGTTTCGTGTTTGCAATAGGTGCATACATAATTGCCTTTTTCTTTTTTGATATAGTCTTTGTTGCGCTCGCATTTGCCACATTTTTTACCGCTCATCACCAGGTATCTGTCGCTTCTTTTTATAGCGGCATTCATTACTTCGTCTACTTTTTCCTGCGTAATTTTATAATTTGTAACAAATGGCCAGTTAGGTTTGGGTTGGCCGTTTTTGTCAAAACGTTTATGATCTTTGTCAAACTCTTTTTGTAATTCTTTTTTCAGATGTTCTTCAACAGCCCATTCAGCATATTTTTGCATGCGGGTATCAATGGTGGTATAAATTTTTAAACCATCTTTATAAACATCGTATTTCGAACCGTCTTTTTTTCTTATTTTATATTCACCGTTTTCATTTTTTTCGTTGAGTAGTTGAGTTATTTCTGTTCTTAATACTTCTCTGAAATAAGGGGCCAACCCTTCCTGATGGTCAACTTTTTGGTAGTTAATGGCTAATGGCAATAGGCGTAAAGAATCATATTGTTGTCTGTTTATTTTTGTTTTTATGTGTGGGTTATTATTATTTTTTAATAATTGTTTTAAAACCACTTCTCTGCGTTTAATTGCATTTTCTTCGAACTTAAGCGGGTTATACATAGAGGGATTTTTTGCCATACCAACCAGCATGGCGGCTTGTTCGAGTTTAAGTGAATCGGGGGTAGTGTTAAAATATACGCGGGCTGCCGAATGTATGCCAACGGCATTGTATAAAAAATCAAATTGATTCAGATACATGGTCAGTATTTCTTCTTTGGTATATGATTTTTCTATGCGGGTAGAGATGATCCATTCTTTAAATTTACGTTTTACCATTTGCCAGGTGTTCATTTTTTCGCGTGGAAATAGCATTTTGGATAATTGTTGGGATAAGGTGCTTCCGCCACCTTGCGAGGTGTTGCTGCTGATAACACCTTTCGCTACCCGAAAAATAGCTTCGACATCTACCCCCGAATGATTGTAAAATCGCTCGTCTTCGGTGGCAATTAAACAATCAATAACATAGGGTGATATTTGGTTGTACTCTACATTGGTTCGGTTTTGCTCGTAATATTTACCGAGAATCTGATTGTCGCTTGATATAATTTCGCTGGCCAGATTACTTACAGGATTTTCTAATTGTTCCAGAGTGGGTAAATCATCAAACGAAACAATCAGTATCATCAGCATTAACCCTAATACCGGACCGGTAATAATAAGCCAGAGTAGTATTAATATACGGTTTTGTGTTTTTTTACTTAATGATATTTGGTTGGTTGCTTTGGGCATATTATTTAATTTTTTCAATACATAAACCTACATCGGTTATTTCTTCCAGATTATCGTTGCGCATGGCATGTTGTATAGAGAATTTATAGTTGCCTGCAACCGGAAAAATTACACGCGTTTTAAAGAGTATTTTATTTTCAATTAAACTGCCGCTTGTTTTTCCTAACCATGTTCCGTCTTCAGCAGCCAAGGGACATTCGATGGTGTCTTTTGAATGTCTGCCGTCAGGAAATTCTGTTTCAAAAAATATATATAAATTACTGTATTCGTAAGAGGTGGTGGTTCGCAGATTTAAATAAAAATTATATTTGCCAATGGTGTCGTTTATATCTTTATCAAAAGTTATTTTTTGATTGATTTTCCATATGTTGCCTTCTATGGCTTTATCTTCGTTAAAAAAATAATCAGGGCTACAGGCCATACACAGCGTGCTGATTGATAAAAAGCCTATAAACCGTTTATATAAAATCATGGCAGAGTAAAATTATTTTTGCTTACGGTTATGTTTGTTTTTATGATGACGATTTTTATTTGTTTTATTTTTTTGTTTTTTGTTTTTATCAAATCGGGTAAGGCTGTCTTGCCCTACTACGTTTTTAAAATCGGGTAATTTGGCTGTTTTGTTATCTTCAGGTATGGCAAAAGCATCCAGGCTTTCCGGGATGATGCCTTGATTGTTTAATTCAATAATTTTTTTTACTTTATCTATGGTAAGCGGTATAAAATCTGAAACCAATTCACCTTGCAGGCTATACCACATGGTTTTTTTAAAAACATCTGTTTTTTGATGTATGGCCGTGCCTTTTTGTGTTTGCAGTTTAATTTCGCTATCCGGGAAATCTTTAAAAGCTTCTACATACATGTCTAACTCGTAGTTAAGGCAGCATTTTAATTTGCCGCATTGGCCGGCTAGCTTTTGCGGGTTAATGGAAAGTTGTTGATAGCGTGCTGCTCCGGTAGATACGGTTCTAAAATCGTGTAACCAGGTGGAGCAACAAAGTTCTCTTCCGCAGGAGCCAATACCGCCTAATCTTCCCGCTTCTTGCCGGGCGCCAATCTGGCGCATTTCTATTTTTACTTTAAATTCTTCGGCCATTACTTTTATCAGTTCTCTGAAATCTACTCTGCCTTCTGCTGTGTAATAAAAGGTGGCTTTGGTTTTATCGCCCTGGTATTCTACATCGCTTATTTTCATTTCAAGTCCCAGGTTAAGGGCCAGGGTACGTGCCCGATGCATGGTTTTATCTTCGAGTGCACGTGCCTGCTTCCATTTTTCTATTTCTTCTTTTTTAGCTTTTCGATATACTTTTTTTATTTCGGCCGAGTCAAACCCGATTGATTTTTTTTGCATTTGCAGTTTTACCAATTCGCCAGTGAGTGTAACTATGCCAACATCATAACCCGGAGAGGCTTCTACCGAAACCGCATCACCTGTGTATAAGGGTAGTTTGTTTACATTTTTATAAAAGCCTTTACGACCGTTTTTAAATCTTACTTCTACAATATCAAAGGCATTTGTATATTCGGGTAAATCAATGTTTGTAAGCCAATCAAATACATCCATTTTGCCGCAGCCACCGGAACTGCAATGCCCCTTGTTGCCACAACCTGCGGGTATTACGCCTCCTCCTTTAGAACAACTTGCACATCCCATAATTTTTCTGTTTATTTAGGCACAAAGTTAAAATAATTTAGCTAACTTTTTGTAAGGGTATTTTATGGTAAAACGACTGTTTTTATTATAAATCTAACATTACGCAAAGCATTTTTATTTTGCATTTTTTTCTTTCCCCAACGAAATATTATAACCATTTTCATTTCCTTTTAATTTAAGATATATGTAGCGCACTTTTTTATGTTCGTTTTTATATATTATTTCATCTTCGCGTTCGGGGTCTATTTCTTCTTCTTTTTTGTCTCCAAACAATTTTTGCCTGGCAACTTCTGTAACTAATTTTACGGGTATTTTAAAGTAGTACTCCATGTTTAAACTCATATCTTGTTTACCGGACATTTCTATAAACCCAAGCGATGAATTTATCACCATATTAGGTATGTTCATGGTGCCGTTTTTCATGTCAATATGGTTTTTCAGAGTGTCGAATAAAATTTTGTTCAGATTTTTATCTTTAAAATAGTCGCTTAATGCTTGCATGGGTTTAAAGTTTAATAATTTTCCTTCGGTAACTTCTATATCTAAATGTATTTCCGAGTCGTTTATTACAGGAACTAAATCTGCATGCAGATGTATGTTCCCGGTGATTTTACCCGAAAGCTTGCCCTGTAGATTATCCGATACCAAATAGTCCTGACCAAGATTATCAAATTTAAACATCAGCTTATCTAAGTTTATTTTATGCAAATGCATATGGGGGCTGAAATATATTTTGTTTCTGTCGGAACCATTTAAATACCCGCTAAGAGATATTTTACCTCCCGCAGCTTCTAAGCGCATGGTGTCTATATAGATGTAATGGTTTTCGCTTGTGCGCAGTTTGGAATAAAAGCTATGTATTAAATATTTGTGATAATTCAGATGTTCTACATCCATAGTAAACAACATGTCTGTAAAAGGTAAATCATATATATTAAAAACATTTTCGTGGTCAACGGGTGTGTTGCTTTTTGAGGCAGGTGGCGGATTGTAGTTAAACAATTCATCAAAGTCTAAGCGCGGAGATTTAAGATGCAGATAGTTGTCTTTTTTCTTAAGTGCTTTATTTTTGCCCGTATAAAATTGCAGATTAGCAAGAATTTTGCTTTTACCCAGCTTACCCGAAAAATTTTCTACCAGTAAATGTTCGTTTTCATAATGCACACGCCCCGAAAAATTTTCCATTTTCATGGGGTGAATTTTCATCAAAGCCGAAAAATCATCTATATACAGGTCTGATGAATATAGGGAGTCTTTAAAATGCAAATCGGCATGGGCCGAAAATTTCAGGTTTTTAAATTCTTCATGACGATAATCTTCGGGCACATAGTTTTCGCCACCGTAAGCAAATAAATCTTGCAGTTGCAGTAATTTAGAGTTTATACTAAATTCTATTTTTGTATCGCCATAAGGATTATTTTGAAACCATAAATCGTAATTTCTTAATTTACCGGAAACATGAAAATCACTTTTATCTATTACTCCGGTAAAATCAATGATTCTAAAGTCGTGTTCGTCAATAAAAATATCAGCATGAAAATCGTGTAATGTATGAGGATAATGTTTGAGTTTAGCATATAAATCTTCTATAAAAAATTCGCCTGTGGGTAAGGTTGGCGATTCGGTAAATGCCTTAGCGCTGCTGGTAAATGAAAGCTTTAAACTTAAATTTTTTATTTGTTCATCAAATGGTATGTTGTCAGGTTTTTTATTATCGGTTAATTGAAACAAGTCGAGTAAATCGGATTTTATATTGAGTGTAGTTTTTACGGGAATATTGGTGTGGTGCAAAATAGCGGGTAAATCGCTGATGCTTCCGTGTGCATCTATATCCGAATCTCCGATTTTAGCTTTAAAGTATTCAATTTTCGCTTCATGGCCATCCATGGTAGCTTTCAGGTTAATTTTATTAAAGGGTAAATGAAAATCGGGTGAGCGAAAGCTCAGATTGGTAACAACCAGTTCGGTAAAATACGATTCGTTTAATTTTTCTATGGCGCGTTCGGGATAGTTTAAATCAATAATATCATGAAAATTCATGGTTAAAGACACATATCCTTTTAAATCTTTGAGGGTTGTAAGATTAAGAAATTTAGACAAAAAATCCAGGTCAAAATCTGATTTAATTCTCATGTCAATTTCCGGTGAGTTAAAATTTTTTACAATCAGATAACCGGTAAAAGTCCCGGCTTCGGGCTTGGCCGAGAAATCCATCAGCGAAAACTCCATGCTTTCGGTTGTGCGTTTTTCTCCGTTGGTGAAACGACCTTTAAAATATAATTCATCTAATTTTTTATTAGAGTCATTATTTTTAAAAAATGCATTTTCACATCCAAATTCAGCATTAACGAGGGGTTGATGGCCGTTAAGTGATTTTCCTTTTACAGTAGCTTCAAAAAATATTTTTCCTTTCTGGTCGTACTTTTTCAATACCGGTATAATTTCTTCGGGAGCAAAAGCCATCAACAAATCAAAATTGGGTTTATTGCCATGAAATTTAATATCCATGTTGGCATCATCATCTATATCAACAGTTCCTTCCATTTTAAACAAGGCGTGCTCTAAAATAATTTCTGAGGGTTGTATGGTTAGCAGATGGGTTGTTTTATCAAGATCAATTTCTGTTTCAATTTCAAAATGTTTGTGTTTAAAAAAAGTAGTATCACCGGATTCAATTACATTCAGTAAAAACTTACTGTTTAAGCCAATCATCAAATGATTCTTGGATGTTTTAAATTTGCATTGCGCGTTATTTACATAAGCTTCAATTTTAATATTATTTGCTTCATTTAACTTAGTTATATCTACATTATTAAGTTTAATGGATTTAATATCCATGTGAAATTCTTCCTCCGGATTTTCAATTTTTTTCTCTGATGAGAGGGCATTTATTAAATTAAGTTCGCCATTAGGGTGTTGCACTAAGTCTATATGTCCGTTTTCTAATTTGATGGTTTTTATTTCAAAATTTCCGGTTATAAGTGTCCAAACATTAAAACCCAGATAGGCATCATGAATGGCTAAAATAGGCGGATTTGATTTTGCCTTATCTTCGTATATCTTAAGATTTTCAAGGTCTATAGATATGTAGGGAAAATTGGCAAAAAGCGAAACATGACTATCGCCAAGCTCTACATATCCTTTAAAATCTTCGTTTAAGGTGTTTATTAATTCTTTTCTGATGTTGTCTTGTTGCCAGTAAACCAAACCAACTGACAGAAAAAACAGCAATAAGGGCGTTAAAAAAGTATAGATAAAAAACCTTTTCCAGAATTTTTTGCTTTTTAACATTTTAAAATGTTTTTTGCTAAATTAATGTAAATTAAACAATACACAAACTATTACTATCAGATGAGAGATTATTATTTTTCTCTGCATAGAATATGTACCCTGCATTGAACCATTTATAATTATATTTGTACAGGCAGGTATAAAGTTAGCCATTATGAAATTTATTAAACTTTATAAGTCCGTTTGTACCGATTTATCCAAGGTAAGCGCCTTGCTTCTCTTATATTGCAGCAGCATACAGGTAGTATATGCCCAGTCCGGAAAAGAGAAAAATACAAACCCATTAAGCCCGGCCATCGAAAATAATGCTAACCCACTGCAAATAACCGATCCAGCGCGTAAACATTTGGGCACAGATAACTACCGCAAGATTAGTAAAAACTACGAACAGCAACTGTTAACTCAACCCAAAAATGCAGCGGCCTGGCAAAATTATTATAAAGCCGAACGCTTTTCTTATTATACAAAAACCTCCAACGATATCAAGCCTGAGCAACAAAAAAAATTAGATAATATCGTGATGCAAATGGAGAAAACCGTGCCCGATTCTTACGAATACCATTATATTAAATACCTTAACGGAAACCATGATGTTAATTTATTTTTTCACCTGCAAAAGGCTTATGAACTTAATCCCGGATATGTTGAGCTTTATAACCAATTTATTGCGTATTATGAGTTAACCGGAAACATTGCAAAAAAATCAGAATTTTGTAAAAAACTTTATAACAGTAATGAGTTTAGTCCCGCTGTTATGGAGTATGCATATAATATGCTTCAGTCATTGGATAAAAACGCCATTTTGATTACACATGGCGAATACGATACCTATCCTGCCTGGATACTCCAGTACCTTAAGCATACGCGCAGCGATGTTACGATTTTATATCTTGATTTATTAGAAAAAGACTCTTACAGAAAAACTAAATTATCGGAGTTAGGAATAAATGTAAATTCAACTCCTGCTTCGGGCAAAGCAGCTTTTTTAAAGGAAATTGCTTCAAAAAGTCATCAGCCTGTATATTTTGCCAATACTGTATCTCCCGAAATTCTTAAATCCCTTACCCAACAATTATTTCTTACCGGTTTGGCGTTTAAATACAGCGAAACACCTATAGATAACCTTACCACATTGATGCATATTTGGGAAAGCAACTTTAAAAAAGAATGGATAAAAAAAGTTACCAATGGCAGCAGTGAAGCTCAGTTGTATAATAATTACCTGCCAATGATGATTTTATTGAAAGAACATTATGAAAAAATTAACCAAACAAATAAAGCAAATGAAATAAGCGAAATAGCAATAAAAATAGCAGCAGCAGGAGGTAAAGAACACCAACTGAAACTGTTTTTAAATAAACAATAAATTATAAAAGCGCACCTACAGTAAATGGCATTATTCGGTAAAAACTATAAACATAGTACCGATGAAGTTTTGATGCAACTTGCAGCAAATGGAGATAGCCGGGCATTTGAAGAGGTTTATAACCGATACAGCAAACCCCTGACTAACTATTTCTGCCGCATGTTGTGGAAAGACCGCGAAAAGGCACAGGACTTTATGCATGACTTGTTTGCCAAGATTGTGAATAAACCTGAACTTTATGACCCTTCGCGGCCATTTAAAACCTGGTTATATAGTGTAGCAAATAATATGTGTAAAAACGAATATAGAAAACAAGAAGTAAGAAAAAATACCATGTCAGGATTACATGAAAATATATCGGTAAGCGATAATCCTGTAGACAAAACGCAACAAATAGACAGGCAAAAGTTTAATGACCTGCTATACAAAGAACTTGAAAATTTAGAAGAAGTGCAAAGAACCACATTTTTATTGCGGTTTAAAATGGATATGAGCATAAAAGAAATTGCACAAGCCACCGAAACCTCCGAAGGCACGGTAAAGTCTCGATTGTTTTACACACTCAAAAAACTATCAGAAAAATTAAAAATGTTTGACCCCACAAAAAGTACTTTGGCCTATGACAAATAACTACCCCGAAAACTTCAATATGGATGAGTTGATGATACATAAAAAATTTTCGCAGCTAAGCGAAGAAGAAAAAAAAATTGTGCTGGAGCTACTGGGTTCTGAAAGCGAATATGAGGACATGAGAAAAGTGTTGATTGATATCAAACAATCGCTGACCGAGGAAGAAGAAATTATACCTGATGAAAGCATAAAATCTTCGCTCTTACAACAATTTAAAGATAAACATACCAACACTCCTAAAATAATTAAACTCACTAGTCGTAAAAGCATTTTGCATAAACCGGTATATCAGATAGCAGCCGTTGGGCTTATTGTAATTGGTATAGGTATTTTACTTTTTAATAACGGATTTTTTAAGAACGATGAACTGGCTGAAAATGCAAAAAGTAAAAATTTAAATAAAGAAAATGATAAACCTGCACAAACGCACATACCGGAAAGCATATCTACCAAACATGCCACAAGAGCAAAGTCGCAAGACAGTACTTTGGCAAATAAGGATATAACTTTACCTTTCGTAGTTAACACTATAAAAAATGAAGAAAAAAACAACCCCGGAGCTATAAACAATGATAAATCAGATGACAAAACATCTGCCAATGGCATGGAAAGACTGGTTAATACCATAGAAGATGTATCTAATGAAGAACAGGAACAAATAAAAAATAATAAATATGAAAGAAGTAAGCAAGATGATGATTTAATTTCAAATAATGATAATAAAAGTGCTTTAAACAAATCAGCCGCTCCGGCTTTGGTTAATAAAGAATCGCTTGAAGAAACAATTATTGCAGACAAATTTGCCCGTGCCGAAAACAGCACCCAAAAACAGAATGCTAAAAAAACTAAAGCAGAGTTTCAAAAACCGGGCAGTAGTATGCCATTGTCCGAAACACCCGAATTATTAGATTTTTTATTTACCGCGTTATAATGAGAAGATTGCGGTAATTGAGTTTTTACGGGTAAATATTAATTACATTTGCCCCGCACTATGCAGCCGGGTAATTTTCGTTTGTATTTTTTATTACACCTGATTGTTTTTATTTGGGGATTTACGGGTATTTTAGGCAAACTCATCACCCTTAGCGAATATCAATTGGTGTGGGCACGTATGATGTTAACCATACCGTCATTAGCATTATATTTTTTATTCAGATTAAAGTTTCCAAAAGTTAATCAGGCGGATATATTAAGATTATTAATTACGGGTATTGTAATAGCATTGCATTGGATATTTTTTTACGGAGCCATAAAAAAATCAAATGTTTCGGTTGCCGTAACCTGCATGGCCATACAGGCATTTTTTATTGCTTTACTGCAGCCCATATTTTTTAAAACACCATGGGTTAAGTACGAACTGATATTAGGATTAACTGTTATTGGCGGAGTGGCTTTGTTGGTGGGTGTTGAATGGAAACACCTTTCCGGATTTGTGTATGGGTTAATCTCTTCCTTTTTTGCAGCCTGTTTTACCTTGTTAAATGCATCATTTGTAAAACGTTTGGAGCCGGCTGCCATTTCTTTTTACGAAATTACAGGAGGTTTTTTTGCCCTTACGGTTTTTAATTATTTCGCAGGCTACCTGGATGGCGAGCAATTATCAATAAGTAATCAGGATTGGTTGTGGCTCGTACTATTAGCCGCTGTTTGTACGGCTTTTCCGTTTGTAGTAAGTGTTTGGATAATGAAAAAATTATCGGCATATACCGTAAGTATTACCATCAATCTGGAGCCGGTTTATACAATATTACTTGCTCTCATTTTTTTTCCTGCCGAAGAAAAAATGAGTAGTGGCTTTTATCTGGGGTTAAGTATAATTTTAACGGCTGTATTTTTAAATGCCTGGATGAAAAGTAAAACAAGTAATAAACAGTTACATTAGCAAAATTCATCAAAGGCGGCTTTGAGGTGCTCTGCAATCATCTCAGCACTACGCCCTTCAATATGATGCCTTTCGATAAAATGAACTAACTTACCATCTTTAAAAAGCGCCATGCAAGGAGATGATGGAGGATAAGGTAAAAAATATTTTCTTGCCTGAGCTACGGCATCAATATCGTAGCCGGCAAAAACAGTAGTAAGATTATCGGGTTTTTTAGCACTTTCGGCAAGTGCTTTTTTTACACCGGGTCTGGCTGCGCCTGCCGCACAACCGCATACTGAATTTAATACAATCAATGTTGTTCCTTTATTCTGATTTAATACCGCATCAACTTCTGCGGGAGTCAGTAATTCTTTGAAACCTGCATTTATCAGGTCTTGTTTCATAGGTTTAACCAATTCTTCAGGGTACATATTTTTAAAATTTATTTGTTTAACACTTTGGGTACTTTAAAATAATCGGAGTCTTTTTGCGGGGCATTAGCTAAAGCGGTTTTTTTATCTAACATAGGCGCTACTTCGTCTTCCCTTAAAACATCGTGCTCGTCAGTCATAAAAATAAGCGGTTCTACTTGATTGGTATCGAGTTCTTCCAGTTTATTAATAAAACTTAATATACGGTTCAGGTCGTTTTTAATTTCTTGTTTTGCCGCACCGTCAAATTCAAGTTTGCTTAATTCAGCCAGCTTATCTACTAAATTATCATCAATTTGCATGTAAGTTGTTTTTTAAATAGGGAAATTTTTTTATCAATGGTTGAGCTATAATTTCCCTTACTTTGTTTTGCAAAGATACTAAATCATTTTCTTTTAATCCCTTGGTATGAATTACCGGATGTATAACTGCGCTTACTTTACCGGGTCGTGCCCATCCAAACAATTTATCGGGTTTAGACAATACCTGCCAGGTATCTATAAAAGTTATCGGCAGCAGCGGTATTTGTTTTTCAACAGCCAGTTTAAACGCACCCATTTTAAACGGATTCATATAAGGCGGATTTTTTGTGGTTGTACCTTCCGGAAATATCACCACACTGTATCCTTGCTCAATTTTATTACGCATCAACTCGAGTGCCCGCGAGCCGTCTGCTTTACTGCTTCTGTCAACGGTTACATGCAATCCATATTTAAAAAACAATCCTACAAAAGGAAATTTTATTAACTGTTCTTTTCCCATAAAAACAAAGACACCCGGAATCATTCTGTACATCAACACAATATCTAAATATGAAGCGTGATTGGGGCATATTACCATCGGATGAGGCGGTATTTTTGTGCTTTGCTTTTTTTTAAGCCAAATAAACCAGCCCAACATCAATAAAGGCACATATACATTTCTTTTTAACGCAAAAATATATCCGTAACAGCGCTTGTTTTTAATTACCGGTCTGTATAACGGATACATAAGCAACCCCACTATTAAAAACCACAAGCCAAACCATATTTTATATAAAGCCCTGAGCGGGGATGTTAATCTCCAAATCATATTGCGAAATAACTAACTTATTTATAAAATTTAAAATTGTTGCTACTTTTACGCCCATGGCAAGAATATTAACCGGCATACAAAGTTCGGGAGTACCACATTTAGGTAATATTTTAGGAGCAATTATACCGGCTCTCAGGATGTGTAATGATGCGCAAAACGAGTCTTTTATTTTTATTGCCGATTTACATTCGCTTACCACCTTAAAAAATGCCGCAGACAGGATAAACCATGTAAACGCTGTGGCCGCAGCCTGGCTGGCTTTTGGCTTAGATGTAAATAAAACCGTTTTTTACAGGCAAAGCAGGGTAAGCGAGGTATGCGAGTTAACCTGGTATTTATCATGTTTTACTCCTTACCCTATGTTGGTAAATGCACATTCATTTAAAGACAAAAGCGACCGATTGCATGATGTAAATGCCGGCCTGTTTACCTATCCGGTATTGATGGCTGCCGATATATTGTTGTACCAAGCCGAATATGTACCGGTAGGTAAAGATCAATTGCAACACCTGGAAATGACCAGAGACATTGCAGCATCATTTAATCATAAAATGGGCGAAACATTTGTGTTGCCCGAAGCCAAAATAAATGAAGATGTAATGATAGTACCCGGTACTGACGGGCAAAAAATGAGTAAATCGTACAACAATTACATCAATATTTTTTTACCTGAAAAAGAGTTAAAAAAACAAGTTATGAGTATTGTTACCGACAGTACTCCGCTCGAAGCCCCCAAAAATCCCGACACATGCAATGTATATGCTTTATACAAACTGATAGCTAAGAAAGAAGAATCCGAAGCGTTGCGAGCTAAATATCTGGCCGGTGGTTATGGCTACGGACATGCAAAAAATGCATTATTTGAGTTGTTATTGGAAAAATACAAAACCCAGCGTACGCTTTTTAACTCTTATATGGATAACCCTGATGAAATCGAAAAAAAATTACAGATTGGCGAAGAAAAAGCTTCGCAAATAGCCGCACAAACACTAAAAACTGTACGCGAAAAACTGGGGTTTATTTTTCGTTCAGAAGCATTTCAATAAATGCATTTGTTTTTTCTACAAACGACAGGTGATATTGCCCGGTAGCAGGCCCACTATAACCTGTATGTATTTTTCTGACGCGGTTTTTTTTATCTATAAAAATAGTTGTAGGGTAAGCATTTATTTGGTTAAGCATAGGCAGCGCTTTTGCCGCATCGGTTTTATGATGATTGCCGGCCAGTAAAAAATCGTATTCGGCACCGGCATTTTTTTTCATACGTAAAATACTGGATATAGCTTTTTGTTTATCGTTTTGCCGTTCAAAACACAAAGCAATTATTTCTAATCCGTAAGGTTTATATCGTTTATAAACAGATGCCAGGTAATTTGTTTCATCCATACAATTGGGGCACCACGAGCCCATAATTTGTATAATTACTACTTTGTTTTTATATTTTTCTGACGGAAAAAATACCATCGTATCATTCAAATCAGGAAAAGCAAATTCCACTTGTTTATATTCGGGTTTTAAATAAGTTATAGAATCAGGATGGATTAGTTCAAAATGTTCGTTTCTTATTGCTACAAATTTTTCTTTATAATGATTGCCCGAATAGAAATCACCTTTTAGTGAATCCCCGGTCAGTACACATTCAAATAAAAATGCATGGCTGCCGTCAAAGCACGAAAGATACATACGATTACCATATACATTGCCATCTAAAAAACGATAATCTCCTGTTTCTGTGAGGAATGTACCGTTTACATAAGAGCCATTTTGATTAAATATACCTACCGATTTATATAAACATTCGCTGCATTTGGGGTTAAAGGTTACTTCCCATTTGCCGTTAAAATTGGCCGTTGTATCAAAACCAGCCTCAACAGAGACAAATCTCTTAGTGGTATTATTTATCAGACGTGCACGGGTAGGTATGGTATAATCTTTTTTTACATAATTATACCACAGGCCCTGCATATTTTGCGAATTGTTAATTTTAAAACGAAACTCAGAGTCAAACACCGGAAATGAGAAAATTAAACTATCTTGTTTAAAAACAAACTCATTAGTATATAGTTTTTCACTTTCATTTATTACAATTCCCTTGTATCTGTCGTTTTGACTTATTATTTCACAATAAAAAGGCAGTATCTTGTCATTTATTTCCATTTCCATTAACCACAAGCCGGTAACCGGTTTAGATACCCGCGGTAAATTTTTTTGGCTGTTGGAGCTGACTATTTTTTGTGAGCAGGCCCATAAGGAAAACAAGGCTAAAAAGCTGCTAATAAATTTCATATCAGTTAAATTGAGCAAGTATAACAATAAAATACAGTTGAATTTCACAAAAAATATTTAAATTTAGTATTCCTATGCAACTTTTTATGGTTAAAATCAGTCATTAAAACAACCCTGATGATGGTTCAAGATGAATTAATTAAACGATGCATAGCAGGCGAAACCAATGCACAGGAGAAATTATATAAATTAATTTCCAGACGCATGATGGGGGTTTGTATGCGTTATGCGTCAAGCAGGGATGAGGCTGAAGACATCTTGCAGGATGGGTTTATAAAGCTCTTTGATAAAATGACCGATTTTAGAGGGGAAGGATCTTTTGAAGGTTGGGCACGCAGAATTTTTGTAAATACTGCGCTTGATTATTGCCGTAAACAAAAACAGGCACGAATGGCTGAAGACGTAGAAGAAGTGCAGCATTTGATACCGTCATCAGATAATATTCAAAGCGACATGAATGCCGAAGAGTTGATGAAAGTTTTACAGCAACTACCCACCGGTTATCGCACGGTATTTAATCTATATGCTATTGAAGGTTACAGCCATAAAGAAATAGCCGAGCAATTAAATATTACCGAAAGTACTTCTAAATCGCAATTTATGAGAGCAAAAAATTTTTTAAAAGAAATATTGCAAACACAAAACTTAATATAAATAATAATAGTGAAAGATAATTTGAATATAGAGGATTTGTTTAAAGAAAAACTGGGCAATGCAGAATTTGCTCCCGGAGAGGGTGTTTGGGAAGCCATACAGGGCAAGTTGGCCGCAAAAACTGCTCTGAACACTGCGGCAGCCAAAGCAGGTTTTTCTATAGCTAAGTTAAAATTAATAGGTTTATCGGCTTTGGGTGTAACGGTAGTTATATCGGCTATTATTATTGCCACCTACAACAATGATAAATCAATTATTGAAACCCCATTTAATACAAAACAAGAACAAACCTTTGTAACCGACCAACCGGAAAACGATATAGATAATGAAACCAATGAGGTAATTGTATTAAATAATAAAAAAAATGATAACAATACTGCACCCGAAAAAATAAAAATAACCATCAAACCAAATAATACAAAACCAAATCCCGGAGAATCTTCGGTGCAAACATGGTTAACACCCGCATACATTAAAGAAAAATTAATGGCTCAGCAAACTCAAAAGAAAGAAGACAACAAAGCAGTAAATAATAACCATACAAATACATCAACCGAAGAAACAAAAAACTATCAAACAACAGATAAAAATAACTCCGCAAATAATAACATACATCCCGTTATTGTAGCTGAAGATATCAGTCAGGAAAGAATAGTTGCCTCAATAATAACAAATGTGTCGGGGGGTCCTGCTCCATTGGTAGTAAATTTTTCTAATGTAGAGCCAGCAGCATCTTATGTATGGAATTTTGGAGATGGCAAAACATCGTTTGATGCTAACCCAACCTATATTTATGAGAAAGCAGGAACATATACAGTTACTTTGCAGGTAAAAGACAAAAACGGAAACAGCAGCACAGCCAAATCAAAAATTGAAGTTAAAGCGAGTTCCTCGATCGAAATAGTAAATGTATTTAGCCCTAATGGAGATGGTATCAATGATTATTTCGAGGCCAGAACAAAAGATAATATAGAGATATTTTCAATACAAGTAATAACTACTGACGGTAAAAAAACTGTTTATTCATCCAATGATGTAAATTTTGCCTGGGACGGGAGCGATGCCACAGGTAATCCTTATCCGGCAGGAAACTATATTTACATTGGTAAAGCAATGGGCAAAGACGGCAAAGAGTATAAATTGAGCGGTATGGTAACTTTGGTAAGATAGCATTACCAGGTTAGTTCTTCGCCCGGTTGCAGTTTAAATTTTTTGCGAAACCACCATACCAGCAAGTAAAAAAAGGGAGTATCTAAAACAGCTATAATTACTTTAAATAAAAAACCATTAATCAGCAAAGGCATAAATTTACTCCATTGCAAGGTACCTGCGCTACACAAAATCAATAAAATGGTTAAAGTATCTACTAACTGAGAAGGGATAGTTGAAAAATTGTTTCTTAACCATAAATGTTTGCCGTTGGTTAATTTTTTCCAAAAATGAAAAATCCGAATATCTATATATTGTGCTAATAAATAGGCTATCATGGATGCACCTACACCATACACAACATTGCTAAAAACTTTTTCAAATTCGGCATCGCTCAGTACCGAAAAATCGGTGGCAGGAACCTGCATGGCTAAATAAACAATTAAAACGGTAAATAAGCTGGCAATTAAGCCTGCTGTTACTACCTGGTTGGCTTTCTTGCGTCCGTATATTTCAGAAATTATATCGGTAATTAAAAATGTTACAGGGTAAGGAATAATACCCACACTGATAATAAATGTGTAACCGGTTATTAAACTCCAAACAGAATCTTCGCGGTGTATAAATGCCAAAGGTTGCCAGTAAAAGAACTTAATAAATATAAGGTTGCAGGTTACCAATGCGGCAATAAACATCCCGGCCAGTATTAAATACCAGAGAAATGCTTTTTCTTTTAAATCGTTTTTTTGCAAAAAAATCAGCTTGTTTTATATGGCAAAGTTATGCGAAATGAAACATGAATCAATAAAAACTAACATCTACTATCCGGTGTATAGGAATGGTAATGCCTTGTTTTAGCACAATGTTTTTTTCACCGGTTGCCCAAATGGTAGTTTCAACAAATTTTAAACCCTCATTATCTTTAAAATAAATACGGGCTTTTTGTTGGTCAATATTACCCAAGGTTGTAGCCCGGTGCAGTTTATCTAAAAGTTGTTTTTCTTCTTCCTGGGTACGTTCTATTTTTTCGGCCGGAAATTTTAAATTAATGATAGATTCTTTTTGAATAAGAATCGGGGTGGCAATATTTTCCATAAGCAGGGGGGTGTTTTAGGTTTAGTAGAATTTAAACGAATAAGGATATAAAAAGTTCTCTATTTTAGATTTTGTTAGAATTTTTTACTCTAAATAATAAAAATATTTTAAGAAAACATAACAAAATCTTAGACAACCGGCTTGTTGTGAAAAAAGTTTAATGACTTTTGGGGCTTGCCCATATACATGAGGTTAATATGTTATGGGGGTAAACGGAACCCAAATAATGCACAATCCGGATGATAAATATTTACAAACTAATAAGTTCTACTTTAAGACATTGCTTTGTTTCGGGAGTAATTTTATAACGATTATCTATCCTAAGCCCTATTATCCATAATATATTATCGCCCGATGCCAATACCCAGATGTTTTCTTTTTCAACCAGAGATAATTTATTGTCCACAAAAAAATCACTTAATTTTTTACGCCCTTTCATCCCCAGCGGAAAAAAAGAATCGCCTTTATACCATTTTCTGAGAATTAACGGGAATTGTATTTTTTCTAAATCCAGCAGGGCAATATTTTTATCATTAATTATTTCGTTGGGGTTGTGTTTGTAATTAAACTGCAGCTGTAAAGGTTCTTTTATTTCGGCAACATTTTTTTCGATAGTATAATATGGCATATCTTCGGGGGTGATACGGGTAATTAAGAGAGTACCCTTATGATTTACAGCCCGGTGAGAAGGCGAGAAGAATTTCTTTCCTTCGGTAATGTTTTGAATGCCCAGAATTTTTTTTACGGTAGAAAAATTAAAGTGAAAAGGTCTGAGTAATTCAAATAATACTGTTGCGGGACTTAGCGTGTCTTGCACTTGTTGTAAATTAATTTCATGGCCAAAGTCGTTTGGCTTTATAAGTTCTTTATGTTGTTCAATGTAATGTTTGTAAATTTTATTAACTTCCTTTAAACGATCGGTATTATCATACAGCGTATTAATAAAAGTGGGACTAATTTTTTCAAAAAAAGGGAAAATTTCATTGCGTAATTTGTTTCTCAGATAATCATTTTTTAAGTTAGAGGAGTCTTCGCGCCAGTGTATATTATGATTTTCGGCATAAGTAACAATTTCGTCTTTGCCAAAAGGGAGCAGGGGTCTGAAAATATTTTTTTCTAACAGGTGCATACCGGTTAAACCTTCAATACCCGACCCGCGCAACAAGTTAATAAAAAAAGTTTCAACCTGGTCGTTGCGATGATGAGCAGTAACCAGATAATTAAATTTTTTTTCTTTTAAGAGTTTTTTAAACCATTCATATCTTAATTCTCGTGCCGCCATTTGAATAGATACTTTGTTTTCAGCAGCATATTTTTCGGTATTAAAACTGTTAACATAAAAAGGAACATCTAATTTTAACGAAAGTTCTTTCACAAATTTTTCATCATCATCACTTTCTGAACCTCTTAATTTAAAGTTGCAATGTGCAATTGAAAAATTCACTTTCCAGTGAGCAAATAAATGTGACAAAACAACAGAATCTACACCGCCACTCACGGCTAATAAAAATTTTTTACCGGCAGGGTCGGTAATATTTTCTTCGGCTATATGAATAAATTTTTCAATCATGTTTTATTCAAGTGCGCGAATCATGGCCTGCGCTTTAAGTAAACATTCCCGGTACTCCTTTTCGGGGTCGGCATAAGTCGTAATGGCACTGCCAACCGGCAACGAAAGATACTTATTTTTTTTATCGTAAATGATGCTGCGTATTACCACATTAAAATCAAAATCGCCATTTGGCAAGGTGTAGCCAATGCTACCCGAATATATACCTCTTTTGCTTTGTTCATATATTTCAATCAGTTCCATCGCTTTTATTTTTGGGGCACCCGTCATAGAGCCCATCGGAAAAGTAGCATGAATGATGTCTTTAAATGTAATATTTTCTTTTAATTCGCAGCTTATGGTAGAAATCATTTGATGTACCGTTTTAAAACTGTATATACCAAAAAGTTCATCTACTTTTACGCTTTCGCATTTTGCAATTCGCGATAAGTCGTTTCTTACCAGGTCAACTATCATTACATTTTCTGAACGTTCTTTTTCGCTATGATATAATTCACGCATTAATTTTTCATCTGCATTTTTGTTAATCCCTCTTGGGGCAGTACCTTTAATGGGTTGAGAAATAAGTTTTTGCCTGCATTTTTGCAAATACCTTTCCGGACTGGCACACATCACATAAATATCTTTGTGCTTTAATAATACCGAGTGTGGCGCATTCGTTAAACTAAGTAATTTATTAAATATTATCAGAGGATTTATATCGGTGTTTTCTGCAAAAAACTCAAGGCAATAGTTTATTTCATATACATCACCCCGTAGAATGTGTTCTTGTAATTTTTTTACAGATGCTAAATATTCTGATTTTTTGATTCGTTGTTTTACTTTGATTTTTTGCGTATCAGTTGATTTATTTTTATTGATGCGCTCAGAAATATTTATCTTTATACGTTTATTGTCGTAAATTTTTTGCCATTTATTTTCAGTGTATTGCAATACCAAATCAGCTCTTGCAAAAAAATATTCATGGTTATTAATACCGCTGTAATTATTCGAGTATAAATTTTCTATTTTATTTTTATAATCATAGCTTATATACCCAAAGTTATAAGCGTTTGTATCTAAGCTCGATATTTCTTCAGACGAACCACTACCCGATAACATCATTACTGGATTACCATCCTTGTAAAATAAGGCAAAATCAATATCGGTATCCTGAGTCAGTAATTGTTCTATAAACCAAAAATTTAACATCAAGTTAAATTATTTAAATTATTTTTAATATCATATAGAATCATATATTTTTACGAAAAAACACGAAGGTATATGAAAAAACATTTGCTGCTGCTTCTGTTTTTAGCAATTATACAAATATCAAAATCGCAAGAAAAAGGAAGCATTTTATTGGGTGTTACTACCGGTAATAATCAACCGGTAAACCTTGAAATTATTAAACAACACCTATTAAACACTTATACGGTTTCGATTAAAAAAATCGAAATATGCGTCAACCATTCGCTGATACATATCGTAGTAAATATTAATTACAAACCCATTCCCACATCGCAAGACATCATGAACAACTTGATTGCCGCATTTCCCGGCTATCAGTTTTTTGAAAAATATTTACATGAAAGTTTAACTGAAATTAACTGTAAATGGAAATGAAGTTCATTAAACATATTTTTTTCAACCTGTTCTTTGTTTTGCTTTTTGTGTTTGTTAGCCAGGCACAAACTATCTTAATCAATGGAGCAACAACAGGCGGTTTTGAGGGTGGCAGCGGTTTTGCCGCCAATGGCTGGACAGTTGTTAACGGTTCAGAAACCAACCGCTGGTACTGTGTTACACCGGGTAATCCGGCAACGCCATTTGCAGGCAGTAATTGTGCTTATATATCAAATACTCACCCTGCTGGTGGTAGCTATGCATATACTGTTAACAGTGCATCTGTTGTACATTTTTATCGTGATGTAACTATACCGGCAGGTGAACCATATTTAAATTTACAATTCAGATATAAAGGCCAAGGCGAAAGTACTTATGATTTTATTCGGGTTTTTGTGGTTCCTACCACAACAACTCCCGTAGCAGGAACACAATTAACAGCCGGGCAAATAGGGGCAACATACTATAACTTAGTATCAAGTTGGACCACTGCAAATATTAATTTTTGTGGTACACCGGGCTCTACTATCCGATTGGTATTTTCCTGGAGAAATGATAATTTATTCGGAACACAACCTCCCGGGGCAATAGATAATATTCATTTAACTTCAAGCTCTACATCTCCCGGCTGCCCCTTAGGTACAGGAGTTACAAATGTTGCATCTTTACCTTATTCAAGCGGTGCCGGAACAACTTGTGGTTCCGTGAATGATTTAACATCAGCTAATACATTAGTCTGTGGCAGTTCTAATTATTTGGGGGGAGAAGATAGAGTATGGATATTTACTCCAACAGCTTCTGGTAATATCAATATAAACCTCACTTCTGGCGGTTCATATACCGGATTAATGTTGTATGAGGGTTGTCCGTTAACGGGATCCTGTACTCCATCAGGAGGCCAATCTTGTTGTGTAACATCGGCAACCGGTAGTTCAGGGAATAAAACCATGAGTTTTTGTGCCAAAGCCGGTACCACTTATTATTTGATTTTAGACTCATGGCCTTCTCCTACTTGTAATAGTTATTCTAATTTAACCATTTCTGCACCAACAGGTACGTGCGTAAATAATGAAGATTGTTTGCAAAGTGTTACGGTATGTACTAATTCATCATTTGGTGGTGGCACTTCCGGGGTAGGTTGCTATGATGAATTAAACACCAGTAACCAGGGATGTTTAAATAGTGGTGAAAACAATTCCAATTGGTATATTTTTTCGCCTTCTACCAGTGGTACCATTGCTTTTACCATTAGCCCGAGTGGATCACAAGATTATGATTTTGCTGTTTGGGGGCCATATTCTTCCGGTTCAACAGCAAGCACTGCATGCAATAGTTTAGGCACCCCATTAAGGTGTTCGTTTGCATACGGTACAGGTGATACCGGATTAGGTAATGGCGCAACTGATTTTACCGAAAATGCATCCGGAGATGAATGGGTGGCACCAATTAGTGCTACTGCAGGTGAGGTTTATGTTTTAATGATAGATAATTTTACGGCAGACGGAGCACCTTTTAGCTTTTCCTGGACAGGCACAGCTTCTATGAGTTGTACAGTATTACCCGTAGAACTATTAACTTTTTCCGCTAAAAATATGGCTGAAAATAATTTGTTAGAATGGCAAGCGGCTTCAGAGATGAGTCTGTTTAAATACGTGATTGAAACAAGTTCTGATGGCATTTTTTACACCACCATTGGCGAGCGTTTGGCAAATGGTAATCAGGGAGTGGTATATTCCTATTCGTATTTTCACGAAAAACCGCCCCAATCTATCAATTATTACCGACTGAAAGAAATTGATTTAGACGGTAGCTATAAATATTCAAATACCGTTTTAGTTGATAACAGACAAAGTACACATCATGTTTTAGAAGTGGGTAATGTTTATCCAAATCCCGGTGAAGAAACATTTATTTTAGAATTTAATAACATGGATGATACAAAGTTACTGATAGAGTTATCCGATATTGGCGGTAAAATTATTTTTAATGAAACAGTTAATGTTAGTGCAGGTAAATTTATTCATAAGTTAAATTTAAGCAACTTTGCCAAGGGAATTTATTTGCTTAAAATATTTGATGATAATAACATGAATATCTCTACTCAGAAACTGATGGTAAAATAAATTCAATATTTTATCGTCACTTTCTTTGCATTGCAGCTGCTACGGCAGATACAGAAAGATGCTCAACATATACAAGTAAATATAAAAATCATTAAGCCCAAAGGCTTATTATTTTTTTGTGATTATACCAGGTCTGCTTTAGGCTTATCCGTTACTCGACCATTTAAAAGTTGGTTGTGCACTTGTCCGCCTCCGGTGGAACGGTTACCCGTGTTAGCGGCTGCCCTTCTTTCAGTTACTCTTGTCTTGTGCGAATTTAATAAACAACCAATCAACAAATCGCCTGACCAATGGCCCAGTGATAAGCACAAAGGGTAGTACGGCTAAATATGCTTTGGGTACAAGACTTAGCCAATTGTACATAAAGTTACCCGTCCCGAAACCTTGTCTAAGAATTGTTCCTAAAAAAGTAACATATGTTGATGTGAGTAAACTGATGATTAGTCCGAAAACAGCCAATTTTTTAAATTCTTTGCTCATATTATTCTATTATGTCGGTTAGCTTATTGGTTTTCATTTTCATTAGTTTGTTAAGGGATATGAAATGTGTAAACCCGGACAGTGGTACACCGAACAAGGGAATCATGATTAGCGGCAGTTGAATGATTGGAGCCATTCCATCATCTCCTATTATTGTTAATGAAATTCCTGTTCCAACGGCCACAATAAAGTCAAGTAGACCAACAATGTTGAAAATGTAGTAATTCAGTTTTGTATGACCGAACACAAATACTATTAAACCGATGAAGCCAGAAATAATGTCGCCATAAGCAGCATTATTAATGAATGTTTCAGAAAGCACACCGCTGTATGATAGAAAAATCCACCCTGCAAAAATTCGCCATACATGAAACAAGGCAATTGCTTTTAAAGGAATGTTGTTGCAGAACTGCCGAAATTTCTCGTTAAACTGATACAGTAGGATTAAACCCGTCAAAATTGCCACTACCGTTGCACCAAAAAGTGGTCGTGGAATTAGGTTGAAAAACCCATAATACCCTAATAAAAAACTGGCTAAGCCCCAAAAAACAACTACGAGGGTAACTCGTGTCTCCAAGTTGTTTTGTTGAATGGTTGTTGCTTGCATAATACTTGAATTTGTTTATGCAAAGGTCAGCAGTCAATTAAAAAAACCACTTAGCAAATGGCAAGAAATCATTTTGTCATTATTTCTTTTCTCAAACGACTCAATGAAGTGTCTGTGATACCAAGATAAGAGGCAATATATTTTAGCGGGACGTGTTGAAATATCTCTGGGCTGTCTTTTAATAGTTTCACGTATCGTTGCTCTGCTTTTTCATTTATCATGGATATTGTCCGCTCCTTGAAAGAAATAAAGCCTTTTACTAAAATAGCTCTGCCAAATTCTCTAAACTCAGGTAATGAATGGAAAAGGTTTTGAAAACTGTCATATTTACCAATCCAGATGTTGCACTCAGTTATTGCTTCAATATTTTCAGTTGATGGTTTTCGTTGAAAGTATGAGCCTACTTCAAACACCATTTGCTTGGGATTGAATATGTTCGTGGTTACTTCGTTTCCATAAGTATCAAACACATAAGAACGCATAAACCCATTTTCCAAGAAAATATAATCAGAGTTAATTTTACCTTCTTTTAGTGTCAAAGTATTTTTAGGTAAGATGGTATGCTCAAAATTTTCAGCAATGAGTTTGGCAGCATAGTCCGAAATTGGAAATGTGTCTTTGATAAACTGTATTAATATATTTCTGTTTGAAGTCATTTTGCAAGCATTAGAGTCGATTTATTTGAGTGTTTGTTTCCGCGTCTCTTGGGGTTGCCGCCAACGGTTTGCGTGTTGCCGCAGTGGGGGGGTTCGGAGCATCCGCCTAAGGCGGATCAACCAGCACAAACTTTGATAGAAGCACAAAACTTGATTTAACCACTGAACCGCCACTTTTGGGTAGGTGCTGTTAGCAACAGTAATTAATTGTCTGTAATCAAGAAAGGTAAATAGTCTTTTTGTTTTTCATATTCACTTTTCAACATCTTTTTTAGGTTTTCATTATTTCTCATTAGTAAGAACATTGCTCCCTGAGCTCTTAATAATTTTTCGTCTTTGTCTATTCCA
>JBBIOU010000001.1:0-259174 GCA_037443205.1 Flavobacteriales bacterium | reverse complement strand
AATAGCTATAAGGAGGAAAGGAGGAGTGCCACCGTTAGGATTGGCAGTAGCCGAACCGGTGCTGGCACCAAAACAATTAATATGTGTAGGTGTGATATTAGCGTTTAATTGCGTAGGTTCAGTAATAGTTACATTGGCAGTGGCAATACATCCGGTAGCATCTGTTAAGGTAACCGTATAAGTTCCGGGACTTAGATTAGAAGCTGTTTGTGTGTTTTGCACGGGTGTGGTATTCCATGAATATGAAAACGGACCTGTACCCGTAGGGTTGGTTGCTGTTGCGGTACCATTGTTTAGTCCAAAACAGGTGATATTAGTGCTTGTAGCTGAGACTGAACAAGAAGAGCAGGGGGCAGGGGCATTATAATTACTGGTCATTACACAACTGGGGTCGGCAGAAAAAACACCTGTTACGGTACAGGCCGAAGAGTTTGCAGGTAAACCTGTAAATGAATAGGGAATGTTTGTAGCAAAAGGGGGATTTAAGACAATGGGTGGTCCTCCGCAGCTATTGGTTATAGTTAGCGTACCTGTAGCTGGTGGATTATTCGTAGTGATTGTGCCTGAAACATTATATACATTTCCTGGTTGACAAGCACCCGGAACAGCAGAAATATTTACCGAAGAAGTAACCGGACTTAGATTATCAATAAGTACATAAAATGAGCCTGACCCACAACCATCATCAAATGCTTGAAATGTGAGAGTGCACCAATTGTTGGAAGGTGTAAATGTAATCGTTTGTGTTTGCCATACGGGGCTATGTGGCGGCAACATTCCCGATGACCATACCATTTGACTGAAATCGCACCCCGAACCACCTTGAGTTAATCCGCCTGCCCATAATTCTATATGGCCAGCGCAAACTCCGGGGGTAGAGGTTTCATCAAATGTGGCAATATCTACGGTAAAGGTATAGGTTTGCCCTGCAACCATACAACCTGAAAGTGCCTGAGAGGCTGTTTCGTCCCAACCCTGAGCAGACACAAGACCGATATATGTATTTCCATTTGAAGGTGGCACGTTTACGCCCCAATTTCCGGGTTGGGTATCAGAAGTAGTTCCGTTGCAATTGCTCCAGCCGGATGGCAGTTGATGTGCAGGAGTGGTGCCACTTTCAAAAGAAGGATTTGTCCAATTGAGGGTAGCACCGCATTGCGAGTATGAGTTAATAAAACCGACACCTAAGATAAATAAGATGATAAAAAGAATATTAATGCGTTTCATTATGGCATTTTTTGAAAGTAAGACGTATGGTAAGTAAAATAGTTGCTTTTGTACTGATTTGTTTATATGAATTTATTGTATTTAATAATATCAGAGTGTGAAAATGATATACACAAACTACGCAAAAAAAACATATCTGTTTAAATAGGCCTAAATAAATGTATACTAACGGTTTTGCGTGTATGTGCAGTAGCGGACTAGAAGCACTTTCTTAACCGATTAGCACAAAGTTTTTTAAAAGCAATGCATTTCAATTTAACAATTCACCCGCTATTGCCACATACACGCTGTTACCGCCTGGTGTTCCGTCTTCAAGTCTTGTAAACCATTGTCGTTATTAAGTTACCATATCATTATCATTAAAACTTTTTTCTTTTAAGTTGGCTTACGTGTCACCATTTTTTTATTTTTTTAGTGTCGGCATATTTTTTAAAATTATTTCTCTCGATGCATTGGCTTTGCAAGCTCGTTGTTCACGACATATTTATTTTTTATTGGTGTTTACGAATTCCGCTTTGCTTCATTTGACAAAGCTTTGTTCTGTGCGTTGGCTTGTGAGGTTTTGGTCCCGAAAGCCTTCGGGATGCTTGCAAATAGTTGGTATTTCGTGAAGTTAAATGGGTGGCAGACCCAATTCTTTTAAAAATTGATTGTGTGTTTCTCTTGCTTTGTTGATATCTTTTTCAATTTCAACCAGCTTTTTGTTTACTTCGAGCAGGTCAATAGGTTCTTCTTCCTGCGAAGTGCTTACGTAGCGTGAAATATTCAGATTGAATTCATTCTTAATGATTTCGTCCATTGTCACCCTGCGGGAGTAACGTGTTTCTTCTTTTCGGTGTTTGTAGGTGTCTATAATTTTTTGAACATGTTCGGGAAGTAACGTATTTTGTCGTTTGCCTTTTTCAAAGTGGTCAACAGCATTGATGAACAAAACATCGTCAAACTTTTTGCACTTTTTTAAAACCAAAATACAAACCGGAATACCTGTTGAGAAAAACAGGTTTGCAGGAAGTCCGATAACGGTGTCAATGTTGCCGTCCTCTAACAATTTTTTTCTGATTTTTTCTTCTGCACCACCTCTGAACAGAACACCGTGAGGCAAAATAATGGCCATGGTGCCCTCTTTACTCAAAAAGTGAAAGCCATGTAACAGAAAAGCAAAGTCGGCAGCTGATTTTGGTGCAAGTCCGTAGTCTTTAAAACGAAAATCTTGTCCCATTTCTTCTGATGGTTCCCAACGATAGCTAAAGGGCGGATTGGCTACAACAGCATCAAATTCTAATTTCTTTGCAGGATTCATTTCCCTGAGAATATCCCAGTCATTGAGCAAAGTATCTCCATGGTGGATTTCAAACTCGGTGTCTTTCACGCCATGTAACAACATGTTCATTCTTGCCAGGTTGTAAGTGGTGATGTTTTTTTCCTGTCCGTAAATCTTACCGATTGTTCCGCCTGCATCTGTCATTTTCTTACGGACGTTGAGCAGCAATGAGCCCGAGCCGCAGGCAAAGTCCAGCACCCGTTCAATCTTTTTCTTTTCTCCCTGGCTTGGGTCCTGGCTGTCAAGAATCACAATGCCTGAAAGAATATCGGAAATTCGCTGCGGGGTATAAAACTCGCCTGCTTTTTTGCCCGAGCCTGCCGCAAATTGCCCAATCAGGTATTCGTAGGCATCGCCCAGAATATCTTTATCGGTGGAAAACTGATTGATGCCTTCGGCAATTTTTACAATGATGGTGCACAGTTTTTTGTTTCTTTCTTCGTACTTTTTCCCAAGTTTATCCGAATCTAAATTAATTTCAGAAAACAAGCCTTTGAAAGTGCTTTCAAACGATTCGTTTTCGATGTATTGAAAACCATCCTGCAACGTGCTAAGCAGCTCTTTGTTTTGGGTTTTTGCCAGATGCACAATGCTGTTCCATAAATATTTAGGTTCAATCACGTAGTGGATTTTTCTACGCATTTGTTTTTCAAAATCCTTAATGTCGTTTGGGTTTTGTTCATACCAAACCGATAAAGATGTTTTGCCCCCATTGCCGTTCAGCACGGGATAATCTTTGCCTAATTCTTTTTGGGCTGCTGCTTCGTAGTTGTCGCTCAGATAGCGTAAGAACAAAAACGAAAGCATATAATCGCGGAAATCGTCCGCATTCATTGCCCCGCGCAGTTCGTCTGCGATTTTCCAAAGGGTTTTGCCTAATTGTATGTGATTATTTTCTGTCATATGTAATCTGCATTAAAAAATTTATCCTCCTGCCAACGGGCAGGATTGTTGATGATGTAATTTGAAATGGTTTGAAACGATTCATCGTTGCGAATGATGTGGTCGTAAAAACGGGGTTGCCATTGAAAACCGGGATTTATTTTTCGGGCGGCAATGGTAACCGATGATTTAAATCCACGAACAATGGATGCCAAATTTTTGGATTGTGGTCCGAATTGGTTTTGGGGTTCATCGGGTTTATCGGGTTTATCGGTAGAGACGCAATGCATTGCGTCTCTACGTTGCGTATCACGTTGTGTATCGCGTTGCGTATTGTATTCATTTTTCCCAATACCAATAATGGCGTGAAAATGATTGGGCATCACCACAAATTCGCCCATCCATATATTCATATCGGGTCGCAATTCAAATGTTTTCAACCATTCGGATTGCACGATATTTCCGATTTCGGATAATTTCATCACCCCATCCACGATTTCCCCAAACCAATGCATGCGGTTATGCGTGCAAATGGTGATGAAATACGCCCCTGCCCATCGGTAATCCCAATGTTGCAGGCGTGTGGAAGGTATGCGGTATTTGTTTTGAAATTTATCCATTATCACCATCATGTACATTTGGGAACAAGCCCTGCAACAACCCTTTTTTGTGCTGTTCTAATAATGCTATTTTTTGCTCCTGTGCTTGTATAAGGTCGTCTAATGAGGAAAGACAATCAGCGATTTTTTGTTGTTCTTTTGGTTTAGGAACGCCAATATTTTGGCTTTTGTAATCCGAATAATAAATATGTGGAATGCCAGACCCTTTTACATACGAAGAGAAGTCAATTGTATTTAGTAAATAATACGCCCATTCAATTTGGTATTTATTTTCATCTTTTGATTTTAGGGCTGACAAAGTTCCTAAAATTGATGTTTCACTTTCACATAAATTTAAACGACCTACTCCCGAACCATCCTTTACTATTGAAATGTATGGATGTTTATGTTGAAATGTATCAATATATCCAATGACGCCATCAGCTCCATAAACAGCATATCCACTTTGCTTTAAGTCAAGTGTATTTAATGCTAAAGTTGAAGATTCGGCATCTAATATCTCCCCCAAATGTTTCATTTCCCACTCGCCACTATTTTTAAATTCAGGGAAGCGTAATTTTGGCACGGTTTCGCCTTCTTTGGGGAAGAGGTTTTGGAGCAAGCCCTTTTTGTGGTGTTTGAGCAACTCCAGCTTTTGGCGCTCAGCTGTAATCAATTCATCTAATGACGAAAGGCAGGCTGCGATTTTTTGTTGTTCGGGTAGGGAGGGAAAGGGAATTCTGATTTTAAATAGTTCAGAAGGGTGAAGTCTTTTTGAACCAGTTCCTGATGTAAATACTTCAAATGTTTTATAGAATTCATTTCTTAAAAGTATTAAAATAAAGAATAAAGGATTAACAAACTCTGAAAAATCAAATGCAGGTAAATCTTGTGAACTTTCAAATCCATCAAGTTCATCGGGTATTATGCCAAACGCTCCTTTGTGAAAATTCTGTTTTCCATAAATAAATTGTCCTTTTTTTCTGATAAAAAAATAAGTTACGTCAGTTGCTTCTGTTCCTCTAAACTCTCTTTTTTCTATTCCTCCATAATTTAACTTTACTGTAATTCGTTTTTGGGGATCGTTTATATGCGATGGAATTTTACTCTCAGTTAAAATGTCCCCAATTCTTTTCATTTCCCATTCCCCACTATTCTCAAACTCAGGAAACCTCAACTTCGGCACTAATCCTGCACTGCGTTTGGTCGAAGTGTTATTTTCGTTGTTCTTACTCATCTGTCTGCATTAGGATTTTTAGGATTGGTGGATTTTAGGATTTTTTCTTCGGATGTAATCCTATCATCCTTTAATCCTTTTAATCTTAATACTGATTTATTTTCCGGATGATTTACATTATACACCCGTTTGAATTCTAAACTTTTTGCTCCGAAGTTGATTAATAACCCTATGGGTAAATGATAGGCCTGACAATAGTTCATTGCCTGTGCCAAATGCACATCTTCCAATTTTATCAATGCTTTTAGCTCTACCATTATCTTATCTTCCACAAAAAAGTCTACTCTTCTGGTACCAATATCGTGTCCTTCATAGTAAATGGTCATTTCCATTTCTCGTTGAAATCCCAAGCCCTGTTTTTCCATCTCAATAGCTAATGCACGTTGATATATGACTTCCTGAAAGCCATTGCCCAACGTGCTGTGTACCTTCATGGCACAACCAATTATTTTATGTGTCAATGCTTCATGTTTCATAATCCTATCATCCTTTAATCTTAAAAATCATAATTCAGACATCATAGGCTTTCAATCCGCTAATCTCCCTTCCCTCCGCCTTTTTTCTCAGAACAGGAATCAATTCTTCCATCAATGCCAGTTCCCGTTTGGTGCGTTCTTTCCAGCCCAGGTCTAAAGGTGCAAAGAGTTCGCTTAATTTGTCGGCATCAAAAATCATTCGGTTAATAATGTTATCTACAAACTGCTGTAAAACCGCCACCTCCAGGCCGTGCTTATGTGCAATTTGAGCCATTAGTTTGGCCATTTTTTCTTCCTTAAATTTTTGATAGCCGTCTTTTATTTCATGCTCGTTGAGTGCTTTACCCACTTCTAAGGTGTTAATGTAGTCAACCATGTCGTCCCGTTCATCCATCAGGTTGGCGCTGCTGCTCAATACACCAATCAATTGCTCGCGGGTCATTTTTTGTTTTTTGGGTGGCTGTTGGGTGTATTTGGCAATCAGGTTCATGATGTAATCATAATCCACCACCGCAGAGGCAAACAACACAAATTCAAAATCCAGTTGCTGAATGGTTGAAGGGGCTTTGTCGCCTTCTTTTTGCTGAATGTCGCGGAGTTGTTTGGCGATTTCCAGATACGAGCTGCGGAACGAACGCAATTGCTCTTCGGGCATCAGTTCTTCAATTTTGGCTTTTTGCTCTTCGGTCAAATCGGTGTATTGGTCAAGCTGTGTTTTCAGGCGTTGCACTTCTTTAAAGCGGTTGATAAACTCCACACGGGCAGCATCGCCTTTGATGTTGTATACCTCTTGCGGCTCGGCCACCATGTTTTTGTCTTCCATCCACTTTGCCATGGCTTTCACGGCTTCCTGATATTTCTCAATCACTTTCGGAGCAGGGTCAACCAACCAAATTTCTTTTGCTTGACCTTTGTATTCGCCACTAAACAATGCGATAGCTTGGTCAACTTCAGCTTGTTGTTGGCGGAAGTCTAAAATATTTCCATGTGGTTTTATTGTCTTCTCTGTACCAGTCGAATGAAGGGTTCGGTTGGTTCGGCTGAATGCCTGAATCAAACCGTGGAATTTTAAATTCTTATCCACATACAAGGTGTTCAGGTATTTGCTGTCGAAGCCGGTAAGCAGCATATCTACTACAATGGTAATGTCAATTTTATTCTTGTGTGGGTAGTCGGCATTGCTGAATTGCTGAAACTTGATGCGTTGCTGCACATCCTGGTAATACAAGTCAAATTCGGTGATTTTATGATTGGTGCCATAATGTTTGTTGTAATCGCTGATAATGGCTTCCAATGCCTTTTTCTTCTTTTCAGGTTCAACTTTGTTGTCGGCTTTCTCTTGTTGTAAATCTTCCTGCAATTGCTGAACATCTTTGTCACCTTCGGCAGGTGGAGAAAATACGCAAGCGATATTTAACGGGACGAAATTTTCATCTTCTTTGGCTTTGCTTTCCTGCAACTCTTTGAACAGATTATAATATTCAATAGCATCGTTGATAGAAGCCGTTGCCAACAGGGCATTGAAACGTCTGTTATGCGTGGCGGCATCGTGTTTTTTCAGAATGGCATTTACTACCGCCTTTTTGTGTTCCGTGCTTCCTACGGTTACATTTTTTTCAGGCTTAAAATAGTCAATATGAAAACGCAATACGTTTCTGTCTTCAATAGCGTGCGTGATGGTATAGCTGTGAAGCAGATTTTGAAAGATGTCTTTGGTAGTTACATACGAGCCAACCGTCCCGTCAATTTGCTTGTAGGTGGCATTGTCGTCAAAGATGGGTGTTCCGGTAAATCCGAATAGCTGTGCATTCGGGAAAAACTCTTTGATGGCTTTATGATTTTCGCCAAACTGTGAACGGTGGCACTCGTCAAAAATAAAGACGATGCGTTTATCCCTTAGCGGCTGTAAACGTTCTTTGTAGTTATTGTTAAGACGCGATGCATCGCGTCTTTGCGGGTCTAAAGCCAAACCCAGTTTCTGAATGGTGGTAACAATTACTTTGTTAGCGTAATCTTCCGAAAGCATTCGCCTTACCAAGGTTTCTGTGTTGGTATTTTCCTCCACGCAACCTTCCTGAAACCTGTTGAACTCTTCACGCGTTTGTCGGTCCAGGTCTTTTCGGTCAACTACAAACAAACATTTTTCAATATTCGGATTGTCTTTGAGCAGGGTAGATGCTTTGAAAGAAGTCAGCGTTTTTCCGCTTCCTGTGGTATGCCAAATGTAGCCGTTGCCTCTGTTTTGTTCAATGCAATTTACAATTGCTTTCACTGCATAAATCTGGTAAGGTCGCATTACCAATAACTTTTGCTCGCTTGCCACCAGCACCATGTATTTGCTTATCATTTGGCTGAGTGTGCATTTGCTCAGGAATTTTTCTGAGAAGTCGTCTATGTGTGTGATTTTTTTATTGTCTTCGCTTGCCCATTGGTAAATAGGCAGGAATTGTTCGTCTGCATTAAATCTGAAATGTTCAGCGTTGTTATTGGCAAAATAATATGTGTTGGTACGGTTGCTCACGATAAACAACTGCATAAAACAAAGCAGCGTATTGGTATAACCGTTTCCCGGGTCGCTTTTGTAGTCCACAATTTGCTGCATGGCTTTTCGTGGGCTAACTTCAAGCGTTTTTAATTCTATTTGAACAACAGGAATTCCGTTAATCAATAAAATCACATCATAACGGTGGTTGCTGTTTTTTGTATTGATGCGAAGTTGATTGATGACTTCAAATTCGTTTTTGCACCAGTCTTTGATGTTTACCAGCGTGTAATGTAGAGGCGTTCCGTCCTCACGGGTAAAGGTGTTGATTTCTCTAAGTCGTTTTGAAGATGCATAAACGTCTGAATGGATAATCTCGTCAAGCAGTCTTGCAAATTCAGCGTCAGTAAGATTAACTCTGTTTAAAGCCTGAAATTTTTCACGGAAATTCTTTTCCAGCGAAGCCCTGTCCCTGATGTCCGGCCTGTACGTGTATTTCAGGTCGGTCAGTTTGGCTATTAAGCTATCTTCTATTTGTTGCTCTTTAGTCATCTAAAATCTAAGTCGGTCAAAGTTACTTTTTTAATCACGTTAATCAGTCTGTGCGTTGGCAAAAAGTGGATCTTTTGGCTTTGCAAAGGGTCGGCTTGCGGGTGGGAAAAAAATAAAAAACACAGAAGGTGCGGTCCCGAATGCTTTCGGGGTCGGCTTACTCGCTGTCCGCTTGAAATATGGTCTGTATGTTGTCGTTTGTTTCGTCCTAAAAAAGTTGACAATTTTTTGGTGTTTAACCTGACACAAATTTACCTTTAGTTTTTAATCCTAAAACCACTTTACAATTATAATTTTGCATTACCGATGAAAACGGAAGCAACCTGCCAGGAATTGCTTTAGCAATCACGAACACGTTTTAAAAACAAATTATTTGTGAGTAAATAAATCGCTGTGTGACGAAGTATATCGATGATTAAGTCAAGAGTAACAGCTTGGCTTTTTTGATATATTTTAAGATTCTTTAAACGTTTGAAGTCACTGGTGTATAAAGCGATAATCAATTCCATATTTTCCTTGTAATTGGCGGTAAGTCCCTCCGCCAGATAGGTAATCTGCTATTACTCTTTCCTTTAATTTTTGATCGTACTTTTCCATTTTTTCTTGTCCTAATTTAAGTTGATTTTTTGTCAACCTATTTCAGGACGAGACACTAATATTTACCTTAATAAGGTTACGTGTCCGTAATAAGTACGTTTTTTATGTTCAATGGCATCTTTTACAATAATTTTCCATACATATACATCTTGCTGAGCGTTTACACCACGGTGGGTTCCGTCCCATCCTTTTTGCGGATTATTGGTTTGAAAAATGAGTTCTCCCCATCGGTTAAAAATCATAAATTCATACGACTCGGGGTCAATGCCATCAATAATCGGTATGAAAATATCATTAATGCCATCACCGGTTGGTGTAAATGCGTTTGGTACGTAAATGGTAAAGTAATCATCAATTATTACCGGTTTGCAAATATCGTCTATACAACCATATTGGTTTTCTACTTGTAAACATACCATATAGGTTCCGGGGTCTTGGTCGGGAAAAGTAAATACCGGATGAACATCATTTGAATTACCCAAACCGGCAAAGTCCCAGCTATAAATGGTGGCTCCTTGCGAAGTATTGGTAAATTGTATTTGAGGGCTTAATATATTGGTGGGTTGAGGAGTAGGAATAAAGTCAGCAACAGGATTAGGCCACACACATATATATTGATTTTGGGTAAGTGTGCCTACACAGCCTTGTGGTGAAGTAACCGTGAGGGTAATGTTGTAACAACCGGGTTGAGTAAAGTTGTAAGTTGGGTTACAATTGTTTGAGGTTACACCATTTCCAAAATCCCACAAACAGCTACCGGTTAAATTTGGGTCGGTGTTATTGGTAAAAGTACCCGCAACAGGCGAACAACCTTGAAGGTTATCGGCTGTAAATGTTACGTTAGGAACAGGATTTACGGTAATAGTAACCTGGTCGGTAGCGACAGGAGTGGTGCAGTTGTCGGTGGCGGTTACAGTGTAAACAGTGGTGGTGGTTGGTGAAACTGTTTGATTTTGACCATTGTAATTATTAACTCCATCTGTCCAGGTATAGGTATAGGGTCCGCCATTGCCACCCGCTGCCTGAGCTGTAATATTGGCTTGTTGTCCGGGACAAATTGATTGGTCTTGCAAGGCAACAACCTGAAGTGGCGGATGAACATTTACGGTAATTTGCACCGGAGGAGTTGTGCATCCGTTTGCATCTTGCACATAAACAGAATATACAGTTGTGCTAGCAGGGTTAACATTATGCGAAGTACCATTGGGTAACCCGTTATCCCAAATAAATACCAGCGGAGCAGTTCCTCCGTTACCATTAACACTGATGGTGGTACTTTGACCAATGCAAATTGTTTGGTTTGGACCAGGAATAATATTTAAGGTGTTAACAGAGTTGATTTGTGCATTTCCGGTTGCTTGACATCCGTTGGCATCTTGAACAACAATATTGTAGTTTCCGGCACATTGATTATTAAAAACATTACCTGCTTGAAAAGTAACACCGTTATCCACACTGTATTGGGTTACATTAGGCCCTGCCGTAATGGTTATACTGCCATCGCAAGAACCGGGACAACTTGTGTGGGTTACAGCTATATTAGTTATTGTGGGCGGAGTACCGCTTCCTACATTAATGTTGGCATTTTGGGTGCAGCCCATATTATCGGTTACAACTACACTGTAATTACCTGCACATAAATTAGTAAGAGCCGGATTATTACCACCGATAGGATTACCACCAGTAGTCCATGCATAGGTGTAGGGTTGCACACCCCCTTGTGGTGCAACAATGGCTTGTCCGTTACATGCTCCGGGGCATGATTCGATAACGCTATTGGTTGGAGTGGTTAATTGCGGTGGTTGTGTAACAGGATAAGTTATGCTTTCAACGCAGCCGCCTTGAGTAGTAATGGTTAAGGTTACATTGTAATTACCTCCGGCAGGGTTGGTGTATGTGTGTTGTGGATTTTGCTGGTTATTGAGTGGCGAGCCATCACCAAAATCCCACGAATACTGCGTGATAGGGTCGCCCGGAGCTGCTACAGAGGTATTTTGAAATGATACGGGTGTGCCGTAGCAAACAGGGGCATTGTTTGTAAAATTTGGGGTTGGCGGGTTGGCATTTATGGTAATATTGGTATCTAAGGTTATGGCGCAGGCGGGTCCGGTAACGGGTATTACCTGCACCGAATAATAACCCGAAGTTGTAACATTGATACTTTGCGTAGTAGCACCCGTATTCCATTGATAAGAAGCAGCGCCCGGAGGGGCTTGTAAATTTACGGTTCCTGAGCAGCCTCCGCTGTTAGAGGTTAATGACATCGGGTTGCAACTTGCTTCAACATAAGCATAAGCATAATGACCACCTTGACTACAATCGCCTACTGTAAATTCGATGGTAATGTTTTGCCCGATATAGCCTGAAAGTGGAATAAATAAATTTGTCCAAGGTCTCCATTGTATGGCACCGGTGTTGTTCCAACCGGGTTGCCCGTCATTGGCATATACGTTTACAGTACCGCACGACAATTCGTTATTACTCTGGTTATAAACTCGTACCCTGAAAAATGGTTGTTCACCGGCTGTATGTCCTCCGTCTTCTAATACGGCTGCATAACTGATAGTTAAAACTGCGTTGCCGGGACTTACCAAAAATGTTTTTCGCATCGAAGCAGCACCGTAATTATAAGCAGTATAATCTCCTAACATTACCGAACAACTACCGCCATCAGGGTTTACCATAGGAAAGCCGAACTGGTCGTTTCCACCGGTTACTATATGGTGTTGGTCGTAACCACTATTACCCGGACAATTGTTATTTGCCGGCCAGGTAGCCCAGCAGGTAGTAGCTTGCGGATTGACAAAATTATAAGGGTTATTATCAACCGTGCCATAAAATAATTCCCAGTCGGTAAAATCGCAGGTTTCCATATCGGGGTTTAAGCAAGGGCCGTTTAATTGTCTTTCACCGCCAATAAAGCCTTTGATGCTGTTTTCGGTTTCTACTACGGTTGTTGAAGCAGGGGTTTTAAGAATGTTTTTACCCGCTTTTAAATCATGGTATTTGCTTAATAAAACCAAAGATTTTTCGTGGATTAATATTTCAGTTTCGCTTAAAGATAATTTATCAGAAATATAGGCCTTAAAAAATTTTGATTTAGCATGATTTACGAAGGTCATCAATTTATCTATATATTGATTTACCAATGCCGGATTATCGCCCGAAAGTTTGCATAAACGTTCTGCCACCGCATCTTTACTAAAATAGATTGCAGCAATCTGTTCGGCTTGGCTACCTCTGTCTTTATCTAAGTTTATTTGCTTTGGTAAGAAACCATTATAATTATCGTGTATGTGCTGGGCAACCAAATATAAATGCAGTGTTGCCATACAAACAAATACCAAAATAATCCGCTTTTTCATAAGTGTAATGTTTTTTTCTAAAGACTAAATTTAACCAATTAGTTGCCTTCTATACACAAAATATTTTAAAATATACCCTTAAAAAACAATTGATTAGCAGTGTTTTCAACCACTTTCCCGTTTTATGTTAAAAATCAGAAGAAATGCTGATGTGCTGCCCCTCTTAATTGATAGGATATTACTTATGTGTTTTTTTAACTCAGTTCTGTTATATACGTTAAAAATGTTTAGAGATTATGAGTGCTTGATTACACTTTATAAACCCAAATTCAGCATTAGAAATTTGAAAAAGTTCAAATTTTCGGCCAGAGGCGGACTGAGTGTGTTGACTGTCGTGTGGGATTTGGGTTATCCGCCATTAGGCGAACATTACGCATTAGCATGCGTAATGTGGGATAAAAGTAAAGATTACAAGAAGTATTCAGAAAAAATATGTTACTCAGTTTATAAAAAAACTTTAATGACTATTGGAAGCTAATTTAAACTACATTTATATATAAATGCCGGAGGGATATTGATAGGCGTAAAATCAAGTTTTACATTTTTAAATTTTGACTTTAGTAATTTCAGAGCATTAAGTGAATATTGATATTGTATAAATAACCCGTCATCTTTAAGAAATTTTACAGCAGTATTTAAAATGGTGTTTTTTGCTGTATCGGGTATAATCATAAAAGGCAAGGAAGAAACAGTATAATCGGCTTTTTCTATACCATATTTACGAAGATATTCTTCCATTTTTTCGGCCGTATCATTAATTATTGTTACTCGCTTATCGTTAATTTCATGATTCAACAAATCACAAAAATTTTTTTGTGTTTCAAATACTAATAAACGTGCATCAGACCTCATTTTTTTAATAATTTCTTTGGTAATGATTCCTGTTCCGGGGCCTAATTCAACAATATTAAGAGCTTTATTAAAATCTATGGGGCTTAACATTTTTTTAGCTAAATACTTAGAACTGGGGGTAATTGCTCCAACTGTTTTACGTTCTCTTAAAAACTCCTTAAAAAAATTAGCTTTATTTTTCATGCGGTTAATTTGTACAAATTTATAAATAAAATAAAACAACTCGCACGATTAACAATATCTTAAAAGTAAAAATTATTTATTTATTTTAGCCACATAGTTATGAGCGGTATGAAGGTTGTTTTTTTAGGTACGGGCACATCGCAAGGTGTACCGGTTATCGCTTGCGATTGCAGGGTATGCCAATCTGCCGATAGCCGCGATAAAAGACTGCGTTCGTCTGTTATGCTGCAGATTAACAATTTGAATTTGGTGATAGACACAGGGCCTGATTTCAGGCAACAAATGCTCAGAGAACAAGTAATGCATCTGGATGCTGTTTTATTTACACACGAACATAAAGACCATATTGCCGGTTTAGACGATGTAAGGGCATTTAACTTTAAACAAAATGCAGATATAGATATATACGCTACAGCAGCTGTTCAAAAAGCCATCAAACGAGAATTTTATTATGCTTTTGAAGAAAATAAATATCCGGGTGTTCCTTCATTTAATTTAATTGAAATAGATAATCATGAATTTTATATAAATAATATAAAAATAATTCCTATCGAGGTATTGCATTACCAAATGCCCGTTAAGGCTTTTAGAATAAACGATTTTACATACATTACCGATGCTAAAACCATACAACCTGCAGAAGTTGAGAAAATAAAAGGCACAAAAGTATTAGTTATAAATGCGTTAAGAAGACACAAGCACATCTCGCATTTTACGTTGCAGGAAGCCATAGATTTTATAAATATTATTAAACCTGAAAAAGCCTATTTAACTCATATCAGTCATTTACTGGGTACTCATCACGAAGTGTCGGTTGAATTACCACACAATATCACTCTGGCTTATGACGGATTAACCATCGAGATATAAACTTTTACATGCAATATATATATGAAAAACCAGTCGTTACAAAAAAATAATTCTCCAATTCATGAATCAGAATTAATCATTACCGAAAAAGGAAAAATTTATCATTTGAATTTACACCCGGATGAAATTGCCGAAAATATTATACTTGTGGGCGATCCCGCCAGGGTAAGTTTAGTTTCAGGTTTTTTTTCAAACATAGAATGTAAAATTGAAAACCGTGAGTTTATTACCCATACAGGTTATTTTAATTCCCAAAGAATTTCGGTTGTTTCTACCGGTATAGGTACAGACAATATAGATATTGTTATAAACGAATTAGATGCATTGTTTAATATTGATTTAAATACACGCTATATTAAAGACCAAAAAAAATCACTCAATCTTATTCGCATTGGTACATCAGGCTCTTTACAGGAAAATATTGAGGTGGATAGTTTTGTGGCTTCTGCTTATGCATTGGGTTTAGATGGCATAGCACCATTTTATAAAGCAGCATTTGAACCGGACGAAAGTGACATACAATACGCCTTTATCAAAAGTACATCCTGGCAAAATCCTTTTAATATCCCGTATGTCGTAAAAGGATCAAATACCTTGCTGCAAAAAATTGCTGCAGATATGCACACGGGTATTACGGCTACTGCAAATGGTTTTTATGGCCCTCAGGGCAGAGTGCTTCGTTTACCTCTGGCTAACGAACAAATTAATAGCTTACTTAATACATTTAATTATAAGGGTCTAAAAATTTGTAATTATGAAATGGAAACCAGCGCCCTTTATTTTTTGTCGGGTTTATTAGGGCATCAGGCAGCTACTGTTTGTGCCATCATTGCAAATCGTTATAAACACCAATATAGCAAAAATTATCATGACACAGTTAAAAAACTTGTTGAAACTGTATTAAACCGATTAACAGTTTAATGCTTATAAATTCAATTTTTTAAAACTCAATCAACTTTTATTTGTCTAACTTTGTTAAAATTTAAAAATTAATTTTTTTGGCACGAGCAGATGAATTAAAAGCACTAATTAATCTGGTTGACGACCCGGATGAAAAAATTTATGAGCAAATACGTTCCAAACTTATTTCATTTGGCGAAGAAGCCATACCGGCATTAGAAGAATATTGGGAACACAACCAATACGGTATGACTTTTCAAAACAGAATAGAAGAAATTATTCACCAGATTCAATTTGAAAACGTAATCAAAAACCTAAAACACTGGGCCGATAACCAAGGGAAAGAATTATTAAGAGGAGTAATTTTAGTAGCAAAATATCAATACCCCGAATTAGATGAAGTTAAAATAAAAAAGAAGTTACATCAACTTAAACAGGATGTCTGGCTGGAGTTAAACGATAGCCTTACGGCATTCGAACAAATACGCGTAATTAATCATATCCTTTTTGATATCTATGGTTTTAGCGCTAATAAAGACAACTTTCATTCGCCCCACAATTCTTATATTAACCACGTATTAGACACAGGCAAAGGAAACCCTCTCTCTTTATCGGTAATCTATATTTTGGTATGCCAATCATTAGATATACCGGTTTATGGAGTAAATCTTCCCAATCATTTTGTAGTTTGCTATGTTGACCGATTTCATACTATGCTGCAAATGCCTGCCGAAGTTCAGAATAAATATAATATTTTGTTTTACATTAATCCTTTTAGCAGAGGCTCTATTTTTAATGCTAACGAAATAGATGAATTTTTAAAAGAACTTAAAATTAAACCCGATGATGAATACTACAAACCTTGCGATAACATACAAATTATTCGTAGAATGATTGCAAATCTTATTTACGCTTATGCAAAAAATGGCAACAAAGAAAAAATTAACGAATTAAAAAAACTTTATGCTGCCCTGGGAGAAGATTACCCCGAAGCAGCAATCGAATAAACATGGATAATTATAAAAATCTGCTGCAATATATAAACACTTTTGTGTTTGACTTTGACGGGGTGCTAACCAACGGAACCGTTTATTTATTACCCCCGGGCGATTTTGCCCGAACGATGCATGCCCGCGATAGTTATGCCATTCAATACGCAGTAAAAAAAGGTTATCGCATAGCTGTTATAACCGGTGGAAATTCTATTACCGTAAAACAAAGAATGGAATATCTGGGTGTACATGATGTTTATTTGCAGGCTTCAGATAAATTAAAATGTTTATCGGCATATATACATAAAAACAATATTTCGCCAGCCAACATATTATATATGGGCGATGATTTACCCGATTATCATGCCATGCAAAAAGTAGCAATTGCTGCTTGTCCCGCTGATGCAGCCGAAGAAATTAAACAAATAGCCCATTACATTTCGCCTAAACCAGGTGGATTTGGCTGTGTAAGAGATGTAATAGAACAAGTACTTAAAATACAAAATAAATGGTTTGATAAAAATAACCTTGACTGGTAAAGATGTTATTTAATTAATTATTTTTACTGGTAATTAAATCACACATTTTATGAAACCAGTTTTATTAGTATGTGTTTTATGTATTAGCACAGCCTTATCGGCACAAATTACAATATCCTCTAACGATATGCCATCGGTAAACGATACCGTAAGATATAGTTTTGCTCTGTCAACCAATAACGACCCGGCACTCACCGGAACAAATTATACCTGGGATTATTCTCAGCTTTCACACATAAATCAAACATTAGATACTTTTAAACCGGTTAATTCTACACCACTTTTATATCAGTTTTATTTTAATAACCAAATACTTTATCCCGCCCATAAAGCAAATTACGCAATCAAAGGAAACGATTTTAATCTGGCAGGTTTTTTTAGCCTCACAAATGTTTATGATTATTTTAAAAATGATAACAATGCCTATAAAAATGTTGGATACGGTGCTACAATAAACGGCATACCCGTATCGGTGCGTAATATACCCATAGATACCATTTATAAATTTCCGTTAAACTATGGAGATATATATAATTCATACTCAGAGTCGGATTTAACAGTACCTAACTTGTTTACTTACAAACAGAAAAAATGGCGTAGTGCCATTGTAGAAGGATGGGGAACTCTGATTACTCCTTACGGAACTTTTCAAACCATAAAAGTAAAATTTGATATTGATATTACCGACTCAATTTATTTTGACACATTAGGCATGTCGTTTAATCTTCCACGCCCCACCGAAACTCAATACCATTGGTTAGCACAGGGAGAAGATGTGCCTGTGTTGCAAATATCAACCATTGCAGGAAATATAAATAATATTCAATATAAAGATATTTACAGACCACTGGGCATCAATGATAATCCGGCTAATAATAAGCTTGTCGTTTATCCCAACCCCGCTGATAATGTTTTAAATGTATGGTTTGATAAACCTGTTATTCACTATGAGCCGATAACTATCTATGACAGCCATGGTAAAATAATACATTCGTCATTTTTAACACCGGGAAGTAGTAATTTTTTATTTGATATAAGCTCGTTTAATTCGGGTATTTATTTAATTCATGTAAACGGTATAACCAAACGTTTTGTAAAACAATACTGATGCGCTCACATTATTATTGGATACTTTTATTTTTATTTGCTTGTGCTCACAAATCAGAAAAAGCTGATTTAATAATACACAATGCAGTAATATATACACTTGATAAAAATAATACCATAGCCGAGGCAATGGCTATAAAAGACGGTTTAATACTTGAAACTGGTCCTGAGCAACAAATATTAAATAAATATCGAGCAGATAAAAGTATAGATTTGAAAAAAAAAATTGTATATCCGGGTTTTATTGATGCTCATTGTCATTTACTCAGTTACGGACAAAGTTTACTGAATGTTAATTTGCAAGGTGTTACTTCCACGCAGGAGATGATAAACAGAGTAAAAGAATATTATTACAAAAATAAACCCACGAGTATCATTGGCAGAGGGTGGGATCAAACCTTATTCCCCGATAAAAAATTTCCGGATAATGTTTTGTTAAGTAAAGAAATTCCCGACATACCGGTTTTATTATATCGAGTTGATGGCCATGCTGCCTTAGCTAATCAAAAAGCGCTCGATTTAGCTGGTATAAATACCCAAACAGTTGTATCGGGCGGAGAGATCATTTTTGAAAATAATATACCCACAGGAATATTAATAGACAATGCCATGGATTTGGTGAAAAATATTTTGCCCCAACCTGGTACGGAAGAGATAGACCGAGCCTTGTTGCTGGCAGAAAAAAATTGTTTTCGTGTGGGTTTAACCACACTGGATGATGCCGGTATGGATGAGCAAACCCTGAACCGAATAATTGACCTACAATACCGGCATAAATTTAAAATGCGAATGTATATTATGATTTGGGCTACCAAAGAATCTTTACTCAAATATGCGGTTAGCCCCCCGTTTGATACACTGCGAACACACGTCAGAGCATTTAAATTTATGGCTGATGGCGCTTTGGGTTCTCGCGGAGCATGTTTAAAACACCCATACTCTGATATACACGATAGAAAGCACTTTGGTGCTATTTTAAATCCTTACGAATTTTATTTGGATGCCTCCAAATTATTATACGAAAGCGGTTGGCAAATGAATACACATTGCATCGGGGATTCGGCTAATAAAATGATATTGCAGATATATGCGCAGGTATTAAAAGACATCAATAATAAACGATGGAGAATAGAACATGCGCAAATTCTTGATACAACAGATATACAATTTTTTAAAAAATATTCAATAATACCATCAGTTCAACCTACCCATGCCACCAGCGATATGCGATGGGTAGAAGAGCGTGTAGGAAAAGACCGTATGACCGGTGCCTATGCTTATAAAACATTGCTAAACGTATGCGAAACAATTGCGCTGGGAACCGATTTTCCGGTAGAAGATATTAACCCGATAAAAACATTTTATGCAGCAGTTACCAGAAAAAATAACCATGGTGAACCTGCTGCAGGTTTCTTACCCCAACAAGCTTTAAGCAGAGAAGAGGCTTTGCGCGGTATGACTATTTGGGCAGCTTACGCCAATTTTGAAGAACACGAAAAAGGCACTTTAGAAAAAGGTAAATTCGCAGATTTTGTTGTACTCAGCAAAGATATTTTGAAATGCTCTGAAAAAGATATTTTAAATACTTATGTTTTATATACCTTTATAAACGGAGAGCAGGTTTATTCTTTCGAATAACACCTGCTCCCATTTTACCAACACCAAATAAAGCATCTTTAAAACGAAGGACAACTGATAGTTCTAAATCTGCGCACGGGGGGCTTACACGGAAATATAATTTGCATGGAGGCTTCGTGCGAGCCGCCTGTTGATGTGCCCAGTTTGGATGTGGTTACATCATAACTATAGCCTATCCTGAAATTATCGGTTTGTATGCCTATTAAAACAATAAAGGCATCTTTGTTTCTGTACCAAACCCCTCCCACAATAGAGTTAGTCATTAAATATAACCCCATGTTTAATTGTTGAAAGGTTCCTTGCGAACGATAAAGTATATTGGGAGATATTTTGGCATCATTGGTAGTATATTTACTGTTGGATAAGGGAATAATAGCTCCGGCATGTCCTGAAAATTTTCGCGGTAACGGAGAATTGCCTACAATTAATGATTCGTTAGGCTCTGTTAAATGATGTGCCGAAAAGCCGATAAAGAAATTTTCGCTGAAACCTAATGCACCTGCTGAAAAATCTACGTTACTTGCAGTTCCGCCACGGGGTATATCGGCAGTTTGGTAAACAAAACCTCTGCGCGGGTCTATCATATCACCAAAGGTTAGTTTGTTCCAGTCTAATGATTTTTGAAAATACGTGGCTTGTACTCCAAACCGCATAGAAAACTCACGTCCGATTTTTAATTGATAGGCATAGATGGCACTCACATTGGTAGTATTTAAAGTAGCCATACCCGCACGGTCGTTGGTTACCAATAAGCCTAAGCCGCCACTTAGATTGTTTACGTGTTGGTCGTACGAAACACTGGTGGTAACAAATGTTCCCGAAAGTGCAGGCCATTGGTTTCGGTAATTCATACATATACGGGGGCATCTTTTAGCACCTGCAAATGCAGGATTTAGATATAATGGATTTGCATAAAACTGTGTAAATTCTGGGTCTTGAGCTGCTAATTCAACGCTTGTTACTAAGCTCAATATTAGCAGAGCCGTTATTTTTAATTGGTTAGTAAATATATTTTTCATAACAACCTCCTTTTTTTATTTTTCACTGTCTAAAATGGCAACCTTTTTCTTTTCTAATGCATTAAAGGCAATTCTGATGTTTGCTTCGTGTGTGAGGTAATATTGATTATTGAAATAACTTTTTCCGTAATTGATGTTATAACCCAGCATGAACTTGTCATACATAAAACTCAAACAACCCATAATCTGTTTGTTGCTTGCTACACTTAATCCTATCCCTGCACCGCTATAGCGATACACTCCACCCAACCAAAATTCATTTTGTTTGCCCCGGTGTATGTAACTAATCTGTGGTGAAACTGACCAACGATTATCGTAGTAAGGTTTAAAATCGGTACCCACAGTTGTTTTTATTTTGGCAGGCAAATGGCCGTTATAAACTGTATATTCGTTTATTCTTAGGGTATTTTTACCCGGTATAATGTCAGTGCCTGCTAAAGCGTAAAAATATTTGCTATGGTAAATGGCGCTTGGGGATAGTTGTAACTTGCGAAAACCTGCCTGATTATTTCCTGCAGTAATGTATATGTTACCCGGAGTTACCTCAATCGGTGTATTGCCATAATTGATGGAATTGTTTATTTGATTATAGCCAATACCTACACCGGCTTCAATAAGGTTGTATCTATCAATTTTTATTTTATAAGAATAAAGTAAATTAACCTGAAGATTATCTATTTTGCCATTGCCTATTTCCTGATAACGTGTTAACAAAGCAAATCCGCTATTTATTTTTTTACTGTAAAAATCAATTGCAGCCATATAAGCCATGTTGTTTTGTGCAGAACCTGTATATCTGTTCAGATAATTTAGCTGTAAATTACCTGTTCCTCCCGAACCGGCACTTGCTGCATATTCATTCAGTAAATTGTTTTCGATATGCAATAAATAAATGTTTTTGCTGTTGTAAAAGCCCAGTTCATAATCAAAAAACTTTTTATTATTTTTCTTTTGTTCGCTTAATTCAAATTTTACAGGTTGATTTTTTTGCGAAATATATTCGAAGTCGGGTTTTAGATAAGTTTTTCTGAAACCTTCATAAATATTGTTGCGATGTTTTATTTTTTCAACTTTTTCTGAAATATTATTACCGGTATTAGCATTATTAATTTCAGCATTGTTGCTTAAATCATTATCATTAAAAACTATATTTTGCTGAGTGTTGTTATTTGCAGAATAATATGCTTGGCTAACCGGATTCTGCGGGCCTGCATAATTGTTGTTTATGCTTGTTGACACAGCTTTTCGCTGCGCTTTATAAGTTGTTTGGTATGCTTCAATATTTTTTTTGTTTTTTGTATCAACTTTATTGTCCGAAGCATTTATGGAATTATTATTTTCTAAAATTGTTGGTGCTGAATAGTTTTCTTCCGAAGAATTATTTTCAAGGGTATTTATTTGTTTATTGCTATTGTTTGCAGATATAATGTTACTTGTCTTTAAGTTATTATTGAAGGTGTTGTTTGGTGAATTATGGTTATTAACAATGTAATACCAAACTAAAGCAATGCCCATGATACCTATCAGTGATAGTAAGGCTATGGTACGCTTAAAACCTTTTACTTGTAAATTGGCTATTTCATGTAAGTTATCATTATTAAATTCAGGTACGCTTTCCTGTATTTTTGTTTGTTGCCAAAACTCAAGTTCATCGGCATATTGGGGGTTGGCTTGAATAAATGCTTTTAATTCTTTTACTTCGGCAGCATTCAGATTACCTTCGGCAAAGTTAAATAACCACTCTTCGATGTTGTGGTGCGAAATTTTACTCATGCGATAACACAGTTAAGTCTTTAATATAATTTTTAATTTTTTGGCGAGCCCTGAACAGATAAACTTTAACCTGACTTTCGTTAAGGTTTAAAATATTACCGATTTCGCGGTAATCATATCCTTCCAGGTCTCTCAGTAAAACAACCGATTGTTGAATAGCAGGCAATTCAGCCAGGCATTTATCGAGCAATTCGCGTAAATCAAACATTTGTTCATTGCCCGGGGTTTCGAGGTTGTGGTAGTTTTCTACCAACATTACCCTGTTTTGTTTTTGGAGCATATTCATCATTGCATTGTATGCAACAGTAAATAGCCACGGCCTGCATTTTTCAAAGAGCACTTCGCTTCGGTTTTCCCATAAACGCTGGTAGCAATCCTGAACAATGTCGCGGGCATCATCAGTATTGCGCAACACTTTAAACGCAAAACGAAAAAGCCTTGCCGAATAAGTGTCTACAGCTTTATGGTATTCCTGCCGCGTCAAGTTTACCCTTGGTTAAATGGTTGTCTTACTAACAGTGTAACATTTTGAACTATGCAAAAGTTACAGCACACAAAAAATTAAAAACAGACTTTCTTGTGTTAAGTGCTTATAAAATTACATAATATTTCTGTTAATCAGATTTTTATGTCGAAAAAATAACGTTCTTTGCATGATTAATAAGATGTATGAATTGTTAATACTTTATATTGCTTGTTAAAATTCAAATAAATAATTTTGAAGCAATAAAAAAATAGATTAATAATGAAGAAGATATTGGCGAATGATGGCATTGATGAATCAGGAAAAATAATTCTTGAAAAAGCCGGTTATACAGTAGTTACCGAAAAAATTGCCCAGGAAAACCTGGCGGAGGCATTAAACAAAGATTCATTTGATGCGATATTGGTAAGAAGTGCAACAACCGTAAGAAAAGATTTAATAGATAAATGCCCGGGATTGAAACTCATAGGTCGGGGCGGAGTGGGGATGGATAATATTGATGTGCAATATGCAAAAGACAAAGGCATAGAGGTAATAAACACTCCCGCAGCTTCTTCGCAATCGGTTGCTGAACTGGTATTTGCACATTTATTTAGTATGGCTCGTTTTTTATACGACTCAAACAGAAAGATGCCGTTGGTAGGAAATACCGAATTTAATACATTGAAAAAAAATTACGCCAAAGGTGTTGAATTAAGAGGAAAAACATTGGGTATAATAGGTTTTGGAAGAATCGGGCAAAGTGTAGCTCAATATGCACTGGGTTGCGGCATGAAAGTATTGTGTGTAGATTCTATTCCCAAAACAATTAACATCGAATGGGAAATACACGGCTATGGAAAAGTATCGGTTGCCGTTAAAACAGTTGGTATAGACGAATTGCTGGCAAATAGCGACTTTATTACTCTGCATGTACCCAAACAAAAAGATGGCGGTGCTTTATTAGGTAGAACCGAGATGGAAAAAATGAAAAAAGGAGTATGTCTGGTAAATACTTCGCGAGGCGGAAGCATTGACGAAAAAGCATTGATAGAATACCTCAACAACGGAAAAATTGCTCATGCCGCATTAGATGTTTTTGAAAACGAACCAACCCCGGCAAAAGAAATTCTTGAACACAAAAAAATTTCGCTCAGCCCGCATATTGGTGCCTCTACCATTGAAGCACAAGACAGAATAGGGGTAGAGCTGGCCGAAAAAATAATTGCATTTTTTAAGTAATCATTCATGGCTGTCATTAAACCATTTAAAGCCATTCGCCCGGTACGCGATAAAGTTCACTTAGTAGCCTCGCGTGCAGTAAATACCTATAAAAAAAATATTTTACAGGCTAAATTGCAAGAAAACCCTTATTCTTTCTTGCATATTATTTTACCCGAATTTGGAAAAAAAGCACTTACCAAACCTAATTCTGTCGAACGGTTTCAATTAGTAAAAAAAAAATTTGATGATTTTGTTCATGCAGGCATATTTCAAAAAGACAAAAAAGATTGTTTTTACTTGTATAAACAAATTAAAAATAATCACCCGTTTACCGGTATTATTGCCGGTGCCTCGGTAGATGATTATTTGTCGGGAACCATCAAAATTCATGAACAAACACTTACCAAACGCCAGGAGATTTTTAAAAAATATCTGGAGGTATGCGGCTTTAATGCCGAGCCGGTATTACTTACATACCCCGAAAATAAACAGGTAGAAAAATTAATAGCAAAATATACCCAAATTCGCCCCGAATACGAGTTTACCACCAGCGATACTATTACTCATCTGTTATGGATTATTGATGACAAGAAAGACATACAAAAAATTATAAGCGAATTTTCAAAAATAAATACATTGTATATTGCCGATGGTCATCACCGCAGCGCTTCTTCGGCATTATTAGCCCGCGAAAGAAGAAAGTTGCATGCCGATAAAAATGCTCCGCACAATTTTTTTATGTCGTTTTTTATCAATGAAAAACAATTAAAGATACATGATTTTAATCGCGTAGTAAAAGATTTAAACGGATTAAGTACACAAAGTTTTATAAAAAAAATCAGCAAGCACTTTAATATCAAAAAAACCGGTAAAACACCACATATACCTTCCCAAAAGCATGAAATATCCATGTATTTGAAAGATGGTTGGTATTTGTTAACTCCCTTAAAAAGCCTCACAAATAATCAGCACCCGGTTGATTCGCTCGATGCTAAAATATTATCTGATTACATTTTGTCTCCGGTGTTAGCCATACACGATTTAAAAACTGATACCAGAATAAACTTTGTAAATGGTACGCTTGGATTGGAAGAATTAAGAAATATCGTAGATTCTGGTAAGGCTGCCGTAGCATTTGCACTTTATAAAGTTACCATAGATGACTTAAAAAGAGTGGCAGACACCAATAACATTATGCCGCCAAAAACAACTTACATCGAACCTAAATTGCGCAGTGGATTAATTATACAAAGTATAATTTAATTATATGGGTTTTATATCTGATAATATTTTGTATTACAAAAATATTTTGCCCCCGGATATTACTTTGGTGGCGGTTTCTAAAACCCAACCAGTGGATGCCATTATTGAGGCTTATCAGGCGGGTCATCGCAATTTTGCCGAAAATTATGTGCAGGAACTAACCGAAAAATATGCACAGTTGCCTAAAGACATTATCTGGCATTTTATAGGACACTTACAATCTAATAAAGTAAAATATATTGCTCCGTTTATAGAATTAATTCATAGTGTTGACTCTTACAAGCTTTTAAAAGAAATCAATAAGCAGGCACTCAAACACCAAAGAGTTATAAATTGCTTAATTCAAATTCATATTGCACTAGAGGATACTAAATTTGGAATGAGTGAAACTGAACTTATGCAGATGATTTCTTCGGACGATTTTAAGCAACTTAATAACATTAAAGTAATCGGCCTGATGGGTATGGCTACAAATACTGATGATGAATACACTATACGCAATGAATTTAAGATGCTTAAAACCATTGCAAACAATATTAAAGTTAGTAAGTCGTCAACTAAAAATTTAGATATTTCTGTTTTAAGCATGGGTATGAGCAGCGATTGGAAGATAGCCTTAGAAGAAGGCTCAACCATGTTACGTTTGGGTTCGTCTATTTTTGGTGCAAGAAATTAAATTAATCCCACATTACGCATTAGCATGCGTAATGTTCGCCTGATGGCGGATAACCCAAATCCCACACGACACTCAACACACTCAGTCCGTCTCTGGCGGAAAATTTGAAATAAATCCAAATTTCTAATGCTGAATTTGGGTTAATAATTGATAAAAAAAGTATATTTTAATTGCTTAAAATTTGGCTATTTAAAAAACGTATTATTAAGAAAATACTTGTGCCTGGATATTAACTTATTTTAAGCGCAGCATAATCTTTAGCAAAATAAGTTAAAATAATATCGGCACCGGCACGTTTTATAGACAACAATGTTTCGGGCATGGCTTTTTTGTAATCTAACCAACCGTTTTTACAGGCTGCAGAGAGCATGGCACATTCGCCACTTACATGGTATGCGGCAACCGGTAAATGGGTGCTATTTTTTATGATTTGTATTACATCTAAATAATGCAAAGCAGGTTTTACCATCAAAAAGTCGGCTCCTTCCTGCGTATCTAATTCGGCTTCGCGTAAGGCTTCAATTTTGTTGGCCGGGTTCATCTGATAGGTTTTTTTATCTCCTTTTTTAGGAGCGCTATCCAAAGCATCTCTAAACGGACCATAAAAAGCACTGGCATATTTTGCGGTATAACTCATAATGCTTACTTCGGTATAACCTTTTTGGTCTAATGCATTACGAATATATCCTATTCTTCCATCCATCATGTCCGAAGGGCCAATAATATCAACACCAGCCTGCGCCTGCGCAATAGCCATTTTAGCTAATATGGGCAGGGTTTCGTCATTTAATATTTTTCCGTTTTTTACTAATCCGTCATGCCCATCGCTGCTATATGGATCCATGGCTACATCACTAATAAGACAAATTTCATCAAAACGTTTTTTTATTTCGATGATAGCGTGTAAGTAAAAGTTTTTTTCGTTGTAACTATAGCTTGCTGTTTTATCTTTTAGTTTTTGATCAATTCCCGGGAACAGGATAAATGATTTTAAACCCAGTTTAATGCATGATTCTATTTCTTTAATCAGTAAATCTAAACTCCAGCGATAATTGCCCGGTAACGACTTTATTTCTTGTTTTATTTTTTTACCATCAACAATAAATAAAGGATATACTAAATTAGAAACGGGTAGCCGGGTTTCTTGCACCATGTTTCTAATTGTTTCATTTTTTCGGTTTCTACGCGGACGATTGTGTTGCATGATCAGGATTTTATTAAAAGTACAACTGCATATGCCTGAATACCGGCTTCAGCGCCAATATAGCCCAGTTTTTCGTTGGTGGTAGCTTTGATTGAAATGTTTTCAATCCCGGTTTGTAATATTTCTGCTATGCATTTTCGCATGGCATCAGTGTAAGGTTTAATTTTAGGTTTTTCTAAGCAAACAGTGCAATCAATATTGCCAATTGTATATCCTTTTTCTATGATTAGTGAAAAAGTTTTTTGCAATAAAATTTTGCTGTCAATGCCTTTGAATTGAGCGCTTGTATCCGGAAAATGGTGTCCGATATCATGTAAGGCTAAAGCACCCAGCATGGCATCGCAAATAGCATGCAAAAGCACATCGGCATCCGAATGACCAACTGCACCTTTTTGATGAGGTATTTTAATGCCGCCCAGCCATAAATCATATCCTTCTTCTAAGCGGTGTACATCAAAACCAAAGCCTATTCTCATTAATTTTCAGATGGTTTTTCGGATTTGGCTTTATCAAAGGCAAAACTTAATGTAAATCGAAGCGTACGAGCCAAGGGATTGTTTCGGGTAACCGAAGCCAGGTATGAAATGTCTAAGCCAAATACTTTGTATTTTAAACCTATGCCAAAAGTAAAGTATTTGCGGTTTCCTTTAGTGGGGTGTTCATGAAAATAACCAAATCGGGCAGCAAACTGATTGTCGTAAATCCATTCGGTACCCGCCCCAATGTTTATTTCGCGTAATTCTTCTTTAAATCTTGAGCCTTTAACAACTTCAACGGGCTCTCCCTGGTTATTTCTGATTACCTGACCGGGAGCATCATAAAAAGAACTAAAAATAGCTGAGGCTACACCTTTGTCGGGATTTTGCCCGCTGAAAATATCTCCATTATTGTCATATTGTGGTGGAGTAGGTACAAGCAATTTGTTAAAATCTAAAGCAATGGTAACTTTATTGTGTTCATCGGGTACTAAAGTAAGGGCGTTGCCCAGGCGTAAGTTGCAGGGTAAAAAATCTCTGCGTGCAGCATTAGAATAAGCCATTTTAGCACCGATGTTAGAGATGTTAAATCCTGCGGCATATTGTGCTTTCATTTCGCCTAACCTAATGTCTTCGTTATTGTAAAACATAGAAACATCTACTGCCATTGATTGGCCGGGTTTGGTATCAGCACCCAATACGGTTAATCCGCCCGTTAGATTGGAGTATATGTATCTGGCCGACATAGATGCAGAGAGTTTGTTGCTTAATTTACGTGCATAAGCCCCATCTATCGAAAATTCGTTGGGGGTAAAATCTCTGATAGTAGCTCCGGTAATATCAGTAAAGGTTATTTTACCTAAGGAAAAGTAGCGTAGGGCAAATGCGGCTGTGCTCATTTTATCAATGCGTTTATAAGCACTCAGATAGGCAAGCTTAATATCGTTAACCAGTTGTCGTAGCCAGGGCGAATAACTCATGGAAAATTCCATTTCTTTTTTGGCAAAAGCATATTTTGCGGGGTTCCAGTGCATGGAATTAACATCGGCTGAGGTAGCAACACCTACATCTCCCATCCCTCCTGCCCGCGAATCAGGACCAATTAATAAAAAGGGTACGGCTGTGGTGATAGTGTTTAATTGAAATTCCTCCCGGCTGGTTGTTTGCGAATATACTAAGCTATTAAATAGCATCAACAAGCTAATAAGGATGATAATTTTTTTCATACAGTGGTTAAAAGGTGTTGTAGCTACAAATATACGGAAATTTATCGTTTTTATTGTTAAATAACAGCTTTAACCCAAAAAAGTTATTAGACCTTTTTCCCGGCAAGCAGAGTGTCTATGATTTTGTAAAGTATTTCTTGTACTATTTTTTATTTTAAAGGTAAGAAATTCTAACAAAATCTAAAACAGGGTTAACCCAAATACTGCCCGCTTACATACGCGCTTGCACCGGCCTATGAAAAATTCGATGGCTGATAACAATTTTGGGTTTAATTTAGAATTACCAGTTTTTCTATTTTTTCAGCGTATTTTTGATCGGGGGTTTGAATTTTTACTCTGTATATATAGGTGCCTCTGGCTAATTTATCGCCAAAATCATCACGGCCATCCCATTCAATTGGTTCTATTCGGTTTCCTTCGGTTCTGACGGTTTGTTGTATGCTTTTTACAATTTTACCGGTAATGGTCATAACTTGTATCAGCACTTGTAATTGGCTGCAGTTTTGATTATGTTCTAACCAAAATTGGGTACGGGTGGTAAAGGGATTGGGGTAATTTAACACGTGGCGCAGGGCAAGCTCGGCTGTAGGGGCCACAACGAATTCTGTGTAGGCATCATTAGAATTGTTATAAACATCCCAGGCTTTTAATTTTAGTGTATGCGTGCCTTCACTTAAATTACTTAGCGGATATACAACTCTTCCGGACTGAAAGGTATTTACATCCGCCTCATAAAATTCGTTTAGTTTTATGGGATTGGCCGTGTTATTGTCTAATACAGCAGTAATGTCGTGCCCGATGCCTGTACCAACTGTGTTTATTCCGCTGTTATCGGCTAATCGCGCATAAATTTTAGGGTTTTCATCGGTGGTACCGCCAAAAACAAATTTATCATCGTTTAAATATAATTTTATTTCAGGGCCTTGGTTATCCTGTGGGGCATTGGGGTTTATGCCTCCTACGATGATGGTTTTATTAAAACCTCCGGCATCCGTGGAGCCGTCATGAGCATAATAACTTATTTTACCCGGACCAAATTGGTAATTGATGTCTTTGGGTACTAAAAAACTAAAGCTAAAGTCGCCATTTGTAACAGTAGCTTTTCCTCTGAAAATGATGTTTTTTTGCAAATCGAATGCAAAAGGTATAGAGGGTGGAGAAATATTGGCATCATTGCCTAAGGTGGTTAAGGTTATTTCTTTATCAAAAACAGTAGGGTAAACTATCCCGTTGAAATTGGTCATTTTTTGTCCGTTATGGTCGTTTATATGTCCTTTAATGGTAATTAAACTAAGGGCCTTTAAGGTATCGGTATTAGATAAGATGGAAATGCCGTTTAAAGAATCGGTAATAACATGGTATTCGGGTATTTTTATTTTTACAGCGGGGTCCCCCAGTAAAGTAAAATTTCTGGTATTTGCATTTAGTGCAAGGTTTTTGGAGCGCATAAATATTTCTCCAAAGGTATAAGGCTGATTGTTGGGTCTTTGCAATACAAATTGGTTAAATCGTTCATTAAGTTGTTCATTGGGTCCTGAATAAACCAGGCGAGTGGTGGTAAACAGGGCGATGCCTCCACCTTGGGCATTAAGCAATACAAGTTCACCTGCCGAAGTTCTTAAAGGATCATCAAACCTTGAAAATTCACAGGTTGCCGTCATAAACAAAGGTAGTTTAGAGCCGTTAGTCCAATTATTAATAGTTGATATATTTAGTATTCTTTCATGTGCCCAGCCTATTTCACCGCCATGACCGATATAGTTTATCACCAGGGAACCGTTTTCCACGCGTTGTTTTATGGCTTCTTCAACATCAGGGTAGCGTTGCCCTCCGGGGGTTGAGATTTGTTTGTAGGCATCCAGATAAATTTTATCAATATTGATGGCAGGATGCCATTGTTTTAAAGAATCAGCAAATCGTTCGCAGGCCGAAATGTATGCGTTCCAATCCTGGTCATCAGCTACAAAGCAATACCAGTTTCTCCAATCGCCAAGGGAATAATCTTCATTTTGATTACAGCATTGGTAGGAGGTTTGTAGATTACCTGTACCTGTAGAGTAACGAATTATTTTATCTACCACATTTTTGGCTTCTCCCGGGTTTTTGCATACAATTCTTCCAACTCCCATATCGAGCCTGTCAGCATCATTCATACTTTCGTTATCATCCAGTAAAACAAAGTAATCATCGCTGGTATATGAAACTGTGATTTCTGTTGAATTAGTGGATTGATAGGTAGGAATGAAGCCGGTATTACCCGGTATGCGGTATTTATTATCGTAAGAACCATCTCCCATCAGTAATAAGTGTTTAGGTAACAAATTTGCATCACCGCCTGCACGATAATAAAACATTCTTAAAAAATGTCTGATGGCACAGGCATCTTTCATGCCTGATGAAAACTCATTGTAAACATGATTTATATCTACTACATGAACGCTCATTCCCTCGGAGGAATGCAGTTGAGCCAAACGATTCGCTTCGCTTATAAATTGAGGATGACTGACAATAATCAGGTCGGCATAAGGCAATGCATGTAAGTCCTGGTTTTGAATTTTTTCTATTCGCTGCGGATTTAAAGCGTTAGAATGATTAAAAACGATAAATTCTCTTAAACTGTCTGTTTGAAGTCTGAATGTGTATGAGTTTCCGGTAAAATTGGTATTTATTTTTTGTGCATCGGTAGCCGAAGTAATTTCCCAAATCTCCATGTTGGGGTTGTTTGATGTAAGTATAAATTCAGAAACATTGCCTGCTCCAACCGAGTTAAGGTCTCTGAATTCGCTTGTACCCGAATTAACAATTAATTGTCTGCGGGCATTAACCCTGATATAATTTAGCCAACCTTGGGCAGAGGAGGTGCCTTTATTAAAATTTACTTCGAGCTTTATTTCAGGATTGCTTGCGTTGCATTGAAAGTTAGTGCCGGCAATTTTGGCGGCTGGTACGTATGCTCCGGTTCCAACACCGGGAATAGTAACCGTGGCGTTGGTGCCGCTTTCCAGGTGTTTGATGTTAAAGTTGCTACTGGTACTTCCGGGGGTGCGAGCAGCAAATTCTGCACGAATTTTTACCGGTGTGGTGGGGTCAATGTTGGCAAATCCAAAGGTATAAGTTTGCTTGGTAATAAAATCGTACAAATCACCATACCACTCTCGCCCCGATTTTATAAAGTTATATATATCGGGTTCAATAAAAGCATAATCGTTAAAAGTAGTTACAAAATGTGTGGCGTTTAATCCGGTTGAGTTGATGGATAATATTCTTTTAGGTTGAGGGTTTGCAGTATTTATATTTAAAAAATAATAGGCTGTATCTGAATAGATGTTTTTTTGATGGGTAAATTCGGTTAAGGTAGCATTGGGTTCCCACTTGTCGGGCCCTTTGGCGTAAAAAAGTAAGTAATCGTTTTGATTAAAAACTCCATCAGTATCGCCAGCAATGTAAATAGAGTTTTTAATTAAATCATCGGGCCGATATTTATAATTTTCATCCGGTAATTGCCCGAAAGCATTGCCGTATATGTTCAACATGTCAGGGGTAATATTATCCATATCAATCCCCAGGTTTTTTAACTGTTGATAATCCAGTTTATAAATACCGTTTCTTACAATGGCAATTTTATACCAGTCGCCACTGCCGGGAGCCAAGACAGAGGATGTGGTATAAGAACGGCTTGATTTTAATGAGGCAAAATTTACCGAAGAACCCGTGTTTTGTATTACTAAATCAAAAGAGCTTAATTTTTTAATCGTACCGGTAGATGTTTTGATAAATGGGAAAAACTTAACACTTATAGCCGGTTTAAATCTTTCAAAAGATACTCCGTGAATAATGTTAATTTCTTCTGAAAGAATATCCGGGTTTATCAAATCAGTAAATTCATTTTCTAATTCAGTAAACTGTGCATTTTGGATTATTACCTGAAATTTATCGGAATTGGGTATATTTTCTATGGTTGTGAAAAAGTAAGGCATTAATTTTTGTTCAAAACTGTATTGCGCCCCATCAAAAGCTAAAGATTTTAAACGGTAATTTTCATCAATATAATGTTCCAGTAGCGTATTTTTCCAATTTAGGTTATATGTATTGATTATCTGCGATTTACAAATAGAAGCAAAGAATACCAAAATATATATGATAAGCAATGACTTGTATGTTAATTTATTCATTTACAGCGTATTGTTAATTGTTAATATAAAAAAGATGTTTTATATTCAACGTAAAAGTATAAATATTATTGTGTTTTGAAGATATGTTTGCAACTATGTTAAAAAAAATTCGTAATATTGGCATTTAAAACCGGCAACAAAAATCTATGAGAAAAGTTTTACTATCTGCTTGTATACCCTTTAAAGTTGCATTGATGTCTGTAGTGATGATGATTCCAACAACAACGTTAAAGGCACAAGATCCGGAGTTTACCCAATTTTATGCCAATCCTTTATATTTAAATCCGGCATTTGCCGGTACGGCACGTTGTCCGAGAGTAGCCATGAATTACCGAAACCAATGGCCTGCACTTTCGGGAACATTTGTTACCACCAGTGTTTCGTACGACCAGCATGTTGAATCTATTTATGGAGGTTTAGGTTTATTGGTAACCAACGACCGTGCGGGTATGGCTACCTTAAATACTACCAATGTGAGTGCCATATATTCATATCAATTAAAAGTTTCCCGCACATTTTCTATCAGGGCAGGGGTACAAGCTACGTATTTTCAAAAATCATTAGACTGGAACAAGCTCACTTTTGGCGATATGATAGACCCGCGCAGGGGTTTTGTTTATCAAACCGGTGATGTGCCTCGTGGAGGCACCGTAGGTAATGTTGATTTTTCGGCCGGTATTTTGGGTTTTAGTGATGCCTTTTTTGTGGGGTTTGCGGCACATCATTTAACACAACCCAATGAATCGCTGATTACCGGCAACAGCCCGCTGCCTATGAAATTAACCGGTCATGCAGGAGCAGTTATACCACTATCCAACAGTAAATATACCACCAACGATGCAAAACTTTCGCCAAATATTATGTATAGATATCAGGGTACATTCCAGCAATTAAATATGGGATTGTATTTAATTTCCAAATCTTTGGTGGGAGGTGTTTGGTACAGAAATAAAGACGCTTTTATTGTATTGATAGGTATTAATACACAAAATTTTAAAATTGGCTACAGCTACGATGTAACTGTATCAAAGTTAACTAACCAATCGGGTGGTTCACACGAGGTTTCTTTAGGGATAAACTTTAATTGTAAACCTAAAAAACGTACGTTCCGAACAATTAGCTGTCCATCATTTTAAAAAAAAAATTACGAATTATTGTAACTATTTTTTAACTTTACGTTATAAATGAAACATTACAAGGAGGAAAATTTCTTATGAGGAGGAAAATTTCAGTAAAATTAAGTGTTGCTGTTTCAGCAATTTTGTTCGTTAGTTCATGCAAATATGAAACATCGAATGTTACCGGCTGGGATTACAACAATACCGAAAATGGTGGGTACCAAAAAGTTCCCTATGAAGAACAAGAAACAGGTCCCGGTTTGGTATTAATTGAAGGCGGTACATTTACCATGGGTCGCATAGAGCAAGATGTGATGTATGACTGGAACAATGCTCCCCGCAGGGTTACTGTATCGTCATTTTATATAGATGAAACAGAAGTAACCAACTTTAACTGGTGCGAGTATTTGTATTGGTTAAAAAGAGTATATACCGATTTTCGTCAAATATGGGTAAACGCTCTGCCCGACACATTGGTATGGAGAGAAAAGCTTGCATTTATGGATCCTTATGTAGATTATTATTTGCGTCATCCGGCATACAGAGACTATCCGGTTGTAGGAGTTAGTTGGATACAAGCAACCAACTTTTGTGCCTGGAGAACAGACAGGGTAAATGAATACATACTTATCAGAGAAGGAGTACTTAACTGGAAAGCTACGCAACTTAACGATCCTTTTACCAGCGATGAATATTTTGCCGGTCATCACGGTGATGTTGGAGTAGAAAATCGCTTACCCGACTTAAATCCCAATCCTCAATATCCCGGTACCGGTAAAAGAGGAAAGAAAAAACTGGGTCAGCGCGATGTGCGAATGGAAGACGGCATCTTGCTACCCCGATATCGTCTGCCAACCGAAGCTGAGTGGGAATATGCTGCTTATGGTTTAATAGGAAATACCTACGAAGAACGTATTGTTGAAAGAAGAATTTACCCATGGACAGGCCACTGGGTACGCAACCCCGAATCAAAATGGCAAGGAGATATGCAGGCAAATTTTGTGCGTGGTCGCGGTGACTACATGGGAGTAGCAGGTAAACTAAATGATGCAGCCGACATTACTTCGCCTGTGTATTCATATTGGCCAAATGATTATGGTTTATATAATATGGCAGGCAATGTAAGCGAATGGGTAATGGATGTTTACCGACCGCTTTCAACCGAAGATTTTGATGAATTCCGCCCCTTCCGGGGAAATGTATTTAAAACCAAAGTACTTAATGCTGAAGGCGGTATAGACACTAAACACAACGAAGCAATATATGATATTGATGCGATAAGAATCTATTTAGATTCATTTCAACAAAACAGAACCCGATACAACCGTTTAGATTCCATAGAAAAAGTTTTAATTGCAGAACTTTTAGATGTGGTTGATAGTGCAATTACTATCAAAAATAATCTTCGTCAGCACTACAAGTTTAAGCATAATCAGGTTAAGGAAGATTTTCAATTAATAGAAGCATCAAGAGTGATACGTGAAGTTTTTGATGCCCGATTGACAGATTTTGAACAAAGAGTTCAAAACGACCCTGTATATGCAAATTATCAGGTAGAAATAATACCCATCATTCGTTTCAGATTGGCTGATTTTATTATCAATACACCGGGAAATATCAAATGGCGCGAAGTTACTGAAGAAGAAAATTTAGACAGAAGAAACTACCGGAAAGCTGATAATATAGATTATTTGGATGGCGATTTGCAAAGTAGTATTTATTATAGTAAGGAATCGCACAAAGAATCACCCAGAATTATCAATGAATTGAACACGGATAAACGCTGGTTAGACAATATTTCTTATCAAAGCAAATTTGAACGCAGCCAGGATTTGAACAGACATGACGACTCACCATCGCCTACTACTTTGATAAGCAATCGTTCGCGTGTATACAAAGGAGGTTCATGGAGAGACAGAGCATATTGGATGAATCCCGGCACCCGCAGGCATTTAGACGAAGCTAAATCAACTGCAACCATAGGGTTTAGATGTGCCATGGATAGAGTAGGAAGCCCCATTGGCTTAGGTGGTAAGAAAAAGAAAAAGAAAAAACAGAAATAAACATCCGGTTGTTTTGAATATTATATTCCCGTTGCAGTATACGCAACGGGAATATTTATTTTTGATACATGAGTAAAATATATCCATTATATTTAAATAACCCTGTAATTTGTACCGATACAAGAAAAATCAAACCCCAAGCAATTTTCTTTGCATTGAAAGGCGCAAATTTTAATGGTAATGAGTTTGCAGAAAAAGCAATAGAATCAGGTTGCAGTTATGCCGTAATTGATGAGGCAAACTATCAAAAAGGAGATAAATTTATATTGGTTGAAGATGTATTGAAAGAACTGCAAAATCTGGCAAATTATCATCGTAAGCAACTGCAATATACAAAAATTATTGCCCTTACCGGAAGCAATGGTAAAACAACTACGAAAGAATTGATTTATGCTGTGCTGAGTAAAAAATATAACGTGTTGGCTACAGAAGGAAATTTAAATAATCACATTGGCGTTCCATTAACTTTACTGAGATTAAATCAATCGCACCAATTTGGGGTAATAGAAATGGGTGCAAATCATCAAAAAGAGATTGCAGCTTTGTGCGATATTGCACAACCCGATTACGGATTAATAACAAACATTGGTAAAGCGCATTTAGAAGGATTTGGAGGCATAGAAGGGGTTAAAAAAGGTAAAAGCGAGATGTATGATTATATGGCAAAAGGATATAGAAATATTTTTATCAATATGGATGATGATGTGTTGGTTAAGGAAGCGCTTAGCAGAAACTTAAATTTAATTACCTATGGTAAAAATATAAACAGCTTTGTTTCGGGTGATATATTAAACAATAATAGTAATACCATGCAGTTCTACTTTAAGCAAAACCGTCAAACAGCAATAGAAGTAAATACCCGATTAACCGGAGCGTATAATTTTTACAATGCCATGGCTGCAGTAGCTGTCGGAAAATATTTTAAAGTAGATGATATTTTAATTAAAGAAGCAATTGAAGAATACGTGCCGGATAATAATCGTTCGCAACTGTTTAAAACAAAGCGCAATACACTTATACTGGATGCCTATAATGCAAATCCAAGCAGCATGCAAAACGCTATTCATAATTTTATCAATATTAATCATAGTAATAAATTTTTTATATTAGGCGATATGCTTGAATTGGGTGATGAAGCCCCTGCTGAACACTTAAAAATTATTGAACTGATGCAACAAACGCAAATTAACGGAATATTTATAGGCGAAATATTTTATAGTTTTAATAAAATGTATAATTACAAATTTTTCAGCAATGTAAAACAAGCAAGAGAATTTTTATTCTCTAATAAAATAAATAATAGTTTGATATTAATCAAGGGTTCGAGAGGTATTAAACTGGAGGAATTGACAGATTTATTTTAAATCTTAATTGAGCAAACATGAAATACTTTAATATATAGATATATTTAAATCTAAAACCCATGCTCCTTTGTCTTTAATATTATAAAATTTGTTGTTTACTTCCGCTAACTCATTTAACCAATTATTTATTTTAAAATTTGAATTTGAAGCATCAGCAATAATTGCTTTGTATTCGAAATTTCTATTTATATCATTTAGAGTGATATCGGGGTCTTTAGTGATGATTACATAATCAACTGGTAAACGGTATTTTAGCGAGTCAAACAATTGTTTACGATTATTAATTATAACAAAAGTATGGTTATAAAACTGCAGATAATTTTCTTTGATAAATAGCTTGTCATTATTTATCCGATACATATTATGCAATTCTCTTTTTTTATCCAGATAATTTACATTAATAAATTTAACTGTATTTATGCCCGATCGATACCAATTGTGGTATATATGAAACATCATTTTATCTGGGTTGTTTATTAACTCCTTATCGGCAATCAGGATGTTATCACTGCCATCAATAAAATTTATGGCAGTAAGTTTATTGATATGATAAATAAAAACTTTCTTCTGGTTATATTGTTCGACTTTTTCAGCTAAATTATAGATACATAGTACTAAACAAAATAGCAACGAACTAAAAATGTAAATATATTTTTTGTATTCTATAAATGCCGCTGATAACAAAATGATTAAAAATATCAACCAACATTCGGCAACACTTATATCAATCCCTTTTATAATAGCATAAGGTAATTTTTCAATAAACATTACCGAGCAATTTAAAATGTAAACCAACCATGAAATGATTTGTCCAAACAAAGTATATAAAAATGAAACCGAAGAAAAAATAAAAAATAAAATTCCTATTCCTAAAATTAATATAGCTAACGGTATTACTATTAAGTTAGAAAACAAAAAATAGTTTGGAAATTGGTGAAAATACAACAAACCTAATGGAAAAGTAGTAAGCTGTGCAGCAAGAGATACTGAAGTGATGGCCCATATTTTATCTGCCGGATAATTTTTTATGTAATATAGGTTGTATATTTTTTTCTGGAAAAACACTATGCCGATTACAGCCAGGTACGATAATTGAAATCCCACCTCCATGATTAAATAAGGATTAAAACATAACAATATAAAACCCGATGCAGCCAGTGTGTTGTAAATATTTGTTTGCCGGTTTATGGTTTTACCAATTACAACAAAGGAAAACATAGTTGCTGCTCTTAAAACAGATGGAGATAAGCCTGTAATAAATGCATAACACCAAAGTCCGATTATGATTATGCACGTTTTAATAAACCGGGTTTTTTTATTGCGCTCCAGAAAAAACAACACAGTATTTAGAATCATATAGATAAAACCCGCATGTAAACCCGATACAGCAAGCACATGCATAGCCCCACTACCGGAATAAGCATTTTGTATGGGAGCATCTAACTCATCTTTATAGCCCAGTAAGAGTGCTGACGCAACTGCAAAGGATGATTTTTCGGGTAATACATTTTTTAACTTCTCAAGTAAATAATTTCTTATATCTGATGCATATCGTTTTAGATTATGATTGCTTTTTGTGCGGATCCATTTACCTGAATTTAAGTATGATTGATATTTAATATGATGATAAGACAAGTATTGTTTGTAATTAAATTCAGCCGGATTTTTGGGAGCATCTATTTCTTTAAAATTAGGAGTAAATAATATTTCATCACCATTTTTCAGTAAAAGTGATAAGCTGTCTTTTTCTAAATATAATATCGCTTTACCGTTAAATTTTAATTCGCTTTCATTTTTTTTTAAAGCTTTAAGTTTTATGATGATTTTTACACTTTTTTCTTTGATTTCAGGAGTTTCTATAATCTCTGCAATGGCTAATCCGTCTTTATGCTTAAAAAGTTTTTCGTCAGTTGCATTTAATATTTGGGCATTAAACAGTGTAAGCAACATACCAAAAAAGATAATGCCTGTGTGTATTATACCGGCTATAACATAACGGTATTTATAAATTTTATGTGTTTTAAAATAAAAATGATCAACAATTAAAAATAAAACAAAAACGATGCAAGCTGCAAAACAATGATTTAATGAAATTAATTCGGGAAAATAAATGGCAAATAATATGCCTGTTATAAATGGTAAGATTATTTTTATAAATGGCTTGTCAGCAAACATTTAATAAAAAATTATTCAATCAGCGATAAATATCTGGTATTTACAAATCCTTGTTTATGATTATAAATTATTTTATACCAACTTCCGGTTTTTGATACTACATCAACAACACTATTTTTATTTAATATGCTTATAATATTGTTTTTGTTGATTTCGCAAGTACTTCTGAAATTGAGTTTATCAACATTCACAATACCCTTTTTATATTTTTTGTTATGAGTAAGTGTTAATAATATTTCGGGAACAAAATCTATATATTTGGCAGCATTACCTGAGCGTATGGCCCGTGTTATTTTTTTTCTGTTTTTGCCATTTCCAACCCAAGAAATATGCACCCATTCCGGATCGTCATCATTGCCGAATTCCCATATTATTTGATCAAAATCAAGAAATTTTACAGTGTAATTAAAAAGGTCTTTATTTGTTATACCCGTGCCTGATATTGCTTGTATATCTATGGCCTGGCCTAAACAATGCTGCGAAGTGGCGCTTCCGCCTATAGCCTTATTAAGTTCTATACTTCTATAAAAAGAACTTATTCTGATTGGTTTGCCAAAATGCGCTCTTAACTTTTCAAAAATATTTTCTGCAACTTTTTTCATGGCAGCAAGCTGGGTTTTATTAGGTTCGTTTTTTATGCCTTTACGAATGGCAGTTTGACTAAAAACGGCTTCCTTGTATGTAATATGTTTACTAATATTTTCGTTCATAAATTATATTTTGATTTGAAAGTAAAATATTTATGGATACAAACCGCAATTTTCCGGTTATAAAATAACAATACAATCTTTGTTCTGTTAAAATTTAAACTTGAAATTTATACATCAAATAAAGATGAAATGTAATGATTTTGAGTTTTCGACTTATATTGCATACTCACAATATATGTAACTTATGTTTCCCGTAGATTTGTGAGAGATTTATCCGATATTTACATAAAAACACAAAATAATTATGATACGGGTAATACAGTGTATCGTTAAATTATTATCTTTCGGACACTAAACCATAACTTCATAATGCCATGAAAAAAAATTACTTCCTCTTATTTATTGCTGCAATATTTGCTTCAATAAGCATTAATGCACAAACTGTATACGAACATTATATAGATGGCCGTATATGGTTTAAGGTAAAAAATAATATTCCTATAGAACAATCACTCACCAAAGAAGGTAAAGTAGATTATATGAATATAGATTACAAAGCTATTTCATACCTCAAAGGGATAGTATCAACCAATCAGATTACAAAACTTAAAAGACCATTTTGGATGGTTAAAGAGGATAAAAATTTATCAAATTTATTTGAGTTACATTTTAGCAATATACATCAGGTAGATCAAATAATAGAACAGTTAAAAGCGCTCAATGCCATAGAATATGCAGAAAAAGTACCTCTGATGAAACCTTGTCTAACTCCTAACGATCCAAGTTATAATTCATCTACACAGTGGGGTTTGTTTAAAATAAACGCAGCCAATGCATGGAATACTACAACCGGCAATCCGGCCATTGTGGTTGCTATTGTTGATGATGCAGTCCAAATTAATCATCCCGATTTACAACCAAATATATGGATAAATACCGGAGAAATAGCCAACAACGGCATTGATGATGATGGCAATGGATATATAGATGATGTAAACGGTTGGGATGTGGCCGATAATGACAATAACCCTAATCCGCCAAACAGCAGTTATGATCATGGAACACACGTGGCCGGAATTGCCGGTGCCCGCAGTAATAACAATATCGGAGTAGCCTCGATAGGGTATAGCATAAAAATCATGGCTGTAAAATCTACCAATAGTGCATCAGTAGTAACAGACGGATATTCGGGAATTGTATATGCAGCTAATTCGGGTGCAAAAGTTATTAATATGTCATGGGGAGGGCAAGGTAATTCTACATCAGCGCAAAATATAGTTAACTGGGCATACAACACTAAAAATTGTTTACTGATAGCAGCAGCAGGCAACGATAATGTAAATACACAGTTTTATCCTGCTGCATATACTAATGTGGTGGCAGTAGCATCCACTTCAAATAGTGATGCTAAATCAAGTTTTTCTAATTACGGCACATGGATACAAGTATCAGCTCCCGGAAGCAGTATTTACAGCACAACTGTTGGAAGCAGTTACGGTTATAAATCAGGAACCTCTATGGCATCTCCCATGGCAGCAGGTTTAGCAGGCTTAATATGGTCAGTAAACCCGGGTATGACCAAAGTAGATGTGCGCAATTGTTTGTTAAATACAGCCGACAATATCAATGCACAAAATCCTTCCTATAACGGACAATTAGGCTCGGGCAGAATCAATGCTCAGGCAGCAGTTAATTGTGCAGCAGCAACTTTATCTTTGCCTCCTGTAGCCGATTTTATTGCTAATCAAACAACAATTATAGCAGGACAAAATGTTACATTTACAAACTTATCTACCTACAATCCCACATCCTATTCGTGGACTTTTGCCGGTGGTACTCCCGGAACTTCTACGGCAGCTAATCCGCCTGCCATAACCTACAATACCCCCGGAACATACAATGTTACCTTAGTTGCTACAAATTCTAACGGTTCAGATACTGAATTAAAAACAGCATACATTACCGTTTTGCCAAATACCGGATGCGATACACTTGGTGATAAGCCTTATGCACCCATATATACACCTACGCTTTACAGTATTAATCCGGCTAGCAGTGGTTATGTTGCCGGAACTAACATTTATGCCGACAAGGCTAAAGCAAATTATTTTAATGCTTCGCCATACAATTACATAACAGGTTGTAGCGTGTGGTTTGGCAAGCGATATTCTAATAACCCGAATAAAACTGTACAGATATTTGTAAGAAATGGAACCGGTGGCACCCCGGGAGCCATCTTAACCGGTGCCAGTGTTACTGTTACCATGGGACAAATTATGGCCGATAATGACGGATTTATGTTCTTTAATTTCCCTAATCCGGTAACATTACCGGCATCAAAAGAAATATTTGTGGGAGTAGATATTTCTAACCTTACATGGTCAACCGATACTTTGGCAATAGTTACCAATCAAGCAGGACAAATGACCCCCGGCAATGCATGGGAACAGCAAAGTAATAATCAATGGTATAATTACAATAGTACTTCTGCCTGGGGCATAGAATTATCGCATTATATCAATGCTATTGTAACCGATCAACCTACTGTACTGCAATTTACCACAAGTGCCACCACAATTTGTCAAGGCAACTCGGTTAACTTTGATGCTACCGGTTCTACAGCACAAGATACCTTGTTATGGACTTTTTTTGGAGGAACACCATTTAACTCTAACAATGTTCAACAAACTGTATTTTATAATACCCCCGGTACTTACAAAGCTTATTTGCAAATAATAGGTGGCGCGTGCAGCGGATATAAAATTGATTCGGTAACCATCACTGTAAATCCTCTGCCGAATATTTCCGTAACGGCTACACCCGATACTATTTGCCCTTCAGGAACATCGCAACTCAACGCTACAGGAAATTCTGTAAGCTACACATGGTCTCCGCCCACAGGTTTGAGTTCTACAACCATAGCTAACCCCATAGCTGCACCTGCCAATACAATAACCTATTCTGTTACCGGTACATCTGCGGGTGGTTGCCAGCGTACTGTACCTATAACAGTTGTTGTTCAAAATACACCACCTTTAGCTGAATTTATTTATTCGCCAACTTTAATTTGCGAAGGTCAAACAGTTAATCTCAATGGTGCAATATCTGATAATGCTACTTCGTATAGTTGGGTAATTAACGGTGCAACGCCTGCTACATCAAACAGTCCGGACCCACAAGTAACATTTGCCAGTGCAGGAACTTACAATGTTACGCTAACTGTTCAAAATAACTGTTCGCAAAATGATGATACTACCATTACAATTACCGTTCAAAATTGCATGAGTATTTCAGAAAATTTTGGCGAAAATAGTATACATTCGTTTGTAAATGCTGCAGGGCAATTAAACATTATATACAATTTTGTTTTGGCTAAAAGATTGGATATAAACATTCATAATGCATTAGGACAGACCATATATACCAAACGTGAAATAGTTGCCAATCAACAAACAGGATATATTGATATTACCGGTTTTGCTTGTGGCTTATATTATCTTAATATCAGCGATGGAGAGCATATTTACACTTATAAATTTGTAAGATAACCTCCTCCCGGCTTGTTAAAATTATAATAAATAAAGCCGTGCAAGAATATTGCAGGGCTTTATTGTTTTTGGGGTGGACAATGGGATTCGAACCCACGACCCTCAGAACCACAATCTGATGCTCTAACCAGCTGAGCTATGACCACCGTTTACAGTTGCAAAGGTAAAACAAAAAAAATTCTGTACAACAAAAGTATAAAAATCTAAAGCTGAATAGGTCATTATACCTCTAAAAATCAGGGTATGATAAAAGCGCTTGATTATGTGGGTGACATTGGGCTTAACCCTTTTTAGATTTTGTTAGCATTTCTTACCCAAAAATAGGAAAATATTACAAGAAATTCCTTGCAAAATCTTAGAACACCCGGTTACCCAGAATAAACTCTAATGAATTTTTAGGTTTTATCCTAAATTAATCAGTAGGTGGCGAGGCGTGAGTCGTATTATTGATTTAGTTGGGTTTAACCCCGATATAGTGATTGTTCCCTTTCGATAAATCGGAAGGATATCGATTATGCATTTTTAAATGCGTAATTTGTGTTCAAATAATTCATGAATAAATTGATCTTGAGTAATTATACAGCATTGTATTTTTTTAGTTCCAGCTTATTCCCGTCAAAAACTGCATAAGTATAATACTCCAGCCAATCGCCTAAATTGATGTAAATTGAATTTTGTATTTGTTTTTCAATTGGAAGATGTCTGTGCCCAAAAATAAAATAATCGTAGTGCTGTTTTTTAAGTTCATCCTTACAAAATTGCACCAAAAATTCTTTATCATCACCTAAATAAATATTTTCGTGTTTGGTTTTATTACGGCTGGTGCGCGAAAAATAGTTAGCCAAAGCAATTCCAAAGTTAGGATGCAGCCTTGCAAACAACCACTGACAAAATTTATTTCTGAATATTTTTTTAATAAACTTATAGCCTTTATCTCCGGGGCCTAAGCCATCTCCATGACCAATATAAAATGATTTGCCATGGTATATTTTTGTAACAGGCGAATAAAATAAATTTACACCGAGTTCTTGTGGTAAATAATCATACATCCACATATCGTGATTACCGGTAAATATATTAATGATTATACCGCTATCTGATAGTTCTGCTATTTTTCCGAGTAATCTGATATAGCCTTTCGGTACTACGTATTTATATTCAAACCAAAAATCAAATAAATCACCTACAAGGTATATTTCTGCAGCATCATTTTTTATTTCATCCAACCATTTACAAATAAGTTTTTCTCGTTCACGGCTTTTTTCGTAAGTAGGTACTCCCAAATGAAAATCAGATATAAAATATATTTTTTTATCGGCTTGCATTTTTAATGAGCTATTGTTTTTAAAAATTTAAATGGATTTAAATTATCTATATGAAACGTAAAACGTATTCTGTATCCAAATTTATAGCCGTTGGCATCATATTCTTGTTGTATGGCATTACTAAATAATAATGGCAAATAAACATCAGCAACATTTTTAATTATCGGGTAATACAATCCTATACTATATAAGCAGGGCAATTTATTTCTATCTATAAAATTTTTGTTTAGGGTTGTACTGCTCATACCTATGTCTATAAATGGTTTAATAATCGGAATGGGCAAATCGGCCTTAAGATTGATGGCAATTAACCAACTGTTAGATTGTCCGTTGGCTGTAGGGGCTTTCATGGCACCATGATTGTCAATAAACTGATTGCCAAATAATGCGTCTCTGTCATTTCGGCTGATAAATACCGCATCATAGGTATAATCATGATATCCGCTTTGCCCATCCATGCGCCAATTATACCGCGAACTATATGTATTATTGTAAGCAAATACACCGGCAAAGGCACGTCCCCATATTTTATTACCTTTTGAATTATAGATTTTGCTAATGGTATATTCTGCAGAAAGTCTTAAAAAATCAACATGTTGTTGTACAATAAAGTTAAATGTGTATGGAGTTAAGGTTTTCGTGTTGTAATATGAATATTTTAATTCGTTATATATATTAAATATAAGTGTATCTCGGTAAGATAATTCTGTATTTCCACTATTTATGGCGAAAGAATTTTCGGCAATAAATACACTCCTTGCCATGAAAAAGTGGTTATGCACATCGCGCGCGTTTTTCTTACGCAAGCGCAGGGTAACTTCGGGAGCAGCTTTTATAAAGTTTTCTTTGATATTAATTTCACCTAAACTAAATAATGAAGTTGAATATGAGCGCAGCGGTAAGCTGATATAAATATTGTTTAACCAACTGCTCTTTCGGGTATTTATGTTCCAGTTAAAATAAGCTGAGCCTGCCGGCATAGACGAACGAAAACCATACATCGGCATTACACGCCATTCAAAATTCTTTTGCGGAAAAACATTGTTGTACACTACCAAACCTGCCATCAAGCCATCATAATTATTATATCCAATTACCGGGGAATAAAACACAGATGTTCTATGCGGATGCGTGGGGGCTCCTAAAAATTTGAAGCGCAATTTTTCGGTAGTTTTAAACACCGAACCCGAATCGCGCAACATATTATTTTGCCTGTTTACTTCGGGTATTTCCTCCCTGAAATCTATTTTAAAATATTCGTATGGACCGTTAGGAAAATTCACTGTTTTTTTACCTTTAAATCCCTGATACCATACTTCTGCTGCCACCGTATCGGCACGTATGCCTTGTATGCAAAACGGCATGATATAATCAGTTTTATTTTTAACTACCAAACTTTCTTCGTATTTCATCCACATATAAGTTTTGCTCGAGCGTCTGTCAACACGTTTTTTGCGTTTTATTTTATAATCTATAACATCATTAGATTTTAAATAATCGTCAAAAAACCAACGCAAATCTTTACCGCTAACCTGCTGAAAAATATTTTTTAAATCATGGGGTTGAGGATGTTTAAATTTCCAGGTATTGTAATAAGTTTGCATGCATTTATCAAAAGTTTTTTCACCCAGATATGCTTTTAAATAATCAAATGCGAGGGCTGTTTTGGAATAAACTATTGCTCCGTAATTAGTAGCTGTATATTCATCGGCAGAAAGGTTAATAGGTTGGTCAAATCCTCTGCTTGCATTTAACATATAGCTGAAATAATATTGTGCTTGTTGTTTAAATTTGTCTAAACCTGTAAATGCACTTAACCCCGGATTTTTAGGTAAAAATGTTTGTCCTAAACTTAATTTAGGGTATTTTGTTTTAATGTAACGCATTTCGTTAAACGAATTAATACCTTCATCCATCCAGGGGTGTGTACGCTCGTTGGTACCTAATATTCCATAAAACCAATTATGCCCTACTTCATGAACTATTACTGCTTCTAAACTAAAATCGCTATTTACTTCGCCAATTATGGTAACATTTGGATATTCCATACCTCCACCTGCACTGATGGTACCGTCAACTGCGGTTACCTGATTGTATGGATACTCCCCGTTCCAAAGCGAATAGTAATGTATGGCATCATTAAGGTATTGAGTGGCATATTGCCAATACTTTGCTTGTTGGTTGGTAAACATGGCCCAAAGTGTAACTATACGCCCACTTTTTTCGAACCGGTATTCGTCTTTGAGAACATTAAATCTTTTATCGGCAAACCAGGCAAAATCATGTACTTTATTTTGTTTATACCGAATGGTTTTAAACTTTGCAGATGATGGAGGAAAATCATTATTAGCGGCTTTTTCTTCAAAATAAAATTTATTTTCCTGCAACTTATATTTGTTCTCTTTGGCAAGATTCTCTAACCATTTTTCTTCTTTGTGAGAATCGGGATGAAAATCTCCGGTTGCGGCAACTACATAATTTTCAGGTAATGTGATGCTGACATCAAAACTGCCAAATTCCGAATAAAACTCACCTTGATTCAGATAAGGTATAGGATGCCAGCCGGTATTATCATACACAGCCGGTTTGGGATACCATTGAGTAATTTGATAAGATTGGCCGATGTGTCCTAAACGCGAAAATTTACCCGATGGAATTTTTACCCGAAAAGGTGTGGTTATAATAATAGTATCTCCCGGATTTAACAGTTTGTTGAGCCATATTTTGCAAATATCTATGTGTACCGAATCATATTCCCATTTTACGGTATCGTTATTTACAAGAAACTGCAATGAATCTATGTATCCGCGCTCTGAAGCATCGGCATAATAAAAATCAAGATCCTTGTTTTCAAGCAGTTGTTTTGCTAATGCCGTATTGTTGTTTTTATAGGCATTAGGCCATAAATGAAAGTAGATATATGCTAGCTGTTCGCTTGAGTTGTTGATGTATTGTATGCTTTCAAAACCTCTTAAAAAATGTGCGTTATCATCCAGTGTAATATGGATGGTATAATTTACTTCTTGTTGAAAATAATTGGCCTTATTTTTTTGTGCGCATACCCGACTGCTTAAAATGGTAAATAATGTACTTATTAAAAAAATATATTTACTCATGCAAGATATTAGTTTTAATGCGCAAAATAATAAATATGCACGCAAGTTAAACAGGAAAAACTATTTATACCCCAATAATGCTCATAAAAAATAGTTGCAAAGCATTGATAATTAATTATAAAGGTGAGGTATTAAAGGGTGTTGCTTTCAAAAAAATCGATTCAAAATATTTTGGCGTTAATAATAATGATAATTACTCTAAATTAAAGCGCAGAAATAACCCCCCAAATGATTATCGGTTAAATACCGACTGATTGCATTGGCAAGCGTGCCGAATTAAACTTATGCTTTATCCGTAAAAACACCTGCCAATGCATAATTCAGGGTAATAAATCAATCAAAAAGTGCAACGCTTGATTAGTTCGAAACCGCTCAAAACTGAGTAAATTTTAATCCCGAATTAAACATTAGCATTGCCTTCAATCTCATCTATCTGCAGATAATCAAATGCCATCCGTCATGCAATACTCTTAGTTCGCTGCTGGCGAAAGATGTTAAGTTTGTTAAATCTTTAATATTGAATTTGGAATGAAAACACATTTCAGGCAAATGTTATTGTTTAATAATTTTTGTAATTACTGAGTTTGTTTGCGTATTTACCTTAACATAATACACACCTCTTTCAAAACCACTCATATCTACATGGGTTCTATTTGTATTTACTTCTGCATTGAATATTTCGGCACCCAATGCATTGTATAAAACAACATTACTCATATTATCAGTAGTACTTATCAACAAATCGTTATTAACAGGGTTAGGATAAACTTGTATTAACTGTGTTGTTATTTCGGATATACCTACTGTGTTAACCGTAATTGTGTTAGAAGTATTGCTACATCCTGTGCCATCAGTTACCGTAACGGTGTAATTACCATTTTGCTGGGCAACATAAAACTGGCTTATAGCTCCCGGAATCGGGTTTCCGTTCAAATTCCATTGATAAGTATTATAGCTTAAGGTCGTTGATAAGGTGTTGTTGTTATTTGTAATTACAGGTTGTGGCAAGGGGTTAACAAATATGGTAATATCATCGGTGTTAGTACAATTATTAATATCTGTTCCGGTTACAGTATAAGTTAATGTTTGCGCAGGAGCAAAAGGAACTCCATTCGTAACTGCATTATTCCAAGTATAACTTTGCGCACCACTACCTGTTAAAGTAACCTGTTCTCCCTGGCAAATAAATGTTTGCGATGCATTAGCAATAACTGTGGGTAGTGAATTTACTGTTACTTCTACGGGTGCTGTATATCCCGAACAGTTCATCATGCTGTTGGTAAATTGCAAGGTGTAGCTACCTGCAGTGTTAGCTGTGTAAGTATTAGCGGTTGCTCCGTTAATCGGATTACCGTTATTGTACCATTGATAATTTACATTTGTATTAACCGGTGTAGATAATACCACGTTATTACCCTGGCAAAAAGTAGTATTTCCGGATGCAGTAACATTTACCGAAGATTGTTGCCTGACAACTGTTTATCTGAAAACGGTTAAAGAACTGGATACTTCATTAGCCAATATGAGTATATCATTGCCGTTGGGCGAGTTGGCAGCGGCAACAAAAATCATTCCTTCAGCGCCTCTATCGGGTCCGTTTGTTGTAAAGTCTCTGTTATTTGCATAAGACACAAAATAGGGTGCTGACGGATTGTTAATATTGTATATCATGGCTCCTCCTATTCTTTCTAAAGAAATAAATGCGTATTTGTTTCCGTTAATGTCTGCTACAACAATACCTTCGGGTTCGGGGCCTTTATCATCGCTGCGGTTTTTTGCTACCGGTGCACCGGCTGTATTACTGGTATTGAATAGCTGCGAAAATACAGGATGATTGGCGGTTATTTGCTCAAAGTCATCACCGCTATCATAAACCAACGCTCCGGTATTTGCATTCCAAATTGAAAAAGAGCGAGAACCTAAACAATATATTTCATCAAAATCTCCGTCATTATCAGTATCGCCCAAAGTATTAACTGCATTTAAACGCCCCATAAATAAATTAGATTTTATGGCAGCAGCATCAGGAAAAACAGCAGGATCTAAAACATAGCTGCTGCTGCTTATCCTTACTGCTTCATCCAGCGGACCATACTCTCGTGCATCTCCTTCGTTAGCAGTTAAAACATAAGTTGTACCTGCAATATTAATGTGTGCTAATGCATCGGGCAAATACAATCCTTTTACAGGAAAATTTGCAATGTTTACAGCATTGGTTTGGTCAGAAATATCAAAACCATTACCAAAGGTGTTGTGATTTTTTGCGCCTAATGGAAGTAAATTTATAACCTGGTTTGTATGCAAATTAATAACAGCAATGGCATTATTTTCCTGCAATGATACCCAGGCTATACTGTCGTTATCGGATATAGTAATATATTCCGGTTCAAAATCCTGAGCGGCAGATGCACCCGGCCCGTAAATTCTTATGCCTTGTGCGCGCAGGCTATTTTCTTGCCCGTTATATTGTGTAAAACCAATAAACGTAACATTTGCTTGTGTAAGATTGGGAATCCCCGGAGACAGGTCAATTACACAAACATTTCCTTCGGGGTCTTGTGTGTATGTATTATTAGGTTCACCTTCGCAAGCAACCAAAATTTTATTACCGGCATGATTATAAGTCAACATATCGGGCATTGCCCCTGCTTTTACCTGGTTGATGTAGTTGCCATTGAAATCAAAAAAAACAACCTTGCCGCTGTCTTGCGGGTTTGATATATTTTCTAATGCACATGCTACTATACCGTTTCTAACATCTAAACTATTAATTGATCCATAAGTATTCAAACTGATTGATGTTATCAGATTTATAGCCGAGGGGTTTGAAAAATCTAAAATATCTAATTTGTTTCCAATGCTATTAGCTACAAACAAGCGTTGAACGGTTGGGTCATGTGCAACAATTTCTGAGGAGTTTGTTCCGGCCGTACCATTTTGATAACTGGATAATAACATTAATGAAAGTTCATTGTTAAATGACGGTATTATTCTGTCATCATCTTTGATATATAAGTAATATCTTGATGTACCTGTTATAGTTGCATTTACCGGATTAGTTAATTGCAAAACAATGTATTCGGTTTGTTCGGCAGTTGCATCATCGCTTATATTTATTGTTACAGGCAATGAACCGGTAGAATTGGGCGGAAACGTAACAGTGCTGTTTGTAATAACGTAATCAGTGCCTGCAACAGCATTGCTTATAGCTAAAGCAATAACATCAACCGATGATGGAGCGATATTTGAATTACTGATATTTATATGAATATCTATCGAGCCTGCATTTTCGTTAATTGTTTGATGAGTAGCTGTAAACGATAGATTAGCGGGAGGCAAGGTTCCTTTAAATGTTACATTGTCAAATCTCCAGGTACCTGCAGTTGCCACATTGCCAACATTATTAGCCTGACGAAATTGTCCGGTATTATCGTAATAAGCTGCTAAAATTCTAACTCCGAAATTCGGATTATTGTTTGCACCGGTAATGGATGAAAAGTCTATAACTCTTCTGCCCCAGCCGTCAGAAACATTCGTTCCAACAGGGTCAGCAACATCAATGCGGCCATTGTCTAAAGCTCCTCTTCCGGGACATAAGCTGTTATAAATGGCAGGAGTTAAATTTAAATTTATCCAGTTAGTTCCATCCAGCGTATATTGTATTCTGGAGGTTCTTGTAGCAGTATTGGATATACGGTGGTCATACTCAAAAATAATATTGGTATAACCAACTGTAGATATTAAAAATTCCACTCCGCTGGTTTCTTCCATTGTACCGGGATTGGCCGATGCTATCTGCCAGGCACCTGTACCTGATTGTTGTATGCATCCGGTTAATGAACCCGAACTTGAAGCCGGACCACTCATAGAGCCCACCAATGAATTTGTTCCTGTACCGGTAGAGGGTGCTGTTATTGAACTTTCAAAATCCCATTGTGTAATGATGATTTGTGCCGATAAAACATGACAAAGAAATATTGCCAAAATGGTTTGTGTTATTTTTTGTTTCATATTGTAATTTTTTATGAAACAAAAGTCTGCTTCGAATTTTATGCTTAATGATAAACAGAATTAAATTTTTGTTAGAAATAGTTGAGCAATGTAAATTAGATATTACTGAACAGTTTACTTATCAGAAACAATTTAAAATATATGTTATTAAAGTATTAAGAGGCCTGAAAAAATGCTTCGGCTTGCTCCCAATTTATAAGGTTCCACCAATTGTTAATATAATCTGTTCGTTTGTTTTGATATTTTAAATAGTATGCATGTTCCCAAACATCCAAACACAAAACAACATTACCTTTTGCTTCAACGGTGTTAGTATTCATTAATGGATTATCTTGATTAGGTGTAGATATAACCTGTAATCCTTTTTTGTTTTTTATCAGCCATGCCCAGCCGGAACCAAATCGTTTTGCAGCGACATCATTAAATGTTTTTTTAAAATTTTCGAACGAACCGAATTTGGCATTTATTGCTTCGGCTAACTTACCTGAAGGCAATCCACCACCGTTGGGTTTCATTAATTTCCAAAATAAACTGTGGTTATAGTGCCCCCCTGCATTATTTCTGATGGCGTCATTATAGGAAGAAATTTTTTTTAGAATATCTTCTAATTGCTGAGGTATTTTTTTATTTAGTTGTTCGATGGCTTTGTTTAAATTATTTACATATCCTGCATGATGCTTACTATGATGTATCTCCATGGTTTGTTTGTCAATATATGGTTCTAAAGCATCGTATGGATAGGGTAAGTCGGGCAATGAAAATTTTTTATTGTCATTATTGAATAACTCGTTTTGCGCCAACTCATCAGCATGAGCTAAAGGTGAAGTAGCGATTACGGCACCAACTGTTATTATTCCGGTTTTTTTTATAAAATCTCTTCGGGTATGATTTTTATTGTGCATATTTAAAATTACTCAAAATTAATTAATATCTGATTTTTTTCAACGGTTTTACCTTTTGTTACTTCAACAGATTTAACAATGCCGTCTGCCGGAGCTTTTAAAACATTCTCCATTTTCATTGCTTCAAGAACCATTAAAGCTTGTTGCGATTTTACCACATCACCCGGATTAACTAAAACATCTAAAACCAAACCTGGCATAGGAGCTTTCATATTTTTTACGGCTTTGCTAACCATGTTTATACCTAATTTACTTAATAGTAAATCGTATTTATCTTTAACATGTGTGTAATATTTATTACCATTAATCAATATAGTAAGTTTTTTGTTTTCAATATCGTTTTTCAATATTTCAATATTATAACCTTTGTTATTGATAATTACATGATAACTATGATTACCGGTTTTTCTTACATCCGCACTAAGTAAGCTGTTGTTAATTATAAATTTATCATCCTTCGATTTTTCGAGGGTAAATTCCTGCCTGTTATTAACATTTATCAAATACGCGTCCATTAAAATTATTTATTGCTCGCTAAACTAATAAATAAACCGCAAATAATGCAAATTGTTGTACAATGTGTTAATTTTCATCATTTTTGCAAATAATACTTTATTAAACCATGAAAAAAATATCCTTACTTGCCGCACTGATTACACTATTGTTTATTACAGCCTGTGCTACCCGAAAAAAACAAACAACCGAGGTAAAACCGATTACTGCAAGTAATTCTAACACCTCTTCTGCAAATACAGATAAAAAAGAAAATCAGTCTAAAGATGCAGAGCCCGTACAAAAAAGGTATAACCCCTCAGCTACCCGTATAAACGATATTTTACACACCAGGCTTGAAGTTAGCTTTGATTGGGAAAAACAACGCCTGCATGGCAAAGCTACTTTAGATATTAAACCACACTTTTATCCGGTAAATGAATTAATACTTGATGCCAAAAATTTTGATATTCATAAACTGGGTATTTTAAAAAACGGCAAACTACAAGAGTTGAACTATAAAAACGATACCACACAATTGTTTATTAATTTAGACAAAGTTTACACCCGCAATGAAACATATACTATCTATATTGAATATACAGCAAAACCGAATGAACGGGAAACTGGAGGAAGCTCTGCCATTACAAGCGATAAAGGCTTATACTTTATCAACCCCGAGGGCAAAGAAAACAAACACATTGAAATATGGACACAAGGCGAAACCGAAGCTAATTCGTGCTGGTTTCCTACCATTGACAAGCCGAATGAAAAAATGACTCATGAATTATTAATTACTGTTCCTGATAAATACAAAACCCTGTCAAACGGATTTCTGATTAAATCTACTAATAACAATGATGGCACCCGCACTGATCATTGGAAAATGAGCCAGGTTCATGCGCCCTATCTGGTGATGATGGCCATTGGCGATTATTCAATTATTAAAGATACCTGGAAAAGAAAAGACGGAAAAGAAATTGAAGTAAGCTATTATGTAGAACACGATTATGCACCTTATGCACGCGATATATTTGGTAAAACGCCTAAAATGATAGCATACTTTTCGAAACTGCTTGGTGTAGAATATCCCTGGGAAAAATATTCGCAGGTGGTTGTGCGCGATTACGTATCGGGAGCCATGGAAAACACCACTGCCACAATACACGGAGAATTTTTATATAAAACAAAAAGAGAACTGTTAGATGGACATAACGAATCCATTATTGCGCATGAGTTGTTCCATCATTGGTTTGGCGATTTAATAACCTGCGAAAGTTGGGCTAATTTACCCGTAAACGAATCATTTGCCAACTATAGCCAATATTTATGGGATGAATATGAATATGGAGCTGATGTAGCCGACCATTATGCCTACATCGAAATGCAAGGCTATTTACTGCAAAGCAAACAAAGCGGATATGCCGATATGGTTCGCTTTGATTATAAAGATAAAGAAGAAATGTTTGATGCCCACTCTTACAACAAAGGCGGACGAATATTACACATGCTTCGCAACATTGTAGGAGATGAAGCATTTTTTGAGTCGCTCAAAATATTCCTTACCGAAAACGCCTATCAACCTGTAGAAGTTCACCATTTGCGCCTGGCTTTTGAAAAGGTTACCGGCCAGGACTTGAATTGGTTTTTTAACCAATGGTTTTATGCACAAGGTCATCCTAAATTTAAAATAACTCAAGAATATGACGATGTAAAAAAAGAGATAACAGTAACCATCGAACAAAAACAAAATTTTGAAAAAGTACCTCTTTATATCATACCGGTTGAAATTGATATTTACGCAGCAGGAGAAAAAACTACTCATTCTGTAAAACTTACCAAGCGCTTAGAACAATTTATATTTAGGGTAAGCCAAAAACCTGATTTGGTAAACTTTGATGCCCGCAAAATTTTACTGTGCGAAAAAGAAGATATAAAACCCATCGAACAATTTATTTTTCAATACTATCATGCACCACGTTATTTAGATAGAAGAGAAGCCATCGAAAAATGCGCAAAATCGTCTGACGAAAATGCTATGCGTGTAATTATTGATGCTTTGTCAGATAAAAGCAGACACCTGCGTGAACTGGCTATGAAAAATCTGGAAAAAGCAATGAAAATTCAAACAAATCTCAATACCATAAAAGAAAAATTAATTTTAGCGGCTGCCAACGATCAAGAAGCCTCTGTTCGTTCAACAGCGATTGCTCAATTGCGAAAATTATTTACTAAAAACAACCAGGAAAAAGAATTACTGATGGTATTTGAAAAAGCACTCAACGATTCGTCATACGAAGTAATGTCTGAAGGAATAAAAGGTATAGCCGCAATAGATGCTAAAAGAGGATTACAATTAGCCAAACCATTTGAAAATGAAAAAAACGCCTCTATACGACATGCATTATTTGATTTATATGCCGAACACGGTAATGCCCAACAACACGATTATATGATACAGAGTTTTAAAAAATCATCCGGTATTGATAAATTAGGTATGATGGGCAGTTATGTAAATTATTTAAAAAAGCAAAATATTGACGAAGTAAACAAAGGACTTGAATTACTCGAAGATATTGCGCGCAATGGTTCACCCTGGTACGTTAAATTTTACGGCTATCAATCCTTATCAGGTATGCAGGCACATTACGCCAAACAAACACTGGAACTGGAAACTAAACTGGAAAGCCTGAAAGAAGAAGCAAAAAATCAAGACCGCACCCGCGAAATTGCGGACACCGAAAAAGACCTAAACATCGCTAAATTGATGGATAAAAAAATCGGTGATTTAATTATAGATATTAAAAATAAAGAAACCGATAAGAATATTAAACAATACATTAAATAATATACTTATCAATTATCCAAAAATAAAACTATATTTGTTTTAAAAAATAATCTTTATGCTCAACCAATCAGAGAACTGGACCTACGAACATTTTATTTCATACATTTATACACATGCAGCAATGTCTGACCATGAATTTACTCCCATCGAAAAACAACTGATTGCTGCACGTGTAGGCGATGCCATATTTGAAGAAGTGGTTGCTTTCTATAAATCTCAAACTGAGTTGCAAAGAGAATCAACAATAGCGGCATTAGCTAAAAAATTTGTAGTTAGCGAAAAACATAAACGCCATTTAATTGAAGACTTAACTACCATTTTTTTAACGGATGATAATTTTGAGGAACTTGAAAAGCAAACACTCGAAAAAATCAAAGCAATATTATAAATGAAGATATACACTAAGACCGGTGATCAAGGACAAACCTCTTTAATCGGAGGAACCAGAGTTTTAAAATGTAATCTGCGTATCGAAACTTACGGAACCATTGACGAATTAAATTCATGGATAGGCTTAATACGCGATCAACCTATCCATCATCAACACATCACAAATCTTCTCGAAATACAAGACCGCCTGTTTACTATCGGAGCTATCCTGGCCAGCGACCCTCAAAAATCAAAAATGAAAATACCCGAATTAATACCTGCAGATATTACGTTTTTAGAAAATAACATTGATAAAATGAACGACCAATTGCCCCCGATGAAATCTTTTGTTTTGCCGGGCGGAAACCCCATTGTTTCATACACACACATAGCCCGTTGTGTGTGCAGAAGAGCAGAAAGACTCTGTGTTGAACTTTCACAACAAGAAGACGTTCCACAACAGGTACTTAGCTACCTAAATCGTTTATCTGATTATTTATTTGTGTTATCACGTCAACTAACCCAGGATTTTGCTGCCAACGAAATACCCTGGAAGCCCAGGATGTGAAAAAACAATTTAAATAATTGAATATCAATAATTTAACATTCTTATAATTAATCTTAAATTTTTGTAATTTTTTAAAACAAAAAAAATACTTTCGCGTAATTTTTAGCGAACCACACCAACCAAAGAAAGGAGTAAATTATGTACTGGACACTTGAACTTGCACAATACCTGGAAGATGCACCATGGCCTGCAACCAAAGACGAATTGATTGACTACGCCCTGCGTACCGGTGCCCCGATGGAAGTTGTAGAAAATCTTCAGGAAATGGAAGATGAAGGAGATATGTACGAAAGTATAGAGGATATTTGGCCGGATTATCCCTCTAAAGAAGATTTCTTCTTCAACGAGGATGAATACTAAAAAACATTAACCAATATCAGCCGCCCAAACAGGGCGGCTTTTTGCATTTTATTACCTTTCGGTTTTCAAATAAATTCTTACCCCTAATTATATTATCAAAAATTTGTTATTCAGCTAACCTTGAACAAAGTCTAATAACTTTTTAAGGTTTAAATTATTCATGCAATGATTCATTTATAGTTGTTTCGATTAAAAGCATTATATTTGAACAACACTAACAGAAAAAAACACAAAATGTCAAATAAAGAAGCTTGGGGCTCGCGCGTGGGCTTAATTCTTGCCATGGCAGGAAACGCAGTTGGTTTAGGAAACTTTTTACGCTTTCCGGTTCAGGCGGCCAACAATGGAGGTGGAGCATTTATAATTCCGTATATCATTTGTTTTTTGCTAATGGGCATACCTTTATTATGGATTGAGTGGTCAAGCGGAAGATTTGGTGGCCGCTTAGGGCATCATGCAACGCCTTTCATATTTCAATCAATGAATAAAAGAGCTATATGGAGATATATTGGTGTATTTGGAATATTTACCAATATTGCTGTTGCCGCTTATTACTGCTATATTGAATCATGGACAATGTCTTATGTATATCACTCTGTAGTCGGAACGTTTAACGGATTAAATCAAACCGAGGTAAAAGATTTTTTCGATAATTATACGGATATAAATTCTACCACAACCGGAATACCTTATGAAAGTATCATTTTTTATATTTTATGTTTGGGATTAAACACCTGGATTTTATCCAGAGGATTGAAAGGCATAGAAAAAGTTGCCAAAGTGGGTATGCCTTTATTAATTTTATTTGGTGTGTTTTTAGCCATTAAAGGAATAACCTTGGGAACCTCGGGAGCAAGCGAAGAAGTACCTCATGCCAGCGCCTGGGAAGGATTAAATTTTTTATGGACTCCTGACTTTAATTCATTATGGGATTTTAAAGTGTGGTTGGCTGCAGCCGGACAAATATTTTTTACCCTATCACTGGGCATGGGAACTGTACATTGTTATGCGGCTTACGTTAAATCGAAAGATGATATTGCTTTAAATGCAGTTTCAGCAGGATTTATGAACGAATTTGTTGAAGTGGTTTTAGGAAGTTTAATCGTAATACCTATTGCTGCCGGTTATTTAGGTATAGACTGGGTAAAAGCAAATGCAGGCTTTGGAATGGCATTTCAAACTATGCCTTACCTGTTTGAAAAATGGGGAGATATTTTAAGCGTAATGGCCGGAGTAATGTGGTTTGGATTATTGTTTTTTGCCGGTATAACATCCTCGTTGGCAATGGGTGCTCCATGGATGAGTTTTATGCAAGACGAATTTAACTGGAACAGAAAAAAAGCCGCATGGTCTTTCGGATTCATTGTTTTGATTATGGGTTTACCAACCGTAATATTTTATAAATATGGTGTGTTTAGCGAATATGATGAATGGGCAGGAACTGTTTCACTGGTTGTATTTGCATTAGCCGAATCTATTCTGTTTTCGTGGGTATGGGGCGTATCTAAGGGCTGGAAAGAGTTAAACAGCGGTGCAGATATAAAAATTCCGGTTATTTTTAAATACATTATAAAATATATTACTCCTACTATGTTAATGATTGTTTTTTTAGGTTCCTTGCTAAAACCGCTTAACAACGATTGGAGTCAGGCATTTCATTCAGTACTTTCAGGCAACGGATGGACATTAGATAATAGTTCCATTATAAAAATGATTACCAACGAAGGACTAAAAGAACAACTTAATACCGCTATTAATAACAATGAACCGGAAAGTGTAATCAATGAAATAAAACAAAATATATTTTATAGAAATATAGCCAGAACATTACTTTTAAGTTTATTCATTGGTATTACAATAATCATATCAATAGCATATAAAAAACGTTTAAAAGAAGGCCGAAAATTAACATGAAAACCGAAGCTCTTATAACCATGCTGTGCATTCAAATACCCGTTGTATGCATTACAGCCTATTTTTTCTACAAAGTATTAAAAACGCCTAAAAAATCAGAACCTGATTCATACTCTGAGAACGAAGAAAGCTAATAAATTCAATGAGTATAATAAAAGATTTTTTTTCGTTTAATAAACGTGAACGATCAGGTATTATCACTTTATTTGTTTTAATTATTTGTTCAATCACCCTTATCACAATCATTGATAATTATTTCTATAACACATACCAACCCTCGTTTAAAAATTTTTCCGAAAAAATTCAAAATTATAAATCCATAAACGAAGAACTAAATAGCCGCATAAAAATCAACACCAAACCATTTAAACCCGATTCTGTTTATGTGTTTAAATTCAATCCCAATACGGCAGATAGCACTGAGCTTTATACACTCGGATTTAACAAAAAACAAGTAAAAAATTTAATTAACTACCGCAACAAAGGCGGCTTTTTTAAAAAACCCGAAGACCTGAAAAAACTTTGGGGTATGACCGATAGTTTATATCTGCAATTATATCCTTATATAGTAATACCCGAAACATCACCGATAAAAAAAATCACTACACAAAATCCAAAAACAAACTTTGAAAAATATGAGCATAAAACAGAAAATAAAAAGTTATTAACTATAAATATAAATACGGCCGATACAAGCGAACTAATAAAACTAAAAGGTATTGGCAGCATACTTGCACAAAGGATAATTAATTTCAGAGAAAAAGCCGGGGGATTTTATTCCGTTGAGCAACTGAAACACATTTATGGCCTAAAACCCGAAGTATATAACGAAATTCAAGATAAGATATATACCGATGGATATTATAAAAAAATAAACATAAACCAATGTACTGCCGAAGAACTAAAAAAACACCCTTATATTAACAGCTGGAACATTGCTAATGCCATAGTTAATTACAGAAAAAAGCACGGTCCTTATCTCTCATCTGATGAAATTAAAAAAACCGATTTGGTGAATGATGAATTATACAGTAAACTTGCACCCTATTTAGTTACCCAATGATGCTTAGTGAGCGAATAATAAAAACTATCCGGGATGTACCCGATTTCCCGCAAAAGGGCATCTTGTTTAAGGATATTACACCTGTTTTAGAAGATGCTGCATTATGTTCAGATATTGTAGATTATTTAACTTCGTATTACGAAAAATTAAATATAGATGCTGTCTTAGGTGTTGAAAGCAGGGGATTTTTATTTGGTATGCCGCTGGCTATAAAATTAAAAAAACCCTTTATCACCGTTAGAAAAAAGGGCAAACTACCCTATAAAACCATCAGCTACAAATACCAATTAGAATACGGTTCAGCAGAAGTAGAGATGCATATTGACACCCTTAAACCGGGCATGAAAGTATTGATACATGACGATTTGCTGGCTACAGGAGGTACTGCCGCTGCCGCTGCAGAATTAGTAAAAATGCAACAGGCTCAGGTAGCATCATTTGCATTTATCGTAGAATTATCATTTTTAAATGGTAAAGAAAAACTAAAACCTTATACTGATAATATTGTTAATTTAGTAACCTATTAATAAAATTTACCATGGAATTTATAGAAACTGAAAACCAGTTAATGATAACACAAATGGTTTGTGATTTTTGCGAAAAAGAAATCCGGCCGCATGTAATGGAATGGGATGAAACACAAGAATTCCCGGTGCATATTTTTCATAAACTGGGTGAATTAGGTTTAATGGGTGTACTGGTACCCCAGGAATACGGTGGCTCCGGTTTGGGATATTTTGAATATGTTACCGTAATCTCTGAAATAGCTAAAGTATGTGGTTCTATTGGTTTAAGTGTAGCCGCACATAATTCTTTATGTACCGGCCATATACTCTCGTTTGGCAACGAAGACCAAAAAAGAAAATATTTACCTAAACTGGCCAGCGGTGAGTGGATTGGTGCCTGGGGGCTTACCGAACACAACACCGGTTCAGATGCCGGAGGCATGAACACCACCGCAGTACTTAATGGAGACTATTGGGTAATTAATGGTGCAAAAAATTTTATAACCCATGGTAAATCAGGTAATGTAGCTGTTGTTATAGCTCGTACCGGTGAAAAAGGCGACTCACATGGAATGTCAGCTTTTATTGTAGAAAGAGGCACTCCCGGATTCACAGCCGGAAAAAAAGAGAATAAACTGGGTATGCGTGCTTCAGAAACAACCGAAATAATTTTTGATAATTGCCGCATCCCTAAAGAAAATTTAATAGGCAATGTAGGCGAAGGTTTTATACAAGCAATGAAAATATTAGACGGAGGCAGAATTTCTATAGCTGCTCTGGCATTAGGAATTGCCAAAGGTGCTCTGCAAGCTGCCATCAAATATGCTAAAGAACGTCATCAATTTGGAAAACCTATCAGTGAATTTCAGGGTATTAGTTTTAAACTGGCCGATATGGCTACCGATATAGAAGCTGCTGAACTGTTAATTAATCAGGCTGCCGATATGAAAAACAAAGGCATGAAAATGACCAAAGAATCGGCCATGGCCAAATATTATGCTTCTGAAGTAGCTGTGCGTGTTTCTACCGAAGCCGTTCAAATATTCGGAGGATATGGCTATACCAAAGATTTCCCCGTAGAAAAATACTACAGAGATTCTAAACTATGTACAATTGGTGAGGGAACTTCTGAAATACAAAAACTGGTAATTTCAAGAGAGATTTTAAAAAATTAATTTACCTGCATTGATAATCGTGCAGTAATTTTTGTCTTTATAATACACCATGCAGTGTACATCTTATAGCATAAATATTATGCTGTTGTAATTAACCCAAAAAGTTATTAGAATTTTGGGATTAAACTTTTTTAGCTGACAAATTTAGAATTATAAAAAGCTCATGCATTTTTCAACCATCAGGCGTGAACCAATAAACAAAGGTACACGTTGATGCAGTTGTTGAGGTTGTATATCTAAAATCCTGTTTTTGCCATCGGTAGCCAAGCCTCCGGCTTGTTCGCAAATAAAAGCTAAGGGGTTTGCTTCGTATAACAAACGCAGTTTTCCGTTGGAATCTTTTTGAGTAGCCGGGTAAATATATATTCCTCCTTTTAACAGATTTCTGTGAAAGTCGGCTACCAGAGAACCGATGTAACGAGAGCTGTAGGGGCGTGAACTTGCTTTATCTTCTTGTTTACACCAATCAATATATTTTTTTGCACCCTCCTGCATTTGGTTGTAGTTTCCTTCGTTGATGGAATAAATTTTTCCGGAATCGGGAATTTTAATATTGGGATGAGATAAGCAAAAAGTACCAATTGAGGGGTCTAAGGTAAACCCGTTAACACCATGGCCGGTAGTATATACCAGCATGGTAGAAGAGCCGTAAATAACATAGCCGGCAGCTACTTGTTTGATGCCTTTTTGCAAAAAATCATTTTCAGAAACGGGTTTGTTTTCATCCAACCTTCTGTAAATACTGAAAATAGTTCCTATAGATACGTTTACGTCAATATTAGAAGAACCATCTAAGGGGTCAAACAATACGATATATTTTCCTTTTTTAGACAGTTCATTATCTAACACTACATAAGTTTCATTTTCTTCGGATGCTATGGCGCACACTTCACCACGTGCTTTGAGTGCATAAATCATTTGGTTATCGGCATACACGTCTAATTTTTGTTGCACTTCGCCTTGTATGTTTTCATTATGCGTAGAACCTAAAATATCTATGCCTAAACCGGCACGGTTAACTTCGCGATTAATAATTTTTGAGGCTAAGCGTATTGAACTTAAGAGTTTAGTTAATTCGCCCGAAGCGAAAGGAAATTCGCTTTGTTTTTCAATAATAAATTCTCCTAAGGTTTTTATTTTAGTCATGTTTTTTGGGTAAAATTATTATTTTTTTATCATTTCATAAAGCTGCTCTATGCCTGTTATAAAAGTATGCCAGCTAAATTGTTTTGCTTTTTGAGCAGCAGCTCGGGTAAAATTTTCTTCGCGATTATTTTTAAAATAATCAATTAAAGCATTGGCAATTTCTGTTTCCGAAATTTTAGTTACGTATCCGTTGACATGGTTATCTACCATTTCGCTTAGCCCACCCGTATCTGTAACCAGTACGGGACGCTCAAAGTGATAAGCAATTTGTGTTACTCCGCTTTGCGTTGCACTTCGGTATGTTTGGGCAATCAAATCAGCAGCACAGAAATAATATTTTACATCTTCACTTTTAATAAAATGATTGTGTAAAATTATACTCTCTTTAGGTAATTTATTAATTAAATCAAGATAATCTTCAGTTTTATCATAAAACTCGCCTGCAATAATCAGTTTTACATGATGCAAATAAAGTTCTGATTTTTGATAAGCGCTGAGTAATAAATCTAATCCTTTGTATTTTCTGATGATACCAAAAAACAAAATGTATTTAAAATTTTCATCCAGATTAAGTTTTTTTACAGCTTCGGTTTTACTTACTTTATTTCCAAAAATATTATAAACAGGATGATATAAAAGTTTACGTGGTTTGCTCTTATCAAAATAATTTAAATCATCTAACACGCTTTTAGACATAGCAATAAATGCGTGGCAATGTTTGATGAAGTATTTTGTAAAAAAATGGTCGCCCGGTCTTTTTTCGTGAGGGATAATGTTATCGCATAGAGCGATGATGCGGGTATATTTTTTTATTTTTTTTGCAATGCTACCCAGGCACGGACCCATAAATGGCAGCCAGTAGCGCATAATTACCAAATCAGGTTTTTGAGCGGTAATATATCTTGCCGTTTTATACCATGTATATGGGTTTATGGAATTTATCAGTGTTTGTATTTTAATATCAGGAATAACAGAGCTATTATCGTATTGTGTTTTTCCGGGAAATAATAGCGCAGGATATTGCAGTTTAAACGAAACAATTTCAACTTGGTGTCCGGCTTTTTTCAATTCGTAATATAGTGCTTCGTTGAGGTTGGCAATGCCGCCCCTGAGTGGATATGCCGGACCAACAATAATAATTTTCAAGCTATTGTGCGTTTGTTGTTTTTTCTATCTGGTAAGTGTTTCTGTTAGGGTTATTACGGATAATAAGTTCAGCTAAAAATCCACCGATAAACAGCATAGTTCCCATAACCATTGCTGCAAGCGCCATGTAAAATTCTGTTCTTCCGGCAAGCAAGCGGGCGGTTGTATTTATAAAAAGTTTATCAATACCCATCCATAACACCAGCATAGCTCCTAATATAAACATGAGTGTGCCTAAAGTTCCAAAAAAATGCATGGGTTTTTTACCAAAACGACTGATAAAAGTAATCGTAAATAAATCTAAAAATCCATTGATGAAACGGTTTAAACCAAATTTTGATTTGCCGTATTTACGCGCACGGTGTATAACTACTTTTTCGCCAATTTTTTTATAGCCGTTCCACTTAGCTATTACCGGTATATAGCGATGCATTTCGCCCAACACTTCAATATTTTTTACAACCTCGTTGCGATAGGCTTTTAAGCCGCAATTAAAATCGTGTAATTTGATGCCTGACATTTTGCGGGTTGCCCAGTTAAACAGTCGGGTAGGGATAGTTTTACTTATCGGATCGTATCGCTTTTTTTTCCATCCCGATACCAAATCATATCCGGCTTTAGTTATCATCTCATACAATTCGGGTATTTCGTCCGGGCTGTCTTGCAAATCGGCATCCATAGTTATTACTACTCTTCCTGTAGCTTTACTAAAACCGGTATCTAAAGCAGCCGACTTGCCATAATTTCTTCTGAATTTTATTCCCTTAAGGTTCTTGTTTTGTGAACAGAGTTGTTCTATTACCTGCCAGGATTTATCTGTACTGCCGTCATCTATTAGCAGTACTTCGTAAGCTAACTTATGCGAAGTGCATACACGATGTATCCAATCGCATAACTCAGGCAGCGATTCTTCTTCATTATATAAGGGTACAACTACTGATATTTCTAATGGATATTCCAACGGATTTATTGTTTAGGCAAATTTGCGATTAATTGTTTAAATAACAACAGGTAATCCAAAAAAAATCATTTTAACAAGTTGCTGCGAAATAATTTGTTTTAATTGCATACCAGCTGTTTTTATTAATCAAATCCCAATCAAAACCACACTTTATCGGTATTATCCGGTAAGCCAAAGATACTTAAATCAAACAGTAGTGTGTTATTACTTTTTCGTAGCGAATAATTTAGTTTGTTTGTTTAAAGTTAATTTTTATTTTATGCATAAAGTATAATGTACTTATGGATAATAGTATGGATAAATATCCGGCCAGGTCGTATTGTTTTATAATTCCATGATCGTTTTTAAAGATAATGAAACCTGAAATAAAAGAGGATAGACCTACACCTAATTGCTGTATGGCCGATATAAGACTCATAAATCTTCCGCGCATCGAAGGTTGTACAGTTTCACTGACAATGGCATTGGCAGGTATAAATCGTCCGCTCGAAAAAGTAAAAAACAAAGTAGTTACCAACAGAGCTAATCCAATTTGGTTATTTTGTAAATGTGTAATTAAATATATCGGCACACAGGTTAATAATAAAAATAAAACAAAAAATCTTTTTTTGCCATATTTATCAGCCAGCTTACCAATTAATGGTGAAGTAAATATTGTAACCGCTCCGCCTATCAGATAAATATAAACCAGGTTTTGCTCACTAAATCCAACATTACTTACCATGAAATTACTTACATGCGGAACAACTAAAAAGTGTCCCAACATAAGTACTATCATAAGCAGCATCGAAAACAACGCATTTTTATTTGAAAATATATGGATGTAAAAATTTTTGATATTGTTTTTTTGATTAGTATCAAGATGATTTCTGACATTAGGTATAACCTTTATGGCTAACAATAAAAACGGTATACCCAGTATGGCCAAGGCTATAAAAGGTATTTTCCAAGAAAATTGTGCGGCCACATAAATAGCTATTGGAACTCCCAGAATGGAAGCCGCAGAAAATCCTGCCATTACAATACTCATAGCCTGTGCACGATTTTTAAATGGTACTATGTCGCCAATAATTGCATAAATCTGTGCTCCCATTATTCCGCCAAATACACCCGTAAATGCACGTGCAAACAACAAACCATAATAGCTTGCAGATGTACCGCACAAAAAGGTACCAATTATGAAAAATGTATAAATTACAAGTAAAGATTTTTTACGGTCAAAATTATCAATATAAAATGTGGCAGCTATACCCGAAAAAAATGAACTGAGCGCATATATTGAAACCAATAGGCCAAACTCAGCAGTGTTAATATGCATAACCCGCTCTAATTGCGGGGCCAGCGGCATCATAATCATGAAATCAATAATATTAGTAAATTGCAGGGCTGCAAGAGTAATAAGGGCAGGGAATAATGCTTTCATCTGAGGGCAACAAATGTATATACAATAAATGAAGTGTTATGTATAATGTACTAAATATTTTTTTGTGGATAACATCTCTGTGTTGTCAGAATTTGATTTGTGCACAAATTAAAGTAGATGATTTTTATAGAAGAACAGATGTTGATGATACCCGCGCAATTCAACAGGCATTTAATTATATAGACAGCTTGGGTCATGGCAGCATTGAGTTTACAGGCACAAAAACTTATAAAGTTTCGCAAAGCATTGAATTACCCCGATACGGTAAAGGACGAAGGATAATCGTAATTAATGGTAACGGTTGTGAAATAGTTGGTAAAGAAGGAATAAACATATTTAACAGAATACCCAAAGACCAAAAAGAAGCATTAGATAAAATGATGTCAACCCGATTTGTAATCAATGATTTTACGTTTACATCGGGTAATAAAGCTATCAATCTTGGTGCTACATACGGTACGAGCATAAACAGATGTAATTTTGTTGGTCAGAAAATTGCAGCCGTAGATATACAGTTTGGTTTAAATACCGAGATAAATCATTGCATCAGTACCAATGCCCGGAAAGACGCATTTGTTTTAAGATGCGGTGAAGATTGGGGCGGAAACACCATCAACAGCCAGTCTAACCACTCGGTTATAAACATGTGCAGAGTATATGCCGCCAAAGGAGCCGGTTGTTCATTTAAAATTTTAGGTTCGGGGGGTGTTGTGCTGCGCGATATTATTTCGGAAGGCTCGCACGAAGCTGCATATGCTGTTTATTTTGACAGACAAGGTAGTACCACTGTAAGATTATTTACCATACAAAATTTTCATTTGGAACATCGCCTTACCCAAGCAGCCATTTATTTGAAACATACCGGAATAACTACAATAAACGGATTGTTTTATCAGCATGCCTATAAAGATTTTCCGTTGGTTCATGCAGCAGTTGGCGCTGAACATATTACACTTAAAAATATACCGCATTTTGTGCAAGGCACAATCATTAAAGCAGAAAATAATGAAACGGCCTGGTTAGTAGAACAATGCGCGAAGGAGTTTTATAATGATGCAAACTGGTTTGTGGGAAGCCAAAGAAAACTTCCTTTTTATTTTTCCGGAAGCGGTTATCGCTATCAGGTTAAACAAAAGTATTAATATTAACTTTGTACAATGTTTAAATTACCCGATAAAAATACTCCGCGTTGGATTATATTTACGGCAGATATCGGAATATGTCTGTTTTCGCTACTGCTGGCCTATTTGATACGTTTCGATTTTCTTTACTTTCCTATAAAGGAAGAGTGGCCGGTATTAAAATTTTCTTTGCCGTTATATCTATTTATCAGAACCATAACATTTTATTTTGGAAAAACCTATTCGGGCATTGTCAGATATACATCTACACAAGATACAAAAAGAATTTTTGCGGTAGTAACTGTGGGCACGGCAGCCATTATTTTACTTTCGTTGATACGCCAAAAATTTTATGACGGATTTTTTCTTTTTCCGATATCGGTAATTTGTATTGAGTACGTATTCACGATATTTTTTATGGTTACATCGCGCATAGCCGTAAAATTATTATATGCAGAACAACATAAAAATAAAGCAAATAGAAAGCGTGTATTGATATACGGTGCCGGCCGCATGGGATTAATTACCAAAAACACATTTGAAAGAGATGTTTCGGCTAATTACGAAGTGGTGGCTTTTATAGACGATGATGATAAAAAATCAGGTAAATTTTTAGAAGGAAAAAAAATTTTTCACACATCTAAAATAGATGAAATACTTAAAACCGAAAAAATAGAAGAAATAATCATTGCTATTTTAAATGTAAATCATTTAAATAAGCAGCACATCATCGAAACGGCTTTAAAACATGATATAAACGTGCTGACAGTGCCGGCTGTACATAAATGGATAAATGGCGAATTGAGTTATAAACAAATTAAAAAAATAAAAATTGAGGATTTACTTGGGCGAGAACCTATAGTGCTTGATGAAAATAATATTGCAGCAAAACTCAGTAATAAAATTATACTGGTTACCGGTGCCGCAGGTTCTATTGGTAGCGAAATTGTCAGACAAGTTTTGAAGTTTAATCCGAAAAAATTAATTTTACTCGACAGAGCCGAAAGCCCTTTATATGATTTAGAAATGCAATTACGGGCACAGGAGTTATTTGCACCATGCGAAACAGTAATAGGCGATATAACTCAGCAAGAGCGCATGCAAAGAATGTTTGATTATTTTAATCCCGAAGTGGTTTTTCATGCAGCGGCATACAAGCATGTACCGCTGATGGAAGACAATCCATCTGAAGCAGTAAATGTAAATATACATGGCACCAAAGTGATGGTAGATTTATCCATAACCTATAATGTAGAACGTTTTATTTTTATAAGTACTGATAAAGCAGTTAATCCAACCAGCGTAATGGGAGCCAGTAAAAGAGTAGCAGAAATATATGCTCAGGCTGCAAATAATTTACATAAAACCAAATTTATTACAACGCGCTTTGGAAATGTATTGGGTTCTAACGGCTCGGTAATTCCTTTATTTAGAAAACAAATAGAAAGTGGCGGCCCGGTTACTGTTACACATCCCGAAGTAAACCGCTATTTTATGACAATCCCCGAAGCCTGTAGTTTGGTACTCGAAGCAGGCGCTATGGGCAACGGAGGTGAAATATATATTTTTGACATGGGTAAATCGGTAAAAATAATTGACCTTGCCAAAAAAATGATTAAACTCTCGGGGTTTGAACCTGATAAGGATATTAAAATTAAAATTACCGGTTTACGTCCGGGCGAAAAACTCTATGAAGAGTTACTCAACGATAAAGAAAATACCTTGCCCACGCATCACCCCCAAATATTGGTAGCTAAGGTTATTGCAAATAATTTTGATACCGTAAAAAATCATGTAAATGAATTAATTAAACTTTTCGAAACCCAGGATAACAAAAGAATAGTTATGAAAATGAAACAAATTGTACCCGAATATATCAGTAATAATTCTGTTTATTCTCAACTGGATAATAAATAATTTGTATTATGAACTTAGAAGATAAACTTGAAAACGAAATCAGAAGTTATATTGGCGGGCTTGAATACGACAGTCTGCAATTTGAATTTAATACCGTTGAAGGTAAAACTAAACTGGATGTAATTACAATTAACCCCGTACATAAACAGCGCTTCTTATTTCATACAGTATCAGGGTATGATAAAGAAGACGCATTAAAAAAAATGCTTGATTACGTAAAAAATTACAAAGAACGCGAAAGCAGTTATACGGTGCAATGGTCGTTAAGAGGCGAAAACGAACTGCATACTTCTTATTTCAGAGCTAAAAATATATGGGATGCGCTTGATAAATTAACCTTTGGCAGGGATATGAACTCGATAATCGTATATAGTGTTGTGTTAAATCCAATTTCATAATATGAAATCGCATATCTGTAAAATTGAAGTGCGTTTTTTTGATATTGATGTGATGGGGCATGTAAACAATGCAGTATATTTAAATTACTTTGAGCAGGCACGTATGCATTTTTTTAGAGCAATAATCGGTAAAGATTGGGATTGGGTAAATGCCGGAATATTATTAGCCAGAAACGAAATTGATTATCTGGAACCTGTTTATCTCTTTGACAACTTACATATTGAAACCTATTGTTCTAAAATCGGTAATAAAAGTTTAGATATAAATTATACCGTATTTATTCCCCATCATGAAAGTCGTATAATAAAAGCCAAAGGCAAATCAACTTTGGTTTGTTACGATTATACAAAGAAAGAAACTATTTCTGTTCCGCAATTGTGGAGGGATTTGCTGCAGTAGTATCTTCTTTTTTAAGATTTTTTTTTTGTTTTGGTAAATGTGGCGTTAAATTTTTAAGAAATCGAATGTATTTTTCATCACGATTGTAAATATCATGATGAAAGAATATCTGCCCTGCACTATCAGCTGTTACACTGATGTAATCTACTTCAATAGGAATATATTTTTTTAAATTTATTTTTTGTTCAACACCTTTTAATGCCCAATTTTTTAAGGTATCGGCAGTAATGGTATCTTTTGGCTTATCGTTTTTCATTACCAATTCTCCAACATCAAAGGGCTTGTAAACCCGCATACAACCATGACTAAATGCTCTTACTTTGCGCGCAAATAAATATTTGGCCGGAGTATCATGGCAGTAAACGTCATGTGGGTTAGGGAAGAAAAAAACTATTAATCCTAAACTGTTTTCAACCCCGCCATCTTGTATTACACGATATGGGAAGCGGTCCTGATTTAATTTTTTCCATGGTATTTCCGAAATATTCGCGGGTGTTTTATCTAATTTATATACCTTATATTTATTTTTTCTGATGTATGAAGTATCGCGTTGCACAGCAGGTAAAAACTCTTTGGTAGCAATGCTGTGTGGCACATTCCAAAATGGATGCAATGTAATCCATTTAATTTTAGCCTTTAATTCGGGGGTTGGATTTTCGGGGGTTCCGCAGATGATTCGTGTTTTATGAATTATACTGTCATTGCGTAAAATGTATAATTCGTATGAAGGCAGATTTATCCGCCATTGAAAATCTGTGCTTCTGTTTTTCCATCTCCATTTTTCAAGTGCTAACATGGCTTGTAAGTATCTTTCGTAATTCGATTTTTTAAGACAGGCAGTGCTGTGCTTACCGGGTTTCCCATCTATGTCTAATGCATACAATTGCTGAAATTTTTTTAAAGCATTTATAACCATTGAATCGTATTCCCAATGATTAGTGTCTAACAAACCATTTACCATTAAGGCTCTGATCAATTCTTTTTTATAATTAACCGAGTCGGTTTTAAATTCTGGAAAGTTAAACTCATCATGCCATAAAGTATTATTGTTTAGCCATCCGCCAAGGGCATTGATTATCATATAATATTCTCCGTACCGTGGTTGATATTTATACAATTCAATAATTCTTTCTTTACCGTTTAAGCGCATAAATTTTTCGGTTAGGTCAATTTTTAATGAATCGTATTTATAGGCATATTTGATGTTGTTGCCGGAGGTATCTATAAATCCCTTGGATAAATATACAGTATAAGTAAAATAAGCATTGGAGAGCAGTAAATCAGTTTCGGCAAGTAATTTAGATTTGTTTACGTAATTATTTTCTTTTTTAAGTAATTGTATGTTTGAGTGTATTTTGTGTGTATAAAATAAGTCGGCCGGTAAACCGTAATATACGGATGAGTCTAAGGCATGGATTAAGTACCTTGCTTCGGGAGTTGTGTCTGTGGTGTTAACCCAAAAAGGTTCATATTTGTTTTTTTGATATGCGTCTATAATTTGTGTAGAACTGAATAGAGTAAAGGAATCAATTTGTATTATATCATTACTGTTGATGAGTGTAGTGATTTGAGTTGTCAGATATTCTTTTTTTTCAATTTCAGTTAATTTTTTTTCTTCTATAAATTCAGGTTTTTGCGAGCAGGAATGATAAAATAAAGCCAGTGTAATAATAAAACAATCCCGCAAGTATTTTGCGGGATTGAATCGAAGAAGGAATAGATTATGCGGATTAATTATCAATTGACAATAGCTCCATTTCAAAAATAAGAACAGTGTTGGGTCCAATCATTTGTCCTGCACCCTGCGGACCATAAGCCAGTTCTGATGGGCAATAAATTCTTAGTTTTGTGCCTACATTCATCAGCATAAGTGCTTCCTGCCACGCTTTAATTACGCCTCCTACACGTGTCTTAAAAGGTTGACCGCGATTTACCGAGCTGTCAAATACGCGTCCATCAATCAATGTTCCGTGATAGTGTGCAGTAACCTGTGTGTTAAGGTCTTTGGGTTTTTCACCTGTTCCTTGTTTTAAGATTTCGTATTGCAAGCCGCTGGCTGTAGTGATTACTTCTTTGCGCAATTTGTTTTTTTCTAAAAAGGCAATACCTTCTTTTAAGTTCTTTTCGGCTTCAGCATTTTTCTTTTTAGCGGCAAAGTTTTGCACAAGGGTTTGTGCTTGTTGTTCGCTGATTTTAGTGGGTTGTTTTGCCATTACATCTTTCATGGCTTTAATAAACGCATCTATGTTAATGCTGTCAAAGCCTTGACTTGCTAAGTTTTTGCTGATAAGTAAACCTAATCCGTAGCTTACCGTGTCGGTTTCGTTTTTCAATTCTGTGTTCATATTATTAGTTGGGTTGGTTTGTTTTTTGCCTTTCTGTGCGCTGGCAGTAAAGGCAAAACCTAAACATATCAGCGAAATACCTATCAATTTAGTATGAATCATATAGTGTAAATTAATGTGCTAAGGTATGGTATTTTTTTAAAATCATCGCCTGGAGTTAATATATTTTTCTAACTCGCGGGCATTGCTGCTAAACGAAAATACACTGCTTACTTTATAATAATTGTTTTTGTCAATGGTATAGTCATAAGCAAACTTTGCATAATCCAACTTGTTTTTTTCAAAAGAAAATTGCTTGCATATTTCAATAATTTGTGCCGTAGTAAAGCTGCGGTCGCGGGTAATGGTTTTAGCAGTTTGCAATTTTCTGTCGTCAAAAGATTGTTTGTTTATATGCTCCAGTATATTTTGAAATTCATTAGCATTTACCGCATTATTTGTATTTAATGTAGTATTGTTGTTATTATTTGTGTTCGTGTTAGTGTTTTGCTGGGTGTTGGTTACCTGATTGGTAGTGGTAGTTTGTGTATTGTTTGGTGATTTTTCCATGTACCATGCAGCGTAGTTTACCGGCAATTCTGTTATTAAACTGAGTAAATTATTTGTGCCGTATGTATATACTTTTCTTCGGTTACTTAAAATTTGTATGGTAGAGGTGTGTAATTTTTGTCCTGACATGATATCGGTTATAGTGAGGGTTTGGTTGCCTGCAGGTAAATCGAAAAAACGGTAAAATCCTGTTGGACTAATTTGGGTTTGTTCGCCAATTACCACCGAATAAAATCCCTGTTTTTCTATTTTAAGAAAAAATTCGCCATTGGCATTTACAGATAATGTAAGTGTTAAGGCAATAATCAATGTGTAAAATTTATTTTTCATAAGTATTTTTATTTAGAGTTTTTCAAAATCGGTGCCAAATTATATTAATTCCTGAAAGGCAAACTTAAAAATTTTGCCGGAGCTTGCGTATTTTTTTATAACTATTTTACCTTTTTTAAAATTTATTTTTTCTTTAAATACAGGTCCTGCATAGCAAAATGTATGAAATTCTCCGTTCTCTCCACAAGGGTCAATTCCCTGGGGTAAAGATTTTATGAACTCATAATTATATTCTCTGCCGCAATAGCTTTTATCCATTTTTTGTAAATCAACACATACTACAATTGCTTTGAACCCTGATTCGATTATTTTACGTGCGATGTAATTGGTTTTTTTATTCCATAGCGGAAAGAGCGCATGCATATTTATTTTATGCAATTGTTTTATACGGTATTGTTTTAAATCTTCTAAGAAAATATCGCCAAAGCAACAGTGGTTATATCCTGATTTTTTTAATCTGAGTAATGTATTTTGCATTTTTATATCATAATTGTTTGGCTGATTATAATCTACAAATACATTGCGTATTTTCATGTCTAGTGCTTTGATTTGTTTTTTTAAAAGTTGATTTGTAATACCATGCATGCTAACACGCTTATGTTTTTTTGACAGAGTAGTTAGAAGTATAATATCGTTATATCCGCGTTTTTGCAGATTATACAAAGTATAAGCCGAGTCTTTGCCGGTACTCCAACTCAGTATAATTTTTTTATCATTCAAAATAGAAGTCTCCCGGAATAATGCCTGCAAAAAAAGTATTAATTAATGTGCCGTTTGGCGTGTAGCGGTATATTTTTCCTCTTTGTACATAGTCAATTGCATCAGCAACATAAATGATGCCGCTGTGAGGTTCTATACCAATTCCGTAAAAATTTCGATTGCCTTGTGCAATTAAAGGTGATACCGGTAATTGGCTTGAGTTTACAGGCATTTGATACACACCGTTATTCAAATAATACAAGGTGTCTTTGCCTGAATTTATGTCTAATCGCCAGGGGCTCTGTCCGTTTTGAAAGCTAAAATTCTTTTCGATTTGTTTGTTTACCGGATTAATACATATCAAACTTGCTGTTTCATTTTGATTGCCATTGCAAAGTACCCAGATTTTATCGTATTTATCTTTAACAATTGAGTTTGCTCCGTATCCAATGTTTATACTGTCTGTTAAAATGTCGGTTGCGCTGTTTATGATATATAAATAATGACTTTCTTTATTGGTAACATATACGTTGCCAAATGCATACAACAATTCTTCTGTCCATCCCGGTAAATTAATATATGACTGAATATTGTAATTATTTAAATCAATTACGGCAATTTTATCGGCATATAAATCGGTTACATAAGCTTTAGAATTTCCTGTTTGTAAAAAGTATCTTGGGGAATTTAATCCGTTTATTTGTCCGATAATCTGAAAATTATTTTTGTTTAAAACCCATACTTTAGAGGAGTTATTTATCACCGCAAATATATGATGCTCGCCCATATACAGCGATTGGCATACATCACCCAGCGCAGTATGATTTACTTCGTAAAATATATCTTCTATTATGTTTTGTGTGTGAATATCGTAATAAGAGATTTTAGCATTACCAAACATAAAATTACCTTCGTTACTAATATAAACACCTTTTCCTAAGGTTATATTTACGGCTTGCTTATCGGCCGGTTTATCTTTGCGGCATGAATATATGCAGCATAGCAGGCATATCGTGTATATATTTATTGTTTTCAATTTTTTATGATTTTTTGAGTTAGTACCGTGTCTTCAGTTTCTATTTGTAAAATGTATATTCCACTCTTCAAATCACCGGTATTTATAATTTCACGGGGATGTATGTTTTTTGAATAAACTACTTGTCCATGTAAATTAAACAAAGTTACTTTATAATTATATAAGTTATTGTTAGTGTTTATAGAGATGTAATTATTAAAGGGATTGGGATAGATGCTTATTTCCGATAAATTTGCATATTCAGAGTATGTATTAGCAACAGCCGTATGTATTACCCCGATTGCATCCAAATCAAAACCACCCGAAGGAAATGGTGTATTCCATGGGTCATTTATTTTATTGCCATATTGATCAAATGAAGCATAATTGTTTTGAATACAACCTACTACATCAATAATTTTTACATGGGTAATAAATTGAATATTTAAACCGGATATTCCTTGCAGTTCTTGCAGATCAAACGGGGTTCCATAATTGGCTCTGTATTTTCCTGCCAGATTATTTATTTTGGTAGCATCTATACTTCCAAAGGTACCTATCTGCATAGTGTCTTGCGTGTAAGAAGTTGCCGGAAAGCGAAAATAGTTTATTCCGTCCGAGCTAACTTCTACAAATGCCAGTTCCAGAAAAGTATCATTAAATGCGTTTTCGAATACTGCAAAATCCCAGCCGCTGCCATTGCCTATACCGTTCGGAAAAGTAAGTATAGCATAGCCTCCGTCACCCAAACTAATCACATTTCCGTCAGCCATACCTAATGCAGAAAGGCTATCACCTACCGTTGTGTATCCTAGTGATGTATCAGAAATATCTTGATAAGCTCTTTGTACGATGCAAGTATTTGCCCATGCAACAAATACCGAACTGTCTTTATGTATGGCCGTAGTACCGGCTTGCCCCGCAGGCGGGGCAAACTGGCATAAAACTGTTTTTGCAAATACCCACAATATACAAAAAGTTATTTTTTTCATTGTTTAATGAATTTGTGATTTATGTATTTTTCTGAGTTTTCTAATTGTAAATAATATATGCCTGCATTTAGGTTTTGTATGTCAATCGAAGTATTTTTTGCAAACACATTTGTTTGAAGAACTATTTTACCGTTTATATCAATAATTCTGATACAACTGAAATTATCATCAGATTGGATGTTTATAACATCAGTAGCAGGATTAGGATAGAGGATTACAGTTTCGGGGTTCAGGGTGTTTATACTTAAAGCACTGTTTGAAGTTGTAAAATTATCTATGGCAAAAAATGCCGGTGTATTCATTCCGTAGTTGCCAACATCCGAAGAAGATAATGTAAACAATAAACTATCAACGTTGCCGAGCGATGTTAAATCTACCCACTGCCAGTTACTAATAATATAATCATCATTATTATTGGCAAAACGGTAATCGGCAAGATAAAATTCTACGCTGTCGGAACCCATTATACCATTGTGCCATTTTCGAATAGTTAATTTAAACCAGTCGGGGTATGAACCTTGCGGGCAATTACAGTTTGTTCCGGTAGTGTCGCCAAATTTTTTAGCAAACATATCTCCATCGCGCATAGATAAAGCTGCATAGGTAGTGTTGGTAATGTAAAAGCCATTCACAATTTTGCCTTGTGCATTACCTGATAATATAATTTTTGCATTTTGTTGGCCAATGGCATAATTCGCAGAGTTATTATAACCGGTAGCAGTACGTGCGCTGTACATATTTGTAAAACCCGGAGTGATGCTGTCTTGCATATTGCTATAAGCCCATCCATTCTGCCAATAACCGCCATAATTGGAGTTGTAATAATTTGGAAATACAGCATTACCACTTGAAAAATTATTCCATGTGTCAGGCGTAGAACTTCCATTCCAATAACTGTTGGGCGATAAACTGAGGTTTTCAAAATCTGAAACCGTTTGGGCAAAGTTGTTTTTTAACAACAAGAGTAAACAGATTTTTAGTACTTGTATTTTCATATTTTATGGTTTTTAGAGTTAGCAATTTTCCACTGAAGATTTATTTGGTAATTTCTTAAAGGCATCGGTCTGTTTATTATAACCTGATAATTTTCATTAAATAAATTATTGATTTGTAGTGATAAAAGCAAATTTGTATTTAAACATTTTACCTCTGTAGATACAAATACATTGCTTACTTTATAGGGTGGTAAATATTCGGCATTATCACTGCTTGTATAGCGATAGCCTGTATAATTAGCTGTGTAGGCAAACGATATTTTTTTGTATGTAAGTATAATTTTACCAAATCCGCTATACATCGGTGTATATATTAATTGTTTCCCTAATGAATTATCGTTATCATTTTTTAATTTTTGATTGGTAGATAAAACATAGGAGGTGTTTAATAATAAAGTTGCCGTAATTTTTTTGTTTTTATATCTAAGAGATGATTCTGTTTCTGCACCTCTGCTCCAAACTTGCATAATGTTTTGTGGCGACCAATAATTGGTGTTAGGCAGCCATATTATCCAATCATGGATATTTCGGCTAAATAACGAGTAGCTAAAGGAAGCAGTAAACTTATTTAATGTTTGTTGCCATTTTATGCCCGTTTCGAAAGAATATCCTTTTTCGGGTTTTAGATTGGGATTTCCTCCGGGATACCAGTATAAATCATTTAAACTTGGCAAGCGATATACTCTGTTTGCTGAAAGATTAAATGCCAGTTGTTTGCAGATTTGTAAAACTGTATGATTAGAAAATATCCAGGGGGTTTGGTATTGTTGTATAAAATCTTTGCGTATTGAAAAAGTGTTTGATAATTTATTTTTAAATAAATTTTGGTAAATAAATATTTGAGGAGATAAGCTGTTTTGGTAAACGGGTTGTAAATATCCTGCACTATTAGCCCACTGCAGGGTGTGGTTAAATATAAAGCTAATGCGTTGAAGTTTGTATTTATAATTTACCTCTAATTCATTTATATTTTTTCGGGTATTGGTTACTGAATATGTTTTACTGAGAGAATCATTGTAGATTAACGTTTCATCAAAATATGCCGAGCGTATAAAGACACCTGTTTTATCGTTTAGTTTATTACTCCATTCTGCACAAATGCGCATTATCCGGTCGGTTTGATTGGCAAAGCTTTGTTCCTGTAATAGAGTAGGAGGTAAGTTTCGATTGTTGTATTGTAACCATGAATGAATTTGTAGTTGTTGTTTACGGTTAAGTTGTATTAATAATCCGGGTTGAAGTAAATAACTTTTTGCTTCAGCATGATTTTGCTTGCTTAAATAGCCATCGTTATTATAAAAATTGTATTGATTTTTTGCATCGGTAAAATTTGTATTAATATAAAACGAAATTTTTTTAACCGAATAGCTGTATTTAAAAATATGCGAATGATTATTGAATGAGTTAAATGAAGCCCCGTAAACTATGTTTGTGTAATTATTATTGAAAGCGTTGCGCAGCATTATGGCGCCTGCCAATGCGCCACTTCCCCATTGAACCGTTTGTGCGCCTTGCAATAATTTAATTTCATCTGCAATGCATACCGGTATCAGCGATAAATCGCTTAACCCCAAAGTGGGGCTTTGGATATTAAAACCATTCCACAATACAGCCGTGTGATTGGCGTTGCCTCCTCTAAAAGAACTTGTTGCTATCGAAGCCGGGCCGTAATTTTTTATAAATACATTACTTTGCGCAGATAGTAAATCTGCTAAATTATTATGTGTAAATTGAATTTTAGTTAAACTATCTATATCGCTTTGTTTTACCAATGCTGATAGATTTTCAAATTTATCGGCTACAATGGTAACGGGTTTAAGTAATTTTATGGTGTCGGTTTGTGCAATAGCATATTGACTACCGCAGCTAAAAGCAGTATAATAAGTTGTCAATACAAATAATACACTATTCATCATAAACGATTAAAGCCATATTGCATGCATTAATCATTCATAACAAACGGTAAATGGGTGTAAGGATAGTAAACAAGGTTTATCTATTCTTCGCCTTTTCTCCGAAAGCTACGAATGTTGTGATGATGGCAGGTCTCCTGGCTTTCCCGACTTTTACACCTTCTCATTACGCTGAGGCGTAACAATGGTTTTAGAAGTAAAAGCAAATCTTCGTAAGCGAAGACGGGATTACAGTTGCGGGAACAGCGCCCGATTTACACGGGCTTCCCTTTTAATTTACCACTTAAGGTAAAACCATAATCACTGCAAATATATACATTTTTTAAAATTCAAATTGTAATTGTGAGGTTAATAAAGTAAAACTTTGCCGATGATAAATACAAGCTCCGTTTTTTTTTATTCCCTCCCGATGATCTTTGGTAGGGTATCCTTTATTTTTTATCCAATTATATTGAGGAAATTCTAAATGTATTTTTTCCATGAATGCATCTCTGTGTGTTTTAGCTAATATAGATGCTGCAGCAATAGAAATATATTTAGCATCGCCTTTTATAATACAGGCGTGTGGAATTTTTTTATAAGGAGTAAAACGATTTCCGTCAACCAATATGATTTCAGGCACAATTTGCAACGAATTTAACGCATTGTGCATGGCTAAAAATGAAGCATTTAAAATATTTATTTCGTCAATAGTATTGTTATCAACAAAAGCTACCGACCATGCTAATGCGTTTTGTTCTATATAGGCTCTTAATTCGTTTCTTTTATTTTTACTTATTTTTTTAGAATCATTTAATTCAGTGCCATCAATTTTATTGTTCCATATTACGGCAGCAGCAACTACCGGCCCGGCAAGGCAACCTCTGCCTGCTTCATCACAACCTGCTTCAATCAATCCCGCTTTGTAGTATTTTTTAAGCATGTAAGCACTGTTTTTCTATTATTTTCCAAATATTTTCTGCGCTATCATCCCACGAAAAATTTTTTGCGTGCAAGTACCCTTTTTTTATCAATTGCTGGCTCAAAGCATGATTGGATATTATTTGTTGCATAGCATCAGCGATATTTTCTATTGAAAAAGGATTGGTTAAAAGCGCTGCATCACCGGCTATTTCGGGCATGGAGGTTAGGTTTGATGTGATAACCGGTACACCGCATTGCATGGCTTCTATGATTGGTAAGCCAAAGCCCTCAAAATAACTTAAATATAGCAATGCCCGGGCAGCACCCAGAGTATTTTTTAGGTTTTGAGCATTTAAATGTCCGGTAAAAATAATGTCGTTTTTGCACGATAAATTTTTCCAAACGGTTTTCATTTCATTATTCCAAAAATAATTATCGCCTACTATTACCAATTGAATGTTTTGTTTATCGGTTTGTTTAAAAAGCTCAAAGGCTTTAAGCATCCCGGAAATATTTTTACGGGGATGTAGCGCTCCGATGTATATCAAATAATCGTTGCCGTTTGTTAAGGTTCTTTTTACGTTTAGCTTTTCGTTTTCTGATAATGGTTGTAAATGGGGATTAGCACCGTTATATACCCGAGATATTTTTTCCGGATTTATATGATATGTTGCTGCAATGTCGTTTTTTGAAAAATCGGATATAGTGAAAATATGTTTGGCTTTTTGAGCAAATCTTTTGAAGAAATGTCTGTAATAAATTGAGTCAAACTTTTTTACATCATTCGGATAATGCTCAAAATTCAGGTCGTGTATGGTGATTATTTGGGGTACATCAGTACTTAAACAAGCAAATCCATCAGGTGAAAAAAATAAATCTGCACGGTATTTTTTTAAGGCATAAGGTACAGCCCATTCAAACCACAAATAAAATAATATGGGGTGTCTGGCCTGTGGAAATAAAACCACCGGAGTTACATTGTTTGAAAAAACAAAGCCCTCATCATATTTTCTGTCGAACAAAAAAATAAACTCATGTTCCGGATGATTTACACATAATCTTTTGACGATTTCGTAGGTGTACCAACCTAAACCTTCCATTTTTTGAGGCAATAGTAAACGGGTATTTACAGCAATTCGCAAGGTTGAATTTTATGGCTAAATTAATAATTAACAGTTATATACAATAAAATTAGTTACATGGAGTTTGTTTCATTATTTTTGAACCCAAAACCATACGAATGAACACAGAAAAAGATAAAAATTTTGATTCCTCTTATTTATTGCTGCTTATCTGGAAATGGCGCAAGCATATTATAATTGTAATGGCCGCGACAGTTGTTATTTCTTCGGTTATATCATTACTAATCAGAGAAAAATACAAATCAACGGCTATTGTATTCCCGGCCAAAGCAAATTCGGTATCTCTGGGAAAGCTTTTAAACCCATCTCAAAGTGTAATGCAATTTGGTGAAGAAGAAGAGGCAGAAGCGATGTTACAGATATTAAATTCGGCAGATGTGCGCAATCATATCATTGAAAAATACAATTTGATGCAACATTATGATATTGATACATCAGCAAAATATAAATATACGAATTTATTGAAGGAGTATGAAGAAAATGTAAAATGTAGCCGCACGCGTTTTGGCTCTGTTGAAATACAGGTACTTGATTATGACCCTGACACGGCAGCTTTAATCGCTAATGATATTGTAAATTTACTTGATAGTGCAAAAAACAGAATGTTGAGAGAAAGAGCGCAAAAAGCTTTTGAAATTATTGAAAAAGAGTATTTGAATTTAAAAAGAGAAGTTGCAATACTAATTGATACGTTAACGGCATTGAGCAGAATGGGGGTGATAGGTAGTGCAACGGGTGAAGCTGCATTAACCGAAGCTTATGGTAACGCCATTAAAGAAAGAAATACGGTGTTGGCAGATTACATTAAAAAACAATTAGATATTACCCGCCAATACCAACCGATATATGTATCGTTTGCCGATGAACTGGAAATTAAACAAAAACTTATTGATGAGCGCAAAGCTATATACGACCAGGCACGCTCAGATGCTACAGCAACCTTTACGCATAAATTTGTGGTTGAGCCTGCCGTGAAGGCCGAAAAAAAATCATACCCTGTGCGTTGGCTTATTGTTTTTATTTCTACGGCATCATCTTTTTTTCTGATGATATTTTTAATTCTGGTAATCGAAAAAATAAAAGAACTAAATAAACTGAGTGCTAAGAAATAAATATGCCGATAAAAAGTACGCATCTGTGGTTTTATGTTACATCGGTTGTTTTTATTTGCATCCATGCTCTTTTTTATTATATAGATATACCCTGGATTTCTTTATTGCCTTTTGCGCTATTGGTGGTTTATATCGCATTATTCAATCTTGAAGTAATATTTTGGATAATTACTGCTTGTACGCCTTTTTCAATAAATATAGAGCAAAGCATGGGTATTTATTTGCCTACGGAACCTTTGTTGTTTGGCGTGATGTGCTTATATCTTACAAAAACTATTTTTTTAAATGGAATAGATAAGAAAATATTAAACCACCCGGTAACATTAGCCATAATTTTTCAATTAACATGGATGTTTATTACTGCTGTATCGAGCCAGGATAAATTAGTTTCTTTTAAGTTTTTACTTGCAAGACTTTGGTTTGTTATACCTTGCTATTTTTTTGCTATACACATCTTTCAAAAAAATATCCGGCAAATAAAAACTTTTTTTTGGTTATACTTTCTTGCACTTTCTGTAGTAGTAATCTATACTGTTATCAGGCATGCAGGGTATGGTTTTGCTCAAAAACCTGCACACTGGGTAATGACTCCCTTTTTTAAAGATCATACTTCATATGGAGCTGTTTTAGCGCTTTTTTTTCCGGCTGCTATAGGCTTTTATTTTAATAAAAATTTTACTCCCATTACACGTGCCTTAATTTTATTTTTAATTCTCGTTATTTTAACCGGAACAATATTTAGTTATACACGTGCTGCCTGGATAAGCATTTTGCTGGCAGGTGCAATATATTTAATATTACTTTTTAAAATTCGCTTCTTTACGCTTTTTATGGCACTATTATGCGGTGGTTTTTTATTTTTTGTTTTTTACGATCGCATCATAATGGACATGCAAAAAAACAAAACAGAATCGAATGACGATTTAGGTAAACATTTACAATCCGTATCCAATATCAGCTCAGATGCTTCTAATCTGGAACGTTTAAATCGTTGGAGTTGTGCATGGCGGATGTTTCAGGAGAAACCCTTTTTGGGCTGGGGGCCTGGAACCTATCAGTTTTTTTATGCTCCTTTTCAACACTCTACCGAGATTACAATTATCAGCACAAATTTCGGTGATGGGGGTAATGCCCACAGTGAGTATTTGGGTCCGCTGGCCGAACAAGGAATAGCAGGTATGCTGGCTGTGTTAGCTTTGGTTATAAGTGTTTGTTATACGGCAGTTAAAGTGTATAAAGAGTTGCCACCGGGTGAGTTAAAGTTAATGTTATTGGTTTGCTTTCTGGGGTTGTGTACTTATTACGTACATGGTATATTAAATAATTATTTAGATACTGATAAAGCTTCGGTTCCTTTTTGGGCATTTACGGCATTTATTGTTACCACCGATTTATACAGACATAAATTATTAAAATAACATTGAGTTATATTTTCAGTTCCTTTACGGGGTCCCAAAATATTTTTTCAAAATCACATACTTTATCATTTAATACTTTAATATTTTCTTTTTCTAACAACTCTTGCATCTGAGTAGGAGTGCCAAAATGATGTTTGCCGGTTAGCATGCCGTTGCGGTTTACTACCCGGTGAGCCGGTACATATTTTTTTTGTGTATGACTGGCATTCATAGCCCAGCCAACCATACGCGAAGATTGTTTAGAACCCAGATAGGCAGCAATGGCTCCATAGGTTGTAACACGCCCTTGGGGAATTAATCGAACCACTTCATACACCTGCATAAAAAAATCTTTGTGCTGTTCACTTATTTTTATAAAACTACTCATACCGAAAAACGAATGTATTTTATTTTTTTTCCTTGGCTAAGCCATATATTTTCGTAATGTGTTTTAATGGATAATTGTATTTGAGTTTCTCGATCAAATTTATCAAAATCTTTGTCGTATATATCCTTGCTGCATAAATGCAAACGATAATTATTTATCTGTATTTGCTCAAGCGTATATTCATAAAATAATTCGCTGTCGGTTTTAACATGTATAACATGATTAGGATTTAAAAACAACCGGTATCTTTTAATAAATAAAGGAGAGGTTAGTCTTTTTCGTTCTTTGTTAGGTTGCGGGTCTGAAAATGTAAGCCATATTTCACTTACTTCACCGGTATCGAAAAATGCATTAATTAAATCAATTCTTGTTCTTATAAAACATGCATTTATAATATTCTGCTCGTTAATGGTTTTTGCTCCTTTCCAAAGTCGTGCACCCTTAATGTCAATACCTATAAAATTTTTATCCGGGTATATCTTAGCCTGTTCTACGGTATATTCGCCTTTGCCGCAGCCCAGTTCTAAAACCAAAGGTTTATTGTTTTTAAAATAATCTCTATGCCAATTACCTTTTAATGGATGATTGCGTGTTAAATAATCAGCGCTGCTCGCTTGTATAAGACAAGAAAATGTTTCATTTTCTGCAAAACGCTTTATTTTGTTTTTTCCCATGTGTTTGCAAAAATAAATATCTTTGATTTGTGCTGCCTCAATTTAGTCATAAAACTATTTTAATATGCCCTTTAAACTGGGGATTAGGACATGCTGCCCGTATGGTTCCTGTTGTGAAATATTATTTATACAGCGGAAACCGTGTTATACTTGCAGCAGATGGAAATGCACTTAATTTTCTCAAACATTATTTTCCTGATTTAGAACATATATTATTGCCTGATGTAAAAATCAAATACAGGAAAAATATTGTTTTAGGAATTATATTTAGTTTGCCTGAATTTTTTAAGCAGGTAAAAAAAGAAAATAAATGTTTGACGGAAATAATTAAACACAAACAAATTGATGTTGTTATTTCAGATAATCGTTATGGTTTATATAGTAAGGATGCTGAATGTTATATTGTTACCCATCAACTCAACATACCAATACCTGTACTGGGAATGATTGCCAATAAAATCATTCATCATTATGTGCAAAAATTTAAGCAATGTTTAGTACCTGATGTAAAAGATGTAAATAGCTTGTCCGGTAAATTATCAAGGATAAATAATAAACGTATTCATGCTATATATGTAGGCATATTGTCGCGTTTTAGCGGCCCGCTAAAGTTTAATATTGAACGGTCGGTAGATATACTTTTTTTAATTTCAGGGCCTGAACCCCAACGAACTGAATTTGAAAAGATTGCCTGTAAAATCGCTGAAAGATTAAATAAAAAAATTGTAATAGTAAGGGGTATCGTAAACAATGAACCTGTTTTTGAATCCCATAATTTATGCCTCTACAATCATTTAACTGATAAGGTATTGCAACAGATCTTGTCTGATGCAAAATTGGTAGTTAGTCGTTCAGGTTATAGTTCGCTTATGGACTATGAGGTTTTAAATATGCAAAATGTATTATTGGTACCTACACCCGGGCAACCCGAACAACTCTACCTGGCGAAATACTTATATCAAAAAGGTAAATATAATTTTGTGTATCAACATAAATTATATAATTATTTTTGCCCGACTGAATAATAAAGGGATAATATATATGTTATTTGCAACTGCAGGTTTTGCAGTTGTTAATGTGCTGGTCAAATTTTTAAAAGATATCCCTACACATGAAATAGTTTTTTTTCGTTCGCTCATTACTTTTATTATTACTGCATTTTTTTTAAAGATTCACACCTTACCTTTTTTAGGCAATAACAAATTATGGTGGTTAATCAGAGGTTTGGCCGGTTTTACGGCACTAAGTTTATTTTTTTATACCATCAAGCAAATGCCTTTAGCTACGGCAACAACCATTCAGTATTTGTCGCAAATATTTACGGTAATTATTGCAATGTTTATAATCAATGAAAAAGTCCCCTATTATCGCTGGGTATTTTTTATCATAGCATTTACAGGGGTGTTACTTATTCAAGGTTTTGACAGCAGAGTGAAACCATGTGATTTATTTGTTGGTCTAACCTCGGCTTTTTTTGCCGGTTTGGCATATAACGCCATCATCAAATGTAAATACAGCGATCATCCGCTTACGGTTGTTATGGCCTTTCCTATGGTAGCTTTACCAATAACAGGCATTTGGAGTATTTACGATTGGGTAATGCCCGATATCAATGAACTGTGTTTGCTCCTATCAGCCGGTGTTTTTACACAAGTGGCTCAATATTATATGACCAAAGCTTTACAACACGAACGAGCGCAGATTGTTACTCCTTTTAAATATTTAGGTTCGGTATATGCTATAATTTCAGGTTATTTGATTTTTGACGAGCAATTAAACCTGATTATTTTGTCGGGCATTTTACTTATTATAACCGGAATAACATTAAACTCTTTAGTAAAATAATTATTACCTTCGTTTATGTATGAGTCCGGTTTTCGAGTTTATCGTTACAGGTTTTTATGTGCTGATTTTTATTTGGATAATCGGCAGTCTAAAATTTTTCAAGCAATCCGGTTTGAGTAAAAAATACCTCTATACGGTTTTTTTATTTAAAATTTTTGCAGGTACTCTTTTGGTATATATATATGTTCATTATTATAAAGACAGAACTACGGCCGATATATTCAAATATTTTGATGATAGTTATCATATGTATAAAACACTGGCAGAAAAGCCTAAAGATTTCTTTCAGATGCTATTTGGTATTGATAATGATAATGAATATTTTAATCAGTATTACCGAGAAATGAATAACTGGTTCAGAAAAAAAGAAAATATTGTTTATAACGATGCTCACACAATCATCAGATTTAATGCTTTTGTAAGAATATTTTCTTTTGGTATAATACATGTACACACAGTGTTTGTATGTTTTCTTTCCTTGTGTGGGTTAACGGCTATTTATTCGTTATTCAGTAAATATCTTAACAACCGTAAAAAGTTATTTGCTTTTTTTTTGTTTTATACTCCTTCTGTTTTACTGTGGTGTTCGGGCGTATTAAAAGAATCTTTATTAATATTTGCATTGGGCATGATTTTTTATTATGCCGTTAAACTCATACAAAAGCGATATACATTTTATAATATCGTTGGTTTATTGTTTTGTATGTTATTGCTGTTTTATCTAAAAATTTATGTTATTACTGCCCTTATCCCTTGTTTGATAGCATTTATATGGGTTTATAAAACTTCAGCCAAATATATTTATATAAAATATCTCTCTGTAATAATGGTTTTCGTTATTATTGCTATATCTTTAAAACATATATTACCTGAATATGATATCCCTCAAATACTTTTTGAAAAACAAAGAGATTTTATCAATCTTTCCGAATATATGAAAGCAGGAAGTATGATTTATGTTTATCCGTTGGATGGCAGTGTGACATCATTTATATATGCTACTCCCATTGCGCTGTTTAATACTTTACTCAGACCATTGCCGTTTGAGGTATTTTCGCCTTTACAAATAATGGTATCACTAGAAGTAATAACCATCTTTATTATGATTATATCATGTATATACAAGCCTGTTATATCCGGTGGTATTAAATTAAATTTAGTTTTATCTTCACTGTTATTTGTTTTTACTGTTTTTTTACTAATAGGATATGTTACGCCTGTAAGCGGTGCAATTGTGCGTTATAAAGTGCCCGCCCTGCCTTTTTTGTTTTTCGCCATTTTAGCCATAGTTAACAACCACGTTTTTATAATTTTCGAAAAAATTATTTTAAAAATACCCTGGTTGTCAAAATTATATTGCCTATGAATAAATTTATTGTAACATTTTGAATTAAATGATAATGTAACCCCAAAAATGTATCGGATATTTTGGGGTTATTTTTTACTTTTTATATATTCATCCAATTCACTGATACTCGATTCATAATCAAAAGCATCGTTAACTTTGTAGTAATTATTTTTATCCACAGTAAAGTCATAAGCAAATTTGGCATATTCAAGTTTATCGCCTTCAAAATCAAATACCTTCATAATTTCTTTGATTTGCAAAGTACTCAAACAATGGTTTTGAGTAGCCTGTTTGGCGGTACGCATTTTAGATTCTGAAAATGATTTAGAGCTTATACTTTTTTTCATTTCCTGAAATTCGCCATCGTTTATTGCAGTATAACAACCGTTTGTTGATGCTGTTGTGCTGTTGTTTGTATTATTATTTATTGTAGCGTTATTATTATACGAATTATTGTTTATACCTGAATAATCTGTGTTTAGATTATTATTGTTGTTTGAAGAAACCGTAGAAGTAACCGTACCATTAACATTTGTAGTTGTAGTAGTGGTAGTAGTAGTAGTATTTGTACCGCTATCATCAAAACCTGTAATATTAACATTTGTATTTACCCCGTTGTTAGAATTGGTTTCTGTACCGCTTACATTAACATTCATATTAATACCCATGCCATTCATATTTACGTTTATACCTACATTTTCACTCCCGCTATTACCGCTAGTATTGGTGTTTACTCCTGTCTGAATATTTGTTCCTTCTACCTGAACATGAGTATTGATACCGGTAGTTGTGTTGGTATTTTCGGTATTCACATTTGTGTTATATGTATTTGAATTATCTCCTAAGCTGTTATTTGTGCTTATGGTTTGTTGAGTGTTGTTATTAGTAGTATTTGTTTGAGTATTATAATTATTTGTATTGTTTGCCGGATATTCCTGTGTATGATAAACCACATTGGTTGCCCCATTATTAACCGGTGCTTCATTAAGAGCTGTTTGCCCGAATGGTTTTAATGCACGTCTGCCTTTTTTATCTTTTTTAATACGGAAAGTGTATTCATAACCAAATGGTAAATATTGCTCACGGGTAATTGATTTGATATTCGGGTCATTAAAAATAACAACAAAACTAAAACTTTCCATGTTCAAATCGCTGATGCGTACATTGGTTTCGGGTTTTATATTTTGTCTTACACCATTTACTACTACATAAAATGGTTCTGCATCATCAGAAAATATAACAATATTTACTTTGTTTTGTGCCAGCGAACTTACCGATATAATAAGTGCAAGCAAAGATGTGTAAAAAGTTTTCATAATTTTATTTTTTAAGTTTTGATAATGTACATACCAACTATATGCCAAATTAGGATAAAATTATCAATTAAACGGTTAAATACCGGTTAATTCTATGAATTCATAAAAAATATATCACTTACCTATATATTTGTATAAATTTACAACTGAATGAATAAAATATTGATTTTAGGGGCGGGCAGGTCGGCTACAACCTTAATTAAATACCTTGCCGAAAGAAGTACGCAGTTGAATGTACAAATTACCATTGCTGATAATAACCCACAGGAAGTACAAAAAAAAACAAAAGATTTTGAAAATGTTAAAGTACTTGCACTAAACGCTAACCAAGCCGATGAAAGAAGTACACTGATATCCGGACATAATCTGATTATATCTATGTTGCCTGCATTTATGCATGTTGAGGTGGCTAAAGATTGTATCAAACATAAAAAAAATCTTATTACTCCTTCCTACATTTCGCCCGAAATGAAATCCCTGCAAAGCGAAATAGAGCAAGCGGGATTGTTATTTTTAAACGAAATGGGAGTTGATCCGGGAATTGACCATATGTCGGCAATGAAAATTATCCATACCCTGAAAGCGCAAGGCGCAACCATCCATAGTTTTGAATCGTATTGCGGTGGCTTGATTGCTCCCGAAAGCGATGACAATCCCTGGGGATATAAATTTACCTGGAACCCTCGGAATGTTGTATTGGCAGGGCAGGGTGGAGCAGCGCGATTTATCAGAAACGGGCAATATAAATATGTTCCTTATCATAAACTTTTTGAAAGAATTGAAACTATATCAATTCCCGGTTATGGAGTTTATGATGGTTATGCCAATCGCGATTCGTTAAGCTATATTGATGCCTACGGATTAAACGGAATACCCAATATATTAAGAGGCACACTTAGAAAAAATGGGTTTTGTAAAGCTTGGAATATTTTTGTACAATTAGGTTGTACCGATAATTCTTATTTTATGGATAATGTAAAAAATATGACATGGAGAAGCTACCTGAATAGTTTTCTTGACTATCACCCTACAAAAAGCGTTGAAGAAAAATTATGTACATATCTGAATATTGATAAAAATTCTGATGAATTTACAATGCTTGCCTGGCTCGAAATATTTGATGATAAAAAAATAGGAATTGAGCATGGTACTCCGGCAGACATATTGCAACATTTATTGGAACAAAAATGGAAACTTTTGCCCGAAGATAAAGACATGATAGTAATGTTTCATAGATTTAAATATTTATTGAACGGAAATGAAAAACAATTACATTCATCCATGATTTATAAAGGCAAAAACCAGGTTTATACTGCCATGAGCGATACAGTAGGTTTACCGCTTGCTATAGCAGCAAAACTTATTTTGCAAAATAAAATCCAAGATAAGGGATTGCTGATGCCATTACAAGAAAATATATATAAGCCTGTATTATCTGAATTGGAAGAATTCGGAATAAGATTTAATGAGTACGAAGTGGTATAATTTTTTTAAAGATAAAAACCTGCAAAATAATACACACATTATAATGGAGATAATACATCCTAATACCAAATAAATAAATGTATCAGGATTAGGTGGGAACATATCCGGAAAATTCAATTCGCTAATTAATAGAGTATTATATTTCTATGGATTCACTGCGGATTAATATCAATTACAATAAGTACATTTGTGCCAACCAAAGAGTTTAGTGAATAAAGAAGAATTAAGAAGTACTTACCAAAATGAAGCAGGCGTAAAGCAGTTGTCAGATAAACTTACGCAGGGAGTATTACATGCTTATATAAAAGGATTAGCCGGCTCATCGCAGGCATTTATTTTATACGGAGTGTTTTGCAATACTCAAAAATATCAATTGGTAATTTTAAATAATAAAGAAGATGCTATTTACTTTTTTAATGATATAGAAAATATATCGGGTTTAAAAGAGCAAGTTTTCTTTTTCCCCTTATCGGAAAAAATACCCTATCAACCCGAACAAACCGATAATACAAATATATTGATGCGGGCAGAAATGCTTAATTCCATCAATAAAGATAACAGGCCGAAAATAATTGTTACCTATCCCGAAGCATTGTATGAAAAGGTTATTACCCGACAAAATCTTTTAAAAAACACACTCGATATTGAAGTTGGTAAACACTATACCATAGATTTTATAGACGAATTGATGTTGACATATAATTTTGAAAAAGTTGACTTTGTATATGCTCCGGGTCAGTTTGCCATTAGAGGGGGTATAGTTGATATTTTTTCATATTCAAATGAAAACCCTTACAGAATAGAATTCTTTGATGATACAGTTGAAAGCATACGCTTGTTCGATACCCTTACACAACTCTCAAAACAAAGGCTTAACAAAATTAGTATATTACCCAATATACAAGAAAATATTATCGCAGAAAAAAGACAATCGCTTTTACAATATTTACCATCAGACACTACTATCTGGATAAACTCCATTGATTTAACCAAAAACCAAATACAAAAGAAATATAATCAGGCCAACGAATTATATCAGAAACAACAAAAATCATTAATTGAACAAATTAAACCGGAGGAATTATATATTGATGCTGATAAATTTTATGAAGAGTTATTACATTTTAATATTATACAAACCGGAGTATCAAATGAATTAAATAGCTCATATATATTAAATTATCATTTTGTTCCACAGCCATCATTTAATAAAAACTTTGATTTGTTAAGCCATAATTTAAATGAACTGGCCGAAAAAAAATATATAAATCTAATATTAGCTGATAATTCTAAACAAGTTGACAGATTAAACAATATATTTAAAGATAAACAAAACCAGGTTAACCTTTCACCGGTTAAGCTACAAATAAAAGAAGGTTTTATAGACCATATAAATAAAATTGCCTGTTATACCGATCACCAGATTTTTGAACGCTATTACCGATACCGACTTAAAGAAGGGTTTAACAAAACTAAAGAAGCTCTTACCTTAAAAGATTTATTATCCTTACAAAAAGGCGATTATGTTACTCATATAGACTATGGTATCGGGCAATATTCAGGTTTGGAAAAAATTAACGTAAACGGCAAAGAGCAAGAAGCTATCAGGCTTATTTATAAAGGTGGAGATGTATTGTACGTGAGTATTCACAGCCTGCATCGCATAGCCAAATATTCGGGCAAAGAAGGTGCACAACCGGTGTTAAATAAACTGGGAACCAACACCTGGCAAAACTTAAAAGCCAAAACCAAAAAGAAAGTTAAAGAAATTGCGTACGATTTGATTAAACTTTACGCAAAAAGAAAATCAACAAAAGGTTTTGCATTTTCGCCCGATACCTATTTGCAACATGAATTGGAAGCTTCTTTTATTTACGAAGACACTCCTGACCAATACAAAGCAACCATAGCTGTAAAAAAAGACATGGAAGCTCTTTATCCCATGGATAGACTGATATGCGGTGATGTAGGTTTTGGTAAAACAGAAATTGCCATCAGAGCTGCTTTTAAGGCAGTAAACGACAGTAAACAAGTTGCCGTATTATGCCCCACAACCATCTTATCATTGCAACACTTTAAAAATTTTAGCGAACGGCTAAAAGAGATGCCTTGCAAAGTAGATTACATCAATCGCTTTAAATCAACCAAAAAAATAAAAGAAACACTCGGTAAATTAGCTTCAGGCGAAATTGACATTTTAATTGGTACGCATAGAATACTGGCCAAAGATGTAAAGTTTAAAGATTTAGGATTATTGATAATTGATGAAGAACAAAAGTTTGGCGTAGGCGCAAAAGACAAGTTAAAACTTATTAAAACAGGCGTTGATACACTTACATTAACCGCTACACCTATACCCAGAACCTTACAGTTTTCATTGATGGGTGCCAGAGATTTATCAGTAATTAATACTCCGCCACCCAACAGATATCCGGTGCAGACAGAAATACAAACATTTAACGAAGCATTGATACGCGATAAAATTTATTACGAAGTACAACGAGGCGGACAAGTTTTTTTTGTACACAACAGAGTACAAAATATACAGGAAATTGCCGGTATGATACAACGTGTTTGTCCGGACATCAGAGTAGTCGTAGCACATGGTCAAATGGACGGGCTTAAACTGGAAGAAATTATGGTTGATTTTATGGAAGGAATGTATGATGTATTGGTTGCTACTACTATTATAGAATCGGGTATTGATATACCCAATGCAAATACTATCATTATAAATGATGCACATAATTTTGGATTAAGCGATTTACATCAATTAAGAGGCAGAGTGGGCAGAAGCAATAAAAGAGCTTTTTGTATTTTGCTTACCCAACCTATGCACATGCTTACTCAAGAAGCCCGAAAACGCTTGCAAACCATCGAACAATTTTCTGATTTAGGCAGTGGATTTAGTATTGCCATGAAAGATTTAGACATACGAGGAGCCGGAAATTTATTAGGTGGAGAGCAAAGCGGATTTATTAATGAATTAGGTTACGAAACGTATCAAAAAATTTTAGACGAAGCTATTGCCGAATTAAAAGAAGAAGAATTTAAAGAACTTTATGAAATTGAACTAAACGAAAACCATGAGTATGTTCGCGATTGCCAGATTGAAACCGATATGGAAATTCTGATACCGGATTGGTATGTAAATAATGTAAATGAAAGACTTATTTTATATAGAGAATTGGATGATATTAAAAATGAATTTGAATTGGAAAAATTTCATCAGAAATTGACCGATAGATTCGGACCTTTGCCCGCTGCTACTACAGAACTCATCGAAACTTTAAGATTAAGATGGTTAGCTAAAGATATTGGTTTCGAAAAAATAGTTTTAAAAAATCATGTTTTATACGGTTATTTTATCAGTAAAAAAGATTCACCTTATTATAATTCGGTAAAGTTTACCAAAGTATTGAATTATTTTCAAAAACACCATAATCGCATTAAAATGGAAGAAAAAAATGATAAATTACGCTTGGTATTTACAGGTGTAAAAGATATTAAGCAGGCAATTACCTGTATTGCACCAATATTAAACCCAAATTCAGCATTAGAAATTTGAAATAAATCCAAATTTTCCGACAGAGGCGTACTGAGTGTGTTGAGTGTCGTGTGGGATTTGGGTTATCCGCCATCAGGCGAGCATTACGCATGCTAATGCGTAATGCGGGTTAAATTAATTTAACCCTAACAGATGCATCACTATTTGTGGATTATAAAGGAATACCTGTATTTTCTTTGATATGCGATAAAACTACCATCGTTTACATTTGTCCGATTTCTTCTATTTTGCTCAGTTTTTCGGCAATTAATTTTTCAAAAGCCGGTATATCTTTAACAACTACGCGTAATTGATAATCAAAATTACCGGTGAGTTGTAAGCATTCAGTAATTTCGGGTATTTTTTGTATCTGGCTTACAAAACTTTTGATGGCATTATCCTTTTGGCGTGTAAGCGAAATATGTATGAGTCCGGTAAATCCTAATCCAAGTTTTTGTGCATCCAAAAAGCAGTGATAGCCTTTTATAATTTTCATGCTTTCTAATTTCTTAACTCTTTCTAAGGTTGGTGCTGTAGATAAACCAATTTCTTGCGAAAGTTGCACATTGGTAATCTTTCCGTTTGATTGTAAAATTCTTAGAATTTTTAAATCTGTATCGTCTAATGTAAAACTCATATTCTTCTATATTATGGTTACTTAAATTTACGAAAAAAAACCAAAACAGTTATAATTTGTATAATACAGGTTTAGAGGGGCTTGCGTCATTTTCAAAAGGAGCAATCATTAAATTAAGCATGTATTCACCGTCTGAAATTTCATCGGGTACATAAATTAATTCGGTAATGGTTTTGTGAAATTGTGTGTTGTGGGGGTATTGCCAAAATGCTTTGTGTGCCAATAATTTTCCACCGTCTTCTTCTCTGTCAACCGATGGCAGGTCTATCAATAAGTGGTCAAATTTATTACTTATGTACGCGGCTGCATCAGGCTCTAAATAACAGGGATTGGTATGGCTGTATGATTTGGTTTTTTTATCGTCTCTATTGGGCAATGTGCGTATGATAAGTGCACGGGCATGAGTGTTAGCGATTGATTTTTCTAATACTGATTTTAAAATGATTAAATCATCTGTTCTTCCGTAATGTGTGTTTTGCCTTAGTTTTTCGGGTTTTATGGTAATTAATAACGCTTTAAACCAATATGATGTAAGCAGTTTGTTTACAGAATAAAATTCGGGTGTGATGTGTCCTACACATTCTGTATGTGTTCCATTACCATGCGGGTTAAAAGTTATGTTATTAAAATTTACGCTTCCGCCTTTTGCAACACTACCAATAAAATTTTTTTGCATAACAGGCTCTATTTTAACCGGATTAACATACCAGGCTGATGTAGCATTCTTATTGTCGGTAAATGATAGTGAGATATCAATTGGATTTTCGGTATTCATAGCATCAAATCTAATGTGATTTTATCGGTAAATAACATTCCTTGTAAATTTAAAACAAATTTATCTTTTGTTGATTCAAAATATTCTTTATACTTGCTGTTGATTATATTTTCTATGCGCGTTAGTTTTTCTAAGCCAAAGTTATAGGCAATATCATTTTTGTTTAAGCCCCAAATTGTTCTTAATCGGGTAAGTATATAATCGTTATGTTTAGCGATTGGGTTAAGTATTTCTGTTTTGGTAAAATTTTCGTTGTTTTCAATCTGCTTTAAGTATTGCAGGTTATGCGCTATGTTTACACTGCGATTGTGTTTATTATATGAATGTGCTGAGGGGCCAATACCTAAATAGGGAATATCTTTCCAATAAGAGGTGTTATGTTTTGAAAAATAATTTTCGCGGCCAAAATTAGATACTTCATAATGTATGTAATGGGCATTGCTTAGCATTTCGTGTAATTTTATAAATTGTTCTGCAGCCAGTTCATCAGGAACGGGTGTAATTTTACCTTTCTTTAAATCATGGTAAAATGTAGTGTTTTCTTCTATAGTTAAGCAATAAGCCGATATATGTGATACATTTAGCTGAATAGCTGTATCAAGAGTCTTTGTCCAGTAGTTTATATCTTTAGCGGGTATGCTATAAATTAAATCAATACTGATATTATCAAAACCAACTTGCTGAGCTGTTTTTACAGAGTTTACAGATTGTTCGGCAGTATGGCTTCTGTTCATCCATTGCAGCACTTCATTATCGAATGACTGTATGCCTATACTTAGTCTGTTTATACCGGTATTTTTTAATTTTATAAGTTTATCAAGGTTTAAGTCGTCAGGATTGGCTTCAAGTGTTACTTCAGTATCAGCACTTAAATTAAAATGTTGCATTATAGTAAGCAGGATAGTGTTTAATTGAACATCACTAAGTAAAGAGGGTGTTCCGCCACCAAAGTAAATTGTGTTTATAAGTGTATTATCGGGCAAATAATTTTTTTTTAATTCAATTTCTTTGCATATAGCATTAATCATCCTGTCAATGTATCGGGTGTTGGTAGAAAAATGAAAATCGCAATAATGACAAGCTTTTTTACAAAATGGTATATGAATATAAATACCGCTCATTAGTTAGCCTTAAGGAGTTTTATTCTAAATGTTGTTCCTTTACCTATTTCGGTTTTATAAACATAAATTTCTCCTTTGTGATAATACTCAATTATTCTTTTTGCCAATGCCAGACCTAAACCCCATCCTCTTGTTTTGGTGGTAAATCCGGGTTCAAAAACAGTTTTAATATTTTTAGAGGCAATCCCTTTACCGGTATCGGTTATGTCTACAATTACATTTTTTTTGTTTGACTTTATCTCTATACTTATTTTACCTTCTCCTTCCATAGCATCTACGGCATTTTTTATAATGTTTTCTATTACCCATTCAAATAAGGGAATATTAATTAAGGCATGGCAGTGAAATTCGTTTGCAGGCAGATTTATTTGTATATTTTTGCTTAAACGAGGTTTCAGGTAGTTTATAGAATGTGTTAGTACTTCTTCAATATTTTCAGCTTTGATGTCTCCTTCCGAACCAATTTTTGAAAACCTTTCGGTTATGGTTTGCAAACGCTGTATGTCTTTATTCATCTCTTGTATGGTAGTAGCATCAACTTGTTGCGATTTTAGTATTTCTAACCATGCAATTAAGGAAGAGATAGGTGTGCCAAGCTGATGCGCTGTTTCTTTGGCCATACCTACCCATACCCTGTTTTGCTCTGCTTTTCTAAAGGTACTAAATAGCAAATATGCTATCAACCCGAAAAATGTAACAATGATAATTTGTATATAGGGAAAATATTTTAATTGTGTTAATACCTCCGAATCTCTGTAAAATATCAAGGCGGTTTCGTTTTCGTTTAATTGTACTTTGATAGGGTCGTTATAGTTGCTCATGCTCTCTAGCAGTATTTGTAATTTTCCGGGAGCATTGTATTCGGCAGAATCTAAATTTGTTTCTATGATAAAGCTTTTGCCGGTGTCAGTTAAAATTACGGGCACAAGTGCGTCATTTTTTATTAATTCTCTTTTAAATATTTTACTTAATGAATCTTTTTTTAGTTCAAGTTCTTCAATCAGTTTCGATTCTCTGTAATAAACCATATTAATAATTTTTCCTTTATAGGTAATAGGTATCGGAGGAAAATGTTTTTCCCATTTTTCAATCAGTTTTTGTGTAGTATCATTTAATACTCTTTTGGTTTCAAAACGATAAAATGATTCTGTTTTATCGGGATTCAGATATTTAATCTGATTATATATACTATCTTCGTTAAAACCTAAATTTACTGATGAAACATAATTTTTTTTACTATCGGTAAGTATAACCGGAACGGTTTTATTTTGCTTCACTACTTCTATCGGAAAGGTATAATCGGTAATGTCTTTGTTTAGTTCGTTCATGGCTTTTGCCCATATTTTTACTTTTTGCCTTTCTTCGTCTCTGATTTTATCAAATAGTTTACCGGTTAAGTATAGCTGGTTAACTGTGTTTTTTACGGCATTACTCCAAATCTTAATGCGTAACTTTTCATCGTTTTTTATTTTATTTACAATTTTATTAGAAAACCATAGCGAACCGCTTACAATTAAAAGTGCTAAAAATAATATTATAATTTTCCAGGTTTGTTTTTTATAAAGCATTGTAATCTCTGTTCAACCAAAGATATATATAATATTTAACTTAGATACTCCCGGGGTAATTAAATCCTGAAGTTTATAATGGCTGTATCGGTGTTTATTGCTCAATAATTATTTTTGTTTTGTTTTTTACAGAATCATTGCCCCATTTTTGTTTTAGTTTATTCGTTTTTTTATTGGCTTTTTCATGGTTAGCATTTTTATCATCACGTTCTTGGTTAGCTTCATCAGTATTTTTTAGTTCGCTCTCTATTAAAAATTTAACTTGTTGCTTGGGTGTTTCTTTTATCACAGCCGATGAGTCTTTGTTAAACAAACCCAATTCGTTTTTTAATATGCCTTTTATGTTTTTTAGCTCTTGTTGATTATATTCTTGTATATCTTCCTTTAAAGAATTTTTATCTAATTCAAACGCTAAATTATCGGCATTGCCAAACATGTGTACATATATTTTAATTCCGGTACCATCATCAATTATATAGCCATATTCGGTTTGTTTGTTTTGTACTTTTAATTCATTAAATCTAAAGTTAAACCGGTAATCCATATCGTTATTGAAAGTATGTGTACCGCTGAATTTTAAATTTAATACATTTGATGAGATATCCATCTTAGGTATATATACAGTTTGATTTTTTATGTCAATGTGATTAACAAGATTTGAAAATTTTACATGTGTCAATTTTTTTTCTATTTCTTCTAAGCTCCTGCTACCTAGTGCTAAACGAATTTTTTTATCGTTTTTCAAATATTTAGCTACCTCAATTAAAGAATTTACATTTATCAATTCACCATTTTCTACAAGCATATCAGCCGTCAGAAAAAATTTATTTTTTTCGATATTTAACTCATTATCAAACAATCCTCCCAATGAAGCCTCCGAATTTATTTTACCGTTTATATTTTTATATGAAATAAAGGTTGATTGCGGACGTTGACCAAAATCATTAAATTGCCTGAAAACTTCTTGAATATCCACTTGTTTGATGTTCATATCGGCAGTAAAACCAAACAGATTACTGAATGTGCCGTCTATTTCCATGTTTCCTGAAATACGTCCATTTGCATAATCCGATATAAAGTCTTTTATATATAGTTTTTTATCCAGTAATATCATTTTTAACGACAGGTTAGAAGCCAAAAATTTATCCTTTTCCAGTTTTTTGATTCGTAAGTCTAAATTCAAATTGATGTTATCAGGTAACGCAAGGTTTATTTGTTCAGGGTTTGAGGCACTGTTTGTCTCATCAGCCTGCAGTAATTCGTTCAGATTCATACTATCCGATTTAACCTGTGCTACAATATTCAGTTTGTCTTCAATCCCTAAATAATATTCTAAAAAATTCTGTATTGCTCCGTTTAATATAATATTTGATGAACCAATATTTGCAGTAAAATCATCAATATTTGCTTGCGAATTTTTTAATTTAAAAATTCCGTTGCATTTTTGCAGGGAGTGTTTATATACACTGCTGTGTAAATTAACGTTTTCTATCTTTAAATAACCCTCAGCATTTTTTAAAGTAAATTTGTTGTTATCGTTTGTATAGTTTAAATTAAATGTAAAATTACAGTCTATTATACCGCTTGCTTTTTTAATGTTATCCGGTTTAAAAAAATTATAAAATGTTTCTAAATCTATATTTGCTTTAACATAACAATCAATTTTAGGCTTATTTAGTTCTGCAACAGTAATCGCCAATTCAAAAAAACTTTTTTCTAAATATCCTTTCATGTTTTTTATTTGTAATCTACCCCCATTAGCATCCATATTATTATATAACCCGTTAAAACTTAACTGTTGAATGGTTAAGGCTGATTTCTTTTCTTTTATTGTGCCGTTTTCTAAGTTGAATGTTGTTTTTATTTCGGGCTCTCCATCTTTTTGTTTTTTAATATTCGCGTTAAAATCAATTGTCCCTGAGGTTTCATAATTAGTAATATTGTCAGAAAATAAGTTCTTAAAACTTTCAGTTACTTCCTGTATGTTTATATCATCTCCTTTAATATTCAAGTTTACATCGCTGTTTGGGCTTATTCCTAACATACCATCTGCAGTAAATTTCATTTTTTCAAAATGTATTTTAGACTTTTTTATCTTAATGATATTTTGTGTGTTATCAATAATCATTTCCAGATTAAAATCAAGCTCATATTTTTTAGTTAAGTTGTAATTATTAAATTTTAACTGATTTAAAGAAATTTTCTTGCTTGATATTTTTAAATCGGAATTTTTTTTATCAAATGCACCGTAAAAATTAAGTTTATCGGCATATATCGAAAAATCAGTTTCTTTATATAAATTATTATATCGCACATTCAGATGGCGGAATTTAACTTGTTCTAATGCAAATGAAAAATTCCCCTCGTTCTTCGATGTTGTATCATTTTTCCAAATCATATAATTTTCTTTGGATGTATTATCAACAAATAATTTAACGATTGCGTCATTACAGGCTATAGATTTTACCGTATATTTTTCCGAAAAAATATCCCAGATATTGAATTGTAAATAAATGTTATCCGCATAAAGCAGGGTGTCTTTTTTTCTTGATATATCCGGTGGGTCAAGTATCAGTACATTTTTAAAATTTAAACTGGCTTGAGGAAATTTTTCGATAAAAGAAAAACTAATATCTTTAACATTTATTTCGGTAGTAACATATTGATTGATGTATTTTATTGCATATTGTTTTATCTTATTTTCGAATATAAATGCCAACGCTATAAGTAAAATAAGCAGTGATAACAATACAATACTTGCCCATTTTAGTATTTTTATAGTCATTTTTAATTTTGGCATATTACAAAGTTGCAACGAATACTCTGTTTATCTTATTTCAGGATAATGGATTTATCAACGATTAAGTATTAATTTTAATACAAATAAAACCCTGCGGGTTTAACGCAGGGTTTTGTCAGCATGTTGCGAAAAAATGTAAACCGGCTTTTGGCTCGATTACTTTTAATAACGAAAATGAAATAATAGAGTTGTATATACTGCTGTTAAAAAAAGTTAATCAATCGTTGTTTAGCCTTACTTTCAAATAACTTTGTATAGTGTTGCACAAGCTAAATATCAAGCTGGTTATATTTATCATTAGCCTTGCGCTGTTAGGCATGATTATTACACAAATGTATTGGATTGACAGTGCCATAAAATTACGAACCGAACAATTTAAAGAAGATGTTAATGAGGTAATGCTGCATACATCAGAAATTTTATCAAAAACAGAAGCGCTCGATTACATCAAGCATCACGAAATTGGCGCAGCACTTTTTAACAGAACAAGTTCTTATGCTAAACAAAGATCAAATATAGGATACAGAGAATATACCCATGTGCGCGATACCATTATAGAAAATAAAGGCGTGCCTTTTAAAATGCAGATTTTAGAGAAACAAAGAAGCGATAGCACCAGCGGTATCAGAACACACGAAAGATATTTTAGCAAAATTGTTAACGAAGGATGGAACGACCAAACCGGTGAAGCATCCATTAATCTGTATTTAGATGATACCATATCGCTTTACTTTAACCCTGCCATGATGGATAAAGAGTTTTTTTGGGGTCAGAAAGCAAAAATTATTGATGATATTTTAAGTGAAATGATTACGCATCGCGAACAAATGCCTGCATACAAACATATTGATACCCTGGTTTTGGATTCTATCCTAAAAGCAGAATTGATTAACAGACATATTATTACGCCTTATGAATGGATAGTTTTTGATGGTGCTAAGAATATCCTGATGAAATCTGTTAATGCTTCCGATAACATAGGTATGGATATACATCATGATGAAAATCATATTATTAATCTATTCCCTAATCATCTCTTTTCAGAACCTATCTATTTATCGCTATATTTCCCTAAACAAAAAAGTTTTCTAATTAATAAAATGTGGTCAGTATTGCTTATTTCAGCATTGCTGATGTCGTTAATTATTGTTGCATTTTACGTTACTATTACTACCATCTTACGTCAAAAAAAGGTATCCGAAATAAAAAATGATTTTATCAGTAACATGACCCATGAATTAAAAACACCCATCTCAACTATTTCGCTTGCTACCGAAGTATTATCTGATGAATCGCTTGCTTTACCTGATAAGCAAAAATCAGCGTATTTAAAAATGATAAAAGATGAAAATAAAAGATTGGGAATTTTAGTTGAAAATGTTTTGCAAACAGCTATACTCGACCGGGGACAACTTAAATTAAATAAAGAAAAAATCAATATAGATGAGCTTATTGAAAATTTAATACCCAACTTTACCATACAAATAGAAAAACAAGGTGGTACCTTAACCTTTATAAAAACTGAAACGGCTAAATATGTATTTGCCGATAAGGTGCATCTTTCCAATATTATATACAATCTTTTAGATAATGCTAATAAATACTCAATAAACCAACCGCAAATCTCTATTAAAACATCATTAATAAACAATATTGTACAAATTTGTGTTATAGATAAGGGCATTGGCATCAGCAAAGAAAATCAAAGAAAAATTTTTGACAAATTATATCGTGTTCCAACCGGTAACCTGCATAACGTAAAAGGTTTTGGATTAGGCTTAAGTTACGTTAAAGCCATAGTTGAAAAACACGATGGCATAATTACGGTTGAAAGTGAATTAGGAAAAGGAAGTATATTTACAATCAAATTACCAGCATATGAACAAACAAAAAATTAATATCCTGGTTGTTGAAGACGACACCAACCTTGGTACACTGCTTACCGATTACCTTCTTGCCAAAGGTTATCAGGCTGATTTGGCTCGTAACGGACAAGAAGGATATGAAAAATTTTGTAAGAACAAATACGACTTTTTGATTTTGGATGTTATGATGCCTCTTAAAGACGGTTACACTTTGGCTAAAGAAATCAGAAATGCAGATGCTAAAATTCCGATATTATTTTTAACTGCAAAATCAATGAAAGAAGACACGCTCGAAGGTTTTAAAGCAGGCGCAGATGATTATATGGTAAAACCCTTTAGCATGGAAGAATTACTGGCAAGAATTAATGCTATCCTCAGACGAACCAACCAGGATAAAAAAGTTGTTGATGCACCTGTGGCCTTGGGCGATTATACATTTGACTATATGAAGCAAGAACTCAGACATCCTAAGCTAACACAAAAACTAACCACCAAAGAAAACGAATTACTCAAAATTTTATCCGCCAACCTCAACGAAGTAGTTGAAAGAAACTATGCGTTAATGAGTGTATGGGGAGATGATAGCTATTTTAATGGCCGTAGCATGGATGTATATATTGCTAAACTCAGAAAATATTTATCGCACGACAGCAAAGTAGAAATACAAAATATTCACGGCAAAGGCTTTAAATTAGTGGTAAACGGCTAATTTTTACATTTCCCCTTTTAAATATTACCGTTTCCTAACAGCATCTATAAACTTATAATAACTGTTTACCTTTTAAGTTTATGTATATACAAATTACTGAGATTTAATATACATAAAAACATTACAGTTATGGAAACAAAAAAATCAAACCGTGTAGATCTTAATAAACAAAGAACATCTTTTTTTAGTTTAGGTCTGGTAGTAGCCTTGTCGCTTTGTTTGTTAGCTTTTGAATACACCTCTATAGATAAGAAAAAACATTTTAAATCTACTTCACCGGAATTAATTACAGACATAGTACAGATTATGGAAATACCACAACCGCCTAAACCGCAGAATCAGTTTATACAACGCCCTCAACAACAAACAACCGCTCAGACTACAGTAGCAAATCCGATTGATATAAATACTATAGATAACAACACACCGACTGATGATCAGCAAAGTACAATGCATACAACCGATAACCAGGGCATTGTGTTTACAGGAGGTCAGGCTAATACAATAATTGATGATAACGAAGTAGTTGATTTTGCTAGTGAAATGCCAACCTGCAAAGAATGTTTAAACATTGTTGATGAAGAAAAACGCGCAATGTGTACCTATGCCTGTTTAAATAAACAAATCAAAGAAGATATCAAATACCCAAAAAATCCCCTTGCTGACGGAATTGAAGGAACCGTTTATGTATATTTTGTTGTTGATAAAGATGGAACCGTATCAGATGTAAGTATAGCTAGAGGTGTGCATCCCGAATTGGATGCAGAGGCAATGAGAGTAGTAAAAAAATTTAAACCCTTTGAACCCGGAAAAAATTTAGGTAAAACCAAGCGGGTTAGATTAATTCAACCCATAAGGTTTAGTATAGGCAAAAATTAATGTTTTTTGGTTTAGTGTTTGTTTTATGCCTGCAGGATTTTTTTCTTGCAGGCATAATTCTTTTAACCAAACTGCAAATTGGGGGTACATCAAGAATCGTGAGTGCGTGATTGTTTTGGGTATTTGGGTTATCAGCTATTATTACGAAAACATTAAGTATGCTAATGCTTAATACGGGATAAATTATATTTTATATTTATTTTTAAAACTAAATGTGTTAATTAGTTCCGGTTCTTTTTCCAGTACATTGCCCACTACTACAATATCAGCACCTGCATTCCATGCATCTAAGATGTCATCACCCGAGCGTAGTCCTCCGCCAATGATCAGAGGAACGCTTATTTCTTTTTTGATTGCTTTAATCATTTGCACAGGAATTTTAAATTCGGCATTGCTGCCGGCATCAGCATATATCATTTTTAAACCTAATTGTTCGCCTGCAAGAGCAGTAGCCGATGCAACGTCATGCTTATGACGGGGTATGGGTTGTGTGCCGCTCATATACAATGCCGTAGTAATTTTTCCGCTGTCTATCAGCAAATAACCGGTAGGTATAATTTCTATTCCCGACTTTTTGAGTTGAAATGCAACTTCAACGTGTTTGCCTATCAGCATATCCGGATTCCTTCCCGAAATAAGCGTTAGCAATAATATGGCATCTGCATGGCTGCTTATTTGCTTATTATCTCCGGGAAATATAATTACCGGTTTGGTAGCATGTTTTTTTATGGTTTGAACGGTGTTTTCAAAATTTCCGGTTGTAATTAAACTACCGCCTACAAAAATAAAATCAGCGCTTTGACAAAATAATTTTACTTTTTCTTCTAACGGATAGTTTTTACTGTCGCATTTATCAGGGTCAATAAGCGCAGCCAACAGTTTTTTTCCGCAACTTATTTTTTCTTTTATCTGTTTATATAAATCTAGCATCAAATACAAATTTACAAAGTATACACTAATACCAAGGTATCAAATATCTCATAACACAAGCTTTCTTCAGCAAAAAAATCGGATGTTTTAACACTTGCTTTCAATAAACCCGGCTGTATATCGGTTATAGTGATGCAGGATGCAAAAAAAGCCGTTTCGCCCCCGTATTTTTTAAAAATAGCTTCTTTAGCAGCCCAAATTAATGTAAGTGTTTGCAAATTATCCTTACCAAAAGCATATTTTTCTTGTTGGTTTAAAAAACGGTCGGCAATCTTTAGTATTCTTTTATCTGTAATTTCAATATCAACTCCAATTTTTTCGTTATTATAATAAACACAGGCAAAATTCTTGCAATGACTGATTGAAATGTAATTTTTTTCAATCATGGGGCTGCCATCAACTTTGTAGTTTAGATCCCATAAACCGGTTATTTGGTTAATTATTAAACGTATTGCATATTTTTGCTGGCGTACCAAATCAGATTTAATTCCGCTGTATAACCCAAAAATATCGGGCGGAAGTTCTTTTTTAAAAAATAATTCGTCCTCGTCAATACGCCATATTATCAGTACAGAGTGCTGCCGGTTTCTTATTTCTTTAAAAATTGGCAAGATTTATGATTTAAAGGATAAAAATAATGTTTTTTGGGGTAAAAATATTTTTTTACCTTAGTGCTTAATTTTCAAATAACTTGTTTAAAACCATGAAAAGGTTGATATTAATTTTTATCGTTTTTTCGATTTGTGTACATAGCACAATGGCACAAAGCCTTTATCCCATTACTGTAAACAGATTAGACGGGTATATAGATAAAACAGGTAAAATCGTTATAGAGCCGCAGTTTAACAAAGCATTTCCGTTTAAAAACGGCTTAGCACGTATACAAAAAGACAATAAAACCGGTTTTATTAATACCTCAGGTAAAGTAGTTATAGAGCCTGTTTATGACCGTGCTACTGATTTTAACGATGGATTAGCTGCTGTTTTAAAAGAAGGCAAATGGTCGTATATAGACGAGCGGGGCACAGAAAAATTTTCGGTTTCGTGCACAAATGCTTTCCAGTTTTCGGAAGGGTTAGCACGCATACAAGTTGGCTCAAACATGGGTTTTATTGATAAAAACGGCAAGATAGTTATTGAAACAAAATATGATCAGGCATACGAGTTTAGCGAAGGTATGGCCAGAGTAAAAATTAATAATAAGTGGGGCTTTATAGATAAAGTAGGAAAACTTGTGATTCCTGCCAAGTTTGATATGGTTTGGGATTTTTCGGAAGGTATGGCTAATTTTTTGGTGGGTGATGAAGGCAGCGGCAAATGGGGTTATATAGATAAAACAGGCGCAGTTGTGCTAAAAGCCCAATATGATAAAGCATTTCCGTTTGTTAACGGCAGAGCGCTTGTTAGAATAGGTGATTTTAAAACCGGAAAATACGGTTACATTGATAAATCAGGAAAGTTGGTTATTGAAGCAGAATATGATGATGCTAAAAATTTTAAAGAAGGCCTGGCATGTATAGCTGTGGGTAGCGGTTTAGCCCGTAGATGGGGTTATATAGATGTAAACGGAAAATTGGTTATAGGACGTCAATACAACATTCCGGCTGATTTTGAAAATGGATTAGCACGCGTTAGAATTGGTGATTTTAAATCAGGTACCGAAGGATATATTGATAAATCAGGCCAGTTTGTTTGGCGTCAAAGCAAATAATTTAATTCCCTAAAAGTCATAATACTTTTTTTAGGTATTAAGTATTAGAATCCTGTATTCGGGCCTAAATGTATGCGCTTGTATATGAAGATAGATATTTAGGTGTTAAGCACGTTTACCTAATTCAATTACCTGTAAATTTTTAGGTGTAGATTGTTCAATACAGAATTTAATAATGGTTCTGACGTGATGAAAACCGTGTTTACCGGCAGCCCCCGGATTCATATAAAGTAAGTTGAATTGCTTGTCAAATTCAACCCTTAGTATGTGTGAGTGTCCGCATACCAAAATATGGGGTTTATGAGTCAGTAAAATTTTTTTTATCCGGTTATTATATGTATAAGGTTTGCCCGCAATATGGGTAAGTAAAACTTTACAATTTTCAACTGCAAATAATTCATCTTGCTTAAAACCGGCACGTACTTCAGTTCCATCAATATTTCCGTAAACAGCGCGTAGTTTTTTTAAACCCATCAATTGATTGATTACGTTTATATTGCCAATATCTCCGGCATGCCATATTTCATCACAATCCGAAAAATATTTAAGTATGTTATTATCTAAATATCCGTGCGTGTCAGAAATTATGCCGATGCGAGTCATTATCTTAAAACTTCTAATCGTTCGCTGTCTAATTTAAGTAAAATAAAAACCATCAATAGAAAATGCCATTAATGAAGACCCCCGTAACTGAAAAAAGGCAGCGGGATACCTATCACAGGAGCTAAGCCAATGGCCATACCGATATTAATCATTACATGAAAAAAAATAATGCATGCCACGCAGTAGGCATATATTCTGGTAAAGGCAGATCGCTGTCTTTCGGCCAGGTAAATAATTCGAATAAGAAATAATCCGAACAATATCAGTACACCGAATGAACCTATAAAGCCCCATTCTTCGCTGAGTGTACAAAATATAAAATCAGTACTTTGCATGGGTACATGTTTTTGTTCGGCATTGGCAAGGGTAGCATTCATATATCCCTTTCCGGTAAATCCCCCCGAACCGATAGCTGCCTTAGAACGATCTATGTTATACCCTTTTCCATCCGGGTCATCGCGTAACCCTAAGAGTATTTCCACCCTTTCTTTTTGGTGTGGTTTTAAAAGCTTTTCAAAACCATAATCTACGCTATGTATGATGCAGATGCTGGCTATTAAACCGATGGTTAAATACAAATTTGCTTTTGCTTGTTGTCTTTTTTGCACTTGTTGTTTTATACCTATGTAACCTATGCATGCAAAACACAGCATAATCAAAGAAAGTGCCCATTGTCCGGGTAACTCCTCGGGTATTAGTAGCAGCTTTATTTCGCTGTCTTTTAAAATTAATGAAATAGTAGCAATAATTGCAGCAAATAATCCAAAAAGTAAAAAATTACCGCCCATACCTTCTCTGTATAGCACTAATATGTATGACGCAAAAACGATAACGGTTCCGGCATCGGGTTGCAGCATAATAAGCAGGGCAGGAGCAAGGATAAATAAAAAGGTGTTGATTCGAGTTTTTGAGTCTTGTAGTTTGGTGCCGGGTTGACTTAAATATTTAGCTATTGCCAAACTAACCGATACCTTAGCAAATTCAGCGGGTTGGATACCAAAGCCACCAAAGCCAAACCAGGCTTTAGCTCCGTTTTTTTCAACGCCTACAAGCAGCACCGCTATTAAGAGTGTAATTACAATACCATAAAATTCATAAACAAATTTTCGTAAAAAATTACCTTCTAGTAATAATATCAAAAATCCTAAAGTTATTGAAATAACAAACCACAGCAATTGTTTTCCGTATTCCTGACTCAGGTTATAAATTTCGGGTTTTTCAGGATTGTAATTTGATGAATAGATATTTACTAATCCTGCCAGGCACATAACAAAATACAGACAAATTAAAAACCAGTCTATTTGAGTTATTTGGATGTTGTTTTGCCTCATTACTATCGGTTGCGTTTTTTCTTTTTGCTGCTAAGAGTAGCTTTGTATTTTTTAGTATCTAAAATTACGGCATCTTTTATTTGTTTTTCTTTGAGTGTATCACTCACGCTGCCTTTGATATATTTTTCCATCATCAAACTTGCAATAGGTGCAGCCCACACACCTCCAAATCCTGCATTTTCTACATATACAGAAATAGCAATTTTAGGATTTTCCATAGGTGCAAAAGCAATGAATACTGCATGATCTTCACCATGAGGGTTTTCGGCAGTACCTGTTTTTCCGCATACGGTAATACCCGGTATTTTTGCCCGCCCGCCCGTGCCACCGGGTTCTTCTACTACTGCGCGCATCGCATCGGCTACAAATTCAAAATGTGTTTTGCTAACCAAAGTGTGATTTTTTTTTAAAAAATATTCAGGGATATTACCTTTTTCACCGATGCCTTTTATAAAATGTGGAATGTAATAGTATCCTCTGTTTGCAATAATAGCTGCAATGTTAGCCATTTGTAAAGGTGTAACCAATACTTCTCCTTGTCCGATGCTAATAGAGTATATGGTACTGAATGCCCAGCGGTGTTTTCCATGTCCTTTGGGCCAGGGTTGATTGTAAAATGCCGTATCGGGGATAAAGCCTTTTTTAACTGAGGGCATATCAATACCTAAATCTATACCTAGGCCAAAACTATGCATATATTTGGTCCATTTGGCAAGCCCTAATTCTGAGTCAATAAAGGCATTTTTTGATTTTCCCTGTTGAATAATTCTGCGTGTGGTTTGATAAAAATAGGGGTTGCAAGAAAATTGTATGGCTTTTTTTAAGTCGTTAGCTGTGGGGTGTGCATGGCAGCCTACTAAAGATTTATCGCACGAAAAACCGGTGTGGGTAGTTATTACTCCTTCTTCTAGTGCAATTAATGATTGTACCATTTTAAAAATTGAACCCGGTGGGTACATAGCTTGAATAGCTCGATTATACAATGGTTTTAACGAGTCGTTGCGAAGCAAAGTCAGGTAGTTTTTTCCTTTTTCGCGGCCGGTCATTAACGAAGGATTATAAGTGGGTGCCGATATCAATGCCAGTATTTCTCCACTCGAAGGTTCAATGCAAACGATGCTTCCTTTTTTATTTTGCATCAGCATTTCTCCATAGGCTTGCAAGTTGGCATCAATGGTGCAGTAAAGATTATGTCCTTGCATGGCTGCCGTGTCGTACTTTCCGTTTTCAAAACTTCCGGTCTCATTTCCGATAGCATCTTTAAGGATGTATTTTACGCCTCTCACTCCTCTTAGCTCATATTCGTATGCTTGTTCCAAACCTTTTTTACCGATAAAATCTCCCGAACGATAATAGGGATTGGCTTTAATATCGGTAGAATCTACTTCGCTGATATAACCCAAAACGTGTGCGCCTATTTCTTGTGAATAGCCTCTAAGCATTCTTTCTTGTGCATAAAATCCCGGATATTTATATAATTCTTCGGATATGCGCTCAAAGTTGTCTGAAGAAATTTGTTTTTCAAACGGAGAGGGAACATATCGGGAATATTTTTTTGCTTCGTTTATTTTTTTAATAAACTGCTCTTTTGTAATTCCCACCAGCTTGCAAAATGCAGTTGTATCTATTTCTTTCAGGTATTTAGGTATAACCATTAAATCATAAAATGTTTTGTTTTCAACCATTTTTTTTCCGTTTCGGTCGTAGATGATTCCCCTAGGCGGATAAGTATATACTTTGTACTCTGATATTTGTGCGGCTCTGTCTTTCCAATAGTCGTTTATTATCTGCATATAAAACAAACGTATTGAAAATATAACCAATACGGTTATAAAAATGAGTAATATGGTAAATCTTCTTTCTTCAAAATTTCTCATTAGCTATCGTTTGTTTAACGGTTTATATGCTAATGCTTGCGAGATGATAACCAATATAAGTGTGCAGATGCCGCTTGCAAATGTTTTTAGTAATATTTGTATAACATTGGTAAATCTAAATATTTCGAGTGTAAAGAACCAACAATGGTGCAAAAAAATGATGATAGAACTATAATAGGTAAACCATAAAAAACCCATGTGTGATATTTCAGGAAACATACCGTTCTCATAACCGTCTCTGGGGGCAATAAGTTTTAAAATACGGGGTCGTACAAATGCTGCAAATACGCAAGCAGAAGCATTTAGTCCGGGGGTGTAATTAAAAATATCTACGGTGTATCCGCAAATAAAACCAAGAATGATTAATAGCCAATCAGGTGTTTCAAAAGGTAAAAGCAATAAAAAAATGATGTAATACTGAGGTGTAAAATAGGTGCCCAGGTCTATATGCCGCACAATGAATATTTGTATAAAAATAAATAATACAAAACGAATAATATTTTTAAGTATAATATTAATCATTCGGGCGAGTTTAATTTTTCTTCTAATTTTAATTGTTCTTCAGCATAACGGTTATCAATTACATATACGTTATAAACAGAACTGAAGTTGGTAAACAGCTTTACGTTGATGATATGATACATACTTCCCGGGTTTTGTTTTATTTCGGATACAATACCTACAAGTTTACCTTCCGGAAATCGGGCGCTGGCTCCGCGGGTTATAACTGTGTCGCCAACTTTTACGGGTACATCAGCGGTTATGCCGGTTAATGAAACTATTGTTTTGTCTTTGCCTTCCCATTTTATTAATCCGTGATCGTTGGTTGATTTTAGCTTTACGCTTAACACAAAATTTTTATTTAATACAGAGATGGCGGTTGAATAATGTTCGGATACATCTTTTATAAACCCTACAATTGCTTCATTCCATATAATTCCCATATCGGGTTTAATACCGGCAATACTTCCTTTGTTAAGTGTTAAATAATTGTCTTGTGTGTTTACGGTGTTGCTGATAACTTTAGCTGCAATGTAATAATATTGTTGTTTTTTTAATGTGTCGTATATGGGTACAAGCGAAGTATCTTCCGGATAATAATTTTCTATTAATTTATTTTTTAAATATTCATTTTCTTTTATCAGGTCTTCGTTTATTTTTTTTAAAAGGAAATATTGTTCTATATTATTTTTTTTTTCTAATACATAGCCTGTAATGTTGCCGGATGATTTTAAAAATTTATTTTGATGGAAGTTGTTGTTGGATACTAAAATAGATAGAGAAATTAATTGTAAAAACAAGAAGAGGAAAAAGAAGTAGTATTTGATTAAAAAGTTTCTTAAGTTCCTCATGTAAAGAGCTTGTTATACAGACATGGAACAATTATGGTTTAATTAAAAACTGGAATTTTTCAATGTTTTTCAGGGCTATTCCGGTGCCTCTGGCTACAGCTCTTAAGGGGTCTTCAGCTACGTGTACAGGCAGTTTTGTTTTCATAGAGATGCGTTTATCTAATCCTCTAAGCAAAGCACCGCCACCGGCCAGATAGATACCGGTTTTATATATGTCGGCCGAAAGTTCGGGCGGAGTCATTTCCAGTGCGCTCAGGATGGCTTCTTCCACCTTAGAGATGGATTTGTCTAAAGCATGTGCAATTTCAGAATATGATACGGTAATTTCTTTAGGTATGCCGGTCATTAAATCTCTACCACTTACGGCAAAATCTTCAGGTGCATTTTCAAGTTCAGGTAAAGCGGCACCCACTTCAATTTTAATTTTTTCGGCTGTGCGTTCACCTACTAATATGTTGTGTTGCCTGCGCATATATTCTTCGATATCATTGGTAAACTCATCTCCTGCAACGCGAATGGATTTATCGCAAACGATTCCTCCCAGCGCAATAACGGCAATTTCTGAAGTACCTCCGCCTATATCAATTATCATGTTGCCCATGGGTTCTTCAACGTCTATACCAATGCCTATTGCTGCAGCCATGGGTTCGTGTATCAGATAAACTTCCTTAGCACCGGCATGTTCGGCACTGTCATGTACAGCTCGTTTTTCAACTTCTGTAATACCTGACGGGATGCAGATAACCATACGTAAAGAGGGATTAAACAATCTTTTGCGCGGATGTATCATTTTAATAAATTCGCGAATCATGTGTTCTGCGGCATGAAAGTCTGCAATTACTCCGTCTTTTAAGGGGCGTATGGTTTTGATGTTTTCATGTGTTTTTCCATGCATCATCTGGGCTTTACGTCCTACCCCGATAATTTTATTTGTTGCTCTGTCTATGGCAACAATAGAAGGTTCATCAACAACTACTTTGTCATTATGTATTATCAATGTATTGGCCGTGCCTAAGTCGATAGCAATTTCTTGTGTAAAAAAGTTAAATAATCCCATTTTTTGCGTTGGTTAATTAAGTGTTAAAGTTACATAGTTTTTTTTTGGTTTCTGATTTTTTTCGGCAATATTTTAACGGGTTAGTGTTTAAAGTGTCGGTTGCCGGTAAATACCATTGCCAGACCTGCACGGTTGCAATAGCTAATGCTTTCGGCATCTTTGACAGAGCCACCGGGTTGTATTACAGCAGTAATTCCGGCTTGGTGGGCAATTTCTACGCAATCCGGAAATGGGAAAAAAGCATCAGAGGCCATTACTGCTCCTTTTAAATCAAAGTTAAAAGTTTTTGCTTTTTCGATGGCTTGTTTAAGCGCATCTACCCGAGATGTTTGTCCGGTACCACTGGCCAGCAATTGTTTGTTTTTAACCAATACAATGGTATTTGATTTAGTGTGTTTGGCTAAAATATTGGCAAAAAACAGGTCGGTTGTTTCAGCTTCAGTGGGTTTTTTGTGGGTTTGTAATACAAAATTTTCGGGTTGGTCAACGATAATATCTTTTTGTTGATATAATACACCGTTTAATGTTGTTCTGAATTGATTTTGCGGTAACCGGGTTTGTTTTTGTAACAAGATGATTCTGTTCTTTTTTTGTTTCAGTAAATCTAAAGATTCCCGGCAGTAAGCAGGGGCGATTAATACTTCAAAAAACAGTTTGTCAATCTCTTTTGCGGTAGCAAGATCTAATTCTTTATTACAAATAATAATGCCACCAAATGCTGATACGGGATCGGCAGCCAGAGCGTCTTTCCAGGCTTGTTCTAAATTATCTCTTAATGCCATACCACAGGCGTTGTTGTGTTTAAGAATTGCAACGGCTGCATATTCCGAAGGTATGTCGGCCATTAAGTTTATGGCCGCATCAATATCCAGCAAATTGTTGTATGATAATTCCTTGCCGCTTAGTTGTTCTAAAAGCTCTTGCAGATTGCCATAAAATTTAGCCGGCTGATGGGGGTTTTCACCATATCGCAGTACTTTAAAATGCTCTATACTTTGTTTAAAATAGCGGGAATTGTTATTGGTAAAATAGTTATGTATGGCGGTATCGTAATGCGAAGAAACATGAAATGCATGGCTTGCAAATTTTTTACGTTGCTCCAGGTCGGTTATGCCATTGTATTTTTCTAATATCTCTGATAATTCGGTATATTGAGTTACACAAGATACAATGAGTACATCTTTATAATTTTTGGCAGCGGCACGAATCAACGAGATACCTCCAATATCTATTTTTTCTATTATTTCAGATTCTGAAGCACCCGATTTTACTGTTTCTTCAAACGGATACAAATCTACAATTACTAAATCTATCTGTGGTATTTTATATTCTGCAACTTCTGATTGGTCTTGTTCTAATTGCCTGCGCGATAATATTCCTCCAAAAATTTTGGGATGAAGGGTTTTTACTCTTCCGCCCAGTATAGAAGGATAACCGGTAATATCTTCTACCGCTGTAACGGGTATTCCGAGGTTACTGATAAATTTTTCGGTTCCTCCGGTAGAAAAAATTTCTACACCCAAATGACTCAGTTTTTGAACGATTTTATCTAAGCCTTCTTTGTAATAAACTGATATTAAAGCATTTTTAATTTTAACCGGATAATTCATTTTTATAAGATTTTGACTGCGAAAGTAAGCATTGATGAATAAAGATTTTGACAGGAATAATAAGCAGTTGTTAACGAAAAATAAAAGTTGTAAACACTATTATATATACTACCCGCCCGATTATCTTTGTATTTAAAAATGGATATACTAAGGGAGTTTTTAGGTAATGATATTGAAAGTGCAGTATTTATAATTATAAATCTGATACTTATAGAGAGTTTATTATCGGTAGATAATGCAGCGGTGTTGGCAACCATGGTGATGGATTTGCCCGAAAATCAACGAAACAAGGCCTTGAAATACGGTATATTGGGGGCTTATTTTTTTAGAGGATTGAGTTTGGTTTTTGCTTCTTATTTAATTCATATCTGGTGGCTAAAACCCCTGGGAGGTTTGTATTTAATGTATTTATGTATCAGTTATTTTATCAGTAAAGATACACCCGAAAAAAGCGATGATGTAATTGATAAAAATAATAGTTTATTATATGCCTATACCTTAGGGTTATTAGGCCCGTTTTGGGCTACGGTAGCCATGGTGGAAATGATGGATATGGCATTTTCTATAGATAATGTATTTGCGGCAGTAGCGTTTACCGACAATATTTATCTGATTTGCACCGGTGTGTTTATTGGTATTTTAGCCATGCGTTTGGTGGCTCAGGGTTTTGTAAAACTTATGCAGCGTTTCCCTTTTTTGGAGTCTTCGGCATTTATAGTTATTGGTATTTTAGGTATTAAACTTTCGGTTTCTGTATATACTCATTTTTTCCCCAATCATACTTTTAGCTTAATGTTGGATAGTGAAAAAACAGATTTGTATGTTTCTTTACTTACGGTAGCCATATTTTTTATGCCTTTATTGATAGTACTTATCAAAAAAAAATAACCCGCCTTATTTTTAACCCAAATTTATCATTAGCTATGAATGTCAGCTAATGTATTGTGTTCGGTGGGTTGTTTTTGATTTATCTACCATCAGGCAAGCATTTCGGATATTGATGCGAATAATAGGATAAAAAAATTATGTTGTTAAATAGGAGCAAAAAAATACCCCTTTGCGCAAGCAAAGGGGTATGAGACAAATAAATGATATTAAATTATTTTTTACCTTTTCCTTTAGGTTCGGGTTTTGCAGCAGCAATTGCGGCAACGGTTTCATCAAAAGCTTTGCAACTGGCTTCGCAGGCAGTTTTATTTTCGGTAAGCGCTGCATTCCACGATTCAACAGAAGTTTTAGCATTGTTAAGTTTTGTATTCCAATCTTCCATGGCTTTTTTAACGTCTTCTTCTTTCACTTCGCCTTTTTCAACTTTAGCTTTCCAGTCGGCCCAAGCTTGACTATCAGCTTTCCAAGTGGTTAAAAATGCATCTAAGGTAGTTTTGTATTCATTTAATTGATCGGTATGAGATTTGCAAACACCGGCAATAGAATCGGCTTTAGCCAGCCATTCTGCGGTAGCGTTTCCTTTGATAGAATCGGCTACAGTCATGTTCATTTCGGCACGTGCAGCAATTTCTGCATCCAAAGCTGTTCCAAATTCACCGGCAGCTTTTTCGGCTGCGGACCATTGCGCTTCAAAATCTGCTAATGTTTTTTTTGTTTCTTCAGAAACTCCACCTCCGCCACATGAGGCAAGTAATGTAGCAGCAGCTACAAGGGCTAAAAATTGTTTTTTCATAATTTATAAAGTTTTAGGTTAGGTGGGCAAAATTAAATAAATTAACAATTATTTACGCGTTATAAAAAAAAAATTATCATATATTATTTTGTATGTTTGTGTATTAAAATTAAAAAAGTTTCTTATGAAAAAAATAATTACTCAATCAATTCTAAGCTTTGCAATACTATTAACAGGAGTTCAAAAAGTTAATTGTCAAGTTGTTGAACAGGGCAATGTAATAATAGAACCTTATTATGGTTTTGGAACTATAACTGCTTCGCTTTTAAAATCGATAACTGATAATAGCAGTGCAAAATCAAGATCGGTTGGTCCAACAGGAATTAGATTCGATTACATGATGTCTAATAAAATAGGGTTTGGGTTGGATGTGCAATATTCTTCTAACCATATTACCTGGTCTGATACTGACACAGCCAATTCTTCTATTATTTATAATTATGAATTTAATATAAACCGATTAAGGTTTATGCCGCGTTTTTCTATTCACTTTGGGGGCAGCGATAAATTTGATGGTTTTTTTACTATTTCTGCAGGATATAGAAATTCAAAATTTACCTGGAAATCTAATGATCCTACTTACGATGGCAGCACAACTTTAAATTTAATACCATTTGCATTTCGCCTTTCAGTAGGGGGTAGGTATTTTATTACTGACTATTTTGGCTTATTTATGGAGTTAGGAGTTTCAGGAGGAGCAATTATACACGGAGGATTTAGTTTTAAATTATAAAAACTTACTCTAAATTAAAGATTAATTACATTCACAATGAATTTTGTTATAATATCAGGGTGTTTTATCTATGTTCTCAATTTGTATATATTGATAAAATTGATATTAAATAATACATTTATAATATGAAAATTAGAATTTTTTCTTTGCTGCTAAATTTTTTTATAATAGGTCAAATTAGCGCTCAGTCTGCTGAATGTGTAATCATACGTGTAAGTTATGCAAAAAAAGCTAGTGGTAGTGAGTCGAGACTGTCAATTGATATAGGTAAATCTACAACCCATAGCTTGTATGGTAAGATAAAAAATCTTGAAGATTCAAATACAGTACAGATAACAAATGAAGATGGAAAGTTGATAATATTTAACAATGAAGTAGATTTAATGAACTATTTATTTATGTTGGGTTATAAATACATAAGTTATTTTCATACGGTTATTATTAATACAGAATTTCATAATTTTATTCTTATTAAAGAAAAATTATAGTTTTCTGTATTGTTCTACTTTAGTGTTAATTAATAAATAGTTAAGGTGTAAAATGATTATATATTTTGCGTAAATAAAGTAAATAGAGCGCTGTAAGCTGTATAATGCATTATATTTACGATATACTTGGAAGCTTAAGATTAAAGCACATTGTGTTTTAAAGTGCTTATACCTTATTAATTATATTTTTTATCTTTGCCTAATGATAAAAAATGACAGGTTGCTAAAAGCAATTCGCGGAGAACAAACAGACAGATACCCGGTGTGGTTAATGCGGCAGGCTGGAAGGATATTAAAAGAATACAGGCAAGTGCGTGCACAATTTAAAGATTTTAAGCAATTTATAGCAACACCGGAAGCAGCAGCAGAAGTTACCATACAACCGGTAGATATTCTTGATGTAGATGCAGCCATAATTTTTTCGGATATATTGGTTGTCCCCGATGCGATGGGATTCAGCTACGCAATGGAAGAAAATAAGGGGCCTGTTTTTGAAAAAAAATTTGAAAACGAGGAATCATTAAATGAATTAAATATACCCGATGTTTATGACAATCTAAATTATGTGGCTGAGGCAATTAAATTAGCTAAACAAGGGCTAAACAACCGGGTTCCGTTAATAGGTTTTGCAGGCGCCCCGTTTACTTTATTCAGTTATATTGCCGAAGGGCAAGGATCTAAAACATTTTCTAAGGCACGGAAATTGTTATATACCCAACCGGTTCTTTGCCATAAAGCATTAGATAAAATAACCCAAACCACAATTGCTTATTTAAAAATGCAGGTAAAAGCCGGTGTTGATGTTGTTCAATTATTTGATTCGTGGGCAGGTTTTGCAAGTCCCGAACAATACTCGGAATTTGGAGTGCAATATCTTAAAAAAATATGTGATGCTATTACCGAAGTGCCTGTTACGGTGTTTGCAAAAGGCGCATTTTTTGCCCGTAAAGAAATTGCACAACTCAATTGTAATACGATAGGAATAGATTGGAACATGGATATGCAGGAAAGCAGAAGTATTATTGGTAACAACAAAACAATACAGGGAAATCTGGATCCATGTGCATTATATGGCAATTTTGATCAAGTAAAGGCCCAAAGTTTAAAAATGTTACGTAAATTTGAAGGCTACAGACATATTGCAAACCTCGGGCACGGTGTTTATCCCGATACCAATCCCGAAAATGTAAAATGTTTTATAAATACAATTAAAGAATATGAAATTAAGTAAAATGAAAACAAAATTAGCAGTTTTAGCGCTTATAACTGCAATTTATTCGGTTCAGGCGCAAGAAGACAAAAACCTGGTAAAGAATCCGGGATTTGAGTATATGAACGGCAATGCAAAGCTTAAAAAAATCAAACAAATTGAAGCAGCCCGCGACTGGAAGTCGCCCACAGGCGAGGCTGCCGATTTGTTTTCAGCCGGTGCAAAAGAGCCTACAATTTCTATACCCGATAATTACATGGGGCACGAAAACACCCAGGAAGGTAAAAATTATGCCGGTATTGTTGCATACAGCTTTGGCGATAAGCAACCCAGAACTTATTTGCAAACAGAATTGCTGGCGCCTTTAAAGTCAGGGGTTAAGTATTGTGTGCAGTTCAAAGTTAGTTTGGCCGAACTTTCTAAATACTCGTGCAATAATATAGGAGCACACCTTTCAAAAAGAGATTATAATACGGAAGAAAAAAAATCTTTGCTGATAGAAACACACGTTAAAAACAGCCAAAATAAAATACTTAACGGAACTTATAATTTTGAAACTGTTTGTGGTGTATATACAGCCCAGGGCGGAGAAAAGTTTTTAACCATCGGTAATTTTTCGCCTACCAAAGAAACAAAAACCGATAAGGTTGATAAACCCAAAAACATGAAAGGAACCCAAGTAGCTATTGCTTATTATTATATTGATGAGGTATCGGTTTTTCAGTTAGACAGCATTGAAGAATGTCAATGCGAAAGAGGCAATAAAGTTGAAAAGGCCGAAGTTGTTTACAATGAGCAGTATGCCTCTAACAAAGAGTTTACCGTTGAAGAGAAAGTAGAGCAACAATCTACAGTATATTTTGAAAATCTTAGCACTGAATTAAATGCCAATGGTATTAAAAATTTGAATATTCTGATTGATGTGTTAAATGCCAATCCCGATATGGCTATTGAAATAAATGCTCACAGTGAGAAATCAGAACTTAAAGTGTTAGAAAAAAATCCTGATGATGCACGGGCAAAAGATTTAGCTAAAAGACGTGCGGAAACAGTAAAAAAACATTTGGTAAAAGGTGGTATAGCCGAAGGCAGGTTGTACATAAAAGTACATGATGATAAAAAACCATTAAGTACAGATGATACAGAACTGGCAAAAGCAAAAAACAGAAGAGTAGAGTTTAAAATTAAAAAATAAATAGAATAATTTTATGCAATGCCTCCGTTATCTTAATGGAGGCATTTTTATTTGTATTATATTTGAATGATGCAAGCAATTGTGTATTTTGTTACACTTCCTTTTATTTATATACTGGCATGGTTGCCATTTTCGGTACTGTATGTAATAAGCGATTTGCTTTTTATAGTATTATATTATGTAGTAAGATACAGAAGAAAAACCGTAAATAGAAATTTACAAAAATCATTTCCCGATAAAAATGCTAAAGAAATAAAATTAATAGAAATAAAATTTTACCGCTATTTGTGCGATTTATTGCTGGAGACATTAAAAACCTTAGTAATTTCTAAAAATACGTTATTAAAACGTTGCCAACTGGATAATCAGGCATTAAGTTTAATGCAGCAGTATTTTAACGAGCAAAAAAGTGTATTAATTGTATTGGGGCATTACGGAAATTGGGAATGGGCAGGAAACACTTTCAGCCTGTTATGTAAACAGCCTTTATATGTTTTATATCATCCTATCAAAAATAAATACTTCAATAAGCTAATTTATAATATGCGAACCCGCTTTGGTGTTAGATTAATACCCATGAAAGATGCTTACAAAGAAATGATAAAATGTCGTAATGAAATCAACGCTACAGCTTTTATTGCCGATCAAACACCGCCACCCGAAAATGCGTATTGGACAAAATTTTTAAACCAGGATACTCCGGTTTATTGGGGCACAGAACTGATTGCAAAAAAGTTAAATTTACCTGTTTTATATTTTAAGGTAAAAAGAATGCGAAGAGGATATTACACCATATATGCAGAAGAATTAATAAAGGAGCCGGCACAAACACATGCAGGGCAAATATCCGAATTGCATATACGTAAATTAGAAATGGATATACAAGAATGTCCGGAAATATGGTTGTGGAGCCATAAAAGATGGAAGCATACAAAACCCAATTAGACGCAAAGAGCAAATGCTGAATTTTAAATTATACTTATTATGGCAAGCCATTAAATGCTCTGTTCCATCGGATGGTATTATTTTTTTTATCAAGGGATAAAAGTACAAGCATCGCTTTTCCGATAATATGATCTTCAGGTAAAAAACCCCAATGTCTTGAATCAACAGAATTACTTCTGTTATCGCCTAATACAAAATAATAATTCAAGTCAAATTGATATTTATCGGTATAGGTATGATTGATATAAATGCTATCGTGACTAATTTTAACAATATTTTTTTCGTATGTGCCGATTATGCGTTCATAATATTTTATGTTTGAGGTATTAATATATATAACAGTGCCTTTTTTTGGAACTATAATTTTATTAAAGTTGTGCAGATTATTATTTCCATTTTGCGGAAAATAATTGTCAATATGAATGTTTGTGTTTTCAATTACTCTTATCGGTTTATAACCGTCTTGCTGGATATATTTAAATTGTTGATGAGTAATTGATAACAGATAAACATTATTGTTTATTTTTTTATATTGTTCAACATCATATTTATTTTTAATGATATTAAAATCCTGTTCGGGGCAGTTAATCATATAATCATAAAATGCATAATTACATTTGGTAAATACACTATTTACAAATACACTGTCGTTAATGATGGCTATTGTATCACCGGGTAGTGCTATTACTCTTTTTATCATTTTAGATTTTCTGTCAATAGCCATGTTGTCGTCCGAAGGGTTATTAAATATTATAATGTCGTGTTGTTTAATGTTGCTGTAACCCGGTAATCTCATATAGGGTAACTGCCAGTTGAGGTATAAATTTGTAAACGGTATAGATATAGGAGTAATGGGGAATCTCGGTCCATAAGCTAATTTATTCACTAAAATAAAATCACCGTTTAAAATATTGTTATGCATGGAATCGTGTTCAACGATATATAGTTGAAAAAAAAATGTTCTAAAAAGAATGAGGATAATGAACGCATAAAAAAAAGCTTTCAGCCATTGGATAATAGCAGGCTTTTTGAAGTATTTGAACATATTATTCTATGCGTTTGAATATTCTGTTCCAGCGGATACCTGCGCTGGGTCCGTTCGAAAACCATATCAACACGGCTTTACCTACTACATGATCGTGAGGAACAAACCCCCAAAATCGGGAGTCGGCAGAGTTGTGCCGGTTGTCTCCCATCAACCAATAATAATCTTGTTTAAAGGTATATTGGTTAGTTTCCTTTCCGTTGATATATATTGCGCTGTCTTTTATCTGTAAATCATTATGTTCATACACTTGTATAATTCTTCTGTAGAGGGGCAGGTTATTCAGGTTTAACTCAATGCTGCTGCCTTTTTTAGGGATGTAGAGCGGCCCAAAGTTGTCTTCGGTCCAATCATATTTTATGTCGTTGGGGAAAATAGGTAAATATTCTTTGTTGTAATTTTGTAAATAGTATCCTTTAGGTTTGTTTTTTACTATTACGTTTTGTTGTCCGTATTTATTTATATATTCAAGATATTCCTGATGAGTGAGGGTAATTTCTAAAACACTGTCATTGTCAAAATAAATTATATCCGAATCAAAATCACTGATATCGTGTTTTTCTTTTAATCGGTCTATCGAAGGTTTATTATTACTTTTTACGTAATATTTAAATTTCATCAGTTCAGTATCTCCTGATTTAACTCCGTTAACGAATAATTGACGATCAATAATATAAATGGTATCACCGGGTAATCCTACACAGCGTTTAATGTAATTATCTTTTTTATCAACGGGTCTAGTAATGATAAAGTCTTGCATGAGATAAGCATTTCTAACCATTTTTCTATACTTCTCTTTTTCTTTTTCAAAACCATATTTGGTACCCCCGGTTTGATTGGCATAGGTTATCCATGCTTCACCGTCTAACTGGGTATAGTATGTAATATTGGGGTTAAATCGTAAAACGGTATCACCGGCAGGGAAATTAAAAACTACTACATCGTTTCTTTTTATGCTTCCTAAGCCGGGCAGGCGAAAATAAGGCAGTGTAAAAATTTCTACATAGCTTTTAATATTATCGCCAAAAGGCAAAGTATTGTGTGTAAAGGGAAATGTAAAGGGAGTATTGGGTAATTTGGGACCGTAACTTATTTTGCTTACAAACAAAAAATCGCCTACCATCAGGTTTTTTTCCATAGAGGGAGTAGGAATTTTGTAGGCTTCTAAAAAAAATGTGCGTATAACGGTAGCAGCAATTACGGCAAAAATTATAGCATCAAACCATTCTTGCAGAAAAGATTTTTTAAATGCTTTGTCTTTATAATTGATAGGTCCAACATATTTAATATTGGGGTCGTTTGCAATTTTAGGGATAACCAGCCAGGGAAGAAAAACAATTTTGGCTTCGTTTGAAAATCCTCTTAGGTTGTATGCTCTGGATAGTTCAACATTCAATACAAAAAGCATAAGTAAGTTTACACCGGGCACGAGTAAAATTAAACCCCACCACCAGGGCTTTTTACAAATTTTTGTCCATACAATTACATTATAGAATGGCACATAGCCTTTCCAGCTTTCTATGCCGGCTTTGGCAAATATTTTAGGCAATGCCCAAAAGTAGATGATGATTAAAGAGTAGAGTAAAATGTGTGGGATAAATTCCATGGTAATAATTGATTGTTGATTAAAGTTACTAAATATTTAATACATCGTTCATGGTAAAGACGCCTTTTTTATCTTTTAACCATTCGGCTGCAATTACTGCTCCCAGAGCAAAGCCCTGGCGGTTATGTGCCGTGTGTTTAATTTCAAGGGTGTCTATATCTGATTGATAGGTAACGATGTGTGTGCCCGGTACATTATCCTGGCGATGTGAAAAAATGTTAACAGCATCATTTGTCTCATTACTATCTAAAACCCATTGTTTTTTGCGATTGATTTTTGCTATGATGTCTTCTGCAATGGTTATTGCGGTACCACTGGGTTTATCAAGTTTTTGGGTATGGTGTATTTCATCTATTTTTACATTGTATGCTTCTTGTTGATTCATTAGTTCGGCCAGTTTTTTATTGATGGCAAAAAAAATATTTACACCCACACTAAAGTTTGAGGCATAAAGCAGCGTTCTGCCGTGTTTTTCAAATTTTTCTTTGGTTTTTTCAATATGATTGTTCCAGCCGGTGCTTCCCACTACTACCGGTACATTGGCTGCAAAGCAGTGTTCAATATTTTGCATAACAGCGTGTGGATTGGTAAATTCTATGGCAACATCTGCTTTTTTGATATTTTGTGAAATTTCGTTGCTGTTTTTTGAATGGGCAATAAATACAATGTGATGTCCTCTTTGCAGGGCAATGGTTTCTATTGTTTTCCCCATTTTACCGTAACCTAATAAAGCGATGTTCATATTTTTTTTTATGAAAAGAGTTTGCAAAGTTATAGCTTATATTGAATGAAGTATAAAAAGCAGATGTGTTATCGAAAGTAATTCCGGGCTTAAAAGAGAGTGTTTGGTCATCAGCATCAAAACGCCATAAATAGCCATCAACCAGGGCGTCAATTATATTTAAAGTATATACTACCACGGCAGCAGCAATCGAAAAATCTCTCCAGCGATGGTATTGATTTAATAGTACTCTTAATTGGTCTTCGCTGTATATGGATAGATCTTCATTTTGTATTTGTAAATTATTGTTTATGCGATAGAGGTATTCTTTTTTAAATAATTGGTAATTTTTATGATTGTTATAAATAAACCACCCTGCTGTACCTAAACCGGTGTATATAATCGGTATTTTCCAGTATTTGCGGTTGTAGGCTTGACCTAACCCGGGTAATATTGCCGAAAAAACGGCAGCTTTTTTAGGGGAGTGTACCGTGTCGTTGGGGTGCGATTTGTTGAGGTTATTACTTACTTGATATTTTTTTTCGCTGTATTGCATCAATGGTTCATATTGGCATTGTGCAACACAAGTAAAGCATAAACATGTAATTACCGGAATTAATTTATTATACATCTAAAAGTTCTATAATGCGTTCTAAGTCGCTGTCAGATTTAAATGCTATCACAATTTTACCTTTGCCATTACGGTCAGTTCTTATTTCGACAGCGGTATTTAATTTATTGCATAAGTCTTCTTTAATTTTTTGTTGGTTAAAAGGTAACGCATCCGTATTTTTTTCATGGTTTTTTGTTTTGGGCCTATGGTCGCGGGTTTTGCCTTGCAATGTTTCGCGCACCAGCGATTCGGTTTTTCTTACACTTAAATCGTTGTCTATAACTTCGTTATATATTTCTACTTGCATATTAGGGTCGGGTATAGTAATTAGTGCGCGCGCATGCCCCATACTAAGTTTTTTATCGCGTATGCCCATTTGTATTTCGGGGGGCAATTTTAATAAACGCAGATAGTTGGTAACTGTTGAACGATCTTTACCTACTCGTTCGCTAAGTTGTTCTTGTGTAAGATTACATTCTTCAATAAGCCTTTGGTAACCAATAGCTATTTCAACAGCATCCAAATCTTGTCTTTGAATGTTTTCAATCAAAGCAAGTTCAAGCATTTCCTGGTCGTTGGCTATGCGGATATATACCGGCACTTCGGTTAGACCTGCTATTTGTGCGGCTCTGAATCTTCTTTCGCCCGAAATTAACTGGTATTTATCGTTGCCTAGTTTTCTTACGGTTAGTGGTTGCACAATGCCATGTTCCCGGATGGATTTGGTTAAATCAACCAGGGCTTCTTTTTCAAAATTTTGCCTTGGCTGAAAGGGATTGGCTTCTATTTTTGCTACGGGTATCATGCAGATAGAACCAACTGCTTCGGAATATTGTTTGCTTTCGTATTTAGTGGTAATATCGGTTTCAGAACTTGCCAACAGTGCGCTTAATCCTCTTCCCAGTGCAGGCTTTTTTTTGGTAGTACTCATAGTGCTTGATGGTTTTATTTTTTATTATTTACAATTCAATGTTCTTGCAGATATTTGTCTGAGTCGCTTATTTGTGTCATGTTATTTTTTTGTAAAATCTCGCGGGCAAGATTTAAATAATTGATAGCTCCTTTGCTGGTTGCATCGTGTATGATGATGGTTTGTCCATGGCTGGGAGCTTCGCCCAGGGTTGTGTTTCGGTGAATTACCGTGTCAAATACCAGTTGTTGAAAATGTGTTTTTACTTCTTCTACTACCTGATTGGCCAGGCGCAGGCGTGTGTCGTACATGGTTAATAATATACCTTCGATGGCTAATTCGGGGTTTAATCGCGATTGAACGATTTTAATGGTATTTAATAATTTGCCTAAACCTTCAAGAGCAAAGTATTCGCATTGTACGGGTATGATTACCGAATCTGATGCTGTAAGAGAATTTAGGGTTACAAGGCCTAACGAAGGCGAACAATCAATAATTATAAATTGGTATTTGTCTTTAACTTTTTGCACCACCTTGCGCATTATTAACTCCCGGTTGGGCAGGTTTACCAGGTCTAATTCTGCGCCCACTAAATCTATATGTGCCGGCAACAAATCTAAATTCGGACTTTCGGTAGTTAATATAATGTTGTTGGGGTCTATATCTTTAATCAAACATTCGTATAAACTGGTTTTAATATTTTTTATATCGAACCCTACACCCGAAGTGGCGTTTGCCTGCGGATCGGCATCTATCAGCAGAGTTTTAAATTCTAATGCACCTAAACACGCGCTTAAATTTATGGCGCTGGTTGTTTTTCCTACCCCACCTTTTTGATTTACTACAGATATTATTTTTCCCATGCTTTAATGCTTATTATTAAATTGTTTTTCAAGTATTTAATTGTTTATCTACACTCATTCTATTATTCGGTAAAGATAAGTAATACTACGCCTTTATAATGTTCACTTATAAACAGATTTTTGTTAATTGACCTTAAAATTGTTAATAAATAATTCTGTTTTTGCTTCTAAATTTGCAGGGTGAATAAATTTAAAAATAAATATCTGCTAACCTTATTGGTTTTTTTAATTTGGATTGCATTTTTTGACGGCAATAATTTAATCAGACAGTTTAAATTGTATAACGAATTAAAAGAAACACGTTACAAAGAAAAAAATTTGCAATTACAAATTACTGAAACAAAAAATGCTTTGAAACAATTATATAATAACACCGAACTGGAAAAATTCGCCAGGGAACAGTATTTTTTTAAAAAGAAAAACGAAGATATTTTTATAATTGTCGAAGAATAATCAGTTAATATTAAATTAATATTATCTTTTTTATTATTCTATTGCTGATAATACAAATATATTTGTGTTATTATGGTGCTTACCCAAGAAGTAGTAAAATATGCGTTGAAACAAAATCATAAGTTTTTAAATACATTAAGGATTTTTTCTTGCAACGATGAGCATATACACTCATTTAGAATTTGTATTAAAAAACATAAAGCCTTATTAAAATTATATAAACCAGTTATCGGCAAAAAAGAGTATAGTTTATATATAAGCCGATTGAAATTACTTTTTAAAAAAGCTAAAATTTTACGTGAACACCAGGCGTATTATAAATTAGCAAAAGAACTACAGAGCAAGCAATTACAAAATGCCATTAAACAAAAAATGAAACAACAGCAGCCTGGATTATATAATTATATCAATAAACATAAACCCCAAATTTTTTCGGAGTTTAAGAAATTAAACAAGCGTTTTTATGAAATAAAAAAAAGTGTTTTAAATAAGTATTACAAAAAAAAATATCATAAACTATCAGCCGGGTTGCATAAGGTAAATAAAAGAGTTGTGCATGAATTGAGAAAAAATATCAAAGAATATTACTATAATATAAAATTTTTTTCTGATGAATCATTAAAAATTATACCTCAAAAATACAATCATGTTGTGTTAAACAAGTTGCAGGAAAAAATAGGTATATGGCATGATTTATCATTGTTGCAACGAAAATTAAAAAGTGGCTTTTATCGTGTTGACAATCGTACAAAAAAAGAATTGTTGATATTAATTGAAAATAAAACAGAGCAGGCATGGAATGATATAATTAAAATATCAGGTAGCCTGCTTAATAAATCTTAAAAACTAGACCGTCTTCGGCAAGTTGTGTATTTTCAAAAACAGATTTTGCTTCAGTTAAAAATGCTTCGGTATTTTTATATCTAACCGAAAAGTGCCCTAATATAAGTTTTTTTGCTCCGCAAATTTTTGCTATTTCGGCAGCTTGACCGGCCGTAGTATGAAATGTTTCTTTAGCTCTTTCGGCATCTTTTTCTAAAAAGGTACTTTCGTGATAAATACAATCTACCTCATTTATGTATTCGACTATTTGCGGGTGGTATAGTGTATCAGAGCAATATGCATAAGAATGAGATGCGGCAGGAGGTGCGGTGTAGTTTTTATAATGGAATATTTTTCCTTGATTGTCAGTATAATTTTTACCGGTTTTCATGTGTTGTATGGCTATATACGGAACAGCATCCTCTTTAATTTTCTGAGCGTTTATTTTATAAGGTTTCATTTTCTCTTTAAATAAAAACCCGCAGGTTGGTATTCTGTGTTTAAGCGGAAAAGAAAATATTTCTATGTTTTTGCTATCGTAAATCAGTTCCTTTTTTTCGTAATTCAAATAATGAAAAATTATGGTATAATTTAACTTAGATTGCGACACATTGAGGTGGTGTTGAATTAATTCTTCCAGATCGGCATGTGCATAGATGTGTAAATCGCTTTTTCGTCCTAATAAATGCATGCTTTGAATAAGCCCGATAATACCCAGATAATGGTCGCCATGCAGGTGAGAAATAAAAATGTGGTTGATGCGTTGAAATTTAATTCGGAATTTTCTCATTTGCAGTTGTGTACCTTCGCCACAATCTATTAAAAAATAATTTTCGCAAATATTTACCAGTTGCGAAGCCGGATTCCTTTTTAAAGAAGGAGTAGATGACCCACAGCCTAATATAGTGATTTCAAATTTCAATCAATTGCCTCCGAATTCCATTAAATAGGCTTTCAAAAAACCATCAATTTTACCGTCTAAAACTCCTTCGGCATCGGTTGATTCAAAATCAGTTCGAGTATCTTTAACTAATTTATATGGGTGCAAAACATAACTTCTTATTTGCGAACCCCATTCAATTTTTTTCTTACCCGCTTCAATTTGTTGTTGCGACTCCATTCTTTTGCGCATTTCAATTTCGTAGAGTTGCGATTTTAATAATTGTAATGCTTTTTCGCGATTGTCGTGTTGCGAACGTGATTCCTGATTTTTAATAATAATACCACTTGGTTTATGATGCAGTCTGACAGCTGTTTCAACTTTATTTACATTCTGCCCTCCGGCACCACCTGAGCGAAAAGTATCCCACTCAATGTCAGAAGGATTTATTTTAATATCAATAGAGTCGTCAATAAGTGGGTAAACATATACTGATGCAAATGATGTGTGTCGTTTGGCGTTTGCATCAAAAGGTGAAATTCTGACTAAACGATGCACCCCGTTTTCTCCTTTTAAATTTCCAAATGCATAATCACCATCTATTTGAATGGTAACTTGTTTTATGCCGGCTACATCACCTTCTTGCAAGTCGAGTTCCGTAATTTTATAGCCGTTTTTTTGTGCCCACATTTGATACATTCTTAATAGCATAGATGCCCAGTCGCAACTTTCGGTACCTCCCGCTCCGGCTGTAATTTGCAATACACAACTGTTTTTGTCTTCGGGTTTGTTGAGCATATTTTTAAACTCTAAGTCTTCGAGTTTCTGGTTTATGCTATGATACAAGTCAAAAACTTCTTGCTCGGTAGCAGCTCCTTCTTTTACAAAATCAAGTAATACGTTTAAATCTTCAAAATTTTTTTTGCAGAACGCGTAACCTTCAGTCCAAAATTTTTTTTCGCGTATTTTTTTAAGTGTTTCTTCAGCTTTTTCGGGGTTATTCCAAAATGCAGGGTCTTGGGTTTTTAACTCTTCTTCTTTGATTTCTATTTCTTTATTTTCAATGTCAAAGATACCCCCTTAACGCATCAATGCGTTTTTCAAGTAATTGAATTTGTTCGGTTGTTATCATGCCGCAAATTTATAATAGTTTATGTTATCAATCAAATTAAATGTAAATTTGTGCAATGAAGATTTTACAGCTATGCCATAAGCCTCCTTTGCCTGCAATTGATGGCGGATGTATAGCTATGAATAATATTACCAAAGGTTTGATAGATTATGGAGCGGATGTAAAGGTTCTTACCATCGAAACAACAAAACATCCTATGCAATGGGATCAGCTTCCTCTTGAATATATAGAAAATACTCGGATTGAAAGTGTATATGTTGATACGAATATAAATATTGTAGATGCATTTTCTGCCTTGATAACTTCAGACTCATATAATATCAGCCGTTTTTTTTCTCCTGATTTTGATATTAAACTAATAGAAGTATTAAGGAAAGAAAAGTTTGATATCATTCATTTGGAAAGTTTATTTATGACGCCCTATATTGCAACTATCAGAAGGTATTCTAAGGGAAAAATTATTTTGCGCTCGCATAATTTAGAGTATATCATTTGGGAAAGGCTTGCTCATGCCTCAAAAAATAAAGCAAAAAAAGCCTATCTGAAACTTTTGTCGAGGCAGCTTAAAAAGTATGAATTAAATGTTATTAATCAGGTTGACGGTATTGCGGCAATAAGCAATGAAGACCTAAAAAAATATCTTTCCTTTAAATGCACCAAACCCATTGTAAACATACCTTTTGGAATAGATTTAGATAATTATAAAGCAGATAATTCAGCCGTAAAATACCCCTCGTTATTTCATATCGGTGCCATGGATTGGCAACCAAATATAGAAGCCATAGATTGGTTTCTGAAAAGTTGTTGGCCAGTTATACATAAAAATTTTCCTTCGTTAAAATTATATTTAGCCGGCAGAAAAATGCCTAAAGAACTGCTAAAAAGACCTCCTAAAAATGTTGTGGTAACCGGTACCGTACCTAATGCCATTGATTATATGAAAGACAAGGCTATCATGATTGTACCTCTTTTGTCGGCCGGTGGCATACGGGTAAAAATAATTGAAGCAATGGCGATGGGTAAAACCGTTATATCTACCAAAACAGGTGCAGAAGGTATAGACTACAGAAACGGTGAGCATTTGTTTATCGCTAATAATCCCACAGATTTTTTTGAAACCATCAAAAAACTTACTGAAAATAATATCTTGTATAAACATATAGGCAATGAAGCCAGAAAACTGGCCGAAGCACATTACGACAATAAATTAATTACCCGCGATTTGATGAATTTTTATAATCTTCTATTGAGTTAATGAAGTTGTTAATTATACTATCGCGCTTTCCTTATCCGCTAGAAAAAGGAGACAAACTCAGGGCGTATCACCAAATAAAAGAGCTTTCTAAAAATTACGAAATATACCTGTTTTGTTTAACGGATAAAACTATTACGGATGAACAGATTAATTCTATCAAACCTTTTTGCAAAGAGATAAAAATTGCTAAACTCAATCAAATAGTAATTGCAGTAAAACTCTTTTTCGCATTATTTACACATAAGCCATTCCAGGTAAATTATTTTTATCAGCGTAAAGCTTATAAGGCATTTATCAGATATGTAGAAAAAGTTAAACCCGAACATATTTACAGCCAAATGATTAGAACTACCGAATATGTAAAGCATTTGTATCATATACCTAAAACACTGGATTATATGGATGCTTTATCAAAAGGCATAGAAAGAAGAATAGAAAAAACGCCCTGGTATTTAAAAATGATTTTTAAATCAGAATATAAACGATTAAGAAATTATGAAACAGTAATTTTTGATTATTTTAATCATCTTACCATAATTTCAGAACAAGACAAAAACTACATCAGACATCCTGAAAAAAATAAAATATCAGTAGTGCCTAATGGCATAGACTTTACTTATTTTAGTCCGGTAAACCGCGAAAAAAAATACGATATTTTATTTTTGGGTAATATGAATTACCCGCCTAATATTGATTGTGCAATTTATATAGCTGAACAAATAAACCCGGAATTAATCAAAAAGGGATATCATTATAAAATATGTATTGCCGGTGCCAATCCTCATAAAAAAGTACGGGCATTAAACAAATATCCCAATATAGAAGTAGTGGGATGGGTAAACGATCAAAGAGAAATATATGCTCAAAGTAAATTGTTCTTAGCTCCGTTGCAGATTGGCACGGGTATGCAAAATAAATTGCTGGAGGCTATGGCAATGGGCATACCTTGCATAACTACCTCGTTAGCCAATAATGCGGTGCAGGCAAAGGAGGGTGAGGAAATAATTATTGCTGATATGCCTGATCAGATAATTAAAGCCCTAAATCTACTGATGCAAAACCCCGAAAAATATGCACACCTTTCTGCCAATGCCCGTAAATTCATAGAAAACAATTACAGTTGGAGTAAGCATACCGCTAAATTATCTCAACTATTTCATGCAAAATAGCTTTCTTAGCACTATCTTTGTGCAGAATTTATAAGGTATGACAGTAAAATTAAATTCGATAGAAGAAGCTATTGAAGATATAAAACAGGGTAAAGTAATTATAGTAGTAGATGACGAAGATCGCGAAAATGAAGGAGATTTTTTAACTGCAGCGCGCAACGCCACTCCCGAAGTTATAAATTTTATGGCTACACATGGCCGTGGATTGATTTGTGCACCTCTTATTGAAAATCGTTGCGATGAACTGGATTTAACATTGATGGTACAAAAAAACAGCGCAGCTTACGAAACACCATTTACTGTATCAGTTGATTTGATTGGCCATGGATGTACTACAGGCATCTCGGCAGCCGACAGAGCCAAAACCATACAGGCGTTAATTAACCCCGATACAAAACCCGAAGATTTAGGAAGACCAGGACATGTGTTTCCGCTGCGTGCCAAAAAAGAAGGTGTTTTGCGCAGAGCCGGCCACACCGAAGCGGCCATAGATTTTGCGCGTTTAGCAGGATTTGAACCTGCCGGAGTAATAGTGGAAATTATGAACGAAGATGGCACAATGGCCAGATTACCTGAACTCCTTAAAATAGCACAAAAATTTAATCTTAAAATTGTCAGCATTCAAGATTTAATAGCCTACAGAATTGCTAAAGAAACATTAATAGAAAGAATTATAGATGTGGATTTACCTACTTCACTAGGGCATTTTAATCTGATAGCCTATCGGCAGATTACTACCGGGCAAGAACATCTGGCACTTATAAAAGGAACATGGAATCCTGATGAGCCTGTTTTAGTGAGGGTACATTCCAGTTGTATTACAGGCGATATATTTGGTTCGTGTCGCTGCGATTGTGGTCCTCAACTTCATAAATCTATGCAAATGATAGAAAAGGAAGGAAAGGGAGTAATTGTGTATATGAATCAGGAGGGCAGAGGAATTGGTTTGTTAAATAAACTAAGAGCATACAAATTGCAAGAACAAGGTAGAGATACGGTAGAAGCTAATTTAGAACTGGGCTTTAAAATGGATGAAAGAGATTATGGCATAGGTGCACAAATTATACGCGATTTAGGGATTACAAAAATGCGCTTATTGAGCAATAACCCTAAAAAACGCACCGGTCTAATCAGTTATGGAATTGAGATTGTAGAAAATGTTCCAATCCAAATTGAACCTAATCAACACAATCTAAGTTATCTGAAAACGAAAAAAGAAAAAATGGGACATGATTTAAAAGGTTTTTAATCACCGTTATATTCGCCCTCCTTTTGCTCATTTTTAATTTCGTGTTTAATTTCGTTTTGATAATCGGTATTGTCTGATGAATGATCAAAATATAATTTGTCAGTTCTGTTTTTTCTTCTGAAAATATTCGAGATAAATCGCCCGATTTTTGTGTCAGACCAGAATTTATCAAACTCTTCAGTGTAATACACGCCTGCACCTTGGGTGTACGGAGATTGAGAGGTGTTGGTAATAGTTTGTTGGTTTGATTCGTAAAATCCCCTTAACCTAAAAGTACCGTCTCGGTTTACTTTATATTCTACATTTACTTCGCCAAAGCCCCTGTTGGAGTTGCGTGTATTATTTCGGGTTGTTGTTAATCCAATATTACCGGTTACACTTACCCGGTCATTAAACAATTGTTTTGATAAGTCTAATGCTACTTCATCTTGAGCAAGTTGGTCACCTTTTTTATAATTTAAGCCAATATTAACAAAATCGGTCATATTAGAAAGTGCACTGCTTGCCAGGCTGGATACCAGCTCGCTGTATGTTGCATTGCCACCTGCTACGCCTATACTGCTATTATCAATAGAGCTTGTTAAGGGCATAAAACGATTAAAAGCCAGTAAAGAGAAAAATTGTTTGTTTCTTTCCTGCTCGCTTAAGCGGATAATATTTAGAGCATTTTTTATGTTTTCATCGCTATTTGGGATGTTGATATCAAACTTTATGGTGGGCTTAAACAAATTATCTTTCAGATTCATTAAACATTCTACTTGTCTGTTGTTTCTGTATCTTTCGGCAACATCAGAGGGCATAATAAGAAATACCGGAGTTTGAACTTTATACTTGGCCGTAATATTCATCTCGGCCGAGTAGGGATCGCCATACCAGTTGATATAGCTGCCGGATTTAACAATAAAGTTTTTATTTATTAAGTTCATCATGGTAAATTTATAATCGCCTTGCGATACGGTGTAAGTTCCATACATTTTAAATTCTCCAAAGGGGTCTATTTCCATATTTAATAAACCGGTTCCTTTTGCCCTGATAGCATCATCAGAAAAGCGATTTAGTAACAAATTTACTTCGGCATCGGGAGTAACGTCTAAAGCTATATCCAGAGATAAAAATGTAAGATCGTTTTTTTGTTTGTTGGGTTTTATAGTGTCATTTTTTGAAACAAATCTCACAAAATCTTGTATTTCTTCGTCAGCCGTATTGTATGACGGCAAATAAAATTTTGTGCCCCTTTCGGTTTTTAAGTTTATTTTTAAAATGGTTTCGTTTTTACTTGATTGTACAAATATCTCACCACTTCCGAAAGCTCTTCCCCAGAAACCATCTTTTTCGTATTCTTCATTGGTATTTAGTAATAACAGGCTATTAAAATCAACATGGGCAATAACATCAAAATTTTCATAGTTTTCATGGAATATGGTTGCAAAACCTTTGCCTAAATTTCCTCTGATGTCAGAAAGAGTGAGTTTATTAAAATTGATGGTATTTCTGGAAATAGAAATTTCACCACCAAAATAATATTCTACATTTAGCATGTTTACATTTATGGCCCCGTTTGTTATACTTATCAAGCCACTTATGCGGGGTTCGCGAGTATTGCCTTTGATGCTGATGTTGCCGCTTGCCAGCCCTCTTAAGTTGGATACTTCTTCGGGCAAAAATGCGTTGAGCACTACAAGGTTTGTTTTTTCTAAGTTTATTTTATAATTTATTTGAGAAGTTTCAATGAAATAATCACCCGAAAATTTTAAGGTAGGTGTATTTACTCTGATAATATCACCAATGCTGTTTATGCTGTTATTGTTATGGTTGTACAGATTAACAACTTTAACATTGCCTATTAATTCCTGATTATAGATTAAAGTATCTATGTTGAGTTTGTTGGCAAATACCATATTGTGATAAATATCAGCAAAATAACCTTCTCCGTTTACAATTCCTTGTAGGTTGTGCTCGTTGCCCAATAAGGGTTTTAGGTGTTGAAGATTAAAATTATCTATTTTAAAATTAAGCAATTCATTTCTGTTTTCGGATATGTTACCGAAAATTGAGAGGCTTTCGTTTTGATGATTTATAATAAAATTGTTTATAAAATAATTCTTATCATTCATTTCTATGTGTGTGGTTTTGGCTATACTCCATTTTTCATTATTTATATAGATATCTGAAGGCATGATATTTAGGATGGCTTCTTTATCATTTTTTATATGTCCTGATAATGTAATCAGAGCGCTGTTTATTTTATCATCATTACCCCAGCTTACCACACCGGTTATACTGTCGTGTTGAGTATTTGCCGTTAGGTTCATCTGTTTAAAATTTATTTGTTCGCTCAATTCAACGTAGTTTGAACTAAATAATAATATCACTTTGTCGGCATCTTTTTTAGAAGCAAAATCAATTGCGTTAATATGAATATTGCCCGCACTGATTTTTTGGGTTTTAAAATTTATACTAAAATTGCTGGTAACTGAATGATATTCGCCTGTTAATAAGGCATCGGGCGAGATGTATAAATCAGGAAAGAATAGCTCTGAAACCTGTTGCAGGTTGTTTAATTTCAGCGAGTAGGTAAAGTCTTCCGTTACATTGGATTTTTTGTATTTGCCTTCGAATAATGATGGTAAAATTTGTGCCGACATAGATAAAAAACTATTGGGTAACTCTTCGAAGGTAAAATCGCCTGTTACATTTAAAGTGAAGGGTTGAGAATCTATGACGAGAGAACGTAAGTTTTGATTTTTATAAGAATTGATAATGATATTTTCAAAATCATAATTCCGGCCTCTTTCGTGGTAAAAAATGTTGTTTATATATAATTTACCAAACAGGTTGTCTATATTATTGCCTGTTGCTTTTGCGTGTATATTAAAACTTATACGTGATAAGTCATCGCCATTAATAAATTTTAATCGGTGTAAGTAGGCATTTTCTACAATCAGACCAAAGTCGTACTCGGGTATTTTTTTACTAAAATCTATATTCCCGTTATACGACATACAAATATTGGGATCGTCAATGATTAAATTTCCGTTAAATAAATTTTGTTGAAAAATACCTTTTAGTTTTATTTTATGATAATCATATCCATGTGCTTGCAGGTGCGATATATCAGCTGCAATATTGGCATGGATATCTTTGGCATTTAGGCCCTGTGCAGTTAATGTGGCATTTAAACTGATGTTTCCGAGTTCAGTAAGGTTATATAAATATCCCAGGTTAAAATTGTCAACTGATAAATCACCGTTATATTTGAATTTGTTTGTTTTTTGATCAACATAAAAGTGCATGTCTGTCCTGATAATGCCTACACGGGTATTTATTTTTGCAAATGCTACAAAATCATCGGGGGTTCCCGTAAAATTTCCTGATAATTTTATATCACCTAATTTATTCAGATTATCGGGTAATACTATTTTCTCACTTCCATCAAATGGCGGTAAATTAAAATTTTCAATTTCAGCTTTGTTGGTTTGAAAATCTTCAATCATGGCATTGATAAACGCATTTTCCGCATCGGGTAAACCATCTATCGAAACATTACCTTTAAAAAAGGTATTTTCGCTCAGGTATAATTCTGTTTTTTTTAGTTTAAGATTTGCAATGGTTCCCTTTACTTTACTTTTTAGTAATACGGTTCTGTTTATACCCCAAAGTTCGTTAGCAAAATATGCAATGTCGTCTAATGAAACTTTTGAATAATAAAAATTGCAGTTTAGAGTTACCAGTTCTTCAAAAGAATCAAAATCATCCGGATGATTGTAATTAAAGTGTAAATATTCGGTAAGGATATCAGAGTAGGGGGTTTTAATTTTTAAAGAGTCAAACTTCATGCTTACGGGCGAATAGCTGAATTTTGCTGCAAGCGTATCCAGTATAAATCCGCTTTGTTCTCTTAGTCCAATATTTTTTATGTTAAAATAGATAGTGTCATCAATTTGCTTAAAATTTTCTAACTGTATATTTAGTTTTTCGGTATATAAATGATTAAAATCTATACCATTTTTAAGTTTATTTTTATTCAGGTTCGCATAGGTAAGATTGCCTCCGGTAATCAATATTTTTTTTATTCTAAGGTCAAAAAAATCCGAAGTAGTGTCTTTATCTTTTTTGGGCGAGCTGAAATAATCTTCAATAAATTCGTAATTAAAATCATTTTCGCCTTTATACTTAATAAGATTAATGCCGGGATTAATCAATTTTGCGTATTTCAGATGTAAAAATTCTTTGTCTATGCTAAAATCATCTATTTTACATTCAATTTTTTGTACATATAGCAATGTGTCGCGGTGTAAATCTTCAACATAAACACCGTGTAGCGTAAGGTAGTCAAAAAAATCAATATCTACTTTATCAATGATAACAGTGGTATTAAGTTCGGCAGAGAGGTATGCTGTTACTCTTTTAGCCAGCCAGGTTTGGAAAGCGCTCGATTTGATGGCAATAAACAAAAATATAATGAGGGCAAGTATAAACTCACCTAAAATATTTAAAATGAGCAATGATATTTTTATAATTTTTTTTATGGCTATTTTTGCAGTAAATTAAATATTTATCAGCAACAAAGATACCATAATTCTAGGCATTGAATCATCCTGCGATGAGACTTCTGCATCGGTACTTATAAACGGAGAAGTGTTATCAAATCATATAGCCAATCAGCAAATACATGCAGGCTATGGCGGTGTGGTTCCCGAGTTGGCTTCGCGTGCGCATCTACAAAATATTGTGCCGGTAATTGATTGTGCATTAAAAACCGCAGGTATCAATGTAAATAACTTAAGTGCAATAGCATTTACGCGCGGACCCGGTTTGTTAGGTTCGTTATTGGTAGGGGTATCTTTTGCAAAAACCATGGCTTTAGCATTAAATGTCCCATTAATCGAAGTGAATCACATGCAGGCGCATGTATTGGCACATTTTATTAAAAAGCCGGGCGAAATAAAAACATTCCCCCGATTTCCGTTTATTTGTTTAACTGTATCAGGGGGACATACGCAATTGGTTTTGGTTAAAAACTATCTGGATATGAATATTGTAGGTGAAACCATTGATGATGCTGCCGGTGAAGCATTTGACAAAGCAGCAAAACTTTTAGATTTACCTTATCCGGGAGGCCCTTTGATTGATAAACTAGCTGCTACAGGCAATAAATATGCTTTTAAATTTTCTAAACCCAATATACCCGGTTTAAATTATAGTTTTAGCGGACTTAAAACCTCTATTCTGTATTTTTTAAGAGATCAAACCACATCCGATTCAAATTTTATTGAAAAAAATAAAGCGGATTTATGTGCCTCTATACAACATACTATAGTTGAAATTTTAACTGATAAACTACTCCTTGCAATAAAGAAATATAAGGTCAAAGATGTAGCGATTGCGGGTGGAGTTTCGGCCAACAGTTATTTACGAAATTATTTATCCGAATTATCGGCCGCTAATGATATTAATTTGTTTGTACCCCCCATAGAGTATTGTACCGATAATGCGGCAATGATTGCGATCGCAGGATATTATAAATTTTTAAATAATGAATTTTGCTTGCAGGATGTTAGCCCGGTTGCCGGATTATCATTTTAAGATTGTTTTAATTTTACATTATGAAAAGAGTAGTAGTAGGTTTATCAGGTGGCGTTGATAGCAGTGTAGCAGCCTATTTGCTAAAGCAACAGGGCTATGAAGTTATCGGTGTTTTTATGAAAAACTGGCATGATGAGTCGGTAACTTTACATAACGAATGTCCTTGGGTAGATGACAGTGCAGATGCTATGCTGGTAGCCGATAAATTGGGAATCCCTTTTCAGACAATTGATTTTAGCGAGGCATATAAAAGCCGGATAGTTGATTATATGTTTTCTGAGTACGAAAAAGGCAGAACACCTAACCCCGATATACTTTGTAACCGAGAAATAAAGTTTGATGTTTTTTTACAATCGGCAATGCAGTTAAATGCCGACTTTGTGGCTACGGGACATTATTGTCAAAAATCGGAAGAAGTCATTGACGGTCAATTAATCTATAAACTGCTTGCCGGTGTTGATAATAGCAAAGACCAAAGTTATTTTTTGTGTCAGATTACTCAACAACAGCTTGCAAAAGCGTTATTTCCTATAGGTCATTTATTAAAAAGTGAAGTAAGAAAAATAGCTGCAGAACAAAACCTGGTTACTGCCCATAAAAAAGACTCGCAGGGATTGTGCTTTGTAGGTAAAATTAGTTTACCCGAATTTTTACAACAAAAACTTAAACCCAAAGAAGGTAATGTAATCGAAATTCCTGCCGAAAACTATCAGTACACACGCTCCAATCATACAATAAAAGAAATGAGCGTGCCATACAAATATACACCTTCGATGGGTAAAGTGATAGGTACGCATCAGGGCGCGCACTATTATACCATCGGACAAAGAAAAGGTTTAAATATTGGGGGTACTGATTTACCCCTGTTTGTGATTGGGATTGATACCTCGGAAAATATTATTTATGTGGGTAAGGGCGAAAACCATCCGGGCTTATACAGAAAAGCCCTGAAAATGGAATCTGCTAACATGAATTTTTTAAGACCGGATAAGCGTGTTTTACCCGGTAAAAGCCTAAAGGTATATGCCCGTATCAGATACAGACAAGCATTGAATGAAGCAGTTTTACATAATATTGAAGGTGATTATTATCTGGAATTTTTTAATAATCAGAGAGGCATTACTCCAGGGCAGTTTGCTGCCTGGTACCTGGACAACGAATTGATAGGCTCGGGGGTAATAAAAGAATAATTTTTTTATCCCTTATTTGCATTTTAAAAAACATCCTATATTAGCACCATTAATGAAAACAAATAACAATGGAAAAACAAAGAAAGATCATCAGTTTTGAAAATCTTTCGCCCGAATTACAACAACTGTTAAAGGATAAATATCCCAACGGATTTGCGGGCCACACACAGCGTATCGAAACACCTAAAAAAGAATCGCTCAATGTTATTCGTTTAGAAACTGCGGATGCGATTTTAATGGTGAAAGTAAAAGTTGAAGAGAAAAAAGCCCGGCCACTAGATGATGATGAGGATGATGTAGCGGAAGATTTTGTTCCGGATACACCGGCTATTGATGATGCAAAAGATGAGTTTGGCAATGATGACGAGGAAGAAGATGATTATGGTGATGAGCCAATTGATGAAGATGACGATGATGAGGATGATGAAGATTGAACTAAAATAAAATAAAAAAACCATCTGCACCGGCAGATGGTTTTCTGTTGCGATATGTTAGTGAAATGAACGAAAGCTAATCAAACAATAATTGCATGCCTATAGTAAACGGGTAGTTTTGAGGGGCTCTTTTGGTATCGAAGGTTTCGAGTAAGCCATAATTTGCAAATAACATTATGTTGCCTAATCCTATTCTTGCAGTCAGATAGGCTTGCAGCGGATTTAAGTGATAATGCCCCTTGCTTATATCTTTATAATCTTTGCCATCCATCGTGTATTTTTGTTTTAATCGGGAACCAAGTTTATAAGCCCCTATTACTCCAAAGCTGATGTGTAATGATTGTGAAGGTTTTTTATGGGTGTTTATATCAATTAACAGAGGTATTTCTACAAAAGTAGATTTTAATACATTTTTATGGAAATTATAATCTGTTACGGGAATGGCATAAAGAGAGTCATTGTTAAATGCAAGTGTGTTGTTGTTTTTTAATCCAAACCTTCGCCAGTGAAAACCTAAACCCGTAGTTATACTTAAATGATTCGGAATAATTTTTACGCTTTTTTGAAATATATTCAATCCAAATGATAGTGAACCGGAATAATCTATTTCTAAATAGTTCTGATCCATTGGTAGAGTGGTTTTATTATCATAAGTCATTAAACTGTTTACACCCACATAAACACCCCGCCAATTACTTACTTTATAGCTTTTTTTAATTTTTTTTACAGATATACTATCCGATATATTTAGCAGATTATTATTGACTTCTATGATGATTATCTTTTTATTACCTACTTTAATTCGGGTAGTGTCGTCTTTTATAAACGTATTATCGTATATATTTTTACTTTCTGTTTTTATTGTCAATATTGTTGCAGAAAGCAAAATCAAAGTTTTTGTAATTAATGTTTGCATAATTTCGGATGTTTTATTGGTAAGACGAATAAGTTTATCTGAAGTTACAGCAGGCATTATTTTTTTAAAACGATATTGTTAATTCCTAATTATATTTTTTTATGTGAGTAAAACATATAACAGGGCGTATTATTGTTTATTCTTACTACTGTATATTTCAAATTTACCTAATCGTATGAGTAAGGCTTTTTGTTTATCATCACTTTTATTTTGAATTAATACATCATGTTTAGTAATTTTTGTTAAGCCATTTGATAATAGGCTTAATATTTCGTTTTGTTTTATGGGTAACGTACTTAAGCTATCAGGACTGAAATATTTTTTTCTTAGGGTCATGTTAGTATATTCAATGGGTGTGTAATACATTTCCTTGTTGTTTTCAGAGCTTGATTGTACTAAAGAATTAATATTTTCCATTCCCAGTAATTCAGTATTTGGATTTTTTTCGGTTTCAATTTCAATCCCGTAATCAATTGTAACAACAGGCTCTTTTATTATAATGCTATTGGAGTCTTTAGTTATGCTATTAATAACCTTGTTTGCATTATATGTGCTGTTATTTGTATAAGTTTGTTTAATGCCAGAAATATCATGTTTTTCGGTTTTCTGTAAATGAATAGGTGTTTTGTTACTATTTTTTTTAGTTGTTTTTTTTGAAAAATTCGTGGATGTTTTATTTATCCTATCAGCAGATTGGTTTAAAGACTGGATATTTTTATCGGGTCTAATCGCAAAAAAATATAAGACTATGCATGCTGCAGCCGTGGTTGCATACCATCGCATGTAATAGAGGATTTTTTTATCTTTTTTCTTTAATTTATCCTTGCGATTTAACCGGTATATATCATTTTTATTAAAATATGTTTTAGAATATAATGTGTTTAATTTTTGCAGTTTTTCATTGCATGCAATTATTTCATTTAATTTGTTTGTTTCTTGTTCGCTTAATAAGCCTTCTTTTTGCGCTATTATATAATATTCAGCATTGTTATAGTTAATGACAGTATGTTTTTTGATAAATAATTTATCTTCGTATACATTTAAACCTGAATGTAGTTTTGTACGAAGGTATTGAGCAATTAATTTTTCATATTCCGGATGCTGATACAGGTACTTTTTTAGAGCTAAATGCTCGGAGTGTGTTAATAGTCCCTCAAGATATTTGATGGCATATTCTTCAATGTTAGAGTTGTTAATAACGATATCGGTTTTTTTGAGGCTAACTTTTAATTTATCGGATAGTGATTGGTTGTCAGAATATTCGAGCTTTATTAATTCAAACTGATCAAATTCTTTTTTGTATTCGGGATTTAATTTTATAAATAACAACAATTCCTTTATTTGGTCATTGTTCAGATTACCCTCGGCATAATCCAAAATCCAGGCTTGGTAGTTGTTTTTATTTATTTGCATTTTTATATTACGTTTTCAACGGCAATTATGTAATCTTTCAAAAATTTTCTGGCTCTGAATATATATACTTTTACTTGAGATTCGTTTAACCCTGTTATCTCGCCAATTTCCCGGTAATTATATCCTTCATAATCTCTTAGTAAAATAACTGTTTTTTGAATTTCCGGCAGTTTTAAAAGGGCTTCGTCAAGTACTTCTCTTAAATCAGTGTATTGAGATGTAAAACCAATCTTTTTAAATTTAGCTTCATCGTAATTATCTTTCTTTTTTTCTCGTCTGTTATAATCAATTACGCAGTGATAGGCAGTAGTAAACAAATAAGATTTTACTTTTTCAAACGAAACTTCTGCTGCTTTTATCCATAAACGTTCAAATGTGTCTTGTACTAAATCGCGAGCGGTATCGGCATCTTTAACCTGCTTTAATACAAATCTGTATATGCTGTCTGCATATAAATCAACGCTCAGGTTGTATTCGTTTGTAGTCATTATATTGCTTGCCGAAATAATAGGACGGCTTTATAAATGAAAAGTTACAACCCGGTAAAAATTTAATTCGACTTTAATAATGTAACAAATCCTCTTTTTAAATAGTCTTTACCATTACCGTCAGTAAATTGAATTTGCCAAATGTATATACCTTCTTTACAGTATTCTCCTCTGTATTTACCATCCCATGCTGCGTTAATATCACGGGTGTTAAAAACGATTTCGCTCATTCTGTTAAATATGGTAAATTCATAGTTATTAAAATCTATAAAACTGCCCACCGGTTTAAATGTATTATTAATGCCGCCTATAATAAATGCATTCGGAACATAGAGCAAAGGCTCCATGGCAACACAATGAATATTGGATATGCTGGTTTCGTTTTGGCCGTAGGTGTTAAAATTTTCAACAGCTTCTATATAGTAACAAAATTCTCCGGTTGTTTGCAACAGATTTTCTATATCCGTATCTGTATAAAATGATTGATTACCCGGAACACTGGCAATGGGAGTTGAATTAAAAGTTCCGTTTATGCTGCGGTAAATATTGTATTGTTGAATGATTCCATCCCAGTTTTCATAATGATTCCAGGTTAAGGTGTTGGTAAGATTCAGATTGTCGCTTACAATATTCAGTAAAATAGTTTTTCCAACATTTGATACCATCGCATAATCTCCGCAACTATCTACCACTTGTACTCTGTAGTAATATGAATTTGCCGAGGGATTAACATTATCATCTATAAATTGAACAGGATTTGATACGGCATAAACAGTAGATACGGTAGAGTAGGGGCCGGTGAAATTTTTCGAGCGTTCTAATACATAATGATTATTAATTGCATTCAAATCGGCATAATAACGAACAACTACCTCTGAATTATTCAATACGCTCGCTGTTTTTAAATAAGCAAATTGCGGTTGTTCGGGTTCGTGAATATACCTGCCGGCAATGTTTGATAAGGAAGTATATCCGGTTTGATTGGCAACTGCTTTTATTAAGTAACGGTAAGTAGAAAGTCTGTTTACTCCGGAATGTGTATAAGCGGTATTGGTTGTTGTGCTAAGTAAATTATAAGGGCCATTATTTTCACGTGAATATATTTCGTAATAGGCTACACCATTGCTCCAGTTTTGATAGGCATTCCAGCTTAAAGTAACTTCGCGGGCACATACGTTTAATTGTGTAGTAACGTAAATGGTTTGATGCGGTGTGCCCATGGCGCTGGTATTGGGGCTTAGCGGATTTCCATGCCAACAGGTATCAAACGCTGCTATTCCATAAAATTCGCTTTGTGAGTTTGCATTAGATAAGGCATAAGTAAAACTTGTATTATTTATTCCCCAAACGGTATCTATTATTACCCAGTTTCCATTTATATTGTTTAATATAATGTATCCTTCGGTGTCGCCCATGGGGTTGATGTTCCAAACGATATTTGCCAAACCGGTTGCAGTATCAACCGTAACGTAGCTGATAATAGGTTCATAGGGAGGTAGAACATCATTAAAAAATGCTCCGTCAACTGATGAATTAGATACACAGCCGTTATTATCGGCAATAGCAATTTTGTAGGCTATACTGTCGCTGCAGATGGTGATGGTATCAACAAAATAATTTGTCCCGTAGGGAACGCTTCCAATCAGGGTGTAATTGCCAATGGGATATTCTCTGTAAATGTTATACACCCCGGCTGATGAACTATGATTAGGATTAACCAGGGGATTCCATTGCAATATTGCCGTGCCGTTACCGGGATTGTTTACATTTAAAAAAATAGTGTTTACAGTATCGCTGCTCATAGCATTTACGCCATTGCAGCCCGAACGAACAACTATCTGATACGGTTGTGAACCATTTTGTGCATCAGCACCTATATGTGTATAGCTGGATGTAGAAAGGATTGGTATGCTGGTTATTAAATTCGTGCCGTTATAAATATCATATTGTACAAATGAATTATCGGGGTCTAAAGGCGGTATCCAATTTAAGGTAACATCGCCATTGGGTAAAACATCGGCACAAAGTATTTCTGTTTTTTGCACAACTGATGGTGGCAAAATAGTTACCGATAAAGTAACTAAACTAACTGCCGGTACAGGACAAAAATCATCTTGTATTTTAAATACAAAATTATAGGTAGAAGATTGGTTACAACCATTAGGCAAATGACTACAGTCGGTTTGCCAGTTAAACACGGTGTTAAGATTGCTTATTGATGTTTGCGGAGAGCCACCGCCTAAGGTAGCGCAAGGAGGCTTGTCGCAGCCCGTTGAAGCGTTGGTATAGCCTGCACCAAACATACTGCCCGAAGCTTCTAAAATGATACTTTGTGGAGAACCGTTTTGCAATAAATCAGAATCGTTTGCAGCAATATTTATATTCACCACCTGACCCACCGGTACATTGATATGCAAGGCATTATTGATAAAGGGTGCTGCTATGGCCGGTGCATTGTTGGGCGCGCAATTGGCTATGGCTATTTGTATCTCACTAAAAACTTCCGAAATTTTTTGCCCGCATCTCCAGGATTCAACTTTTATGACGATAACAAAATCGCCTAAAGTATAACTGGTAAAGGTTAGTTCACCGGTTTGTTGATTGATATTTGCGGGCACATTATTGGGATGCATGCTTGTATTGGGAGTGGGACTGGTGTAGCTGTAACCTGTAACAAAAGGTAAATAGATGGGAGAAACCGGAGGATTAAATTGCGGATTTAATGGATCTATTTGGTTAAGTGGTCGCTCAAACGAGAACGACATTGAATCAGCATCAGGTTCGTAGGCTGCCGGATTGAAATAGAAATTTTGACCGGCACAATATACAGTAAGCGGTGTTTGATTTAATTGGGGTGATGAGTCATAACACGGGTTTGTATTGTTGCCATTAAACGGATACATCATTGCGCGTAGTGTTAAACCGTAAGTAGCAGGATTTTGTAAATTGTCAATATTGACATTTCTAGAAAAATTAGACCAGGTAAAGGCCCAGCCTTGTGCAGGCGGTACACCGCTTATGATTGTGGGAGCTGAAATAAAAATATATTCTTCTATGGCGCCAGTGCCCGGATTACCGCAACTTATTGCAGCAGGGCCTCCGCCAACTTGCGTACAAGCAGGTGAAATATCACTTTGACTGATAAAAATTAATGGTATGGCTGTTATACTAGGATGGTTCCATACAGTAATTTGTTGGTTAGCAGTTGACATATTGGGACCGCTGCAATCTCTGAAAACTCGTAACTTAAATATATACTGACCACTACCATTGCAGGTCCAGGTAATATCTCCTCCTACCAAATGACCTGAAAATGCACTTGGAGATAAAATTAAATAGCATAATAATATATGTAATAATTTCATTTACAATAAATTATCTGAATAACAGATAATTATAACTCATCAAATTTACTAAATAACGCAAACATGAGCAAAATGTTATATTACTTTCTCTTCCTAAAATAGACTGACAAAAAATCAACTTTTAACTAGCCGAATAATGGCTAAGTTTACATTACAAATTTAATACTAAGAGTGGTTATTAAATTATTTGATAAATATCTTATAGATAAGATTAACCCAACTAAATCAATAGTACGGCTCGCGTCTCGTCTCGTAATGATTAATTTGGGTTTAAGGTAAAAAATGCTAACAAAATCTAAAACAGGGTTAACCCCAAAATGCCGCCCACGTACATACACGCTATGCGTGGCTGATGACAATGTTGGGATTAAATTCTAAACGCATACCTTTTACAGCTTCAAAAAATTTACCGTTTTCATAGACCAAATTACCGTTTACAAAGGTGTGAGTTACACTCGATTTAAAAGTATGGCCTTCAAAAGGCGACCACCTGCATTTGTAAAGTATATTTTCTTTGCTTACGGTTTGGGATTTATTTAAATTTACTAATACCAAATCGGCAAAATAACCTTTTCTGATAAAACCCCGGTTTTTAATCCTGAATAGTATAGCCGGGTTATGACAGGCTTTTTCAATAATTTTTTCTAAGGTAATTTTATGTTGATGGTATAAATCGAGCAAGGCTAACAGGGCATGTTGAACCAGTGGTCCGCCCGAAGGAGCTTTTGCATAAGCTTGTTGTTTTTCTTCTAAGGTGTGCGGAGCATGGTCGGTAGCAAGCACATCTATGCGGTTATCAATTACAGCTTGTAAGATAGCATCGCGGTCGGCAGAGGTTTTTACTGCCGGATTCCATTTTATTAAATTTCCTTTTGTTACATAATCATCATCGCAAAACCATAAGTGGTGTGTGCAGGCTTCCGAAGTAATTTTTTTATCTATCAAAGGAATAGAATTGTCAAACAAATCTAATTCTTCGCGTGTTGAAATGTGCAAAATATGTAAACGTGTGCCGTATTTTTTGGCTAATGAAACTGCATAAGCAGATGATTTGTAGCATGCTTCTCTGCTCCTGATTAGCGGATGATGAATTGCCGATAAGGCGTGGCCATGTTTTTCGTTGTATATTTTTGCGTTTGCTTTTATCATCGGGTCATCTTCGCAGTGTGTGGCAATAAGGTGTTTTACGTGTTTAAATATTTTTTCTAAACTTTCGGGATTATCAACCAGCATATCACCCGTAGATGAACCCATAAATATTTTTATACCGCAAACTTTTTCAGGATTTACTTTTAATAGTTCTTCCAGGTTATCGTTGGTAGTCCCCATAAAAAAAGAATAGTTTGCCAATGATACTTCTGCGGCACGTTTATATTTTTCTTCAAGTTTTTCTATGGTTGTGGCACTCGGAACCGTATTAGGCATTTCCATGTATGAAGTAATACCGCCTGCAACGGCTGCCTTAGCTTCGGTATATATTTCGGCTTTGTGTGTAAGGCCGGGCTCACGAAAATGCACCTGATCATCTATTAATCCCGGAATCAGATATAAACCTGTAGCATCAATAACGTGCGCATTTACATCAGATAAATCCTGTCCTATTTCTTTAATAATACCATTTGCTATAAGTACATCTGTATGGGGTATTATTTTTCCTTCGTTTACGAGACAGGCATTTTTTATTAATATATCATTCATTGGTCTGAAGTGTATTTAGTCGGCAGGCTTGAAAAAAATATGTAATATTAAGTATGCTGCTATGCAAGCAGCTAAACAAATATAAAAGGCTGTTATATAATTATGAACCATATGGTAGATAAATCTTATATATAGAAAAACAGTAAAAGTTATGGAAAAAATTACATTATATATACCCGCATATTTGTAGTATATTGCTAAAAATAAGGCATAAGTAAACTGAAATCCAAAAACAATACACAAAAGTAAATTTGCAAAAGGTAAGTGCATGTATTTGAATAAATAAGCAATTAAAAATAAAACCGAAACGCCATAAACGGGATAATATAATTTTTTAGGGTTGAATTTTTTGGGTGGTAAGTTTATATCGTCCAGGATATCGCTCATGCAATAAATAGTAGGTTTAATTATTAAATAATTTTCTTTTTTTACGCATTTTCAATACACCCCAAAAAGCTTCTTTAAAAATTTTCATACTCATTTTAGATTCGCCATATTGCCTGTCTATAAAAGTAATGGGTACTTCTATAATTTTAAAACCATGCAGCAAAGCAGTATATTTCATTTCAATCTGAAAGGCATAGCCTACAAATTTAATAGCATCCAGATTTATTGTTTCTAAAACTTTTCGCTTATAACATTTAAATCCGGCAGTGGTATCTTTTACATGGATAGATAAAACCAGTCTTACATATAAGGAAGCGAAATAAGATATCAGCCATCTTCCCAAGCCCCAATTAAGTACTTTGCCATTTTTGCAATAACGCGAACCTACACTTAAATCAGCGCCTTCGATGGCACAGCCTTCATAAAGTCTTATCAGATCTTTGGGATTATGAGAAAAATCGGCATCCATTTCAAATATATATTCATAATTTTTGCTAAGCGCCCATTTAAAACCATGAATGTAGGCAGTACCTAAGCCCAGTTTGCCTTTTCTTTCCTCAATAAATAGCTTGTTTTTAAATTCATGTGCAAGCTCTTTTGCTTTATCGGCAGTACCATCAGGCGAGCCATCATCAACAATCAGTACATGAAACTCTGTCTCAAGTGAAAACACGGCACGTAATATACGTTCTATATTTTCAATCTCGTTATAAGTAGGTATGATAACTAATTTATTGCTCACCGGATATTTTCCAATGGCTAAAATACATTAAATTGTTTAAATTACACCGAACAACTAAATTATTAATCCCAAAAAAGTCATTCGACTTTTTTCCCGGCAAGCCAGGTGTCTAAGATTTTGTAAAGAATTTATTATTATTTACTGTTTTTTTGTTAAGAAATTCTAACAATATCTAAATCAGAGTTTACACCAATGCCACACACATACATACGTACATGCATCATCCTACTAAAATTCGGAGGCTGACGACAATTTTAGGTTTAATAGTTTTTTACATTTATTAACTTTGCAAAAACTCAGTATTACTTGAAAATTTATAAAAATTTAAACAACATCGAAACCATTAAAAATCCGGTATTGACTACCGGTACTTTTGACGGTGTACATTTAGGTCATGTAAGTATTTTAAAACGTTTAAATGATTTAAGCGAAGCATGTAACGGAGAATCGGTATTATTTACATTTTTTCCGCACCCGCGTATGGTGCTTTTTCCTGACGATAACAATATAAAACTGTTAAATACGCCTTCAGAAAAAATTAAACTTTTAGAGCAAGCCGGTGTAAAACATTTAATTATTTTTCCATTTACAAAAGAATTTTCGAGGCTAACGGCACTTGAATATGTAAGAGATATTTTAGTAAATAAAATAGGAATAAAAAAACTGGTAATAGGCTACGACCATCATTTTGGACGCAACCGTGAGGGTAATATCAATAACCTAATAGAGCTGGGGTCCTTGTATAATTTTGAGGTAGAAGAAATACCAGCCCGCGAAATTGACAACATCAATATAAGTTCTACCAAAATACGTGCGGCTTTAAATCAGGGTAAAATAGATGATGCCAATAAATTATTGGGCTATCATTATATGTTGAGCGGAATTGTTGTAAATGGTAATAAAATTGGTCGCTCGATAGGCTTCCCAACGGCCAACATCAAAATACCCGATGCACATAAACTGATTCCGGCTGATGGTGTTTATGTGGTAAAAGTTTCGTTACAACACCAAACTTATTACGGCATGCTAAATATTGGTGTTAAACCTACATTGCAAAATTTTAATTATAAGTCGGTAGAGGTTAACTTGTTTGATTTTGACAAAGACATTTACGATGAGGTTATTAATATTGAGTTTTTACATCGTCTAAGAAACGAAAACAAATTTAATTCGTTAAATGAGCTGCGTCAACAACTTACTAATGACAAGAAACAAGCTCTGCGATACCTGCAAAATTCGGGAATACATGTTTAAATTGATTCTTCCTCTCTTTTTTGTATTGCAGTCTGCATGGGTTTATTCGCAAGCAGATACAGCCCGTATATACACTTCATTAAGCGAGGCATTAATAAATCCTTTGCAGGTTTACAAGTTAAAATTAAGCAAACTTAATTTAAAAGAATTTCCGATAGAAATACTGCAACTTAAAAATCTGCAATTTTTGGATTTAAGCAAAAACAAAATAGTTAAAATACCCGCCCAAATAAATCAGCTTACCAACTTAAAAACATTAAACATTTCAAAAAATAAAATAGAAACATTGCCTAACGAGATTAGCGAATTGTTGCAATTAGAAAAATTAATAGTCAGCCAGAACAATTTAATATATCTTCCCGAAAATATTGGTAACCTTGAACAATTAAAAGTGTTAGATTTGTGGGATACAGAAATTACCTCTCTTCCCCAAAGTGCTGTAAATTTAAAAAACTTAAAGTATCTCGATTTAAGGCATATACAATTAAATCCGCGCGAACAAGAAGCAATAAAAAAATTGTTGCCGCATGCTAAAATTTATTTCTCTCCGGCCTGCAACTGTGGTAATTAGTTTTTTTTAAGAAAAATCAAAAAGTATCAATCCAGCTTCTTCTGCGAGTTAGTTTTAGATCTTGCAATATAGCAGACTTTACGTTTATTTGCAGCATATAGCTTTTTCTGAAACCAAAAGGAATCCAGTTAAAACGCATTTCCCAGCAATGCAAATCTCGATAGATGTCTATTTGCGTGTAGCTAAATTGTTTGGCAGTAAAATCATAGCCCGAGCTAAAGGCAATTTTCCAGTTTTCGGTAAGCAGAATATCGCCATTAAAAACGATGGCTTGTGTATATATAGAGGTGTCTTTAGCACCTATGAAGCGTCTGTCTTGCCGTATGTTGTATGCTATGTTTAATGTCCATGGTATGGTAAAATCTACATAAGCATCGCGGTTGCGATTTATTTCTTCGCCTTGTTCTTCGCTTAAGTTTTTTCGGGCATCATTATTTATGGTTTGTTTGCTTTTAAAATTGGCAGTAACAGCCATGTTATTTTGTGTTACTCTACCTAATCCACTTCCCCTGTTTATCATTAGTTCGTTGGTTAATAAACCATTATCATATACATAAAGGTCTATGATACCGCCATAAACCAATCCAACATTTTTATATATATTAGTTCGGCCGCTCATTTGGATATTTGTCCAGTTATTTTGTTGTTTAAACATGTCGTAACCGGCATTAACGGTAAAGTTTTCAAGGAGCATAATTTTTTTAAATCCGCTTACGGTATCTTTAACAGATCTTTTTTTCATTTCAATATTGTTTATCATTGCCAAAGTAATGATACCCGAACGTCCGCTGCTTGGCTTACCAAATATGCCGATGTCGTAGGGCGAGTAGGATGAGAGCACACCATTACTTCCAAAATATCCGTAAATTTCTGAACTAAAGTCGGGTCGTGTACTGAAATTCAATGTGGGTGTAAATACATGGCGTATAACGCTTTGTTTTTTCCCTTTAAAACTATAAAATCCATATATTTTTGAGGTAAGCGAAGTGGTAAAATTATATTCCATGGCACGGCTAAAACCGCTTACAGTATCTGTTTGCACCTGTTGCAAATCATTGTTCCATTCTTTACGCAAGGTTTGAAAATACCAACGCTCAGTAAAATTAAATACAGGATTTAATGTTGCAAATTGTTTTAGCTTAAAGGTTGTTGCCAATGTTGCATTATGTCGCACTCCATTGCGCATATATTTTGTAAGGCGCTCGGGATATTGTATATTGATTAAACTGTCAGGTATGGTAATATCATTTTTAAAATTGGTATTGTAGGTAAGACCTATATTTTCATACCATTTTTTATTGCTTGTTTTATTTTTACGCAAACCCGCTAAGGGATATATTCTGTTCAGGTTATAGGTTATTTCGGGAGCAGTGATGTTAACTATGCGATTAATCGTATTTTGATTATGTCTAAGGTTTACATTCAAATTCATGGGTTTGCCCGGAAAATTATACGCCCAGGAAATATTTGATTGAAAAGTATTGCTTAAGTAATCGGTAGCAACTGTATTAAAATTGTTTCTGAAATTATTGCGAGTACCTGCATTTACATTAGCAGTAAAACGGCTGTTAGGTCGGGCTTTAGGGTCTTGTTCGTGTTGCCAGCGTATAAAAAACTCCCGGTTTATATTAAAATCAGGAAATTCTCTTTCGCTTCGTTTAAGTTCGTTATACGAAATATTAATAATTCCTTTGTTTCGATAGCGATTTACATAGCGGGTAATGTTTTTAGCCCCCCAACTACCACGCGAATAAATATCTCCCAGTAGTTGCATATCGCATTTTTTACCGATGGGCAAATAATAACCTCCGTTCAGCAAAAAAAATCCCAGTTCGGCAGATTCGCCAAATTGAGGAAGAATTACCCCTTGTGCTTCGCGTTTGTGATTCGGAAAAAAACCAAACGGCAATGCTACAGGCGTATGTACATCTGCAATTACCAAATGAACCGGTCCGGATACAATTTTATCATCAGGAATAATGATGGCTTTAGATAAATCAAAATAATAGTGTGGCTCATCCAAATCGCAAGTTGTGTATTTGCCATGTAAAAGATGTATTTCGTCATTGGCTTGCTTTTTTGATACCTCCATGTGTATATAGCCATCACCTTCTTGTGTGCGCACTTCTTTAATAATACCGCGTTTGGATTTAAAATCGTAAGTTATGGAACTAGCCGTGAGTTTGTTTTCACCGTCTTCAAAGGCAGGTTTATCAATTATTTTTCCGGTACTGTCTTTTAGCCCTGATGCATACACTCTTCCTTCTTTAAGGCTAAGTTCAATATATCCTGCCTTGAGATTCATACTTTGGTAGCTTACTGAGGCCTTACCCCATAAATACACTTTTTGTAAAGACAAATCAAAGCGCATCGAATCGGTAGCTTTGTAACTTACCGGAGCATCTAACAAGGCCTTTTTTTCTACTTCTTTTTTTGTTGTATCGCTTTGTGCATTTGTAACATTTGCCGAACACATTGCGTTTATCAACACTAACAATGTTAAAAGTTGCTTACGGTAAGCAAATATATAACGTATTGAAGGCACTAATTTTGTTTTGTTTTGCAAAGCTAAGTTTATTCGCTTATTTTAAATATGTCAGAACGCTTAAATTCGGTTTTTCTTATTTATATTTTGCTACTTTTAACAGCAAGCCATTCTCTTTTTGCCCAAAATGATAGCTTAGGCATACGCACTGTTGTTATAGACCCCGGACATGGCGGTAAAGACCCCGGTTGTTTGGGCAAGTTTTCGCACGAAGCCGATGTGGCGCTGGCCATATCTTTGTATTTGGGCGAAATGATAAAAAACGAATATGGCAATCATATTAAAGTAGTATATACACGCACCAAAGACCAGTTTGTTGATTTGGCAGAACGCGCTAAAATTGCCAATAAGCATAAAGCCGACCTGTTTATCTGCATACATGCCAACGCTTCGCAAAATACGGCATCTAAAGGCACCGAAACATACGTGTTGGGATTACATAAAACCGATGCCCAGTTTAAAGTAGCCGAAAGAGAAAACTCTGTTATTCTTACCGAAGATAATTATCAGAAAAAATACCAAAACTTTAACCCCAAAGACCCCGACAATTATATAGCGTTAAGTTTAATTGCTTCTGCCTACCTGAAAGGAAGCATGAGTTTTGCAGAAAAAATACAACAATACATGGCCGTTACTCCTCATATTATTGACCGGGGAGTTAAACAAGCCGGTTTTTTGGTGTTGCACCAGGTAAATATGCCCAGCGTGCTCATAGAAACCGGTTTCCTTACCAATCCGGAAGAAGAAAAAGTTTTAAACGATAAAGAGAATCAAAAAAATATTGCCCTGGCAATCTTTAAGGCATTTGTGGATTATAAAAATGAAATAGACGAAAAAAATGGTATTAAAAATATATCATCCAAACAACAAGATAACCAAACCAAACAGGATAATACATCCCAAAATACCATTCATAACGAAAAATCAACAGAAAAACAATCAAATACCGACAAGGGAAGTCCGCGTCATCCTGACGAGGATTTTAAAAATAAAGTACTGTTTAAGATACAGTTTACAACTTCGCCTAAAGCATTAGAAATTAACCCCTCAAACTTTAAAGGGCTCGAAAATGTGGAATTTTATTATCAGGATGGAATTTATAAATATACTTACGGAAAAACCACTAACTTTGAGGAGGCTAAAAAGCTGCAAACGCAAGTTCGCGAAAAATACCCAACGGCATTTGTGGTATGCTTTTTAAACGGTGAACGCATTCAGCTGCAAAAAGCCATAGAACTGGCAGAAAAATGAAAATACGCAAAGAAGTAAAAATTGGAATCACGGTAGTTGTAGCTGTAGCATTCCTTATTTATGGGGTTAATTACCTTAAAGGAATAGATTTATTTAAAAAACGCAGGGAATTTATAGCTGTTTACTCGGATATAAACGGGTTGGTTGTGCCCAGCCCGGTAATTGTAAGCGGTATGAAGGTTGGGCAAGTTACCGAAATTACATTCATTGAACACGACAAAATAATTGTAAAATTTAGCATAGACAACAAAAGCGTAGTTTTTCCGAAAGATTCGCGGGCTATTATATTTAATGCCGACTTATTAGGTACCCGGGCCATTGATATTAAATATGGTAAATCAGATAAGATGGCTCAACCCGGTGATACGCTTGTATCAGACAGGCAAGTTAGTATGCAGGAAAAGATTGACGCACAAATAGCGCCCTTGAAATTTAAAATAGAAAGCTTGCTTGGTTCTTTAGATACTTTAACCGAAGGCATAAGTGGGGTAATAGGCGGAAGCAAAGATAAACTGAAAATAGCCATTGATAATTTTGCCACAACCGGAAAAAACCTCAGCGAGTTCACCACCCGATTAAATCAAATGGTTGATGAAACCGGAAAAATTACGGCTACCATCAACAAAATTGATAATATCGTTGGTAACATACAAAAAAGCAATAATCAAATAACCAAGGTAATAAACAATACCGCTGCCATTACCGACACAATTTCGCATTTGGAACTAACCCAAACTATCAATAAAATTAATAAAACCATGGCCGGTATCAATAGTGTTCTGGAATCTGTAAATAAAGGCGAAGGAACTTTGGGTAGCCTGATTAAAAACGATAGCCTATACAAAGAACTGGTTAAAACAAATGATGAACTCAATCGTTTATTGGAAAACATCAGAGAACATCCTAACCGATATGTTCATTTTTCTGTATTCGGCAGAAAAGATAAAGGCATAAAACTGGATGCCCGCGATGAAAAAAAATTAAAGCAAATACTAAAAAACAACTAAGATGCAGGTTGAAAATGTAGTGTTTATAGCCTTGTTGTTGACTGCAACAATTCTTTTTATCATAAAAATTCGCGAGATAATTTCTAACATACGTTTGGGTAAACCACTAAACCGCAGCGATAACAAAGCAGAGAGGTTTAAAACTACCCTGTTGGTTGCCATCGGGCAAAGCAAAATGATTACACGACCCATAGCCGGCATATTACACATTCTGGTATATGCAGGTTTTATAATCATCAATATAGAACTGCTTGAAATCATAGTTGACGGTATTACCGGCTCGCATCGGGCATTTGCTTCATTAGGCAACTTCTATAATTTTCTGATAGCCTCCTTCGAAATATTAGCCTTATTGGTAATAATTGCCTGTGTAATATTTTTAATACGCAGAAACCTTATTAAAACCAAACGTTTTCATTACAGAGAAATGACCCGATGGCCCAAATCGGACGCAAACATTATTCTGATAGTAGAAATTTGCCTTATGATAGCATTTTTAAAAATGAATGCGGCAGATTATCTATTACAACAAAGAGGAGTATCACATTATATCGCGTCTGGCAGTTTTCCCGTAAGTTCTGTTTTATTGGCTCCTGTGATGAAAAATTTTTCGGATGTAACATTGATACTAACCGAACGCATAGCCTGGTGGTTTCACATTATAGGTATTTTAGTCTTTTTAAATTACTTGCCTTACTCCAAGCATTTTCACATTGTATTGGCATTTCCGAATGTCTTTTTTTCTAATCTTCAACCCAAAGGCAAATTTACTAACTTAGAAAGTGTAACCCGCGAAGTTAAACTGATGCTCGATCCCAATGCCAATCCTTATGCTGCAAGCGCAGAAAACAATACGCCCCAGCGATTTGGCGCAAAAGATATACAAGATCTTACCTGGAAACAACTTTTAGATGCATATACCTGCACCGAATGTGGTCGTTGCAGTTCTGTTTGCCCTGCAAACCAAACCGGTAAATTACTCTCGCCCCGAAAAATTATGATGGATACCCGCGACAGGCTGGAAGAGGTAGGCAAACAAATAAAAAAACAAGGCAGCAATTTTAGTGATGGCAAATCGTTGCTTGGTAACTATATTACTCCTGAAGAAGTATGGGCCTGCACCTCCTGCAATGCCTGCGTTGAAGAATGTCCGGTTAACATTGACCCGCTCTCAATCATTCTGGATTTAAGAAGATACCTGGTAATGGAAGAAAGCAAAGCTCCTCAGGAATTAACACTTATGTTTACCAATATTGAAAACAATGGAGCACCCTGGCAGTTTTCGCCAGCCGACAGATTGAATTGGGCTAATGAATAAACAAATGCTTATCTTATGAATATAAAAACAATGGCAGATTATTTGGCAACAGGCGAGAGTCCGGAGGTACTCTTTTGGGTTGGCTGTTCCGGTAGTTTTGACGACAGAGCCAAAAAAATAACTAAAGCATTGGTAAAAATTTTAAACAAAGCAGCAGTTAAATTTGCAGTGTTGGGACCCGAAGAAACCTGTACGGGCGACCCCGCTAAACGTGCCGGAAACGAATTTTTATTTCAAATGCAGGCCATGCAAAATATACAAACCTTAAACACCTATCAGGTAAAAAAAATTGTAACCGCATGTCCGCATTGTTTTAATACAATAAAAAATGAATACCCCGAATTGGGAGGAAACTATCAGGTAATGCATCATACGCAGTTTATACAATCACTAATTAATGAGGGTAGATTAAAGTTAAAAGGCGGAGGCAGTTATAAGGGTAAAAAAATTACTTTTCACGACCCATGTTATTTAGGCAGAGCCAACGCAGAGTATGAGGCTCCTCGCGAACTTATACAAAAACTCGATGCCGAGTTGTTAGAGATGAAACGTTGCAAACAAAAAGGTTTTTGCTGTGGTGCAGGCGGGGCACAAATGTTTAAAGAGGCCGAAAAAGGCAATAAAGAAGTTAATATAGAACGCACCGAAGAAGCATTGCAGCTTAACCCCGAAATTATTGCTACCGGTTGCCCCTTTTGCAACACCATGATGACAGATGGCGTAAAAAACTTCAATAAAGAAAACCAAATACAAGTGCTCGATGTAGCCGAATTAATAGCAAATGCCGAAGATTTATGAATTGGAAAGAACTACCCCCTGACAGCAAAGTATGGATATATCAGGCAGAACGTTTTTTAACACTAAGTCAAACAGAGTATATAAAATCAGCATCACATGATTTTCTTACTTCCTGGTCATCGCACGGAAATGCTTTGCAGGCATGCATTGAATTGTTTCATAATTTGTTTGTAGTAATCTTTGTTGATGAATCAAAGGTTAAAGCATCAGGCTGCTCTATTGATAAATCGGTTCAACTGATAAAAGCTATAGAAAATTATACCGGTATATCATTTACCAACCGTCAAAAAACAGCATTCTTTTTAAACGAAGAAATTTTTATTACTGATATGAATAAATTAAATCGTCTTTATAAAGAAGGTATAATTAAAGATGATACATTGTTTTTTGATAATCTGGTACACGATAAAAATTCTTTTAGTAAAGCTTTTTTAAAGCCATTATCTGCCGGTTGGCAAAGTAGATTTATAGAAGCTAAATCTCTTATCGTTTGAATAAATCATCCGGTATAATTTTAATATACTGGTATTGTTCGTATATAAAACTGTTTTTATGGTAATCATTACTATATTCAGGCCCTTGTACCAATATTCTTTGTTCGCTTATGATTAATCTGTCAGGATTTATACCTTTATTAATTAGTTCCTGACGTAACTGAAAGATGGTTTTTTCGGCACGGTTAAACGATAAGTTCATATTATCTTTATAAGAAGCTGTAGGCACTCTGGATGAACTTGATTCAATGATTATACTTGCATATCCCTTTCTGTTTATTTCATTTATTAATCGTTCAGTAAAATTCTGAAAAACAGTAGAATTTACGGGTATTTCAAAGTTATTGTAATTAAAGTTTACCATATACGGATAAATATTTTTGTTATCATCTTCAGTATATAATGTATCATAAACCGGTATAACTTTTATGTATTGATATTGCGAGTAGAATGACAACTTATATAAATATGCACTGTAGGTAGGACCCTGCGTTAAAATTAATGGTTCGGTAAAAGTATATCGGTCTTGATTAATTTGTTGTTGGTTCAGATTAAACAATAGTGATTTTTTAATTTCTTCGGCACGCTTGCGGGCAATATATTTATTGTCTTTTTTCTCTTGGTTGGGAGCGTTACTTGCACTGGCTTCAATAATAAATCTTATTTTTTTGTTTTCTTTTAATGCATTAATTATCGGAATGAGCCAGCTTTTAAATTCTCCGTTTTCATCCTCAAATTTTTTTTTGTCATCGGTGTAATTAAATTTATATACCGGCAGGTCGTTATATAATTTTGCTTCGTTGTCTTGTTTCGGAGTATAATTTAATTGCAAAGTATTAGCTTGCGAAATTTTACTGAGCGGTGAATAATGTACCAACATGATTGCTGCTTTCTCACTATCGGTTTGTTCAAAATAAGGTATGGTAAATTCAATTTTTGCAGTGTTTATTCCTTCATTGGCAAGGGTTTTAATTATTTGTTTTTGTATGGATTTATAATGTTTTTCAATCTCTTTATTTGTATTGCCGAAATAACGCATCTGCACGATAGCTGTTCCATCTGCCAACACAGCTTTTATTAATCTATCAGTAAAGGTGTAATATTCAGGATGTTTGTTTAGCGCGGTATTTACATCAATTATTGATAAATAACCATATATATTTTCATCCTGGTAGTTTATTTCTTCCGTTTTATACATTAGGGTATCGTAAATAAAACCGCTCTTAGTTAATTTTTCGTTGCTGTAATTTTCGGAGCGTAAATTGATATAGGCTTTTATAGCAGTATTTTCGATGGTTTTGTCAAGTGTTTCGCTGGTTGCAAAAAATATTTGTTGCTTAGAATATTTTCTTTTTTCAAGCTCTTGTATAATATTATTTTTTAAAAGTGTAAGCAGTTTATCAATTTCAGTTCGGGGTTTAAATGAATGTAATTTTAATTCAATTCTGATGATGGAGATGCCGGTATAATCAATTTCGTATGTAATATCGTTTATAAAATTTATGAATTTATGTTTATTCATAAATCGCAGATCAGTAAAAGAGAATAGAGTGTCTGTAAAGGGTATAACATTTACCCCGATAAGATTTTTATATGTTTCTATCTTGCCGTTCCATAATTCTTTTTCTATTACATAGCCTTTTAGGCTAAGCGGTATGCTTATGTGTTGGTTGTTAATTTGGATGTTTATAATTACAGTTTTAAAAAATCTTCCGGGCAATCCGTCAATCTTATAAGTTATGGGTATTTCTATACTTTGTTGGGGTAATATATATTTGTTTTGTGTTGATGTTGTAACATACACCGGAAGCTCAATATTTTTTATAAAAACTGTATCCCGGGTGGTGTTGCTTAAGGTATATACAGTGGTAATTTCTTTGTCCGGTTCAGGTATAAAAGATAAGTCTCTTAAATTGCCGTTGACGGTAATGCCCGAAAAATTTTGTGAAAAAATGTAGTTGTATATAAATAAACAAAAAAAATATAATAAATATTTCATATGTAGTTATACCCTGATGCCGATTACCAGTATATCGTCCATTTGTTCGTTTTCTCCCTGCCAATTAGATAATTCGTTTTTTAAAATTTTACCTTGTTCGTGCATAGGTTTGTTGATATTGGATAGAATAATTTCCTTAAATCTTTTGGTTGTAATTTTTTTATGGTTATTTCCTCCGATTTGGTCAGGGTAACCATCGCTGAAGAGATATAAAATATCGCCTTTTTGCAGTTCTATGTTAGTTGTTGTAAAACCGGTTTTCTGATATGCTCCACCGCCACCAATCGGAAAGCGGTTTGCTTTTATTTCGGATAATACACCGTTGCGGATATGTAACAGAGGTCTGAAGGCTCCGGAGAATTTTAAATTTTGGTAATTTTTACAAATAGAAACCAATGCCAGGTCCATGCCATCACGTGTTTCAGGATTGTTGCCTTCTTGCTTTAATGCCTTTTTAATTTCGGCATCTAAGGCATTCAGAATTTCGCCCGGGTCTGAAATATTTTTCTGATTTACGATTTCATTTAACAAGGTATTGCCAATCATACTCATAAAAGCACCGGGTACACCGTGTCCGGTACAATCTACGGCTGCAATAAGTACGCGGTCATTGTGTTCGGCAAACCAATAAAAATCACCGCTTACAATATCTCGCGGAATAAAAAGCACAAAAGAATCCGGTAAGCTTTTACGAATAATTTCTTCGGATGGTAAAATAGCTTCTTGTATTCGTTTGGCGTATTGAATGCTATCGGTAATATCCTTATTTTTTTGTTCTATTATTTGGTTAGATTGTAATATTTCTTTTGTCAGCGCTTCTTCTTTTTTAAGTATTCCTCTGATTGAGCGTAATAAAATGTAAGCAACGATTCCTATGATAACCAATGATATTAATGCTTCAATCCCTATTTCTTTACGAGTTCGCCAGATAAAATCATCAAATAGTTCATCTACCTGTACAGCAGCAACAATTTCTCCTTTCGAGTTTTTTATAGGCGCCAAAGCAGATAGCCACGTTCCATGCTCATCAACATAAGGCCCTATTTTTCCGCCTGTGGTGTAATATTCTATATGTTCCGGTTTGAATTTTTTCCACGGAGAACGCCAATAAACAGAATCGGAAAAGATGCATAATTCAAAATACCCCCTTTCTTTTGAATATACCATGGTGTATATAGGGCTGTCTATATTATTAGCTATTTTTGCATTTTTAAGTATTTTATGTATCTCATAATATAAATCTACTTCGCGTACACTTTTTATTTGTTCTTCTCTGGGATAGTGTTCGTATAAAGTTTGATGCATATTACCGTCAATTTGCAGCGCCAGCGTGTTGGCAACACCGCTTAGTTTTTGCAACTCACCCCTTTCATATATACGCATCTGAGTATAATAACCTACTACCAGAAAAAATATGGTTATACCCACTATCATAGCAAACACATATACCAATATGCGTATGCTCGAATTGCTTAATATTAATCTGATTAAATTACTCATTGGCACAAGTATAGTAATATTTTCTGAAATACAGAATTTTTTTATTTATGATGTTTATTTTAGGATAATTTGCTGAATGTTTGATTGCAACAACATATTATCAGGATAACCGGAGTGCCATCCGGCCGCTCAAGAGGCTTCTTAGCGGTAGTATATTACATTTTTCAATATAACCTCGGTGTATTGTATAATGCTAATAAGTAGATAAACATAAAACATACCGTTATACTCATTTTTTCGGCATGATTTTAGATAATATTCCAATAAAAAACTTGCGGTGTTAATGTTTTGTTAAACCCGCAGATTAAAATAAAATATTCAATAACTTTAAACCATTAAATAAAAAGAGTATGAAAAATTTAGCCTTATCAATTGGAGTTCTTTTCTTGGCTTTCGCAGGTCTTAAAAATACGGCATTGGCACAAAGTACCGGTGGACCTCAAATAAAATTTGAGAAAGATGTGCACGATTATGGTAATATTAAACAACATTCCAACGGTTCCTGCGAATTTAAATTTACCAATACGGGTAATGCACCCTTGGTAATTTCTAATGCTCAGGGTTCTTGCGGTTGTACTGTTCCCGATTGGCCAAAAGACCCTATTAAACCGGGTGCATCGGCTGTTATAAAAGTAAATTATGACACAAAACGTGTAGGCCCCATTAATAAACAAGTTACGGTAACTTGTAACGACCCTGATAACCCAACGGTTATTTTAAAAATAAAAGGAAACGTAGAACAAGTAGAAGATGCCGGCATGCCTGTTAAAGAAGACAATATGCTGAAAACAAAATAATAAGCACAACTCACTATTCTGTTTTAGGTTAAGTAATAGTTAGTTAATTATAAATGCCCTGTCAATTTATTGACGGGGCATTTGTATATATTTGCTGATGTATTCTTAGTCCTTACAATTTAACCCACATTACGCATTAGCATGCCTAATGCTCGCCTGATGGCGGATAACCCAAATCCCGCCCCCTTTACCAAAGCACTCAGTCCGCCTCTGGCGGAAAATTTGAATTTATTTCAAATTTCTAATGCTGAATTTGGGTTTAAATTATCCGATAGCCATACATTTAACATACAGCAAAAAATTGCCCATTACAAACAAATAATAAATAATTTATAGCAAATTTTAACAAACATTTATTTGCTAGGGGATTTGTATTAATATTGCTTATATATAAACCCAACAACTATGAAATTCAGAAAACAAGCCCCCGTAATTTTTGGTTTAATATTAACTTTTTTGCTTTTCGGCTGTAGTCAAAATGTAAAAAAGAAAATCGAGATAAACCCCGGATTTGCCAATTATATAGCTGCTTATACATCGGGTATTATATCTACCCGAAATACAATACAAATACGGCTGGCTTCTGATTTTGATAGTAATCAAAATACAGTGCCGGGTAAAGAAATAGAACAACAACTTTTCACATTTCAACCGGCTGTCAGCGGTAAAACTCATTGGCTTGATAAAAGCACCATAGAATTTAAACCCGATAAATCATTTGAACCCGGAACAACATATCAGGTAAGTTTTCATCTGGCAAAATTAATGGAGGTACCAAAGCAGTTTAAAGTGTTTGACTTCACCTTTGCAACACGCCAGCAAGCATTATGGGTTTGTATTGAAGGCTTAAATACTTACGAAAATACCAATCTTAAAAGACAAAAACTGGAAGGAAGATTACAAATAAACGATTATACAGAAAGCGATAAATTAAAAAAAACCATCAAAGCTTGGCAAAATAATAAAGAATTAAACATAGAATGGATAGAGATAGATCCGCTTAATTACAGATTCGTTGTACACGAAATACAGCGCGGTGATAATAAAAGTTTTGTAAAATTAGCATGGAACGGAAGCCCCGTTCGGTCAAACGATTCGGGCGAGAGGATTATTGAAGTACCTGCATTAGGCGATTTTAAAATAACCTATATCAATGTTAATCAAACACCCGAGCAATTTGTTATCGTTCATTTTTCTGACCCTATCATGCAAAATCAATCCTTTAAAGGATTAATAACAATTAAAAATTCCTTCAATCTCAATTATGTGGTAGAAGGGCATAAAGTAATGATCTATCCTTCTCAACGATTAAGCGGTATTACCGAAGTAAATGTGTACAGAGGGATAAAAAATATTCATGGTTATACTTGTCCTGACGAAAAATCGGTTGAAGTAGAATTTGAACAACTAAAACCAGATGTTAGAGCAGTAGGCGAAGGTGTAATTGTACCAACATCCGAAAAAGGCATGCTCTTTACCTTTGAAGCGGTAAACCTGAAAGCTGTTGACGTTAGTGTAATGCGCATTTATGAAAACAATATTGTACAGTTTTTACAGGTTAATGATATGAATGGAAACAGTCAGCTGAAACGTGTTGGTAAAAATATTTTACAAAAAAGAATAGAACTTAATAAAGGCGGTAAACTAAAATTGAACGAATGGAACCGCTTTTCGATAGACCTTGCAGAAATTATAAAACCCGAGCCGGGAGCGTTATACAGAGTAGAAATAAAATTCAATAAAAACTATTCAAATTATGAATGCAGCAATGCTTCGCAAAACACCGAAATAGTTGAATTACAACCTCAGCCAGAAAAAGAATGGACAGAGAAACACTGGGGTAATTCTGATTACGGATATTATTATGAAGATGATTATGACGAATATTATTATTATGATTACGATTACAGAGAAAGAGATAATCCTTGCCATGCATCTTATTATCATGGAAAAGGACTATCAAAAAATATTTTAATTTCTGATATAGGAATTGTAGCCAAAGCCGGTAACGACAGGGTAATGAATGTATTTTTAAATGACCTTAAAACAACTAAACCGTTGAGCAATTGCCAGGTAGAATTTTTCGATTTTCAGCAACAAAAAATAGGTCAGCTAACCACCGATTCTAAAGGTATGGGACAAATTAAACTTGATGAAAAACCCTTTGTTCTGATTGCTAAAAAAGGAAGTCAACGCGGCTATTTACGCATGCGGGATGGTGAAGCGCTTTCAATGAGCAAGTTTGATGTAAGCGGAGAAACAGTGCAAAAAGGAGTAAAAGGATTTATTTACACCGAGCGAGGTGTTTGGCGTCCGGGCGATTCTATTTATCTTGCTTTTATGTTGGAAGACATGGAAAAGATATTGCCATTAAATCATCCGGTTAGTATGGAACTATATAACCCCATGGGTACTCAGATTCAAAAAATGATTCGCACTAAACACAAAAACGGTGTTTATGATTTTAGAACCGCCACCCCACCGGATGCCCCCACCGGATACTATACTGCATACATAAAAGTCGGAAACAGGGAATTTAATAAATCATTGCGTATAGAAACAGTTAAACCCAACCGTTTAAAAGTATATTTGGATTTTGGCAAAGAAATACTTGCTAAATACAATGCTGAAAACAAAATAAAGATAAATTCAAAATGGCTGCATGGAGCACCTGCTAAAAAACTGCGCGCTAAAATAGACGTAACATTTAATCAGGCTCATACCTCATTTCCTGCTTTTAAAGACTTTACTTTTGACGATCCCACACGCCCATTTAGTTCGGAAGAACAAACCATATTTGACAATAATTTGGACGAAGAAGGCAACGCAACCACTGACCCTGATTTTAATATTGGTGATAATGCCCCGGGTATGCTTAAAGCTACTTTTGTTACACGTGTTTTTGAAGAAGGAGGAGATTTTAGTATAGACAGACAATCGGTAATTTACTCGCCTTACCAATATTATGTGGGTGTAAAAGCACCCCGAGGAAATGATTATTATGGCACATTAGAAACCGACAAAGACCATATTGTAGAAATTGCCACAGTAGATGCAAACGGAAAAGCGGTTTCCAGAAGAAACATTGAAGTAAATGTCTATCAGATACAATGGCGCTGGTGGTGGGATAATTACAACCGAGATTTATCCAGTTACATCGCCAGCAATAGCGTTATACCTGTTTTAGATACAAGGATAAACACCAGCAACGGAAAAGGAAAATTTAACTTGCGTATAAACAGACCTTCCTGGGGCAGATACCTTATTTATGTCAAAGACCCGGAAGGAGGACACGCCAGCGGACAAACAGTATATATAGATTGGCCACAGTGGGCACGGGCAAACAGAAAAGATAATGAAAATGCTTCAATGCTTAGCTTTTCTACCGATAAACAAAAATATAATGTTGGTGAACAAGTTAAAGTAACCATCCCCTCATCAGCCAAAGGACGAGCCATAATATGCATAGAATCGGGCACCAAAGTAATAGAAAAATATTCGGTAGAAACACAAGAAGGAGAAACACGCTTTGAATTTACTGCAACCTCTCAAATGGCTCCCAATGTATATGTTAATGTTTCGTTGTTACAACCACATGCTGCTACAGCCAACGATTTACCTATCCGGTTATATGGCGTGCTGCCGCTAACGGTTGAAAATCCTGAATCGCATTTATATCCCGTTGTCAGTATGCCCGATGTTATACGCCCCGAGAGCAAAACTACTATAACGGTTAAAGAAGATAAAGGAAGACCTATGACCTATACCCTTGCCATGGTTGACGAAGGATTGTTAGACCTAACAAATTTTAAAACACCCGACCCATGGAAACATTTTTACAGCCGCGAAGCACTGGGAGTAAAAACCTGGGATTTGTACGATGAGGTTATGGGAGCATATGCGGCTAAATTAGATAAACTACTCGCAATAGGTGGTGACGGAGAGTCTGAGGTTAAAAAAGGTGCTAAAGCCAACCGGTTTAAGCCCATGATTTGGTTCTCAGGACCTCATCAGCTTAATGCAAATTCCACAGCTACCCATACACTCACCATACCCAATTATGTTGGTTCGGTAAGAGTAATGCTGATAGCGCGCCATGAAAATGCCTACGGACATACCGAAAAAAATATTGCAGTTCGCAATCCGCTAATGGTATTGGCAACGCTGCCCCGTGTATTAAGCCCGGGCGAAACCGTGCAATTACCGGTAAATGTATTTGCGATGGAACCTCATATTAAAAACGTTACCGTAGAAATTTTACCAAACGAATATTTTAAACCAATAAATAAAACCAAGCAAAGTTTAAACTTCAATAAAATTGGTGATGAAGTATTGAATTTTGAAATGGATGTGGTACAACGCACCGGTGTAGGCAAAATTAAAGTAATTGCACGCAGCGGTAATGAAATAGCTAAACACGAAATCGAAATAGATATTCGCAACCCCAATCCTATACATACCGATGTAACCGAAGCAATTATTGAGCCCGGTAAAAACTGGAGCACCACCGTTGGCTTAAAAGGTATTGAAGGAACCAACTCGGTAACCCTCGAAGTATCGAGCATACCCCAAATCAACCTCGGTAATCGCTTAAAATATCTTATCAGTTATCCCCATGGTTGTATAGAACAAACCACTTCTGCAGCCTTTCCGCAGTTATATTTACAAAACGTTATGGAACTGGATAATAATTTTAAAGCTGAAATAAATAATAATATCAATGCGGCAATTGACCATATTCAACTATTTCAAACACCTGAAGGTGGATTGGCTTATTGGCCCGGTACTACTGAAAACAGCGAATGGGGAACAAGCTACGCAGGACACTTTATGCTCGAAGCAGAAACGAAAGGTTACAGAATTCCCGGAGTGTGGAAACAAAACTGGATTAAATACCAGCAAAAAATGGCACGCAACTGGCGAGCAGGTACTACCAACAGTTCATATTATGGCAATGCACAGTATGATGACCTGACACAAGCATATAGACTTTACACGCTTGCTTTAGCTAAACAACCTGAAACAGGAGCTATGAACCGCTTAAGAGAAATGAAAAATCTGTCATTACCGGCTCGCTGGCGATTAGCCGCAGCTTATTATTTAAGCGGACAACAAAGTGTCGCAAAAACACTTATCGAAGGAACTTCCACAGCCATACCTAAATACACCGAATTATCGTATACCTTCGGAAACGATATACGCGATAAGGCCATGATTTTAGAAACAATGTGTTTAATAAAAGAAAATGCTAAAGCTACTGCATTGATGAAAGAAATAGCCAAAGAACTGAATACCGATGATTGGATGAGCACACAAACCACAGCATATTGTTTAATAGCTGTAAGTAAATACCTGGGTATGACACCAAACGACAAAACTATGAGCTTTACCTGTAAGGTTGATGGTGCGCAAACAATCAATAAAACAACTCAGCGTGCAGTATTTCAGCAAAAAATTAAAACATCATCGGCTGCTAAACAAACAATACTAAATTTAACCAATCAGGGTAAAGGAGCGCTGTATGTTAAAATTACTGCAGAAGGAATACCACCGGCAGGAAGCAATGAAGATAATCAAACAGCAAATAATGTTACCCTAAATGTATCTTACTATTCAACCCATGGCAAAAGTATTGATATTACAAAATTAGAACAAGGCACAGATTTTATTGCCGAAGTAACTGTAAGCAACCCGGGCAAACGCGGCTACTTGGCAGAAATGGCGATTAATCAAATGTTTGCCAGTGGCTGGGAAATACACAATGCACGCATGGATGATTTTGTGTCCGCTACCCAAAATGATTATGCCACCTATCAGGATATTCGTGATGACAGAGTATATACCTATTATAACCTGGCCGCAAACACCAGTAAAACTTTTCGCTTTAAATTAAATGCGGCCTATATCGGTAAATTCTGGTTGCCGGCCGTTACAACAGAAGCCATGTATGATAATACTATCCGGGCCCGCGTAAAAGGCAGATGGGTTGAAGTTGTAAAGCCGGGTTATGGATATATTTCGCAAAACAAGAAGAGCTCAACAGATGAATAATATTTACCGATGCAACAAAAAATTGGTGTAATTGATTTAGGTAGCAATACATTTAATTTATTAATAGCTGAAAAAATTAATAATAGTCTCCATAGAATTTTTATGGACAGAATACCGGTTAAATTGGGTTCGGGAAGCTTTCAAAACAAATTAATTTCAGCCGGAGCTATACAAAGAGCATTACAGGCAGTTGTGCAATTTAAACAATACACCGATAAATATGATTGCTCAATAACTTATGCCTTTGCAACTTCGGCTATACGAGATGCAATAAACGGCAAAGCCTTAAAAAATTCAATCGAAAATTTTGGGATAAAAGTTGAAATTATTGACGGTAACAAAGAAGCAGAATTAATCTATTGGGGCGCCAGAGCATCGGGAGTAATCAACGAATTGTCTTTAATTATGGATATTGGCGGTGGAAGCACCGAATTTATCATAGCCGACAATCAAAGGGTTTACTGGAAAAAAAGTTATCAGTTAGGCATAACCAGATTGTATGATTTATTTAAACCCGCTGACCCTATGCTGCCACAGCAAATATATGCTATTGAAAAATATATTACCGATAATATTTCTGAGCTTTTAGATGCTTGTAAAAAGTTTAAACCGGCATTACTGGTAGGCACTGCCGGCAGTTTTGAAACATTTGCCGATATATTGGCCGGGCAAAATGAAATATTATTCGCCAAAAATATATATTACGACAATTTTAACCTGAATGACTTACAAAATTTATTGCAACAACTAATTAAAAGCGATGTGCGTTACCGTAATAAACTTAAAGGATTACCCGATTTTAGAAGAGATTTGATTGTTATATCTTCGTGTATGCTCCAACTGATTGTTAAACTATTGAATATACAAAAAATAAGTTATACCAATTTTTCCCTGAAAGAAGGAGCGGCTTTATACCTGTTAGGTCGACTGTAATTTTTATTTTTTGTTGTTGCTAAGATAAAATTATATTTATATTTACGCATTACTCTAAAGCATTTTATTTATGAGCAAAGCACAAGATTCTAAATTTATAAAATATAAGTTCAAATCACTTTTAACTTACGCCTCTACTGAATGGCTTGGTGACAGTAAGAAAAAATACCGCAGAGTATTTAACAAATGTGAAGTGTCATACATTTATGTTGAGTTTTCATTTTATAACAAACTATTTGATGAAGAAAACTGGTCGGCCAATATAAAATTACTTTGCAATAAAGTTATTGATGGTAAAGAAGAAAAGATATGCGAAATAAACAAAGATTATCCCATACGTATGGAGGATAATATCACATTTATCAGAGAAGGTTGGGGAAATCCCGCTCAGGGTGCATTTTGGAATAAAGGCGAATATATATGGCATGCATATATTGATAACAAGTTAATAGCCTCTCAGAAATTTTTTATAGAGGATGAAAAAGAAGTCAGCCCATCTAATAATCCATTTTTTGATATAGAAAGCATCAAATTTTTTGAAGGCGATTACCAATTACCAAGAAATAACGAACGCAAATACCTTATATCCTTTGACGGAAATAAAACCCGATATATATGGGCTGAGGTAACTTTAAATAATAAACTCGAAAAAAACTGGTATTGCGAAATAGTTTATAATTTTTACAATGACGCAGGGCAATTAAAAGGCACAACCAGCGAGTTGTTTTTGTTCAACGAAAATAAAAAAGTAATATGCAGCGGCTGGGGTTCAAGCGCGGCAGGAACGTGGCACAATGATGCGTACAGAGTAGAAATAGTATTTATGGATCATTTGGTGGGCACAGCTTTGTTTAATGTAAACAATACCTTTGAAGAAGGCATACCCGAACTATACAAAGCCGGTGCAGGTTTTATTGCCGGTCAACCCCAAGAGGAAAAAAATAATATAGATGAAGCGACATTAGAGGAACTTCTTGCTAAAATGGATGAATTGGTAGGTATGCAAAACATAAAACAAAAAATTCGCGATTATGTAAAATATCTACAATTTTTAAAAATACGCCAAGAAAAAGGATTCGAAGAAAGTGGAAAAATAAGTTTGCATGCCGTACTAACCGGCAATCCGGGAACAGGAAAAACAACCATTGCCAAACAGTTGGGTAAAATTTATAAAGCGATGGGCTTGTTAACCAAAGGACACGTGCATGAAGTAGACAGAAGCGATTTGATAGCTGAGTTTATCGGCCAAACGGCTCCCAAAACGAAAAAATGCATTGAACAAGCCAGAGGTGGTATATTGTTTATTGACGAAGCATACTCCCTACACAGAAACGACCATGATAACAAAGATTTTGGCAAAGAAGCTATCGAAATCATTTTAAAAGAAATGAGCGATGGTGCGGGAAATATTGCAATTGTAGTTGCCGGATACCCGCAAGAAATGAAATCATTTTTAGAATCGAACCCGGGATTAAAATCGCGCTTTAACCATTATTTTAATTTTGAAGACTATCAACCCGAAGAAATGATGGAAATAGCATTTCTCGGCTTTAAAAACAGAAAATTACAACTAAAACAAGATGCACGCGAATATTTATTTACCAAATTTACTCAGGCCTATCGCGATAGAGACAGAACCTTTGGCAATGCCCGATTTGTAATGAGCGTTGTTGACGAAGCAAAAATGAATATGGGATTGCGTTTAATGCAAAACGAAAATATTAATCAACTAAGCGAAGAAGAACTATCAACCATTACTTTACCCGATATACAAAAAATATTCAGCATGGGTACAGCCAAAACACTGGATATACAGGTAGATGATAAACTATTAAAAGAAGCCTTGGCAGAATTAAACAATTTAACGGGACTACAAAATGTTAAAGAAGAAATTAATGAATTGGTTAAACTGGTAAAATATTACAAAGAAATAGGCAAAAACGTATTAAATAAATTTGTTTTACACAGTGTTTTTGTAGGTAACCCCGGAACCGGTAAAACAACCGTTGCACGCATTTTTGCCAAAATATTCAGGGCCTTGGGTATTATAGAAAAAGGGCATTTAATAGAGTGTGACCGCGAAGCGCTGGTAGCAGGATATAGCGGACAAACCGCCATTAAAACAGCCGACATGGTAGATAAGGCTTTGGGAGGAGTATTGTTTATAGACGAAGCCTATGCATTAAATCAAGGAAACAACGATGCTTTTGGTATGGAAGCTATCAACACTTTGCTTAAACGCATGGAAGATAATCGCGATGACTTTGTAGTTATAGCAGCAGGATATACGGATAACATGAACGAATTTTTAACTACCAATCCGGGATTAAAATCGCGCTTTGAACGCACCTTCGTTTTTCACGATTATAACACCGATGAATTAATGCAAATTATGCTGAATATGCTCGCCAGCGAAGCTCTGCAGCCGGATGATAACGCTAAAAAACATCTGTTTAATATTATTGAAACAGCTTACAATCATCGCGATAAATTTTTTGGAAATGCCCGCGAAATAAGAAAATTAGCAGCAGCTGCAGTAAAAAATCAACATCTGCGTATGGCTTCTTTAGAGGCTTCGCAGCGTACCCCGGAAATGATGATGACACTTACTTTGGATGATGTTAAAGAATTTAATGCAGAAATGTATTCTACTAAAAAACAACAAGTAAATCCGGTAGGATTTAAAATCAATAAAGACAATCAATAACCAATAACCAATAACAATTAACCAATAACCAATGTTTATACAAATAAATAACATAAAGATTAATAAACTGTTACTTCCCGTATTTTTATTTTTTTATTTACCATTGCGAGCCGATGAAGGCATGTGGATACCTTCGTTGTTGAAGAAACTAAATGAAAGCGCCATGCAAACCAGAGGGCTCAAACTTACAGCTGAAGAAATATACTCCGTAAATAAATCGAGCTTAAAAGATGCTGTAGTAAATTTTGGCGGAGGTTGCACCGCAGAAGTTGTTTCCTACGATGGTTTGTTGTTTACCAATCACCATTGCGGATACTCGCAAATACAATCGCATAGTAGTATTGAAAATGATTATCTGAAAAACGGTTTTTGGGCAATGAGCCGATCAGCAGAATTGCCAAACCCGGGTTTAACGGCAACCTTCGTAATTTCAATTGAAGATGTTACCTCAAAAGTAATCAGCCAGGATGCCAAACAAATGTTAGTAAATATCGAAACACTTAAACGCGAAGCTGTAAAAGGGACACATTATAAAGCAGAGATAAAGCCATTTAATTATGGCAACAGCTATTTTTTAATTATTACTGAAACATTTAAAGATGTTCGGTTGGTAGGCGCTCCCCCTGGCTCTATCGGTAAGTTTGGTGGCGATACCGATAATTGGATGTGGCCCAGACATACAGGTGATTTTTGCATTTTCAGAATTTATGCCGATAAGGATAATAAGCCTGCCGAATATTCTCCGGATAATGTGCCCTATAAACCTCGTTATTCTTTTCCTATCTCATTGTTGGGGGTAAATGAAAACGATTTTACCATGGTTTTTGGTTTCCCTGGACGTACACAGCAATTCCTGACTTCTAATGCTGTAGAATTTATCGTAAATCATGCTAACCCTGCTAAAATTAAAATGCGCGAAGCTGCCCTAAATATTATTGACGCAGATATGCGCAGCAGCGATAAAATCAGAATTCAATATTCTGCCAAGCAAGCACGCATCAGCAATGCATACAAAAAATGGATTGGAGAAACACAAGGTTTAAAACAATTTAATGCCATTGATAAAAAAAGAGAGTTAGAAAAAGAGTACACTCAACTTGCTCTCCAAAATGATGCACACACACAGTATGCTAATCTGCTTAGTCAAATTAAAGATTTATACCAAAACAATACAGATCTATTACTCGCCTATGAGTATCTTAGTGAGTTTATTTTTTCAGGGCCAGAGTGCGTTCGATTTAGCGGCAAGTTTGAAACATTTGCAACCAACCAAAAAGAGTATGCTAAAAATAAAAGTGAAAAGGAAGAACTTGATAAATTATTAAAAACAATAAACGCTTTTTATAAAGATTATAACACCGATACGGATAAAAAATTATTTTATACACTTTTTGAAATATGTTATAAAAATATAAAGCAAACACATATACCTGAATATTTTGTTACCATCAATAAGAAATACAAAGGGAATTTTATGGCTTATGCAAATGAATTATATTCTAAATCAATTTTTACAGATGAAAAAAAAATACGCAAGGCTATTCAATCAGGGGGGGCAACATTTGCTTCAAAAATTACGCGAGATCCGGTGTATATATTAAACAATGAAATCAACAAGCATATTATCAATAATATTTCAGAACCTTATCGGAATTTTACAAAAACAAATGAAACGCTAATGCAAAAATATGTGGAAGGGTTAATGAAAATAATACCTGATAAAACATATTGGTATGATGCAAACAGCACCCTGCGATTGTCGTACGGCAAAGCCGAAGGTTCTTCGCCCCGAGATGGAATTATATATACCTATTATACAACTTTATCGGGGATGTTAGAAAAATATATTCCCGGAGATGAAGAATTTGATTTACCCCAAAAATTAATTGAACTTGAAAAAAATAAAGATTATGGAATTTATGGAGTAAATAACGAGATGCGTGTATGTTTTACGGGTTCAAATCAAACAACCGGTGGCAACTCAGGTAGCCCGGCATTGGATGCTTATGGTTATTTAATCGGAATAAATTTTGACAGAACCTGGGAGAGTACTATGAGTGATATTATGTATAATCCTGCCCGATGCAGAAATATTATGGTGGATATAAGATACGTTCTCTTTATCATAGATAAATTTGCAGGTGCCGGTTATTTACTAAACGAAATGGAAATTATTACGCCCGAAAAACACAAAGAAAAACAAAAAGAAATAATTAAAAAACGCATTTTACGAGCCACCGAAATGGCACACGAAAATCCTGATAAAGAATGGCCCATACTTAACCGGGCTTTGTTTTATATTGAATATGAAATGTGGGATGATGCCAAAACAGATGCATTGATGCTACAAAAAATAAATGCTAAAAACACTACGGCATATTACATTTTAGGAAAAGTAGAACAAGGATATAACCGATATGCGGATGCAATAAAAGAATTTGATAAAGTAGATATAAATAATCCGCATTATGCACAAAGTCTTTTTGCGAAAGCTACCTGTCTGGCAGAATTAAAAAAATACGATGAAGCAATAAAAACATTTACGCGCTATATAGCAATAAACAGTAAGGATGCTAAAGGTTTTTACAACAGAGGTATGTGTTACCATTTGTCAGGTAAAAGTATTGAAGGATGTGCTGATTTGATGGTGGCAGAAAAATTAAGCGGAGAGAGCGAAAACTGGCTCAGAAAAAAACTTTGTGATTAAGTGCAAAATGTTATACTTTTTTACCGAAAACTATTCTTGGCTTTTGGTTTAAGTCTTTGATAATTTCAATATTTTTAAATGAGTTTTTGGTCATTAACAAAGCTATGTCACCGGCATATTTTTCATGCACCTCAAACCATAATTCTCCGTTTAGAGTTAAAATATGATTGGCTAAATCGCAAATTTTATCGTAAAAATATAATGGATTATCGTTGCTTACAAATAAAGCTAAGTGAGGTTCGTAATCCAATACGTTCTTTCGCATATCTTTTTTTTCTTTTTGAGTTACATAAGGCGGATTACTAACGATAATATCAATTTGCGGAGGATATGAATGAATATTGTAATTTAAAACATCATCTTTTATAAAAGTAATTTCTGTATTTAGCGATGTGGCATTTTTGTTTGCTACCACAAGAGCATTTTCTGATATGTCGGATGCAAAAACATTAAATAAATGATTTTCTTTTTTTAATGTACAGGCAATACATCCGCTGCCGGTGGCAATATCTAATACATTTTTTTTTGAATTTTTATTTTTTTGTAAAACGTAGTACACCAGTTCTTCAGTTTCTGGCCTGGGAATTAAAACATGCTCGTTAACAAATAACCGATGACCATAAAAGATAGTTTTTCCGGTAATATATTGTATGGGTTTGTTATTTTTTAAATCTTTTAATGCATAATGAAAACGCAAAATATCACTTTCACTTAAGCGCTGGTCTTTATTAAGTAAATATTCGTTACGTTTAATGGATAAAAAATCTTCGCATAAAATATAAAATATATTTTCAGCTTCACGCTTTTCATAAATGCTGCTTAGTTCGTTCAAAAAGTGATTTTTTAATCCGTTTATTTTATTGTCTTTTAGATACATCGCGCTAAAGTATTATAAAATACTATTTTTGCCAAAGTGAATAGGGATGATACATATATGCAGCGCTGCTTACAATTGGCTGAAAATGCTCTGGGTAATACTTATCCTAACCCCATGGTAGGCTGTGTTATTGTTTGTGAAAACAAGATAATAGGCGAGGGCTATCACCGTGAATATGGTAGTTTGCATGCCGAAGTGAATGCAATTAATTCAATAAAACACGAAGACAAAGTTTTACTGAGTAAATCAACGGTATATGTTAACTTAGAGCCGTGTGCTCATTATGGTAAAACACCCCCTTGTGCCGATTTATTAATACAGAATAAAGTAAAAAGAGTAGTTATAGCCTGTATAGACCCGTTTGATAAAGTTGCCGGCAAAGGAGTAGAAAAACTTAAAAATGCCGGTATAGAAGTTCAATTGGGTGTTATGCAGAAAGAAGCCGAGTTTTTAAACAGACGATTTATAAAATACCATACACAAAAAAAAACATATGTAATTTTAAAATGGGCTGAAAGCGCTGACGGATTTATAGATATAGAAAGAAACGGTAAAAAAGGCAGTTATGTTTTAAGCAATACGCAAACTCAAATACTTAACCATGTGTGGCGTTCGCAGGAACAGGCAATATTAGTTGGTAAAAATACGGTGCTAAACGATAATCCTAAGCTTACTGCCCGTTTGGTTCAGGGATCAAATCCGGTTAGAGTGGTGTTAGATACCCATCTTAGTATTCCTGATGATTTTAATATATTTAATGATGAAGCAAAAACTTTAGTAATAAATTCCATTAAAAACGAGACGAACAATCATATTGAGTATATTAAAACATCGGATTGGAGTGATATTTTTCAGATTTTATATAATAAAAATATACAATCAGTAATTGTAGAAGGTGGCGCAAGGGTTTTAAATAATTTTATTACAAATAATTTATGGGATGAAATAAGAGTTATAAAAACAGACGTGATAATTAATAAGGGACTGAAAGCTCCTGCATTAAATATCAGTGCAGATAAAACCGAAATATATGACAATAATATTATTCATTATTTTTACAATAAAATATGATTTATCTGTTATTTAATATCATTTGTTCGGCATTATTATATGGTATTTTCAGATATTACGATAAGTTTAAAGTTGATAATTTATCCGCCATTGTTTATAATTATTTAACGGCATTTGTTTTAGGTTTCTTGCTTTCTAATAATCCTTACAGAATCATTTACGGGTATGAAAATCAATGGTTTTATCTGGCACTAATAATGGGTGCAGTATTTATTAGTATCTTTTTGCTGATGGCTAAAAGCTCGCAGATAAATGGAATTACAGCTACATCAGTGGCAAACAAAATGTCGTTGGTAATACCTGTTATTTTTGGAATCATATTATATAACGAGAGTTTTGGGATTAAAAAAGTAAGTGGAATTATTTTGGCTCTGTGTGCTATAATGATGGTATCATATAAAAAAAATGATCATAAATGGTTAAGCGGTAATTATGGATGGTTAATACTTATTTTTTTGGGCAGCGGAGCTATTGATACACTGATGAAGTTTGCCGAGCATAAATTACTCTGCACCTGCGAAACTACAGCATTTATTGCCTCTATATTTTTCTTTGCAGCATTGTTTGGTATTTTGTGGAAAGTAATTTATTTAGGAACCGCTGCAGAATTATTTAAATTTAAAAATATATGTGCCGGAATATTGCTAGGTATTCCTAACTATGGATCTATCTATTTTTTAATGCAGGCGCTTAACAAAAGCGGCCTTGAAAGCTCGGTGCTTTATCCATATAACAATTTAGGTACAATAGTATTAAGTATGTTATTGGGCATTATACTTTTTAAAGAGCGCTATAACCTGCTTAACTATTTAGGTATCATCTTAGCTATGGCAGGTGTTACACTTATTTCGTGGTAAAAGTATAGTCTAATTTTCAAGATGAACCGATAATACCGGTATACCGGAACTGTTTACCACTTGTTCGGTTACGCTGCCGCTAAACAGTAAACTTAATCCTTTTCGGGCATGGGTATTCATAACAATCAGCGAAGCATTTACTTCATTAGCGAAATTCAATATTCCTTCTTCAGAGCTTTCTTCGTTGATGATGTTGATAGTATAATCGGTAATATTATTTTTATCTACAAATTTCATGATGTTTTCTTTGGTGAACGAAGTTGTTTCGAAACTTGCAGGAGTAATTATTTTAAGCAAATGCAAAGGTTTTTTAAACAGATCAATTACCGGTTTAGACCTTAAGTATTCAGCCCCGGATTCTCTTAAAAAAGTAGATGTATAAACCACATTGCTGCCCAATAAATTGCCGGGGGCTTTACTTATGGTTAATACAGGTACTTTGGAATGTCGTACAACCTTTTGGGTTACCGAACCCACAAAAATTTCTTGCAGCCCGCTTGCACCACGGGTACCCATTACAATCAGGTCAATATTGTTTTTTTCGGCCTGTTTGGCTATGGTTTCATAGGTGTTTTCAAAAATTACGGCTTCGTAACATTTAATGCCTTGCAGGTAATCTGATGATAAGAGTTGTTCAAACTTCTTTTTTACCAGTTTCATAATAAATAATGCTTCGGGTATATCGGTGCTTTCAGAAATACTTGTGCTGCTTTCATAGTGCGGTATTTCTATAGCGTGAAGAAAATAAATTTCTGCATTCGTTTTTTTTGCAATTTGTGCTGCTGCCTGTGCGGCAAAACCTGCACATTCAGAAAAATCGGTGGGTACTAAAATTTTTTTCATTTTATTTATTTTTATGTTCAAACTTAACTAAATAATCATTATAAAAACTGATAATAATCAATAATTTTATAAATTGCTATGCTTGCATCAAGGCTTTTGCATTTTCCAATGCGGCAGCTGATAACTTTTCGCCACTAAGCATTTTGGCAATTTCTTCAATTCTTTCTTTTTCGTTCAGTAATTTTATTTTACTTGCTGTATGTTGGCCGGTTGTTACTTTATATACTTTATAATGATTATTGCCTTTTACCGCAACCTGGGGCAAATGGGTAATTGCAATTACCTGCATATATGCAGACATTTGTTTCATTATTTTTCCCATTTTATCTGCAACCTCGCCCGATACACCGGTGTCAATCTCATCAAAGATAATGGTGGGAAGTTTTTTGTTTTTGCATACTATAGATTTAATCGCCAACATTAATCTTGAATATTCTCCGCCCGAAGCTATTTGTTGCAATTCTTCCGCTTTACCTCCTTTATTAGCATTAAATAAAAATTTAATGTTGTTACACCCATAGGCATTTAATTCTTGGCTTTCTTCGAGTTCTATTTTAAATTGCGCATATGGCATAGAGAGTTGTGTAAGTATTTCTTTTATTTCTCTTTCAAAATCAGGAATAATTTTTTTTCTGGCCGCTGCTATATTTTTAGCCACCAAAATACATTTGTTTTCGATGGCTGTTTTTTGTTTTTCTAATTTTTCTATGGCTTCGCTCAGAGTATCGGTATTGTTTATTTTTTGTAGCAATTCGTTCTTAAGGCTTAATAATTCTTCTTCGTTTTTTAAGCGATGTTTATAAAGTAAATTGTTAATTATGCTTATTCTGTTATTAAGTTCTTCAAGTTTTTCGGGGTTAAATTGTATAGATTCTTCAGCCGACTCAATTTCAGAGGATATGTCTTTTAATTCTAAGCGGCATGATTCTACCCGATTTGATAGCTCTTCGATTGATTTGTTGTATTTGGCAGCTTTATCAAGGTTTACCTGAATGTCTTTTAATAATTCCAGTACATTTTTTTCGGTATGTTGTAACAATAAAGTGCAATTAACCAGCGATGATTTTATTTCTTCGGCATGGCTTAAAGTTTTTTGTTCTTCTTCCAGTTCATTTAATTCACCCGGTTTAATATTTACCGCTTCTATTTCGTTGTGTTGAAACATGATATAGTCGTAATCAAGTTTGGCTTTTTTATCTTGTTCCAACAAATCGTTTAAGGTTGCCGTGGTTTTTTTTAATTCTTTGAAAGCATTTTGATATTCTTTTATAAGATTATTTTCTGGCAAGCAGGCATCAATGATTTCAAACCGGTTAAAGGTCTTGTTTACCAGCATGGTTTCGTGCTGCGAGTGTATATCAACCAAAAGTTTTCCCAGTTCTCTTAATTGAGTTAGGTTTACAGGCGAGTCATTTATAAAAGCTCTGGATTTACCTTGTGCCGAAATTTCTCTTCTCAGTATAGTCTGTCTATCAAATTCTATATCTTGTTCTTCAAAAAAAGACTCAAGGGTATAACCGCTTATATCAAATACAGCTTCTATTACACATTTTTTACTACTGTCTTTTAATATTTTTATATCAGCCCTTTCACCTAAAAGAAGTTCTAAGGCATCCATAATAATAGACTTACCGGCACCTGTTTCGCCTGTTATCGTATTTAAGCCGTTTTGAGGCTCAATTTCAATTTCGTCTATCAATGCGTAGTTGTTTATGTAAAGTTTGTTAAGCACGTCTGTTTAATATTTTTTAAATCAAAGCATAAAAATAATTTATTTTTTTACCGTTCACTCAATAATTTTGCCCGAAAAATGTATGAATTTATCTTTTAACAAATTATTGTCTATTTTTGAGTAGTGCATAAGCAACTTATTTAAAATATAATCGTCTTATGTACAAATAATTTAACCCTAAAACCATTTGCCTATAGCATAAATTCTACTTTTTAAAGCAAATTTTAGTTGAACTTTAAAAGTTAATTTATGCAATTAAACCAATTTGATGACCAACAACTGGTTGTTGAGTACATAAAAGGCAATGAATCAGCATTTGAAATTTTATTGGAACGCCACCGCGACAAAGTATTTAATTACATTGTTTATATGTTGAAAGACATACAATTATCAGAAGATGTCTTTCAGGAAACTTTCTTTAAGGCAATTTACACTCTAAAATCGGGCAGGTATAACGAAGAAGGCAAATTTTTACCTTGGATTATGCGTATTGCTCATAATTTAATTGTTGATCAATTCAGACGTATTAAAAAAATGCCTGCCTTGGAACCCAGGGACGAAGAGCATGATATATTCAGCACTTTAAGAATTTTGGACGACAATGTGCAAGATCAACTAATTGAAAGTGAAATACATACAGATTTAAAAAAAATCATTAATCATTTACCTGAAGATCAAAGAGAAGTAGTATTGATGCGTCATTTTGCCGATATGAGTTTTAAAGAAATAGCAGATGCAACAAACGTAAGCATAAATACAGCTTTGGGTCGAATGAGATACGCCCTGTTAAACTTACGTAAAATGATTGAAAAGAACAATATTACCCTCAGCGCATAATTTTTTATGTAAACATGCAATATTAGGCTTTAAAAGTCGTTATTTACTAAACCAACACACAATTAAAGCCTATGGTAAAAACTTCTACCCCTAAAAATTATCTTGTAACAAGCCCGGATGCAAAGTTTCAAGCCGATTTAAAAAATTTAAAACCTCAAAAGCCATCGCAGCTAAGCATCAAAAACATTTTATCGTACTCTAAGGCACTAAAAATAGAGCCATCCGAGTTGGTCGAAGAGATTGTTACAATCAATAATTAAAAAAAGCCCCGTCAGCAAGACGGGGCTTTTTTGACATCATTATATTTGTACACAAAAACTATGCTTCACATCAGCAACCGAATAATATCACCCGGCACAAAGCCATTTATAATAGCCGAAATGAGCGGTAATCATAATCAATCATTAGATAGGGCACTGGCAATAATTGACGCGGCTGCCGATTGCGGAGTAGATGCCATTAAGCTGCAAACCTACACACCCGATACAATTACCATGCAAGGCGTATACAAAATTGATGATCCAAACTCTTTGTGGCAGGGTAAAGAATTACATCAACTTTATAAGGAAGCCTATACTCCCTGGGAGTGGCACGAAGCAATTTTTGCTCATGCAAATAAAAAAGGACTAATATGTTTTAGTTCGCCTTTTGACGAGAGCGCAGTTGATTTTTTAGAAAAATTAAATGTACCGGCCTATAAAATAGCGTCTTTTGAAAACACACATTATCCGCTGCTAAAAAAAGTTGCACAAACAGGTAAGCCGGTTATTATGTCAACCGGTGTTATTAATTATAACGATTTAAAGGAATCAGTAGATTACCTGCGGCAGCATCATTGCAATGAACTTATATTACTTAAGTGCACAAGTACTTACCCTGCAAGTCCCGAAAATACCAATCTTTTAACCATACCCGATATGCGCAAAAATTTTAATTGCGAAGTTGGGTTAAGTGATCATACTATGGGTATAGGTGTTGCGGTGGCATCGGTGGCCCTGGGAGCCGTAGTAATTGAAAAACATTTTACTTTAAGTCGTGCCGATGGAGGAGTTGACAGTGCCTTTTCTATGGAACCACAGGAAATGAAACTTTTAGTTGAAGAAGTACATAAAGCCTGGCAGGCACTCGGTCAGACATGCTACGAACCTACTGAAAAAGAAAGAAAAAGTATGTTTTTTAAACGCTCTGTGTACATATCAAATGATATAAAAAAAGGTGAAAAAATTAGCGTTGACAATATTAAAGTAATACGCCCCTCATTAGGTTTGCCGCCAAAATATTACGATGCAATAATTGGTAAAACCGTAAATAAAGACCTGAAAAAAGGCACGCCCCTTACTTTTAATGATATAGATAAATGGGAATAGTTGCCAAGCAAAGTAAATTAAATGCAATATATGTTTTTACCGGATTTGCTATCGGAGGAATTACCAATATTATTTTTCCCAGATGGTTCGGAAATAATCTGGAATTATTGGGTATTATACAATTTGTAACTACTTACGGAATATTATTTGCCCAGTTTTTAAATATGGGTAGTCATATGATTATTATCAGAAACTATCCGGCATACATAAGCATTAACAATACCAATAAAGCTTTCTTTTACGGATTGTTTTTTCCTTTAATCGGTTTATTTTTATTTGGCATATTCATGTTTTTTGCAAACGAATTTTTTTTTGAATTAAGCTCTAAAGAAAAAATCAATTATCCTTTAAATGAATTAGCAATGGTTATTTTTTTAATAACCTGCGCTATGACCTATACACGTTCTATAGGTTCTATTGCAGTTGCCAAAATGCGTACAGCATATATCACTTTTTTGAACGAGGTTTTTATCAGAGTAATTCTGTTTATTTGTGTTATTCTATATTTTAATACACAGTTATCTTTTGGTACTTTATTGTGGATGCATGTTATTGCCTATTTTATTCAGTTTTTACTTGTATTACCTGCATCCGGTTTTGAAATAATAAAAAAAGAATCGATACCCGGTAAACAAGAAATTAAATTGAATCTGCTATATGGCTTGTTTGCCATGTTCGAAAGTGGCGCATCTATAGTTATTAATAGAATAGATGTTATTATGCTGGCTGCACTTTTAAGCATTGAGATTATACCGGTATATGGATTTGCGTTTGCACTTGCTACCGTTTTGTTACTTCCGGCACGTGCTCTTAATATAGCAACCGTATCAATTGTGTCAGATCATTATCATCATTCCCGTTGGAGTGAAATAGAAGATTTATACAAACGATCGGCAAGTATTCAGTTTGTGATTGGCGCACTTATATTTTTAATGATATGGATAAGTATAGATGAACTTTTTATGTTTGTTCCTGAAATTTATAGTGCCGGCAAGTATGCATTTTTGTTTTTAGGCGTATCAAAATTATTCGATTTATTTACATCTATTAACGGAATTATAATACAGGTATCAAAATGGTATTGGTATAATTTTATATTTAATTTGATTTTACTTTTATTGGCTATCATTACCAATATATGGTTAATACCTGCTTATGGTGTTACCGGTGCAGCTCTTGCCACGGCTATCAGTATATTTTTATTTAATCTTGCCAAAACCTATTTTGTTTATAAAAAGTTTAAAATACTGCCCATTAGCAGTAAAATGTTGTACACCCTGATTTTATTATTGGCATTAACCCCGGTAGAATGGATAGATTTAGAAGTTTATTTTATATGGAGCATATTGATTAAATCGGGTATGACTGCTATTGTGTTTACCTTACTTTGTTATTTTTTTAAAGTTTCTGAAGATTTGAATAAAATGATTAATCAAATGATTTTATTCAGAAAGTAGTTATTTTATAATAATAATAGGTTTTACGCAGGTGTAATTACCATGACTTAACTCAATATAATAGATACCCTCAGCATATTTAGTTAAATCAATTATTTTTTTATTTGATTGTATGTTGAATGTATTTAATGTTTTGCCGGTAATATCAAGTACTCTGCAATTATAATCAGTATAATTATCCGCAGAGTTAATTTCTAAATTCAAAATTCCTTGTAATGGATTAGGATAAATAGATATTTGCGACAACAGCAACTCATTTAATCCAACAGCTATGTTTACTTGTAAGGTAGTGGTATCGCTTCCGCAATTAGAAGATGCAATCAATGTAATGGTATAATTTCCGTTTGTGCCATAAGCATGTGTTGGATTAGGTTGGGAAGAATTATTCCCATCGCCAAAATCCCAGAAATAGGTATTTGCATTTTGGGAATTGTTAGTTAAAGTTATTTGGTTTCCGGTTTGAGAAAAAGTAAAATCGGCAATAATTGGATTATAATTAGGATTATATAATGTGTCAGTAATACCCGTGCTCATATTGTAATAGGTTCCTGAATTTGTGTTTTCTAATTTTACTGCTCTAACCATATATTTATATATACCGGGATATATTAAACAAGTGTCGGTAAAAGTAGTTGAGGTAACCAATTGGGTGTTTATTTTTTCATAATGTTGGATAGTATCATTTCTTCTGTAGATGTTATATCCTAAAATAGCATCGGGAGATGCTGTCCAGGTGAGCAAAGCGTTTCCTGAAATATATGTTGCTGTTAAGTTTTGTGCAGGAGCAACAATATCATTGCGCAGGGTGGGGTCACCCATTAAAGCCATATGTACTCCGCGCAGCGAGTTGTTAGCTGAATAGGTAGAAATATTATTCATGGAAATAATTGCCGAGTAGCCGATGTTCTCTCCTAAGCCCATGTGATGAAATTGCCAAAACGGTCGCCCTGACCAGCAGTTAGCTAATGTACTGCCGTTTGCAATAGCAGCTCGCAGCAAATTATTACTTGGGCTGTCCCAATCTCCAAAATAACTGCCAAATAGCATGGTAAAAATACTTCTTAAGGAATCGGTAGAAAAATTTGTTGTTGAGCCTATCCCGGAGCAATTTGTATAACTCCCCGCACCGCATCCATAAGCCCATTGATAATTATTGCTGTTTAAAGTCGTAAAATAGTCGGTTGTAGCAATATTTGTGTATCCGCAAACAGCTCCAAAACTTCTCCATGCCGATGCTGAGAATCCCTCTGTATAGGAAGTAAAATTATCATCAATTATGCCCCGGTTAATGGTTGTAAAATGTTTGTTTCTGTAGGCGTGATTTTTATCAAGGTATCTTTTTAGGAGTTGAGCTTCCGATAATGTAAAAGCAGGTAAGTTACGCATATCCACTCTCCCAATTTGCAATTCAAGTGTTCCCGGAAAAGTATTCTGATCGAATTTTCCGTCACCAGGCACATTATGATTTCGGGCTTGTGTGGCACCGGTATTGTTTACCGATACATCAGTCCAGTTACCATTAATATCTGCATAGTAGCCATCGGCAGGCCAGGCGCCAAGGTGATCAGGTGTATGCCCATCGGGCGCAATCAATCCCGAATAGGGGATGGGTACTCTGCCAAATATAAATATTGATTTTACCTCCGAATGACTGTTGTATGTGTTGACGATTTTTGATTTCACATCACTAACCGGGTCATTTTGATTAACTCGAATTTCAATTACCTCCCACCCGTCACCTTCTGCATCACTAATCCATCGGTTAATTTCAGCATTTATTGTAACCGTAGAAATAGTATCGTATACCAAAAGAAGTTTACCTCTATAAAATATTTCGGGTACTTCTATTCCTGCATAAATATAACCTTCACCATAAGTAGCTCCCAATTCTTCTACTTTATATTCATACGCATCTCCGGGTTGTACATTTACATCCGTCCAGGCAGTACTTGTGCCGGGTAATCCTGTGGCAATGGCTGTTCCCCAGGCTGTGGCTGTCTTTGTTTTTCTGTAAATATTAAACGAGGTGGCATCGCTTATGGCTTGCCAACTAATAGTAATTTGCGGAGGATTGTTTTGTACGCTGGCACTTAGCAATACTGATTTATTTAAACCATGCGTTTGTGCATATATGCCTGATATGAAAAATGTTGAACAGATGAGAGTAAGAAACTTTAACATAGGCGTATTTTTTTAATTCATGTTTGTATAGTCGTAAACAACAATAGCATTTTCGTTTGCCGAGTAGGTAATTAATTTATTTATGTTTTTATTGAGCGAAAATTCAAAACACCAGCGTGTGGTATCATTTTTAATTTCATTCCATACAAGTGTATCGCCCGGAAAATTGTTTTTAGTAGGGTCGTTTATTGTGTAGGGCGGGCAGGCAAAATTTGTTTCGGCAAAAAACGTACTCATAAACTCAAGTATCTTTATTCTGTATGTGTCTTCGTTTTTTGTTTCACAAACAATTACACTATCAACCGGAACAGAATAAAAAAACATGGTATCATGTTTATAATTAAGCACTGAAAATTTTAAAATAGCATTTGTATAGTTATCACCTTTTAATTCAAGTTCAAAATAATCGGGTTTATTATTAGACGAAAAATAACGTTTTACCGATACCTTATTAGAAATATTGTAAGGCATCATCATATTATTTGATTTATTTTTAGTGTCTTCTTCCGCACAAGAAGATAAGAGCATTAAACTAACTAAAAATATTATGTAGCAGTTTACTGTTTTCATTGATTAAATTTCTTAATAAAATTTAATGTGTTTATCGCCATTACCAAATAATAATCCGTTTAAATCGCGGTAGGTAAATACAATTTCAAAACCTCCTCTGGCTCCGGTCCATTTAGTGAGTCCCGAAACGTTGAAATCGTAAGATAAACCAAAGGCATAATCACTTACCTCGTACATAACTGTTGGATATATTGCATCCATAAAACGATAATAAGCGCCCACACCAATGGCAGAACCTCTTTTATAGCCGGTATAAGTGGTTTCTTGTTTTAAGGTGTATTTTACAAAACAACCCGCATTTATTTCGTGTATTGTACCCTGTCTGAAATAGGCGGCAATGGGGTGAATGGAAATATTGGACGAAGTGCCGAAACTCATCATTAAATAATTTACAAATCGCATATTAATTTTATCTGCTCCCTGTAGCCCCTGATTGGGTCGTGTAAAATGGTAAACGGAACTACTGAAGGTATAACCGAAATCGTCATTTTTATCCATGTTTTGCAGATTGCCGTGTTTAACCAGCGCAAATCCTGCTGCATAATCAAAAAATATTTTGCTTAAGGCTCCGGTACTCTCATTGCTTGGTAAGGCAGGATTATAATTTACACCATCAAATTGGTTGTCCCATTTTACGTTCATGTTGTTTATACTTCTTTGATTGTAGGTGGCCTGAAAACCAACCGACATAAAGTGATTTTTTGAAAGTGTAACAACACCTGAAGCCGATAGCCCGGCATTGAGTTTAGTAAGTTTGGTTATCCCGGCTTTGTCATAAAGGGCATGTATACCTACACCAATAAAACTACCTTCCGATTTACTTTTTTTCAAAAATGGCATATCATAAGAAAATGCAGCGGTATGATAAGCATTACCAAACACGGCCCATTGATTTCTGTAATTTAAGTTGCAACGAGCATAAGAATCATCGGTTCCCGTTAATGCAGGATTCATTTGCATGGGTGCCTGGTTGTATTGAGAAAAATGTATGTCTTGAGCAAGAGAATATTTTATTGTAAAAGCAAGCACAATAATTACAAGTAAAAATTTTATGTATGTTTTATAATTCGTCATACTCATTATCTTACCAGTGTTACATTACCTTTTATATTAAATTTTGTACCGGAGTAGTATTTTCCTTCAAGTGTATAGGCAAATACGCCCATATCCAATGCTTTGCCTTTAAATGTGCCATCCCAACCTTCGTTTAAGTTGGTACTTGTAAAAACATTTTGCCCCCAGCGATCATATACTTTAAATATAAAAGATTCAATTCCTCCTCCACGCACAAATAGCAGGTCATTATTTCCATCGCCATTAGGTGAGAATGCATCCGGTACAAATAATACAAATTCTTCATCTACAAAAATAGTTACCCGGGCAGTATCTGTACAGCCATTGGCATCGGTAACCGTTACGGTATAAGTTGTTGTGCTGAGTGGTGTAGCAACAGGGTTTTGACAAGTTGAACAGCTTAAGGTGTTTGATGGACTCCATGAGTAAGTTATTCCACCACTGCCGTTTAGGGTAGTTGAATTTCCAATTAAAACTGTTTGATTGCTTCCTGCATTTGCCAAGGGCAAGGGATTAACTATTACATTGACGATTGCCACATCGCTACCGCAAATGTTATTAACTGCAACTGTATATTGCGTATTTGAAACCGGATTTACATTTATAGAAGCAGTGGTTTGTCCGTCATTCCATAAATAACCGGTTCCCCCTGCTGCGATAAGTGTAGTAGTTTCGCCTAAACAAATCACCGTATCGCCACTTACGGATGCCACGGGAGGGTTTGATACATTTACCGTTATAGAATCGGTTTTAGTACAACTGCCTACGGTAATCTCAACTGTATAGGTGGTGGTTGCAGTTGGATTTACAGTGATAGACGAGCCGTTTTGAGAAGTACTCCATAAGTAGGTACCACCGCCAGTAACCGTTAAAACAGTACTGTTACCTGAACAAATGTTGGTATTACCGCTAAGCGTGCTGATAATTTCGGCAGGTTCAGAAATAGTAACTGATATAGAACTATCGCATCCTGCTGCATCGTTAACGGTAACCATATAAGTGCCGGCAGCTAATCCTGATATGGCGGGAGTGGTTTGTCCGCCTGGTGTCCACAAATAAGTGTATCCCGGTGTTCCGCCACTAACATTTACACTTGCTATACCATCATTGTAACCAAAACAACTTACGTTTGTTTGGGATGTTGATAAGTTTAATCCGCTGCTGGGATTAATTGTAAACGGCCCGGCAGAGTTTACACAACCGTTGGCATCTGTTACCTGTATGGTGTAATTTCCGGCAGGCAAGTTATTGATGTCGGGATTGGAAGGTATTCCGTTCCATTCAATATTGTAAGGAGCCAGGCCTCCGCTAAGCGTAATGCCATTAATTGCGCCATTTGAATGACCGCAGGTGGTATGTGTAATTATCATGTTGGTGATGTTAATGCTAACATTTCCTGCAGAGTTAATGGTGTAAGGTCCGCTGCTGGCACTACAACCATTGCCGTCTGTAACGACTAAAGTATATGAACCGGAAGAAACATTGGTTAGATCTGCACCGGCAGCCGGTGAGCCATTCCATTGATAGGAATAATTGCCGTCACCTCCGCTTACGGTGATGCCTGTAATGCTTCCGTTGTTATTACCACAGGTGGCATCGGTAACTACCACATTTGTATTATTTATATTTACTGCAGAAGTTGTGTTAACGGTAAAAGGTCCGGCAGATGTAGAACAATTGTTTTGGTCGGTTACGGTTAGCGTGTATGAGCCTCCCGCAATATTAGTTATGTCGGCATTAGCCTGTGGTCCGCTACCCCAATCGTAGGTTAATGTGCCTACGCCTCCGGAAGCTGTGATACCTGTTATTGCGCCATTGTTGTTGCCGCAACTTGCATGCGTAATGTTTATATTAGCTGTGTTTATTACGGGTCCTCCGCTGGATGAAACATTTACCGGACCATAAGTTTCCATACAGCCATTCGCATCCGTAACGGTAAGGGTGTAGCTTCCTGCACTAATGTTTGTGATGTTGGGAGAGGGTGTAGGGTTGCCATTCCAACTATATGATAAGGTTCCGCTGCCGCCACTAACCGTTATGCCAATAATACTCCCATCATTACCTGCACAGCTTTCATCGGTAATTACCATATTCGTGGGATTAATTTGTATTTGCGGACTTACAATTATATCTACCGGCAATCTGTAAAAACCGGGGCAAACACCCACATATACTGTAGTATTTGCTGTTAAAGGAGGGGTATTATAAGTTGTTCCGGTAGCTAATACATTATTACCAAACTGAGAATCGAACCAATAAATGGTGCTTCCTGCCGGTAATGTTCCGGTAACGTTGGCAGTAAGAGTAGTACTGTTGTTATAGCAAACATTAACGGGTGATGTAGTGGTAATAAAATAGTTGCTGATGCTGGCATTGTTTATGCCGGCACCTCCGCGTGTAGCTCCGTTAGGAGGAAATTCTGTTAAACCACTGCTGTTCGTTGTGCCATTATTTCCGCCATTAGCATTTCTTGTAATTGTTCCATTTGAAATAGCAATATATCCACCACCACCACCGCCTCCCGGGCCATAAGCCTGATTAGTTGGTGAAGCGCCAAAACCTAAGGCTATATTATTGTTTCCGCCATTTCCACCATTAGCGTTAATGGTAATTCCGCTTATTGTACCGCTGGCATTAATAATTACCGTTCCTCCTGCACCTGCGCCACCGGCCCCGTCAACACCTGCATAGCCAAATGCCGGTGGGCTGGCGTTGTTGGAGTTTTGTCCGTTTTGCCCGTTTGCGTTGATGGTTCCTGTTCCGCCAACCGTTCCGTGAGAGATGATATAAACTATTCCTCCTCCATTGCCGCCATTGCCGGCATCCGAGTTGTCTTGTTCACCGGCACCGCCTCCGCCACCCATAAATATTTTTCCGGTGCTGTAGTCAAGGGGTCTTCCTCCTAAACCTCCTACCGGCCGTCTGTTATCTCCGCCCCAGGATGCATTTCCGGGAGCTGTAGTAGCTGCGTTTTGGTTGTTGTTGGAATGAGTATATCCTCCGCGACCTCCACCCGAAGAGGTGTTTGCAGAAAATCCGGGCGATTCCATATTCCAGCAAGTTATCCAGCCCGCATTTGATACGTCAGGATTGCCTTGTCCATTCCAGTTGGTAATATCGCCTGCATTACCACCACCACCACCACCGGCATTGTTACCGTTGCCTCCACCACCTCCGTTGGCAGCAGCTCCCCTGCAGTATTGGCCGCCAACAGCAGTATATTCTGCTATATGTCCTGCAATGCCTTCGCCTTTGGGCGCTCCTTCGTTGTTATTGTTTGATGCGTAAAAACCTGCGCCAAATTGCGGAACATTGTCTAAAATTACGGCCCCTCTAAATCCTATATCGCTAGCCGTAATATTGCCGTTTATGGTAAGGGTATTTTGTGCTTCGATGGCCACTACACCTCCTGTAGAGCCGTTCCATGCCTCACCGGTAAGGCTTGCTCCGCCATTAATGGTTAAGGTGGTATATCGGGGTACCCGTACAATTTGTGTTTTTCCGCTGGCAGTATAGCTATGACTTAAGTTGCAGGTAAATGTTATGGTGGTAGCATTAGGTACCGTTGCTACTTCTAAAAATTCATAATTACCGCAATTGTTGTAATTTAATATAGCCCCCCAGGCACTACTATTGGGGGCGCTAAATGGCCCTGAGGGAGTGGCATCTATGCTGGCGCCTTGCATCTGGATAATCATAATCAAATCTCCCGCAGAAAGTGAGGCACTAAAACGACCGTTAGTGTTTAAGCCGCTATTAGCAACTGTTATTGAATTGCTGCCCGAAATCGCATCAAGACTTAGGATAGTGTATTCATTTACAATAACGTTGCTTGTACTTATTGTTAAGGCTCCATCTTTTCCGATTTGTGCATATAAAAATTTTATGGATATTATGAAAAACGATAAGCAAAGTATAATTGCTTTTTTCATGGTATTGCGCCTTTTTTTAGTTATCAAATATACTAAATTATTGCTATAGTTTTATTACCGATGATTAAATTCATTTATAGAAGAAATTTAATTAACCTCCAAAAAGTCATCAGTCTTTTTTTACGATAAGCCGAGTGTCTAAGATTTTGTATTGAATTTCTTGTGATATTTTTATTTTTAAGGTAAGAAATTATAACAAAATCTAAAACAGGGTTAACCCCAATGCTGCATAATTACATTACGCTTTCATTAACCAAACTATGTGTGCCTAATGATATTTTTGGGATTAATAAGTATAAATCCAGATATTAAATTAAATATATAACTGGATGAGTTAAATATTAAAATGGATAACCTATGCCTATGTTTAGGTTTAATCTTCCTAAAACGCTATAGGGTTTATAAATAGCGCCCGGGTTGCGTTGCGCATATTCCAGATAATACTGGTTGATTTTGTCTTTGGGTTGAAAAAACCATCTTTCGCCAACATCAAGTGCGGGGTCTTTGATGGGTACTGCAAAATCGAATCGAAAGATGAAAAAATATAAATCTATTCGTATGCCTATACCTGCATCAAATGCAATTTCATTGTAAAAATTGGTAGAAATTGTTCCGCCCGGGCGTGCAGGATTGGGTTTCATAACCCAAATATTACCGGCATCAACAAAAAGTGCGCCTTCAATAACTTTAATTACATCAAATCGGTATTCCATGTTTCCTTCCAGCCACATGTCTCCGAATTTATCAAATACTAATAAAGAATCTCTGAATGAACCCGGGCCAAGTGTGCGGGCTTTCCATCCTCTCATACCATTTGCTCCGCCTGCAAAAAAACTTTTTTCATAAGGCAGAGCTTCGTTCAGGTTTCGTAATGGAATACCTGCACCTGCTGCTGTTCTGAAAACTATTTCACTACTTTTATTAAAAACTATCGAATACCGAAAATCAAAATCCGACCTGATGTAATGTGCAAAGCGTATTTTAAATATTTCGTAGCTTCCCAAAGAATCTTGGGGTGCCTTGGCTAAATTATACAGTAGAAATAAGGTGTTTCCGGCTTGCTCAATGTTCCACCTAAAATAGATGCGGTTTTCTTTTGAACTGACTTTGCTTGAGTTATAGGTAAGAGCATATTGTGGACCAATAATCAGGTGGTCGCGGTAACCCAGTTTTAAGAGCCTGTCGTTGCTGGCTTCTAACTTTGCTGCAAACTCGGGCGATTTATCTATCTTTACCGTAGAAATTTGTAAAGGGCTAAGAAAGTGAGTGTATTTATCGAATAAATCGTCTTTATCTCTTACACGCCATTCGTAGGCATAGTTTAAGTCTTGAACAATGCGGGTAAAATCAGGGCGTTTTTGCACGTTAAACGATATGTTAACTGAGGTGCGTGGACTTTGATATTTATCAATTTTTTCTGTTTTAAAGGGCGAAATAAATTTTGGAAATAACAAAGACAGTTCAGGTCCAAATTCAATGGTATTGAATGTTTTTAATGGTGAAATGCCGGTTTCGCCCACTACACTTTCTCCGGTGTTTGCCAGTAATTGTTGTACTTCTAATCCCCCGCTTGCCGAGAACTTAAAAATTTCGGCACCATGAAAAAGATTTCTGTTTTTCCACGATATATTTCCCGATATTCCTAAGTTGCCGCTTCTGTTGGTGCCTTTACCTTCTATGGAATAGGTTCTTCTCTTTAAGGGAGTTAAATTAATGTTGCAATCCAGATAATTTTCTTTGTTAATGGTGTCTTCTATGGCAGTGTAATTTATTCGTATATTGCTGTATGTACCTAACGCATTCAATCTTCGATAGGTAGCTTCAACTTCTTTTGCGCGGTATATTCTGCCGCTTTTTATATAATTACTGTTTAATAATGTTTTGGGTTTTATATTGTTTTTACTGTATTTGTTATATATGTAATAGGTAGGAGTATTCTCGTTGTCGTAAACAATAATAGTATCATAGTTTTTAATGATTTTTTTTGCGATTTCACTTTCGGTGTTCGATAAGGCAATATTATAATCGGTATTTATGTAAATATTTTTGAGCGTATAGCGGTTATGTGGTATTACTACCATAGTGTCAACTTCATTAACTTGTGTGTTTTTTGCAAAACTTTTTATACCTAATTTAATATCTACCTTTTTGTTTCCAATAGTTGTGTCAACATCAAAATATATAAACTCTTTATTAAATGAAAAATAACCTCTGTTACGCAAAAAATTGTTAATCCTTGTCCTTTCTTCATCCATAACAGTAAAATCAAATTTTTCACCTTGTTTTAATAAACTTTCTTTCATCGAAATTTTTACTTGCCTTTCAAGTGATTTGTCTTCTATGTTAAGGCTAATATTGTTTATAATGTATGGTTTGCTTAATGTAATGTAATACCACACTTTTGATTTTTGTGAATTGGTATCTGTGTGTATAGAGTCTCTAACCGAAACATTAAAATATCCTTTTTTAAAAAGATATATTTCTATTTGTTCAGCACTGCTTTTTACTTTAGCTGAATCTAATATTACAGGTGGCTCACCGGCAGTGTATGCCATCCATTCACGAAAAGTTTTTTTATTTTTTTCTATTTTGTCTTCTAAAGTTTGTTTCTCAAATCTTTTGTTGTATACTTTATTTGAAGCTTTGCGTTTATGCTTTTTATATTCAGGTTCATCCGGTAATTTATTATACTCGCTTTCCCAATATTTAATCTCTTTATCTAATTGTTCTATTTTTAATTGTCTTTTTAAATCGGCTTTTTCTTTTTTTCTTTCTTTTTTTTCTATGCTTTTTTGTAGTTTTTTAGGGTTCACAGCGTTATGTACAAATAAATTAATGGGTATTTTGCCAAAAATTTTTCGGTTAGGCTGTTGTTTTATCAACACACTTATTTCAGAAGCTGATACAGAAGTTTTACTATCATTAAATACAACGATATTTTTTATCAATAAAGATTGCCCGGATTTTAACCTGCGTGTAGATTTACAGGAAATCAAAGCAATTACGGCAAATAAGATAAAAATTATTTGAGCTTTAGGAAACATTAATGTTGTAAATATAGAAAAGTTAAACCCAAATTACGCATTTAAATAAAAATGCATAATTGATATCCTTCTGATTTATCGGAAGGATACAATCACTATATTGGGGTTAAACCAACTAAATTACATAGTAGGGCTCGTGCCTCGCCTCCTACTGATTAATTTGGGTTAAATTTTAATTATTTAAATATTTCACTATTTTTGTGCCAATTAATTCGGGATGTAGCTCAGTTGGTAGAGTACACGTCTGGGGGGCGTGTGGTCGCACGTTCGAGTCGTGTCATCCCGACAAATTTAAATCCGCTTTGTAACAGGCGGATTTTTTTATGAATATATTAGTTTTTGCGCGCTTAAAATGGCTAAACCAGCTTATTAAGTGGTTTGAAATAAAACACAAATAAACCAAAGTAAGGAAATACAAAACATAATGCTATCAGAAACTAATTAATTTTAAAGATTTTAGCAATAAAATTTATTTTCCAAATTTTGAAATATATATGGGCTTGGTATTTTATAATTAACCCAAAAAAGTCATTACACTTTTTTCCCGGCAAGCAGGGAGTCTAAGATTTTGTAATGCTCTCCCCATTTGAGGTAGAAGGAGGGTGTGTATTAAACCCAAATACCGCCCCCATACATTCACACTTGCCTCAGACTACAAAAGTTCGCTGGCTGATGACAATTTTGGGATTAAAATCCCCATCGCATTAAATCAATGGGGATAATCCGTTTGTAAGTATTTTCTACTTATTCTTTACCATGCGTTTGGTATCAACAATTTGTCCGTCAACCACAAGGGTATAAGTATAAATACCATTGCTAAGGTCGTTGGCAAACACATTGAGCTGGCCTTTGCCTTTTTGGGTAAGTTCAATGCTGTTTATTAATTTACCTTCTATGTTGTAGAATAGCATTTGTGCTTTTTTTACATCATCGGGCAAAAAGTAGCTTATGGTAGTTTGCTCGGCAAACGGGTTAGGTACGTTTTGGTCTAACACTATGCTTTGTGCATCTTGCAGGGTAACATTATTAAAATGAATAGTGTTTTGTGTATTGCTGTTGTTGTTTTGCTGCATAGCGCTATTACACAAACCTAAATTATTAATGCAGTTTTCAAGAGCCGTTAATCTGTCGTTTAAAGAATTAATAACAGAATCTTTTGTTGTTAATTCTTTTTGCTGCTCTTTAATGGCTTGCGTTAATATACCTATGAACGCTTGGTAGTTTAAAGTTTTATAACTGAAATCATTGTAAATAATGTTACCCAAGGTATCAATTATGCCCGGGTGATTAGCAGAGCCTACTAACTCGGGTAATATTTGTTCTACTTCTTGTGCTATAAAGCCATAATTTAAACCCGGTCTGAAACCCATTTTGCCCTGAAAAGCAGAAACATCATAATTATAAGTGCGTGGTTGCAACTGATTTACAATTTGTAGAGCATTGTTTATGTTATTAATATTAGTTTTAAACATCGCATCTGATGCTCCAAACTGCGCTGTATAGAGCAAATCTCCATTAAAATATCCGGCAAAATTATTTGGACCTAAGCCGGAGTTTTGGTCAAAGCATTGCCCATAAACACCAATATTATTGGTAGCACCATTAGCAAAGCCAGCCACACCTATAGCTGTATTACCCCCCGGTGTGTTGTTAGGCACAGCATAAAACAATCCGCCAATATGTTCAGCATTTGTATAGTTTGGAACAATGTTACCCGAATTACCAATTACACCAATATTAAAAGTTGCATTTCTTGCAAAAAATTCTCCGCCTATTCTAACATATTTTATTCCGGATATAAGGGTATTAAATACTCGGCTATGAATACCTCTAAAAATTACCGGAACCGTACTTACTTGATTAATATTTTGAACATGAATTCCGCTGGTAGATATATTAACGGGCGATGAATTGGTTTGTGTTACTGTAAGCTTGGCAGGAATAGGAAATGTTACCCCGCAACCATTGCCAATATAAACTTGATTATCGAAAGGATTTGCATTAATATCACTAAAATAATAACGATTGCCGTTAAGGGGAATTCTGTAATCACCCGTCAACGGATTAATCGCACTACTGCAATAATTCCCTATGCCTAAATTAGTGGCATCAACATATACCACATCACCGTTTTGGTCAACTGAAAGCACACCGTTGCCGGGGTTACTTATGGGAGTATTTGCAGAAGTAAGATTTTCAAAGCGTAAACCGCTAGAGCCATTGACACTACCATGGTAAGGGTCAGTTGGTCTTGTGGTTATATGTAAACGATTTTGAGGTCTTGCCGTGTTTATACCCAATTGCCCATTATTATTCATCAACATTTCTAGTATATTAAAATTGCACCATTGAAACAGATTTCTTTGAGTTATTGAGGCTATATTATTTCCATTATTATCTCTTTTGCGCACATCAAATTCCATTATAGCCGGCATTAAATTATTATTTGCAGAAGGCACATCGGCCAACGTGTTAATAGCACCTGATAATACTAACCCATGCTTGTGTTGCTGGGCAGTGCCTCCATTGTTATTTGTATTGGTGCTATTGTTAAAACCTGCTATTTGAGGCAAAAACTCATTGTTTTGATTAGTTCCATTCATCATGCGTAAATTACTTTGTAAGTCATCAGAAAGTCGCCCTTCAAATATTATATCATATAAATTGGGGTTAACGCTACCAAATTGTGCTATTGCCTGTGCCTGTGTAAGAATGCGTATATTATTTGGAACAACGGTTGTGCCTATAGATACATTACCGTTGGCTGCATGAATACGCATATGCTCGGTAAATGTAGCGCCTGTACCAAAGCCTAAATCGCCTAAAGACTGTAAAAATACATTATTGCTATTAGCCGGTACAAAGAGCCTAAAACGTTGGGTTTGGGCAGTGGCGCTGGTGCCTGTAAACAGTTGCCATTGGTTTACCACGCTTTGGTCGCCATCGGTACGGAACATAAAGCCATTTGTGGCAGGGTTTGCTGCCAATAAAAACGAGTTTACATGCAGCTTGGCTTGTACGCTGGCGTTGTTGGGGAAGTTCCCTATGCCAACCTTCTGAACGGTTGCAGGATTTGATGTCCGAATATAATTGTTAAAAGGAGGATTTAGTAAAAATTGCCCATTACTTATCAATGGTAAACTTAATAAGCTTACGAGGATGATTTTTTGTTTTTGTATTTTCATAATTTTTTTGATTTAAAAGGTTTGTAAAATACTTATCGCATAATCTGTATAAATCCGTTTTTGTTTTCTTGTGTTCCGTTAAATGTTGTGAGTTGCATTACATAAAAATACACTCCATCGGTAACGGGTTTGTTTTTATAAGTGGCATCCCATAAGGCGATAATTTGCTCTGAGGGGTTTTCAATAAAAATTTCATCTGTTTTTATCAAACTACCCCAACGGTTGTATATGGTGTATGTTATTTTTTCATACCCCGCTACTTTAATGCTAAAAAAATCGTTGATGCCATCCGTATTGGGTGAAAAAGCATTGGGGATAGTAATTATTACTTCTTCATCTTGGCAATTTGCTTCGCTATAATTTTGGTCAAAGTAACTTTCGATAAATGAAGGAAAAGTAAACTGGCTTTTTCGTCCGTTAAGGTCAACCGAGTAGGGGTTAAAATTAGCTGACGAACCGGTATTATTGGGATTGTCAATGGTTGAAATTTTTGTAGTGTCAATATTTGCAACATATAATTTGGAATCAATTCCTATTTGTAATCCATAAATACCATCATTAGAAATGCCTTGATATACGGTTTGGAATGAATTAAGAATATCAGTTACATTATTGTAAGTAATATCAAATTGCCCAATAAAATATCCACTTATTGAATAGTATAATTTTTTACTATCTGGGGAAAATGATAATCCATAACCATCGAAATTAATAAATTGACCATTTGTTATAGTTCCATTTGTGAAGTTAAAATTATAGATATATCCTTGATAGGCAATTTTTTTGTTGTTTGGAGAAAACTTCATTTGACCAAATAAATTAAAAATAGTATTAGTAATTGAGATAGCAGGAGTTCTACTAAGCCCATCTTTTGTTACCAAATAAGAATAAAACAAATCGTTGTCATCATGTCCTACCACCCAAATGCTATCTCGTGAGCAGTTCATGGCAGCAGCCATACCCTCGGTGCTGGGTGCAAAAAGAAATTGATTTTTTAATGTAACATCGCCAAAGCCTCCATTCAGGCTTAAATCTACAATAGAGTAATTCATGCCTTTTGCTCCCAAATTTTCTGCACAATCTACCGTAAAAACATAAAAAATAGTTTCTGACTTTGGTTGAGGTATTATAATTACCCCTTGTGTAGCGCTGTTGTTGGGTCCGGGAGGTAAGCAGTTGCCATACAAACCGGTTCCATTTGGCATTACATTATGATTTCTGTCCCAAACAGTATCTCCATCGGTATAAAAAAGCAAATTACCATTTACGTCACAAATGCTAGCACAACTTTCCCAGGAATCTAATTGCCCATTGGTAATAGCCACCGGGCTGCCGCTGCTAAAGTCTAAGCCTGCACCATTGCCAAAATACCAAATGTTGGCACGGTTGCGCTCGGGGTGCTGGGCAAAACCTCTCCCTGCCTCCCCTAAAGGGAGGAGAAATAATGATGTAAAAAACAAGCATAAAAAACAAAAGGATTTATACATTTTGCAATGTTTTTTCTTAGAATTTAAGACGAGTAACTTTTCTAAAAAGTGGTATCGTAAAGGCAGATTTTCTTATCTTATCATAAGCACCTCCTTTTTTTTAACACACGCCCCTTGCCCCTCTTAAGAGGGGGATAACAAAGAATTAGCTTGTAAAAGTAATTTCATTAGAGGCAAGTTAGTATTTTTTTTATAAATAGAATAAAATAAAATGTTAATTTTTGGTTTTCAGTTTATCCAATTCTTTTTGCAATATAGCCAGTTGTTGTTGCAGCAGGGCAATTTGTTCTTGCATGGCTTTAAGTTCCTGAACAGAAATTTGGGTTTTGCTATCGGCAAGTATAAGCGATGAAGTTGTAGATTTTACTATTACACAACTATCGTTTGCCGGTACAAAGAGCCTAAAGCGTAGGGTTTGTGCTGTGGCGCTGGTGCCTGTAAACAGTTGCCATTGGTTTACCACGCTTTGGTCGCCATCGGTGCGGAAAAGGAAGCCGTTTAAAGGACCGTTAGGTGCTCCCAACAAAAAGTTATTTACATGCAAGCGGGCGTTGAGACTAGGAACGGTTGGGAATTGTCCAATACCAATTCCTACGAATGGAGGAAGTGTTCTTCCTATTGTGCCAATGGTTCCCCATTGTCCATTTGCAATTATCGGTAAGCATAGTAAGCAAACGATGATAATTTTTTTTAGTTGTAGTTTCATAATTTTTAGTTTTATATGGTTAATAAAATAAATGAACAAATCCTTTTTTGTTTTCGTTATTTTTGCGTTTTACGTAGTAGTAATAAACACCAGTGCTGCATTTTTGTCCTGCTGTTGTTCTTCCATCCCATGCATCGTTAGTGTTTATAAATTCATATACTTTTGTTCCCCATCGATTATAAATTACTACTTCATCACCTTGTTGCAATCCTTCAATTTTAAATACATCATTTACTCCATCGTCATTGGGGCTAAATACATTGGGCACTAATAATTCTTGTAGTTCACACTTTTCATCGGGCGAGGTATTGAAATAACTTTGGATAAAATCGGGTAAACCGTAGTAGCTGCTGGTATTTCCAAAGAGTGGAATATTAAAATACGCAATATCCACTATGGGTAAAGATTGATTAGGATTATTAATGGTTGAAATGGAGTCATAGTAAGAAGATATAAGTAATTTTCCATCATTGGAATTTGATATAGCAAAAAAACTTGAGTTGCTAATGGCGGAATCAATAGGAATGCAGGTGTTATTTAATACGTCATACTGATAAACTTTATTTCCTGAGAAAGTAAAATACAATTTAGTATTGTCATTTGAAAAGCAAGTGCCATAGCCCCCAATGGGTAACAAGCTTATTGGATTTGATAGTTTTCCCGTTATATTATTAAAATCGAAAATCTCAGCACCAGTGAAATATTGTGACGCAAACTTCTTCCCATTAGGCGAAAATCGCATATAGGAAACAAAATCGGTATAAACACCACCAATACTTGAAATTACAGGCGTTGGATTAATACCGTTTGCGTCTAAAAAGTAGCAAACATAATTATTGGTATTATATTCATGGCTCATAATCCATACACCTGTTTCATCGCAATTGTAAGTAGCGGTTAGTCCCTCGGTGCAGGGTGTGTAAAGCAACACGTTTTTTTGCGAAGGAATAACATCGCCCAAGCCACCATTTAAGGTCATATCAACGACATTGTAACGCAAACCAAATGCGCCAAAGTTTTCCCAGCAATCAGTAGTAAAAACATAATACAAGTCTGGATGCCCTGGTTGTGGAATAATGATACTTGCTTGTGCACTGCTTCCTAAAATAGGACAACCTGTAAGCTGTGTTCCATTTGGCATAGGATTATGGTTGCGGTCCCAAATGGTATCTCCATCGGTGTACATTAAAAGGTTTCCATTTAAATCGCACATGGTGGCACATCCTTCATAGGTGTGCAAAGCACCATTGGTAATAGCCACGGGGCTGCCGCTGCTAAAGTCTAATCCTGCACCATTGCCAAAATACCAAATGTTGGCACGGTTGCGCTCGGGGTGCTGGGCAAAACCTCTCCCTGCCTCCCCTAAGGGGAGGAGAAATAATGATGTAAAAAACAAGCATAAAAAACAAAAGGATTTATACATCTTGTTATAATTTGTTTTTAAATTATGACAAAAAACTCTTTATATATAAACCCAAAAAAGTCATTACACTTTTTTCCCGGCAAGCAGGGAGTCTAAGATTTTGTAATGCTCTCCCCATTTGAGGTAGAAGAAGGGTGTGTATTAAACCCAAATACCGCCCACATTCATTCACACTTGCCTCAGACTACAAAAGTTCGCTGGCTGATGATAATTTTGAGATTAAAAGCTTACCTTATTAAAGTAACATGTCCTTTATGTTCATATTTTTTACCATCGTATTTGCCTTTGGCGCTAATTTTCCAAACATATACATCCGGCTGTGAAGCTAATCCTTTGTGCGTTCCATCCCATCCGGTGTTAGTAGAGTTAGACTCAAATATTAATTCTCCCCAGCGATTAAAGATATAGAGCTTTAAAGAACTTTCTTCAAATCCTTCACCATAAATATTAAACACATCATTCAGTCCATCGCCATTAGGAGTAAATGCGTTGGGCGCATATATTACATATATACCGTTTATTATCACATCATGTACAACCGTATCGCTACAGCCGTATTGATTTGTAACAATTAGTTGTACCGGATAAGTGTTGGGTTCATCTTGCGGAAAGGTATAGGTAGGGTGCGTTTGTGTTGAGGTTGATAAGCCTGCAAAATTCCACAAGTTGCTTACTACATCAGCCGAAGAGGTGTTGGTAAAACTTATTGTGGAATTGAAAAAATCTGTTGGCTGCGGTCCAAATGTAAAGTCAGCTTCGGGGTATGGATAGGCGCAAACCATGTTAGGAATAGTAGCCGAGGTAATACAACCTGCCGGAGTAGTGATGGTTAAAGTTACATCGTAGCAACCCGGTACCGTGTAAGAATATGTAGCATTAGGATTAGTGTTTGCATTTGCTCCGTTACCAAACTGCCAAACTGCGCTTGATACTAAATTTGGATCGGTAGTATTGGTAAAGTTAGCATTTAAGGGATAGCAAGCTGCGTTGTTGTTTACCGTAAAGCTAACCTGAGGAACAGGGCTGTAGTTAATGGTTAAACATTCTTGTTGGGTTAGTTGTGTACAGTTATCGGTTGAAGTAACACAATAAGTTGTTCCGTCTGCAGGAGGAGTTACAGTTATATTACTTCCCGTTCCTGATGGATTGCCATTTTCAGTCCATGCGTAAGTAAATCCTGTACCTCCGCCACCTTGAGCATTAGCCGAAATGGAAATGCTTGAACCGGGACATACAGTTGCATTACCCGAAGTTGTTAATGTATGTGGGGTTTGATTAAAATAAATGGTTAAGCATGCTTGTGCCGATGGTGTTGTGCAGTTGTCGGTTAATGTTACGCAATATTGTGAGCCATCTGCGGGAGCTGTAACGGATATTTGTTGCCCGTTACCAACAGGGTTGCCGTTAAGTGTCCATATATAAGTATATCCACTGCCTGAACCGCCTTGCGGAGTAGCTGAGATGCTTGCAGCAGTACCAACGCAAACGGTTTGGTCGCCAGAAGTAGTAACATTGAGCGGGGGATTGAGATTTACACATACCTGATCGCTGTTAGTTGATGTACAGCCATTTCCGTCAGTTGCGGTAACATTGTAACAGGTGTTGGCATTGGGAGTTACATTTTGTGTTTGTCCCTGAGGCAAGGCATTATCCCAGGTATAAATATATCCTGTTCCACTTCCTCCTTGAGCAATAGCAGAAATAGTTACTGTTCCGTTAATACAGATAGTCGTGTCGTTCGAGGCTGTAACGGTTACGGGAGTTGGATCTGTCAAACAAACCGTAGTGTCTCTGATGCAGTTGGTAGCATCTATTAATTCGATTCTGTAGCATCCCGCAGTAAGATTATTAAGAGTGACAGCATCACCTTGATTCAGATTGTTGTTTGTTTGCATCAATGTATTAGCCGGCATTTGATACCAATTCATCGTATAAGGTGGTGCTACACCTTGTGTTGTTGCGGTAATAGAACCATCGTTACCGCCATTACAGGTTATATTTGTAATTACCGGTAAAGCAGGTTCGCAGGTAGGGCAATCAGTTACCACGGTTACCTGGGCAGTACCGCTGCATCCTGCATTAATATCAGTTACAGTTACAGTGTAAGTTGTAGTAGAAGTAGGTGTGGCTACAGGTGATTGTATATTAGGGTTGTTTAATGTAGCTCCCGGTGTCCAGGTATAGGTATAATTAGCCGGGTTGGGAGTAGAAGGGCAGGTAGTAAATCGGGTAACCGGGCGGTTGGTTGATGTTCCCCAACCCGAAGCTGAAGGACAGGCCGGAGTACCATCAGAATTAAACCAGGCCGCTGAAGTAAAAGTAGTTGTTGTCCAGGGGCTTACACAGTTGGTAGTATATTGGTATTGGTTAACCCAGTTATAGCAGATCTCTACAACTAAATTAGATACACCATCCCATTCGTATGGAGTAGTAAGGGTGTGCATATTCCATCCCATAGCAACGGCTGTATTTTGCGGGCCATATACGGTAGTTAAACCGGTAATAAAATTAGTGGTTAGTTGTGTTGCGTTGGTACAGCCCATTTTTATGGTATATCCGGGGTAATTCAGTAGTCCTCCCAGTTGAGTGATTTGCCAACCAATTTGCGAAATTTTACCCCCAATGAACCCTGATGCTTGCAATTCGGCAGCGGTAAATAAAAACTGGTGTTTTTCGTTGGCATACCAATTACCGTAAGGAGCCGGGTAGGTATATTGTGTGTTGGAGCCTGTTTGATTGCCTTGAGTAATTAAAGTAGTAGGGCCATTGCAACCACCGGTTAATGATGGACCGCAGTTGGCAGGAACACCTCCGGCTAAGGTAACATCTAATTGCGATGAGTTACCACAGATAATTGTATTGGGAGTTGCGGTGGCTGTGGGTTGCGGATTGTATGCCGGAGCAATAACCACACTGGTTTGTGTAGTGTGTACGCAACCTTGCGGACTGGTGATGGTTACGTTGTAATTATAAGTACCCGGGCTAGTGTAATTACCTGATGGATTGGGACAATTGGTACAACTTAATCCGGTAGCGGGAGTCCAGTTATATGTGTATGCACCTGCAGGGTTGGTAGTAATGTTAAATTGTATAGGATTTAATAAACAAGTGCTGGCTGTTGATTGGGTTAAGTTGTAAGTAAAATCGGGTACTACAGTAACTACAATGGTATCTATGTTGCTGCAACCACCGCCCAGATTACTTACTACCTGATAAACTGTGGTAGAAGCAGGGTTGGCTATAGGATTTTGACATGGGTTACAAGAAAAATTTGTTCCTACCTGCATGGCAGGACCTGATATCACAGACCATTGAAAATTAGAGCCACCGGTGGCATTTAATTGAACACCTTGGCCTAAACACATTATCACGTCAGGACCGGCATAAGTGCTGTTAATTACATTAATTAATACAGGAAAGCTGTTGATGCCCGGTATTGGGCAGGCATTGTCTTCAACATCAAAGGATAATACACTGGCCGAAGGAGAGCCTGCAGTGATGGTGATGCAAACATTGGCTGTAATGGGATTTGTGCCGCTAAGTGTTACGGTTGCATTCGGAAAAATTTGATTTACATTATGTGTAACTTGTAAAGTATTTGCCGGATCGTTATCGGTAAAGGTAACTGAAAAACAAAAACTATCACCCATACAAGCTTGTATGGTATTACCACCTGTAATAGAAACGTTGCCTGAAGTAATAACTGCACCGCCCACCGGATTATTAGGTACTTGATTTACACAATTAATTACCTCAAACTGAAAGTCCTGCATCACTGTACCCACTACATTTCCATTAGCGTCATATTCAGTTATAAGCACTGCAAAAACATAGTTGCCCAGCATGGTTGGGGTAAATGTAATTTGTCCTGTACTTGGGTTAATGGTTACTCCGGGTATTGGAGCTGTACCTGAATAGCCTGCGTTATAAGTAACAGGTAAGCCGGGGCCTGTAGTTAAAGCAGGTACCAGCGAATATTGCAGGGTGTTGCCATCAGGGTCCATGGCAGCCATATTAAAATTTACCGGTTGATTAACACAAACATAAGGAATGGGTTGAGAAGTGATTTGTGCTGAACTGTTACAAGGTGCAGTTGCACTATTTAGTGTAGTTTCCCAATAATAACTTGGCTGACCGCTGACATTAACCGAGTTGTTTCTGCAACAAGATGAATAGGAAAAAGTCCAGGTATTGCAGGGGCCGGGTAGTGTAACAATGGCTTGCCATTGGTGCATCCATACTCCGGGCAGTGTGCCCCCGTTACATTCACTTTGCCCTATCTGGGCCGGACAAAGTTGCGATACTTCTTGTTGATATATTACATTAGGTAAAGATATTATAGGATTGGTTAATCCGCAGGTGTTTTGAGCTTGTATGGTTTGTGCCATATTAGATTCGAATGCGGTACCACAGTCTTCAAAAAGTGTGAGTGTAACCAAATATTGATTAGGCCCCACACATTCGTAAGTTATATTACCACCGGGTACGTGCGATGAATAAGTCTTTAGAGTAACGAGTAGAATTAGTGCAAAAAGTGTTAATATTTTCTTCATTTTCTCAAATTATTTACTTTGTATGACGTAATTTTTAATGAGGGGTTGCCCCACCAATTACAAATTTACCTTAATATTGTTTTAAAAATCATATAAAGGTTTTTTATGTAAAATTAATAACATTATTTGAGGTTTTAAATTAAAATTTAACCATAATTAAAGAGATGATTGTAGGTATAACCGGTGGAATGGGTTCAGGCAAAACAACTATTTCTAACATTTTCAGATGTTTAGGTTATCCGGTTTTTAATTCAGACTATGAAGCCAAACATATTGCAGGCAATTCTGTCAGGGTTATTGAATGGCTTAACACTTACCTTGGAAATTCAGCATTTACCAATGGGGTGTTAAACAGGGCTTACATAGCAGATAAATTGTTTAATAATCAGAAGCTTTTACAACAATACAATCAACTCGTACATCCCTTGGTAGCCGAAAAATTTGAAATTTGGAAAGAAAATAAACAGGGTATAATATTTAAGGAATCTGCTTTATTAATTGAATCGGGAGCATACAAACAAACCCATCAAATAATAATGGTTACTTCGCCTGTTGAATTACGTATTCAAAGAGTAATGAACCGCGATAATACTACCCGCGAAAAAGTGATGCAAAGAATAAGTAAACAAATGCCTGATGAAGAAAAAGTTAATTTTGCTCACCATGTTATCAATAATGATGATAAACAAGCGCTTTTGCCACAGATTGAAAACATACTAAATAAGTTGCACGGTATTTTTTTATGAAGATTTTATCTGCCCAACAAATTAAAAAACTGGATGCATACACCATTGAAAATTTGCCTATCGCCTCGATAGATTTAATGGAAAAAGCTGCTCTTAAATGTGTTTACTGGCTTATAAAAAATATGGATACAGGCAGGTATGTTATATTTTGCGGCAATGGTAATAACGGAGGTGATGGCTTGGCTATAGCCCGCCTGCTTTTTGGAGCAGGCAAAGACGTTGTTGTGTTGTACGATGATAAAGTTAAAAAATCAGTTGATAATGAGCTTAATTTTAATCGCCTACCTAAACAAATAAAAGTTTTAAATTTTGTTGATTGTGATTTTGAGTTTATTCAAAAGCAGGATGTAATTATTGATGCTTTGTTGGGTATAGGCTTATCCAAGCCAATTGAAGGAGTTTATGAGAAAATAATTAATCTTATCAATACACTTAAAAATACCGTAATTGCCATTGATATGCCCAGCGGTATTTTCAGCGAAAGTGAAATGCCTCGCCAAAGCATATTTGTTAACGCAACACATACCCTTACATTTCATTGTTTTAAACTAAATATGTTGCTTCCTGAATACGGTAATTACTTTGGTAATATCCATCTGTTAGATATAGGTTTGTTATCGGATTATGAATCTTTATTACCTGCTAAACATGAATTGGTTACATTACCTGAAGTACAATTACTTTACAAAAAGAGAAAAAAATTTTCGCACAAAGGTACTTATGGACATTCGCTGATTATTGCGGGAAGTTATGGTAAAGCCGGGGCATCGGTTTTGTGTGCCAAAGCTTGCTTGCGCAGCGGAACGGGTTTACTTACATTGTTTGTGCCCGAATGTAATTACGATATTTTGCAAACTGCTGTTCCCGAGGCTATGATAATTACAGCTGATGAACAGCGGATGGTTTCGGGTAAAACAAATTATGAAAAATATCAGGCAATTGCAATAGGACCGGGCATTGGTACTGAAAAAGAAACAGAAAATACACTCAAAGTATTGATTCAAAATGCAACTTGTCCGTTGGTGATAGATGCAGATGCTCTGAATATTTTATCAATGAACAAAACCTGGCTTTCTTTTTTACCTGCAAACAGTATACTTACCCCGCATCCTAAAGAATTTGAGAGGCTGGCAGGAAAATGGAGCAACGATTACGATTGTATGCAAATGCAAATTGATTTTTCGGTTAAGTATAATTGTATTGTTGTTTTTAAAGGCGCTCATACCAGAATATCCGTTCCATCGGGTAAAATGTATTTTAACTCAAGTGGTAATGCGGGGATGGCAACAGGGGGTAGTGGAGATGTTTTAACAGGCATAATATGCGCGCTTATGGCGCAACAATATCATTCGTTTGAAGCTGCAGTAACAGGTGTTTACATTCATGGATTAGCTGCAGATATTGCTGCACGGCATAAAGGTTTAATGGCATTAACCCCGTCTGATATTATAGATAATTTACCGGATGCTTTTCTTTGTATCGAAAAATAGTAGTTTATTTTTCAATTGTTTGTTTAATAAAATCGTTCATTAGGGCCAATATATTTTTGGTAACCGTATTGACATAATGTTTTTGACGGTACGATTGTATCCATTGTATACCTTGTATGGCATTGCTTAGAAATACTTCATCTGCTACCAATAAATTTTGCGGAGTTATACTGCACTCATAAACTTTAATTTTATTTTGCAGAGCCAAATTAATAACTTGCATACGTTGTATTCCGGCCAGGCAGCCGTCAGTTAACGAGGGTGTATATAATACACCATTGCTTACTACAAAAATATTTGAATGAGATGACTCAATAATATTTCCTTTATCATTAAGAACCAACGCATCAGTAAGTTTGTTTTGCTTTGCCCACAGGGCAGCCATAATGTATAGCAAGCTGTTGCAGGTTTTATAAATAGAAAGTTTATTAATTTGCTTTTTAATATCTGTATATAAATCAACTATCAAACCATCTTCATTTAAGCTGAAATAAAGATTAGGTAATGCGTTTGATTCTAAGGTATAAGATACTTCGTTTTCGGTAGGTGAATAATAACCTCCGTTGTTTCTGAAAACAGTAAGGCGGATTCTGGCACCTTCTTTAATATTATTTTTTTCGATTAACTCGGTTATTTTATTTTGAAAGTATTCGGTTGTAAAATATTGGGGTATTTGCAATTGTAGTATTTTCATTCCTTCGGTTAGTCGCGATAGATGATACCCTAAAAAAACGGCTTTGCCATTAAAAACCCTGATGGTTTCAAACAAGCCATCGCCATAATGAAATGAACGATTCGCTTGCAACCATCCTTCTTGTGTATTAAACAAAGTGCCGTTAAATATGGCAAATTTACCTTGCAATGCTTATAAAATTTGCCCTAAAATAGTTAAAAAAGATGAGTTAGATTCTATTTTTATTGATTTTATTCCCACATTCCGGCCTGCTTCTATATCTCTGTCTTTATCGCCAATAAAATAAGAGTTTTTTTTCTCTGCATCATATCGGGCTATGGCGCGTTCTAACAGAAGCGTTAGTGGCTTGCGGCATAGGCATTTAGATTGTTCCGGATGGTGTGGACACATATACACATCCGTAATATCTATTCCGTGTTTTTTATATTCACTTAACATAAAATCAGTAAGTACATAAAAATCATTTAAGGTGTATAAACCTTTGCTAATGCCGCTTTGGTTGGTAATTACAATAAAACCGAATCCTTTTTTTTGCAATATTTTCAGCCCTTCGATGGTATCTTTTAAAAAAATGAAGTCGTTTTTTTTCCAGGTGTAAGTACCACGCTCTTGATTAATCACCCCATCTCTATCTAAAAAAATAAATTTTTTACCCATTCATTTTATATTTAAATAGTATTTTATACCATTTAATAATTCTATTACTAAATAGGGTTCTAACAAGATAGTAAAGAAAAGTCCGAACAGGGCTCCGGTAAAATGCGCATCATGGGCAATACCGGTGTTCCCTTTTTTATCCATATAATGTTCGTAAAACAAATATAGTAAAGCAAACAACAAAGCAGGGATGGGGATAGACATAAATAAATACAGCATTTGAAAAGGAGCAATCAAAATAAACGAAAATACAACAGCCGAAACAGCTCCCGAAGCTCCAACAGCTGTATATGCAGGATTATCAGAATGTCTTTTGTAAGATATAATATTCGAAAATAATATGCCGCCCAGATATAACAGCAAATAATAAAATATACCTTTCAGTTCACCAAAAAAATATTTAAAATATACTTCAACATTTTCACCAAAATTATATAACACAAACATATTGAAAAAAAGATGTATATAATCGGCATGAACAAAGGCATGTGTTATAAACCGGTAATTTGATTTACGGTGTTTAATTTCGTATGGGCTGTATGCTAGTTTATTAAACGTTTCCTGGTTTCCAAAACATTGTATAGAAATTATACAAGTAAGAACAATAATAATAATGGTAACAGAAACAGGCACTTTATTTTTGGGGTGTTAAGAGAATGTCTTTTTTAATTTCGAAGATATAATCTTTTTTATCTTTTATTTCGATAAATTCGGTATATGTTTCAAAACCATCACATTCAATATCAAGTCTGAATTTACCTGGAGGAAGTATAATTACATAACGCATGGTGTTTAAATTAGGAAGATATTCGCCATAAAGTTCTTCGGTTTCAGTATTGCTTACCACCATCGAAATTCCGGTAATTACTTTAGTGGTATCTGTGCTGCGCAAATATCCGTTTATAACTGTGTACTCGGGTTCTATATCCTGAAAGGTAACCCGATAAATATCCAGGTCGCCCAAGCCTCCTTTTCTGAAAGACGAAAGATATCCGTATCTGCCATTGGCCGATAAGCAAAAATTCATGTCATCATCGGGAGTATTTATAGGATATCCGATGTTGCGTGTTTGGGTAAACATATTTTTTTCTTCGTCATAAGTGGCTTTAAAAATATCATATCCTCCAATGCCGGCATGTCCTTTAGACGAGAAATAGAGCGTTTTGCCATCGGAGGTAATAATAGGAAAGTCTTCATCATATATGGTATTTACAGCAGGGCCAAGGTTTTGTGCTTTACTCCATTTTCCGTTGGGTAATTTTCTGCTCACATAGATGTCAATACCTCCATATCCTCCGGGCATATCGCTGGCAAAATAAATGCAACTGCTGTCTCCTGCAATAGACGCACCTATTTCGGTATGTGGCGTGCTGATAGCCTGCGGTAAAAAATAGGCATTGGCAGGGGCCATGTTTGCATTAAATTCTATAATTTTTAAATCGCTTATTTTTTGTGTTTGGGGTTCAATTTCGTAAACGATAGCCTGTTTTCCGTCTTTTGATAATCCTACAATTTCGTTGTCAACCGTAAATGAATTTAATTGTGTTAGCGGGATGGCTTTTGTAAATTTTCCTTCAGTAACCCGCGAAATGTAAATATTTGAGCAAAAGTTCCCGTCTTTTTTTATGGCACTGCCATCGTTTCTGCGGGTGTTAAAAAGTAAAAACGATTCGTCTTCCGGTATAAAAGGAAAATAATCAGGGTATTTTGAATTTACTTGTTCACCCAGATTTTCGAATTTTACATTTATCGGAAATTTTACCAGTTGCTTTGCATTTTCACATTCTTCAATATGTCTTCCGGCTGCTGTTTGATTTTTCCTGCTGCCTTTGCCCGATGCCATAAAACTCTGATAGTTTTTTATAGCCTCATCAAAGCGGTAAGCAAAATGATATGCCCTGCCCAGCAGGTATAAAGTGTTGGCATCGGCTTTAGGATTATCTTTTATTTTTTCCAGAAATATGATGGCTTTTTCTTTATCGATATTAGTGTTTAAATAGCAAACAGCTATCCGGTAATTTAAATAAACATCATCCGGTTTTTTTTCGGCCAACAGTAAATATTCTTCCAGGGCTTCCTGAAAGTTTTCATCGGCAAAATACTTATCGGCTTTTTTACGGCTTTGCGACAGTAAGCCATTGGTTGCTATTAACATAATCATTACGATACACCATATTTTTTTTTTCATAGCAGTTTATATTATGAATAATTTATTTTCAAAAGGTAAATTTACTCATTTTTCAATAATGCACTCTACATGAATAATTTTTTGTAATATCATTTGCCAATAGGCGTTAATATTTGTAATATAATTAAATATTACAGTAAAAGTAATACTTATCAGTTATTACAAATAAAAATTTAAACCCAAATTCAGCATTAGAAATTTGAAATAAATCCAAATTTTCCGCCAGAGGCGGACTGAGTGTGTTGAGTGTCGTGTGGGATTTGGGTTATCCGCCATCAGGCGAGCATTACGCATGCTAATGCATAATGCAGGTTAAATGAATATAAGATTACGATTTATTGATTTTTCGATTTAAAAACCCAATCAGATTTAATCTTTTATATTTTCATTCCGAAAATTATTACACCACAGATGCAACATATAACTTGTTAAAAATTTAATTTAAAACTTTTTCATATACATATATTTTATATTTGCGGCAATGTTTATTTGAGGTAGAAAAAGAGATGAAGCAAAAAGAAACAAACACATCAGTATTGATTTTTGATGAAGAGATTGGGATATTAATTGTTAAAGCTAAACCGGATGTGGATTTAAAACTGGAAGATGCCGAAAGAGATTTTAAAACCGGACAGGAATTGGTTAATTATAAAAAAACTCCCGTGCTGTCTGATTCCAGAGAACTTAGTTATTCCTGTAAGGAAGTCAGAGATTTTTATGCTCAGCCGATAATAGCCAATCACATATCCGCCATGGCTATATTAATTGATAGTTTACCGGGCAGATTGTTGGGAAACTTTTTTATGAAGTTTAATAATCCTCCTTATCCCGTCAAAGTATTTAACGATGAAACAGCAGCTATAGAATGGCTGAAAAAATTTTTACTCTGACTGTTGAAAATTTATTTTTAATCTGCCGTTCAAAATATACATTTTTGCCCGTGTAATTGAATTAATGCATACATGGAAAAAATTTTAAAGATTTTATCGCTCAGAACAGGTGTTGCAGAAAAATTTATCATAAATACCGTAAGATTAATTGACGAAGGAGCGACCATACCCTTTTTAGCCCGCTACCGCAAAGAAGCAACCGGCAACATGGACGAGTTGGAACTGTTTAAATTAAAATATGAATTAGAAAGACTCAGAGCACTGCAACAGAGAAAAGAAACTATCTTAAAAACTATCAACGAACAAGGAAAACTAACAGACGAACTTAAAAACAAAATTGAAGAAACCTACGATGCCAACGAGCTGGAAGATTTATATCTGCCTTATAAACCCAAGCGAAAAACCAAAGCCACTGTGGCACGCGAAAACGGTTTAGAGCCTTTAGCCATAAAAATATTTAATCAATCAAACTTTGATATAGAAACAGAAGCTGAAAATTATATCAGTGACAATGTAAAAACAATAGAGGAGGCCCTGAAAGGAGCGCGTGATATAATTGCCGAGATAATGAGTGAAGATGCCGTGGTAAGAAACAAATTACGCCATTTATTCACACGCGAAGCAGTAGTAGTATCTAAAGTTTACAGCGATAAAAAAGAAGAAGGAATTAAATACAAAGATTATTTTGATTGGACAGAATCGCTTTCGCGGATACCCTCACATCGCCTGTTGGCCATCAGGCGTGGAGAAAACGAAGGATTTCTGAGGATGAGCATAGAAGTAGATACAGAAAAAGCCTTAGAAATTATTGAAAGACACTTTATAAAAAGTAAGAACGAAGCAAGCGAACAACTTAAAGTAGCGGCAAAAGATTGCTGGAAAAGATTACTGCATCCATCGCTTGAAATGGAAGCTCGTATAGAATCGAAACAAAAAGCAGACGAACAAGCCATTAAGGTATTTGCCGAAAATCTGAGACAGCTATTGCTGGGCGCACCCTTAGGTGCCAAGCGTATTTTAGCCATAGACCCCGGTTACCGCACAGGATGTAAAGTGGTTTGCTTAGACGAACAAGGTAATTTATTAAGTAATACAACCATTTATCCGCATCCTCCGCAAAACGAAACAGCCGAAGCTATGCGAAAAATCAATACCCTGGTAAGTCAATACAAAATTCAGGCAATAGCCATAGGCAACGGTACAGCAAGCAGAGAAACCGAAAATTTTATTAAACGCATACGCTTTAGCGAAGAGGTGAAAGTATTTGTGGTGAGCGAGGCAGGGGCATCGGTTTATTCAGCTTCTTCTGTGGCGCGCGAAGAATTTCCAGATTATGATGTTACTGTTCGCGGTGCGGTATCTATTGGTAGAAGATTAATGGACCCACTGGCCGAATTGGTAAAAATAGAACCTAAAAGCATCGGGGTTGGACAGTATCAGCATGATGTTGACCAAACCTTGCTGCAAAAAGAACTTGATAATGTGGTAGAAAGTTGCGTAAACAATGTAGGGGTTAGCTTAAATACAGCAAGTAAACATTTGTTAGCTTATGTATCGGGTTTAGGGCCGGCACTGGCACAAAACATCATTGATTACCGAAAAAATAAAGGCCCATTTAAAAGTCGCGAAGAACTTAAACAGGTTCCCCGCCTGGGCGACAAGGTATTTGAACAATGCGCGGGTTTTTTGAGAATTGAAAATGCCGAAAATCCTTTAGACAATAGTGCAGTACACCCCGAAAGCTATCCTATTGCCGAAAAAATTGCCCAAAAACTCAATGTAAGTATTAAGGAACTTATCGGAAACGAAAACGCATTAAAAAAAATCAAGGCCGAAGAGTTTACCAACGAAAAAGCAGGATTGGCAACCGTAAATGACATTATCAAAGAGCTGGCTAAACCCGGTCGTGACCCGCGTAAGTCGGCCAAAGTTTTTGAGTTTGCAGATGTGCATACTATGGAAGATTTAAAACCGGGAATGATACTACCGGGTATTGTTACCAATATTACCAATTTCGGTTGTTTTGTTGATGTGGGTGTTAAGCAAGACGGATTGGTGCATATTTCTAACCTTGCAAATACTTTTATCAAAGACCCAAACGATGTGGTAAAATTACATCAGCACGTAAAAGTAAAAGTGCTCGAAGTAGATGTTGCCAGAAAAAGAATAGGTTTGTCTATGAAAGATTTTTAGGCACAGCGTATTTGCATAACTAAATTTATTTAACTCACATTTTGTATCTAACTTTGCCGCTATATAAACAGCAGGTAATTTTTTAATGAAAGCATTAGCCGGGTTAAATAAATATTTGATAAAGTATAAGTGGTTGCTCCTGTTAGGTATATTGTTTATCATTATTTCAAATTTATTTGGAGTATATGCACCCAAAGTAGTCAGAGACGCATTTAACGATATAGCCGAAACCATCAATAGCGTAACAGTATCTGACGAAACTTATCATACAGCTATTAAACAAGCGCTTATTTATGCAGGTATATATATGATGTATGCACTTTTAAAGGGTTTATTTCTTTTTTTCACCCGGCAAACAATTATTGTCATGTCGCGATATATAGAATTTGATTTGAAAAACGAAATTTACCATAAATACCAGCAGCTCAGCCAATCGTTTTACCGCATCAACAATACCGGAGATTTAATGAACCGCATCAGCGAAGACGTTAGCATGGTACGTATGTATTTAGGACCGGGAATTATGTACACAATCAATCTGGCAGTAGTTTTTATAATGGTAATTATACGCATGCTTTTAATAAATGCAGAACTAACATTATATGTATTGACGCCTTTGCCCATCATGTCGGTTTTAATTTATTATATAAGTAAAAAGATTAATGCCAAAAGCCATCAAAAACAACAACAACAATCTTTACTCACGGGTATAGCACAAGAAACATTTTCGGGTATAAGAATCATTAAAGCCTATGCCAAAGAAAATTCAGTGCAACGAAAATTTGAGAAGGAAAGCCAAACTTACAGGAAACACGTGCTGGATTTGGTGAAAATTGATGCATTATTTATGCCGGTTATTGTATTGTTGGTGGGTTTAAGTACTATACTGGCCATATATATTGGTGGGCTTAAAGTTTACGAAGGCAGCATAGAAATAGGAAACATCCCCGAATTTGTAATTTATGTAAATATGCTTACCTGGCCATTTGCATCGGTAGGCTGGGTAACCTCAATTATACAAAGGGCAGCGGCATCACAGGAGCGCATCAACGAATTTTTAAATACCGTACCCGATATACAAAATAATAATCCGGTGGCAGAGCCTATAAAGGGAGAAATTACACTGCAAAATGTAAGTTTTACCTACCCGGAGTCGGGCATTACGGCTTTAAAAAATATAAATATCCATATCCCTCAAGGTCAAACATTGGCTATAGTGGGTAAAACCGGCTCGGGCAAAAGTACCCTGGCTGCTCTTATTACGCGCCTGTACGATGTGTGCGAAGGAGCTGTAATTATTGATGGGAAAGACATACGCAACATAAATCTGGATGTCTTGCGAAGCAATATAGGATATGTTCCCCAGGAAGTTTTTTTATTTTCTGATACCATTAAAAGCAATATATCATTTGGATTAAAGCAGCACAACCTGAATGAGGAAAAAATAATACAGGCAGCTAAAGATGCTGATATATATGATAATATTATGCAATTTGAGCAAGGTATGAATACAATTATAGGCGAACGGGGTGTAACTCTTTCGGGCGGGCAAAAACAAAGAATTTCTATTGCCCGGGCCATCATCAGGGAACCGGCTATATTGGTGTTTGACGATTGCCTTTCGGCAGTTGACACCGAAACCGAAGATAAAATACTTAAAAACCTGCAACGTATTATGCAAGGCAAAACCACCCTCATAATCAGTCATCGTATATCTTCGGTAAAAAATGCCGACTCAATCGTAGTATTGCACAAAGGACAGGTGGTAGAACAGGGTTCGCACCAGGAACTCCTCGATAAAAAGGGTTTTTACTTCGATTTATACCAAAAACAACTCCTCGAAGAAGAAAAAATTAACTGAAACCTATTGTTTGTTAAATATTAATTTATATATTTGTTAAGTTAAATTTTAACAAAATACCAATAGTATGGATTCTGGAATAGAAAAAAATGAACAAAGTAAAAGACAGGAAGTTTTTTCCAAATCTGTTCGTGCCGGAAAAAGAACTTATTTCTTTGATGTGAAAAGCACCAAAGGCAACGATTTTTACATAACCATTACCGAAAGTAAAAAGCGCCCCGATAAAAACGGTAATGGCTTTAACTATGAAAAACATAAAATCTTTTTGTATAAAGAAGATTTTGAAAAGTTTGTCGAGGGTCTTAATGAAACAATATTGAAAATTAACGAGTTAAAAGAAAAAGGCTCCATAGCCGGCCAGATTACTTCAACCTCAGCATCTGCTAATGGTAACTCGCAATATACCAGTGTAGATTTTGATGATTTGGGGCAATAGATAATTCAGTAAAAAATCACATTTTAGTTACTTACTGAGCACATTACCAACAATGTAATGTGCTTTTTTTTAGGGTGTAATTGATACTGCAAGGTATTTATATAAGGTATTTCCAAAATCATCAGCCAGCAAAATAATTTTATTATTTAAGGAGGTATGTATTTTTAAAACATTAATAGCCATGGGTTTATTAGAATCTTTAAATAATCCGGTAAGCGCTTGGTTTTTCTTTAATTCACATTTATTGTTTAAATAATACCAGCTTGTGCCTGCAAAGTTATTTTCGCCATATTCATCGGCTTTTAACTTTTTACCTTGCTCGTCAAAATTTATTTTATTATAGATAATATTGAGTGAATCGCGATGCAGCCAATAGTTATAAGAACTGTAGGTTTCGTTGTTTTTTGCGGTTTCTTGTTTCTTTTTTAGCAGATTGGTTCCTAAGGCATTACCACTTGCATCTAAGGATAATATAAAAATATCTTCATCCAGAACTCTGTCTTTACCGCTTTTATCTTTATACACCTGGTGTTTTTCCGAAAGCAGATAAAAGCCTCCGTCAGTTCTTTGTACGATATGTTCCAGCATAAAACCCGATAAGGATGCGCCTTCTTTGGAGGCAGCTTTTTTACCGATAATATCAGAAAGCATTGCACTTCCGAGCGCGTTAAGCTGTCGTGCAATCATTTGCATTGAATTATTAAAACGGTAGATGAAATAACCTTCGTAATCGGTATAATTAAATGCTGAGTAATAGCCGGCCAAAATAAAGTCTCCTTTGTTTCCTGTTGTTGCAATAATATCCGAAATGAATTTGCCCGGTAGGTTAAAAGTCCGCGAATTATTCGCTGATGATTCTTTATGAAAACAGTAAAGAATATATTTATAGGTTGTTTTATCCTGTTCTTTTTTTACGGCATATACTTCGCCTTTGCTGTTTACATGATATACATTGATTGGATTTATTCGTGATAATACATCTAATACATAATTCCTGCTCCATATTTTTTTTATTTCGGGGATGCTGTAAACGCTTATGCTTATTTGTTCATTTTTTCCGCGTTCAAATGCATGTTCTTTTACCAGAGCAAAACATTGATTATCGTTGCTTACTGTTACCTGATAGCGACCGCTATTGTTAGCTTCTACGGGGTATGATTCGTCTAATAATAAATGACTATCGGGATGGTTAATCATTTCTATTAAGGAGTAATAACAGGCAAGGCTTTTTTTATTGGGCATGTATTGCGAAAATACAACGGCTGTTTTGCCATTGGGTGCCGGCAGCAACTGAAGGATTTTTATATTTTCAGCGGGTTTGATGCTTAATAAATGCGACACCTGCCCGGTTGAATCTATCCGGTCTAAAATTAAGGTATTGTCTGCTGCAACTAACAGTGCTGAAACACTTTTATCGGAGCTTGTAGTAAAGTTGTATAAGGTTGCTTTTTGTGGCAGGCTTGTTAGAGATAACTCGCTCACCTGAATTTTCTGTGCATTCAGTAAGCAGGGGCTTAAACACATTACAAGGCTATGTATAATTTTTTTCATCAAGGTTTTATTTCTGCCGTAAGCGTAATTTTTTTATTAGGTGGAAATCCATCCGTAATAAGTGTAACTGTTTTTACTTGCTTGCCGCTTAGTCCATTGGTATTAAAAACCAAAGTTAATCCGACCGATTCTCCGGGTTCAATTTCTTTTTTATCGAGGTTGGCTTTTACACAATCGCAAGATAAAATCATGTTTTCAAATTTTAGTTTGTCTTTACCGGTATTTTTAAGTGCAAAGGTATATTTTAACGTTTCGCCCTGTTTTACATATCCAAAATCGTGCACTTCTTTATTAAGCCTTAATTCGCCAATCAGGCTGTCTTTTACTGCCCGTTGCACCGATTGTATTTCTATTTTGCGTTCCAAAGCGGCAGAACGACTGTAAACCGAGTTTTTCTGGTCGTGAAAATTATCGCTTACAATTTGGCTGGCGGTGTATTCTCCGTAAGGAATTTTATCAAATAATAATAGTCCGCCATTTTCTGCCGTTCCGTTTATATAGGGTTTAAACACTCCGCCCTCATATTCGTTGAGGTAATTTATAAAGCTGCTTATTCTTCTTTTGGTAAGCTGCACATTGTAGTCGGTTTTTGCCAAGGGGCTGGCAAATCCTTTAATGGTCATTTCAATCTTTTGTCCTTTTTCTAATTCTTTTAAAAGTAGTTTGGTAAAAATTTCCAGGTCTGCAACCCCTTTATCAACATAATCAGTAAAGAAATTTTCTATGTCTTCTTTGGCTTTGTCTGCTTTTTCAGGCGATAATCCTTTGGAGTATTCTTCTTTGTATTTATCGGTTAATGCGGTATAAGCGTTATAGGTGGTAATATAATTTAGTTTGGTTAAGGTGTCGGTGCTGCGGGGGTTAGGCTCGTCATTATGAAAGTATAGTGTTACAGGCAGGTATTTATTCAAATCTTCTAATGATTGATATGGAATGGTATCGGCAGGAATTTCTTCTTTTGGGAAATTTATTTCGTATATATCATTGCAGCAGGTAGGGCCTTTTTTAAACAGCGAGCCTTTGCGGTTAGAAGTTAAATAGGCTTTGTATTTATCGGGATAAACGGTGTAATATAAGTCGTTCCAACTGGTATTTACGGGAAACCCCATATTTACCGGTGCCGAAAATTTACCGGGTATTCCATCCGATTTAAAAATATCAAATCCTCCGTAACCTTCGTGCCAGGCCGAACTAAAAAATAAGGCTCCCGAAAAAATATCGTAAAACGGAGTAACTTCGTCATCTATCGAGTTGATGTTTTTTCCGGCATTTACGGGTTTGGTGTGTGTGCCGTTTTTAACTAAGCTGTACCAGATGTCCATTTTACCCTGTCCTCCGGGCATGTTGCTGGCAAAAAAAAGGTATTCTTCGTTGTTGATTATGGCCAGTGAAGGTTGTGTGCTGGTATAGCCGTCTTTGTTTACTCCTCCTTCTATTTCGCGCGGTTGTTGCCAGTTTCCGTTTTTGTAAAAACTTACCATCAGTTTGCAGTTGTATGTTGCATCGCAACGGGTAAAATAAAACCTTTCGCCATCCGGGCTAAAAATACCGTTGGCATTATGAAACAATGCGCTGTTGTATAGCGTGTCTGCGTTTTCAACCCGGCTGTGCCGGTTGTTTGATACAAGGCTTTTGTATATTTTTATTTTGTAAAATTTATCTTTTACCTGCAGGGCATCGTTCATTTGTTGGGCTCTGAGCGAAGAGAAATACAGGACAGAATCTTTTAAAAATGCTCCAAACTCCGAATCGAAAGAGTTTACGGGTTCTCCTAAATTTTTGATGATAAAACCCGTAGTGTCTTTGCTCATGCGCAAGGCAAAGTTGCAGGAGTTTATTTCCTGTTTTGATTTTAGATATTCGAACGATTTTTTGTCTTTGCCATACAATCGGGTACAGGTTTTAAACGTTTTTATGGCATCGCGGTATTTGCCGTTATATTTTTGCATGGTAGCCCACCAAAATGCGCTTAAAGGATAAATTTTAGCTCCCTCGCGCGAATAAATTTCTTTGTAATAATATTCGGCCAATCCGTATTCGTTGTATAAGCGTAAACATTCGGCATATTTCCAAAGCAAGTGTATGTCTAAACTGTCAATATCCATGGCTTTGCGATAGTAGATTGAAGCACCGTAGTAATCGCCTGCATTGTAGTTTTCGTCAGCAAATTTAACCAATTGCTTATAGGTTTGTGCTTTGGATAAATAAGCAAACAGAAAAGTAAAAATAAAAAGCGAGATATATTTTAGCGTAGGTTTTTTCATTAAATGTAATTAGGACAAATTCTGTGCTGTATTTTTTGGGGTTTAAAAACATCTAAAATATAAATCAAAGAAAATTCCAATCCACCGCGGTAATTACTTGCAGGAACAAGGGTAGAAAGATTGATGTCGTAGCTTACGGAGGCAATCCATTTATCGTAGTCTAAACCAACTAACAGGTATCCGGCATCGGCAGTACGGTAAAATGCACCCGCACGAATGGCTCTGTAAACTCCTTTTTCGTTTATAAGAATGTATCTGAGTTGTGAGCCAAATAATAATTCGTAATATTTTCCTTGTATCTGGAGTTGTGTAGAAGGTATTAATTCCCACTCGGTATTCAAAGCATATTGAAAAGTGCCATGCAGGTTAAAACGCCTGTCGAGTTGAATGCTGTTTACATCAAAATAACTTTGTTTGGGTTTGGTAATATTTGCCAATGCAATGCCTGAATTAAAGTAGTTTCGGCCGGCTAATTTTTTATGCCAGGCAAAGCCTAGTTGCAGATTAAAATAAGCTCTGCTTTCGCGTGCAAAATTTTCGCCCGTAGATAGAGAAGGGTTGTATTGGTAACCGTCAAATTGATTGTCGAAATATAATGCCGAATAATCTATATAGCGATTGGTAAAACCCATGAGCGCACCGAATGAAAAAAGAGAATTTGTATCTGCTGCAGGTTTAAAATAGTAAGCTCCTGTAAAATTTACCTGAAAGGTTCTGAAACGTGAATCACCCGCAATATCATGATTAATTAAAATACCGGCCCCTATGTTTTCTTTTTGAAATGGTTGATAGGCATCGGCACTGAGCGAAAAAGTAGAGTAGGGCACGGTTACCGAGCGCCATTGCGTACGCTGATTAGCTGCAAAGCGATAATCTCCGTCAAACAAACCGGTTTGCGCAGGGTTAAGATTTAAAGGTGAATAATAGTATTGAGAATAATGTATGTCTTGTGCATATAAACTTATGCAATAAAAAGCAATAAAACAGATTGATATATGGTTTTTTAGTTTGATTATGGTTTTTGTTGTTTTAAAATCTTACTAAATTCTTTATTTTTATTTATTGTAAATAAAAAGATTTGTAATATTTCTGAAATTATCTTTTGTAATCTTGTATCGTTCATACAAATGCTTATATTTTTTATAAAGCAAATATAATAAATTATAAGTAAAAAATTATATCTTTTATAAAGCACTTACTCATTTTTTGTATGGATATAAAAATGTTTAACCTCAAAAACTGAAATTTTATGAAAAAACTAATTTTTTTTAATGTTTGCAATACTTGTAATTGCAGTTGCTTGCAAGAAAGATTTTCCTCAAAATTCTTCAATTAATAGTTCTTTAAATACACAAGGAACATCTGTTACTGTAAAATCGGCATTTCCAATAATATGTTGTATTATCGCTAGACCAAAATACAATTGCGTAACAGGCGGAGGGTTGTGTGACTGTAGATTAGGTCCATGTCATGGCTCAGTTACTAGAGAATTTGATTTAATAATAACTGATACCATTAATAACATTATGGAAATTACTATAGATAGTGAGTTGCCTTATGATGCAGATACGGTACATCTTGATAATAATTATGTATTACCGGCTCCTATCGCTAGAGAGCTAGGATTAAGCTCTATTACTCTTTTAGCAGGTGCTTATCCTGTGATGTACAATAATGGGCAATCTAGATTTGCAATAAGTTACAACTAATTAATATATATTTATTTTTGCGTTCGGGTTATTAAGCCCGAACTTAGATATAATGAAAAATTTATATTATTTTATACTTCTGCTATTTTTTAGCTCCTGCTCCTTTCTGATTAAAGCAATATATAAAGTGCATAATCCAAGAGTAGTAAATGAAAGGGTTTTAAATAAATTTATTGATAAATACAATTTAGACACCGCTAATAACTTTGCTTTAAATACAGGCGCTTATCTATTGATGAACGAAAAAATAAATTATACCTACCCCGAAGTAATGTTTTTTAACGCAAACGGAAATGTCATTCCATACAAAAAGCAAAATGAATGTAGTGCAAACGCCTTTGTATTTATAGATTCATTGTCGGCAAATAAAACATATATTGAAGATACTACATTTGGTTTTTACGAGATAAATAAAAATTCTTTTATTGATTTTAAAGGAAATGCCAAAAATCTTTTACATATTGATAACTACGATTTTGTAATGCTTATTTTTTGGACAGAATGGACAGGAAAACTAAATTCAAACCACACAAAAAGATGGGAATATAAAGCTAAAAACAATAAAAATGCTAAAATTTTGGTTGCAAAAATCAATTGCGATTTTCAGGAATCATGGCCGAAAGAAGAACGGAATGCTATTATGAAAAAAGTAGAAGAACGATACAAAAAAAATTAAAAAGCATTGCACTTTTTTTGTTTTATAAGTTATTCAGAATAATATGCAATCAATATTTAATAAAGTTATTTTATTGATTTCGATAGCTTGCATTTAATAGAAGGAATTCAGACAGTTATGATACCTGTATTAACTCAAAATGATTCTACTATAACTATACTAACAAGCTACTATAATGATACTCTAGATAAATTTCATTCAATAGTTGGGGAAGCTTACAAAGATTTGTAATATTTCTGAAATTATCTTTTGTAATCCTGTATCATTCATGCAAATGCTTATATTTTATAAAGCAAATATAATAAATTATAAGTAAAAAATTATATCTTTTATAAAGCACTTACTCATTTTTTGTATGGATATAAAAATGTTTAACCTCAAAAACTGAAATTTTATGAAAAAACTAATTTTTTTTAATGTTTGCAATACTTGTAATTGCAGTTGCTTGTAAGAAAATTCAAGAAGAAAACCAACCCTTAAACAAACCCTCTAATAATTTTCTTAAAGAATTGAGTAATAAGCCTAAGCTCAAATTTACATGGGCGCCATTTCAAGTACAAAGTTGCCAAGGGGGAGAATGTGGTGTATGTCCTGGCATATGCATTATTTTTAGAGGTGTTATCGCAGATACAATAACACAACAAGAAATTGAAGAATGGTATAGTTTTGTGGATTTAGAACTAACATCAGATACCACATTAACTTTAGCGCCACTTAATAATTCTATGGACAATGGAGATAGCACAGTTAATGTGACAAGTGATTTTGATTAAGTAATTCAATCGCAGATTATTTAGGAAAAAGATATGTGGCTATTAAACAAGGTATTTATGAGATTGACTATGGCTATCCTAATACAAGCTATGGATTAGCAAAGTTTAAAGTAATAACTAGATAAAAGATATTTTCAATTTCTTTACATTTATGAAATTTTACAAGGGTAAAGAAGTTTTTTGTATTGTATGAAAAAAATACTTTTGTTTATTAGTGTTTATTTAACTCTACTATTCATAAGCGGTTGCTCGCCTGTTTTAATGGCGATTATAGGTGTAAAGAACCCCGACAAGACTGAGAAGCTAACGAAAAATGATATTGTAAATTTTTCCAATAAAATGAAAATTCCATCTGCTAATTCTTTATTGCTAATGAAAATTATTTAGATACCATATTTAAGTATAAACTAGAAAATACTTTACCGTATAAAAATTATGCCCAACCCACACAAATAAAGTTTTTTAAAAGTAATCAAGAAATATTGAGTCATATAGTAAACTGCCAGATTGGAGGATTTCCTAATTTAAAATGGAACAGATATGGCAATTTTGATAGTTTACCACCATCAACAATCAGTTTTTTCAACCCCGATAGTTTATACACACTACAAGATGAATGGGAAAAGATCAATCCTTTATTTGATAAAAGTGTATCATTGCAAGAACTCTCAAAAAACGATTATAACCTTGTGGTTTATTATTGTTGGTTTATGGGTAGGCAAAGTAAGCGTTTGATAAAAGAAGAGAAAAAATATGCTGCAAAATTTCCTGATAAGAAGATAGGAATTATATATGTAAATTTTGGTTTAAACAATACACCGGTTTTATAACAGAGTTGATTTCCAAAAAATTAAAAGCCCTTCTAAAAAGAAGGGCTTTTGTGCAGAATATAGCTGATTGATATTAATACATATCATCCATGCCACCGGCCGGCATTGCAGGAGTAGCTGCTTTTTTCTCTTTTTTCTCGCTAAGCACACACTCGGTTGTCAGAATCATAGCGGCAATCGAAGCGGCATTTTCTAAAGCCACACGTGCAACTTTTGTGGGGTCTATTACACCGGCTTTGTAAAGGTTTTCAAAAGTTTCGGTAGCGGCATTATAGCCAAAATCATCTTTACCTTCTTTAACTTTATTAACAATTACAGAGCCTTCTTGTCCGCCATTTTCTACAATTTGTCTAAGCGGTGCTTCAAGAGATTTGCGTATAATATCTATACCGGTCTTTTCATCTTCATTTTCGGTTTTTATTTTTTCAAGAGCAGCAATGGCACGTATAAATGCAGTACCTCCACCCGGAACAATGCCTTCTTCTACGGCTGCGCGTGTAGCATGCAGGGCATCATCTACGCGGTCTTTCTTTTCTTTCATTTCTACTTCGGTAGCGGCACCTACATAAAGCACTGCTACGCCCCCTGATAATTTTGCCAAACGCTCTTGTAATTTTTCTTTATCGTAATCGGAGGTAGTAGTTTCTATTTGTGCTTTTATTTGGTTTACGCGCGCTTTTATAGCCTCAGCTTTACCGGCACCATTTACAATGGTTGTGTTATCTTTATCAATGGTTATTTTTTCGCAGGTACCTAAATGTTCTAAGTTTGCCGCATCTAATTTATAACCTTGTTCTTCTGAAATTACGGTTCCACCGGTTAATATGGCAATATCCTGAAGCATTTCTTTTCTTCTGTCGCCAAAGCCGGGAGCTTTAACAGCAGCAATTTTTAATGCACCGCGTAGTTTGTTTACAACCAGGGTGGCTAATGCTTCTCCATCTACGTCTTCGGCAATAATTAATAACTGACGTCCTTGCTGAGCAACTTTTTCTAATACAGGTAAAAGATCTTTCATGGTAGATATCTTTTTATCTGTAATAAGTATATAAGGTTTATCCAGCTCAGCAATCATTTTTTCGGCATTGGTAACAAAATAAGGCGAGAGGTAACCTCTGTCAAACTGCATACCTTCTACAGTTTTAACTTCAGTTTCGGTTCCTTTGGCTTCTTCTACTGTAATTACGCCTTCTTTACCAACTTTTTGCATGGCTTCGGCAATCAGTTTGCCTATGTTGCTGTCGCCATTGGCTGAAATAGTAGCTACTTGTTCTATTTTTTTATTATCATCTCCAATAAGTTGGCTTTGTTTTTTTAAATCAGCTACCACTGCTGCAACGGCTTTTTCGATACCGCGTTTTAAATCCATTGGGTTAGCGCCTGCGGCAACGTTTTTTAAACCGGCATTAACTATGGCTTGTGCCAGTACGGTAGCGGTAGTTGTACCATCACCCGCCACATCGGCAGTTTTAGAAGCTACTTCTTTTAGCATTTGTGCACCCATGTTTGCTATGGGATCGGCTAATTCAACTTCTTTTGCTACCGATACACCGTCTTTGGTAACGTGGGGTGCACCGTATTTTTTTTCAATAACAACATTGCGTCCTTTAGGGCCAAGCGTAACTTTTACGGCATTGGCCAATGCGTCAACTCCTTTTTTAAGTTGATCGCGCGAATCGAGGTTAAATGTGATTTCTTTTGCCATATGTTTAATTTTTTTAGTTTGTGTTTGTTAATTCAATTTAAATGATTGCGTAAATGTCGCTTTCGCGCATAATCAGATAATCGTTACCATCTATACTTATTTCAGTACCCGAGTATTTACCGTATAAAACAGTATCACCTACTTTTACGGTCATGGGCTCGTCTTTTTTACCATTTCCTACGGCAATTACTTTTCCTCTTTGTGGTTTTTCTTTGGCTGTGTCGGGTATTATTATTCCTCCGGCAGTTTTTTCTTCAGCGGGTGCCGGCTCAATTAATACCCTGTCGGCTAAGGGTTTTACATTTACTTTTGTTGATGTTGATTTTTCTAATGTTGCTGTTGCCATATAGTTTGGTTTTTATGGTTAAACATGATGTTTTTTGCATCCCTGATGTAACAAGACAAGTGCCAGACATTATTTACTGTATTTTTGGCAATTTACAGGAAAAAAATGTCAGTAAAATTTATTAAAATTTTAAAACTATTGGAAAAATTGACAGATAATAAGAGTTTGTTATGTAGCTGAATTGTATTTATGATACAACGCTGGTGGTAGATTTATTAATAAATTCAAAAGGTACTTTAACCATAAAGGCAAAATCTTGCCCTACTTCTTTCATGTCGTCATCGTTTTCGGCATAAAACCATTTGATGTTTACTTTAACGCTTTTGTCGGCAAGTTCATTTAATTTATATAATAAAAATAATATTCGTTTTGAAGAGGAGATATTAAAGTATTCTAAATTTAAGATAACTTCGGTATAATGTGCAGGCTGCTCTACATAGCTTTCCATCCATGATAATATAGGGGCATAAAATGTTTCTGCGTCTTGCGGAATGGATTTACCTGAAATTTCGAGTTTTCCGGTTTGTGCATTTAAACAAACAAAGGGAGTTTTGTCAGTGGCTTCTATTCTCAATATTTCCATGCAGTTATTGTGTTTGCTTCATAAATATACGAACATTTCCTTTTAGCATCTACGATATTTCTACTAATTATTTAATTGTATTATATTAAAGCTGTTTTTTTAACGATAAATTTGGGTTCTGTAATTGTAATTATTTTTTTACATTATATTGTGCTTGAAATTAACACCAATGCCACTCAGATACATACACCCACGTTATTTGTAACCAATTACAATTTTTGGATTAATATATGCTGCTGGTATTTTTGTGTTATATTTTTTTATTGGGCATCCAGTATTTTTTTATTCTATAGGTATAATCCAAAAAATAATATTTATGGATATTTTACAAACTCATTATATCTTTAAATTTGGCAGCTTGTCTTCGTGAAATTTCTATTTTTTCACCGCTTTTAAGTTGTGCCTGTAAACCGTTGTTAAACCAGTTTTCCATATTGCTTACCCATTTAAGATTAATAATGAATTTACGATTGGCTCTGAAAAATATTTTATTATCCAATCTTTCTTCCAGGCTATTTAATGATTTTAAAATAAGCGGTTTAAATTCATTAAAATATACTCTTACGTAATTGCCCTCCGATTCGAACAGGCGTATATCTTTTAAACTTACAAACCAGCATTTTTCACCATCTTTTATAAAAATCTGATCGTTTTCGCCCAATTTATTTTTTTGAGATATTTTTTCGGAAGAATCGTTCTGTAATAGGGGTTGATGGTTTTTAATGGCTTTTTGTATGGCTTCGTTTAAGCGCTCGGGGCTTACCGGTTTTAACAAATAATCTAAGGCATTTACCTCAAATGCTTTAATTGCATATTCATCGTAGGCAGTAACGAAAATGATTTTTGGTGTTTTTTCCAGTTCATTCAATAAGTCGAAGCCGCTTTTGCCGGGCATTTGTATATCTAAAAACACCAATTCGGGTTGGTGTTTCAGAATGGCTTCTTTGGCTTGTAGGGCATTAGCACATTCTTCTATTATTTCAATTTCATGATAGGCCGAGAGCAGATTTATCAGTTCTTTTCTGGCTAATCTTTCATCATCTACTATAATCGTTCTCATATTTTTTTAGATTTGAATATTATATGTTTTTAAGTTAGCATAGTTTACTAAAGGCATTGTAATGTATGCCGTTACTTTGGGTATATTTTTTTCGCTATATATTTTAAATGTATATTGATTGTTAAATAACAATTCCAGCCTTTGTTGGGTATTGCTTAAACCTATGCCGGTATTGCTTTTTGTTGTATTTTGCAGGGTACCGCTGTTACTTACTTTTATACAAAGTTTTTGGTTTTCGATAAATATATTGATGTCTATTTGCCCGCCCTGTGTAAGTTTAGAGATGCCGTGTTTAATAGCGTTTTCTGTAAGTGTTTGTATGATAAGGGGAGGTATAAGCAAGTTGTATAAGTCTTGCGGGCAGTGGATGTTAAAGCGTAAGCGTTCTTCGTATCTTACTTTTTCTAACGCCAAATAATCTTGTATAATATCTAATTCTTCTTTGATGCTTATTAATTGTTTTTTACCCAACAAGAGTGAATTTCGGAGTATGTTTGATAAGCCGGTAATGCTTTCTTTGGCTGTATGAGGATTTTCATCTATCAAGGCTCTGATGGAATTCAGGGCATTAAACATAAAGTGCGGATTTAGTTGTGCTTTTAAGTTATTTAGTTCAACTTCTTTACGCATACTTTCAAGTTTCAGATTTTTAATTTCTTCGTTGCGCGATTTTTCAAAAAAATGTACAGCAAAATAAATAATAGACCATATCACAAATATAATTAACCAATTTATCCATATCAGGATGATTTCCTGTGGTTTTAACAACATTTTTTCCAAGGTTATCTCACCTTGCATCAGGTAGCTCAATACAATTTGACTTAAAGTCATAACAGCCGCCAGTGCGGATGCGCTGAATATTACACGCGGCAGTAATACCGGTATGTTTAATTGCAGCCAATGATGATGGATAATAAAATTTCGATAAATATGTGACAAGCATAATCCGATAATAAATATTAATAAGAGTAAAATGATGGCAATATTGCTGAGTCCGCTCTCGAGATATTTGCTGATTCCTGAAATAATAACAAATAATCCCCACCCGGTAATTTGACTAAACCAGTATATTATTTTTTTATTGTGCTCTGTCATTAAACATAAAAATAAGTTTTTTTAAGATATAATTAATAACTTTACACTAATGGTAAAATATATAATTAAACGGATAAATGAATTTTTTAGCACATGCTCATTTGTCGTTTAATGACAAGGAGATAATTATTGGTAATTTTATAGCCGACAGTGTAAAAGGGAAAGCCTATGTAAATTATGCTCATAAAATAAAAGCGGGTATTTTACTGCATAGAAAAATAGATTTTTTTACTGATACCCATCCGTTAAATATTGAGTCAAAAAATATTTTAAAACCCAAATATGGCCGATATTCTGCTGTAGTACTGGATGTTTTATATGATCATTTTTTAATTCATAACTGGAAAAATTATTCGCATATTGCACAAAATGAATTTGTGCTGCAATTTTATGATTTATTGAAAACAAACCATGCCATCATGCCTGCAAAAGCATTGACTGTAAGCAAATATATGATAGAACAAGACTGGATAAACAATTATGCAACACTAAAGGGTTTAGAAATTACCTATCAACGCATGGCTAAAAAATTTTGTGCTGACCCGATATGGCAAAACGATATTGAAGTTATTGCTAATAATTACAATATATTTAATAACTTGTTTAATATGTTTTTTCCTCAATTGATAGCATATTCACAAATCGAATTAACTAAATTAATAAAGCAGTAATACTTTTTAACATCGAAATTATTTTTTTATCTATCGGAAAAGTACATTCGTTTTCATCCAGTTCGGATAGTTTTACCCACCTAAATCTTTGTTCACCTTCTGTTGGGGTAGTATTAAAGTCGAATTTTTTATTGGTTGTTTTTAGTGCGGTTAAATCTATTTTATTAATCCGATAATAAATACTAATGATTTGATGCTTGTAGTTAAATGCCGAACGCTGAAAAAAATCGGTTGTATAAAAATGCACAATATCTTCAGCTTTGCTGTTTAGTTCTTCCTGCAGTTCTCGTTTTATGCAATCAATGGTGCCTTCTCCAAATTTTAAACCTCCGCCCGGAAATTTTGTAACCGGTTTACCATTGATATATTCGTCACTCATCAACACGCATTGGTTTTGTATAATAATTCCGTAAACACGTATATTAAAATTGCCGTGCATTATTTTAACTTCTCGGTTTTATAACTTTCGTAACAATATTTAAAATACATAATCAGTTCGTATTGAGTAGATGTTTTTAAAAAATAATCGGGCGGATTGCAATAATTAATAAAGTCGTCAAATTGCCTTTCGTCTAATTCTATGATATCACCTTTTATATATTTGGTAAGGAGTTCTTTCAGTAAATCTCTCTTTTTTTCTTCGTAAATCAGCTCGGAAGCTTTTCTTTTATCTCTTTCAATTCTGCTAAATGCAGCGTAGATGGCTGTAATAGGGCTTTCCAGAGCGTTTATGTCTTTATAGGTGCTTAAATCTACTTTTTCCAGTTTTTTTATATCTTTTTCAATTTGTGTAAATTCCCTGTCTGGCTTAACATCTACCGGTTTAAGTATGGTAGGTTTTTTTTCAAGTATCAGATTTAGTAAATAGAAATTTTTATAAACGCTGTCTTTTAGGCTTAAGGTAAGTGTATAATAATCTTTTGCTTGTATTAACAGCGTATCGTTTTTTAAAATATCGCATACCACAACTCCGTATCTGTCGCAAAATATGCCTGTTCCGGTACGTTTATTCAGCAGCGAATAATTTACACCTATAAACGGGTTGTCTTTGTCGGTTACATTTATTTTTATTCTGATTGTGTCGTTTTGTGCGGATGATTTACCACAGAAACATATAGAAAAAAAGGCTGTAATAATACAGCCTTTAATAACGTGATATATGGCTTGAATAGGCATTAAAAATTAGCTCCCGGGCCATTGGCTTTTTTAAATTGTTTTTTCTTGGGTTTTATTTTATCCACAAAAATTACCTGAATGGTTTCTCCTGAGGTAGTAACTACAGGTTCGGCTATACCATTTACAATTTTGCCTTTATTGGCGCCTTTGTATTTGCGGTCTAAAAATTCATAGCTATTATCGTCATATTGAATCCAGATGGTAGTAACATATCCGGCCTCAACAAGCACTTTACCGTAAACACAGTCGGTACCTTCGCTGGTAGTTAAAGAAATTATTACACCGGAATATTTTCCGTCTTCTATGGGGTATGATCCTCTTTCATCAAATTCTTTTTTATAAGCTTCAAAACAGGTTAATTCTTTTTTTGCGGCACCTGAATTTTGCGAAAAAAGCCCCGAAAAAATGAGCATGGCAAGGGTAGTAAGTAGTATCTGCTTCATAATGGTTTTAAAGTTTAGTGGCTAAATTAGTTATTAATTGATTACTGCAAAAGAGTTTGGCAGAGTATTTTTGGTTATTTTTGGCAAAAAGCTTAATTTTTAACATGATAGAACGTGTAATACAGCAATTTAATGAGGCACAAAACATATTGCAAAAATTTTGTGCAGATGAAAACAACTTCCGTGCCATAGCCCGGGCCGGTGATATGCTGGTTAATTCGATCAGGAAGGGCGGAAAAGTAATTTCCTGCGGCAATGGTGGTTCTATGTGTGATGCCATGCACTTTGCCGAAGAACTTACCGGGCGCTACCGTGAAGACAGAAAAGCCATTCCGGCCTTGTCTGTTTCCGACCCTTCGCATATTAGTTGTACGTCCAATGATTACGGCTATGAGTTTGTTTTTTCGCGCTATATACAGGCACTGGGCAAGCCGGGCGATGTGCTGCTGGCCATAAGCACCAGCGGTAATTCAAAAAATATTATACAGGCTATCGAATCGGCCAAAGCACAGGGAATGAAAGTGGTTGGACTTACCGGCAAAGATGGAGGACGGATGGCTTCCTTATGCGATGTGGAAATACGTGCACCCTATTCTAAATATGCCGATAGAGCGCAGGAAATTCACATCAAAGTTATCCATGCTTTAATAGATTACATCGAATCAAACATTTAATGTTATGTTGGTAAAGACTTATTGCAGTGCAGTATTTGGTGTTCAGGCCACAACCATTACTGTTGAAGTAAATGTAGCTCAGGGGGTAAATTTTTATCTGGTGGGTTTACCCGATAGTGCAGTAAAAGAAAGTCATCAACGCATACAGGCGGCACTAAAAAATAATGGTTACAAAATTCCTGTAAAAGAAATTACGGTAAATATGGCCCCGGCTGATATTCGCAAAGAAGGTTCAAGTTATGATTTGTGTATTGCCATAGGTATACTGGCAGCCACCGAGCAAATCAACGCCTCAAATATTGATAAATATATTATTTTAGGCGAATTATCGCTGGATGGAGGGTTACAACAAGCCAAGGGTGTATTACCTATAGCCCTTAAAGCTAAGCAAGAAGGATTTAAAGGCATCATACTGCCTAAAGTTAATGCACGCGAGGCTGCTATTGTGGGAGGTTTAGAAATATACGGAGTTGAAAATATTAAAGAAGTAATTGATTTTTTTAACGGAAAAAAAGAACTCGAAAATACCCAGGTAAACATTGAAGAGGAATTTTACTCGCGCTTGGATGAATATGAATTTGATTTTGCCGATGTAAAAGGACAACTAAACATTAAGCGTGCTTTTGAAATAGCTGCAGCAGGTGGTCATAATGTAATTTTGATAGGACCTCCCGGAGCAGGTAAAACCATGCTCGCCAAGCGCTTATGTACCATACTTCCTCCGCTTACTTTAGAAGAAGCTTTAGAAACAACCAAAATACATTCGGTGGCGGGTAAAATCAATAAAAATGACGGATTGATAAGTGTGCGCCCTTTTCGTTCGCCTCATCATACCATAAGCGATGTCGCCCTGGTGGGCGGAGGCAGCTACCCGCAACCCGGTGAAATTTCGTTGGCTCATAACGGGGTACTTTTTTTAGACGAATTACCCGAATATAAACGCACGGTGTTAGAAGTAATGCGACAACCGCTCGAAGACAGAAAAGTTACCGTGTCCAGAGCTAAATTTTCGGTCGAATATCCTGCCGGTTTTATGTTGGTTGCAGCCATGAATCCTTGCCCCTGCGGGTACTATAATCATCCCGAAAAAGACTGTGTTTGCTCGCCCGGTATTGTACAGCGCTATCTCAATAAAATTTCAGGACCATTACTCGATCGCATAGATCTTCATGTAGAAGTGGTGCCGGTAAGTTATTCCGAATTATCTGCTCAACAAACCGGTGAAAACAGCAAATCTATCCGCCAAAGAGTCATTAAAGCTAGAGAGCTGCAACATAAACGCTTCGAAAATCACCCGGGAATTTATTGCAATGCTCAAATGAGTTCTAAATTATTACGCGAAGTGTGTTTGATAGACCAAACAGGTAACCAATTATTAAAAAATGCCATGGAAAAATTAGGTCTTTCTGCGCGTGCTTACGACCGCATCTTAAAAGTAGCCCGAACCATAGCCGACCTTGATATGAGCCCAAAAATAGAAAATCAACACCTGGCCGAAGCAATACAATACCGCAGTTTAGACCGCGAAGGCTGGGCAGGTTAAACCCAACATAATCTAATCATCTAATGATACTTCGTCACGGTATTGAATAATTGTAGCGATGCTTTGCAATAAAGGCCTTTTTTCATCGCTTTTATTTTTTCCGAAATATTCTTTTAAAATAAGCATGCTCTCTAAGAGTTGCTGCTCAGGGTAGGGACCTTCCATATTTTCAATAAGGGTATGACATTCTAAACATTCCATGTAAGTGCCTTCGGTTGCAATTTTTACAAACAGCGATAAGTTGTTTACCGGATTGAGTTTGGCGTTCCAAAATACAGCAATTAATTTTTCGCGTTTTACCGAAGATTTTTCTTGTTTAAGTTCCTGAATTAATATCTTTTCGGCTTTTTGTTTGTTTTTTACAGAGTATAATAAATCTTCTATTTTTTGATATAATTCTCCGTTTGATTGATACCATACTTTAAGTAAACCCGGAATAATTTCTTCGCTGGCCACAGATTTTATTTTTTCAATGGCTTGCATGGCAACTTGTGTATTCGTGCTGCTTAACTCTTCGAGTAAATTATTGTTTATGGTTTGTTGTTTTTGAGTCATTATATATTTTTTACAAATATAGGATGCTTTTATTTATTAATTATACATACCATCAACAGTTAGTTTGTTATAGATGTATATTATCAGAATGTCAGTTTTTCGTGCTTATGGATATTTTTTTTGTTTCTTTGTGTTATGCACAGGGTATATATTTCAGCAATTAATCAGCGAGAGTTTCTTTTATCGCCCGAAGAGAGCAGGTATTTGCTGAAATCGTTGCGCTTACATGTTAATGACAGGATAGAGGTAACTGATGGCAAAGGCACCTTAGCGCAAGCAGTGATTTTAGGTACCGAGAATTTTTTAGTCAAAATTAAGATTTTATCTACCGATAGTATTACCCCGCCACATCCATATTTGCATCTGGCAGTGGCGCCAACCAAAAATCCCGATAGGTTTGAATGGTTTATTGAAAAAGCTGTCGAAATAGGGGTGAATGAAATTACTCCGTTAGTTTGTGAACATTCTGAAAAAATAAAAGTCAACCATGAAAGATTGAGCAGAATTATGATTGCTGCTTTGAAACAATCGCAAAATGTTTATTTACCAAAACTGAATACAATAACTCAATATAGCAATTTTATAGAACAAACGGATGATGTTCACCAGAAACTAATAGCACATTGTCATGGCCTTAAAAAAGTTTCACTCGTGGCGGGTTTAAATAATAAACAAAATACAATTATACTGATAGGTCCTGAAGGTGATTTCAGCAAGAACGAAATAGCGCTGGCTGCTTCGCATAATTACATGTCCATTACACTTGGCAACCAGCGCTTGCGCACCGAAACAGCAGCTTTATTTTCTTGTGCAGTGTTTAGAGCTTTGTTTAGTTGACTTTTGATGCGGTACAATTGATGTATTAAAAAGTTCAAACCCAATTTGTCATTAGCTCCTCAAATTCGGGATGTATCTTAAAAATCTATTTCATTCATTCTTGGGTTTATTGTAATATTTTTTTAAGGTAAGAAATTCTAACAAAATCTAAAACAGGGTTAACCCAAAGACTGCCCGCATACACACGCGCTTGCATCAGCCTGCGAAAAATTCGGTGGCTAATGACAATTTGGGGATAAATAATTGGTTTAACCCTGATTGGGTGATTGTTAATTTATTTTATTGTCGGGAGAACCATTAACCGTATTTTGTTTTTTGAACATAATAGCCACACTAAGAATAAAATTCAATGCCAGCAACATTAAGATAATAAATACGGGTATTTTTATAGCAAGTGTAAAAAGCGTAAGCAATAAAAAATTAATAATTAATAGTACATTATTGATTAATTTAAGTATGCTTTTTTCTACCCGGGCATGAATTTTTAATTGATTATAGGTGGCTAAAAACAAAACAGCAGGCAAAATAAGCAACAAATGTTTTTGCCACTTTGCAGGCTCTATGATTTCGAATAATATAAGATTGAAAATTAGTACAACAATTATTAATAAATATGCAGCTAAATGCAGCAGTTGCTTTTTTTTGCGTTCTTGATAGTTCTCGGATAGCATCAAAAACAAAAAACTGCCTATAAATGCAGTTGCAGCAAGTAAAAATATTTTTAGTTGATTGTATTTAAAGCTATTGGTAAAAAGTTTAAATAATAAAAATAAAAAAACAACTAAGCTGATGTATTGAACTATCCGAAATATTTTGCGAATAACAGGCATATTATTTTTTTATCTTACTTGCCAATACGGTATTTTTAAGTAAAGAAGCTATTGTCATAGGGCCAACGCCACCGGGAACAGGGGTGATAAAAGAGCATTTAGGAGCAACTTCATCAAATTTTACATCGCCCACTATCCGGTAGCCTTTTATTTTGGTTGCATCCGGAACCCTTGTAATACCTACATCAATAATGGCCACACCTTCTTTTACCATATCAGCTTTGATATATTCAGGCTTACCTAATGCAACAATTAATATATCAGCTTGTTTACAAATTTCTTTGAAGTTTACTGTTCGACTGTGTGTTAAAGTAACGGTAGCGTTTCCCGGGTAGGCATTTCTGGCCATCAAAATACTTACAGGCGAACCCACTATGTGACTGCGCCCCACTACAACGCAGTGTTTACCGGATGTTTCAACACTATATCTCTCTAATAATTGCATGATGCCATAAGGAGTTGCGGGAATAAAGCCGGGTAAATTTAAAGCCATTTTACCCACATTCTCCGGATGAAAACCATCTACGTCTTTTTCGGGTTTAACGGTTTTTATTATTTTTTTTTCATCAATGTGTTTGGGTAATGGCAACTGTACAATAAAACCGTCTATCTCGTCATTGCTGTTTAATTCTTTTATTTTTTTTATCAGTTCTTTCTCCGAAACGGTATCGCTTAGTTTAATTAAGGTTGATTGCATGCCTACTTCTTCGCAGGCTTTGATTTTAGCATTCACATAAGTAATACTGGCTCCATTATTTCCTACAAGTATGGCAGCCAAATGAGGAATTTTGCCTCCGTTTTTTTTTATTTCGCTTACTTCGGCTTTAACTTCTTCTCTTATTTGCGCTGATGTTTTTTTTCCGTCAAGTATTTGCATGTGTCAGCTCATGTGTTTGAGGTTGGTAGCATACATTATAACAAATGCAACCGGAAATAAAAATGATAACATAAAAATAATAGGTCCGAATGCACCAAATGAACTACCATAAAAAATAAGTGTTAAAAATACCGGTGTCAGTTCAAAAAGAGTATATACATAAAATCCTTTTCTTTTGAGTTTCCACATCCATATTACACCCAATAAACAACCCACATTAGTTATTAAACCAATGATGTTAAGTAATTGCCCGTATTTTACGGTTTTTTCGTACAGGTCATAACTAAATCCTATGGTTTCAAGTTGTTCAATCTGGCTTTCCAGCTTAGCCAGTTCATTTTTATGATTGACAATGTTAATCAGTCCGCCTATCAATCCTATGCCTATACCAATATAACTTAAAATACAGAGTACTTTTAAAAAGGTAGGTAAGCCTTTATTAGTTTCTAAATGGTCAATTGTTTCCATGGTTTTTAAGGTAATTATAATTAGTAGCATACATGCCTATAAATGCAACAGGAATGCTGTATGCAAAGAAATTATTAGTCATTTGAATATGGTAAATTAAATTAAGAATAAATGGGGATCCCATGTTTAACAACTGAGCGATAACGTAAAGATAAAAACCTTTTACATTTTTTTTCCACATCCATAAAGCACCGAACAAAGTTCCCGCATTAATCATAATGGTCATTACTCCTATCATAATGGATGCTTCTTGCAGTTGTGCAAGGGATGCAATTCTTTCCATCACCGGAAATGCCAATAAAATTAAAAAACCCGTTAATATTCCTAATCCGGAACCAATAAAGGTAAGAATACATAATACCTTTAGGAAGGAGGGTATTTCTGTATCGTTATTATTAATTTTGTCTAAAGTTTCCAAATTTTATAAATGAATTACTTCACCGTAAGCGGCAGCGGCAGCTTCCATAACAGCTTCGCTCATGGTGGGATGGGGGTGAACTGTTTTTATAATTTCGTGTCCTGTAGTTTCGAGTTTACGCAGTGCCACACATTCAGCAATCATTTCGGTTACGTTGGCACCTATCATATGAGCCCCCAGTAGTTCACCGTATTTAGCGTCAAAAATAAGTTTAATAAAACCATCTTTGGCGCCAGCAGCGCTTGCTTTACCGGATGCCGAAAAAGGAAATTTTCCGACTTTAAGTTCATATCCTGCTTCTATGGCTTGTTTTTCGGTATAGCCAACCGATGCTATTTCGGGGCTGCAATAAGTGCATCCGGGTATGTTTTTATAATCTAAAGGCTCGGGGTGATGCCCGGCAATTTTTTCTACGCAGATTATTCCTTCGGCTGAGGCTACATGGGCTAAGGCCTGACCGGGCACACAATCGCCTATGGCATAATATCCGGGTATGTTGGTTTGGTAGTATTCATTTACAACTATTTTACCTTTATCGGTAACAATGCCCACTTCCTCCAGTCCTATATTCTCAATGTTTGCTTGTATTCCTACAGCCGATAAAACTATATCACATTCTAATTTTTCTTCGCCTTTGGCAGTTTTTATTTTTACGATACAGCCTTTGCCTGAAGTATCTACACTTAGCACCTCCGATTGAGTCATAATTTCTATGCCTTGTTTTTTAAAACTGCGTTCCAGTTGTTTGGATACTTCTTCGTCTTCTACCGGAACTATATTAGGCATATATTCAACTATAGTAACTTTTGTACCTATGGCATTGTAAAAATAGGCAAATTCTACACCAATGGCTCCGGAGCCTACTACTACCATTGATTTTGGCTGCTCTTTTAAACTCATTGCTTCGCGATAGCCAATAATTTTTTTACCATCTTGCGGTAAATTGGGCAATACCCTCGAACGGGCACCGGTGGCAATAATTATATGTTTGGCTTCGTAGGTTGCAGTTTTTCCGTTTTCATCAGTTACATCAATTTTTTTACCGGGTTTTATTTTACCTGCGCCTTTAATTACCTCAATTTTGTTTTTTTTCATTAAAAAAGTAACTCCGTTACTCATACCGGCAGCTACATCTCTGCTTCTTTTTATCATACCGCTAAAATCTGCAGCAGAATCTTTTATGTTTATTCCGTAATCAGAAGCATGTTTAATGTATTCAAATACATTAGCGCTTTTTAATAAAGCTTTGGTTGGAATACAGCCCCAGTTAAGGCATATACCACCTAATGATTCACGTTCTACAACTGCAGTTTTTAAGCCTAATTGCGAAGCGCGTATGGCGGCTACATAACCACCGGGTCCGCTGCCAAGAACAATAACATCATAACTCATAATTCATTAAATTGGGTTTAAGGCTGCTAAATTAGGTAAAAAATATTTGTAAGTACTTTGTTTTATACCATTTTTATCCTTCAAAAAAAATATTTTTTTGTTATTAAAATATTATGTGTAATATTGCAATGTGTTTGGATAGTATATATCCTTTCCCGTCAAAATAAAAAAATCACAAAATTTATTTCATTAAATCCATATTAGCAATACTGCAATTTTTATAATAACTAACATAAGCATTCGTTCAGCATGGAAGAAAACAAAGAAGAAAAACCCAAAAGAAAAAGAATTTCCAAAACAGAAAAGGTAATATTGGGTAAACCGCAGAATCCCGATTCAGGATTAGTTGCAGAGGGCGAGGAAACAAAACCTCAGGTAAAAAAGTCGCGTAAAGCCAAAGAGGAAAAAAATGATTTACAAAATAACACAAATCATATCTTATTGGATGAAGAGGCGGTGCATGCGGGCAATGAAATCAAAACAAATTTATTTTCATCGGCCGAGGAAGAAGATGAAGAGGAGTATTATATATCCAGGGTAAGTAGCGGATTAGATGAAGAAAGTTTGGTGCAAAGCCAAAATGAATCTCATGCAACAATATCTGCGCCTAACGAAAAAGCTAAGGACCATAAAGAAGAAACTCCAATACAAAACAACAACGAGCAAGTTGTCAATAAACAGCAAACCCAGCAAAAAACTGAGGAACCTCCCTTTAACTGGGACGGGTTGGTAGTTGCCGAGGGAGTATTAGAGATAATGCAGGATGGTTATGGTTTTTTGCGTTCATCTGATTATAATTATCTTGCCTCGCCCGATGATGTGTATGTGGCACAATCGCAAATAAAAATGTATGGGTTAAAAACGGGTGATACGGTAAAAGGCACAATTCGTCCGCCCAGAGAAGGTGAAAAATATTTTCCGCTTATCAAGGTAGAAAGTGTAAATGGCCGTAAGCCTGATTTTATACGCGATCGTGTGCCTTTTGAATATTTAACTCCACTTTTTCCTACCGAAAAATTTAAGCTTACGGGTCATGCACAGGATAATATGTCAACCCGTATCATGGACTTGTTTGCACCTATCGGCAAAGGTCAGCGCGGAATGATAGTAGCGCAACCCAAAACCGGTAAAACCGTATTACTTAAAGACGTGGCAAATGCCATCGCTGCAAATCACCCCGAAACCTATTTAATTGTATTGCTGATAGACGAAAGGCCCGAAGAGGTAACTGACATGGCCCGTAGTGTAAATGCTGAGGTTGTAGCATCAACTTTTGATGAGCCTGCTGAAAGACATGTTAAAGTATCGAATATTGTATTAGAAAAAGCCAAAAGACTGGTAGAATGTGGTCACGATGTATGCATATTGCTGGATTCTATTACCCGCTTAGCCCGTGCATATAATACCGTACAGCCTGCATCAGGCAAAGTATTATCAGGTGGGGTAGATGCTAATGCACTGCATAAACCCAAGCGCTTTTTTGGTTCGGCCCGTAACATAGAAAATGGCGGTTCGCTAACTATTTTAGCTACGGCACTTACCGAAACAGGTTCTAAAATGGATGAGGTGATATTTGAAGAGTTTAAAGGCACCGGAAATATGGAACTGCAATTAGACCGCAAAATAGCTAATCGAAGAACCTTTCCGGCTATTGATATTACTGCGTCAGGCACCCGAAGAGATGATTTGTTGTTAGACAAAGACGTATTGCAGCGCGTTTGGATTTTACGCAAACACCTGGCCGATATGAATTCGATAGAAGCGATAGAATTTGTAAAAGACCGAATGAAAGACACAAAAAATAACGAAGAGTTCTTACTTTCTATGAATAGCTAAAATGGCACCCCATTTCCGTTTTTCTTTATTATTTGTAGCTCTTTATGTTATCGTAAAAATGTTGTTGTTTAATATAAATAAACACGATGAATGGTATTTGGCCATTATCTTTACTAATATTTTATTTTTGTTGTTGGCTGTTTTTTTTACCGTACGTGTTGTATATAAAGGAAAACAACCTACTGCCATTACCTACCTGGATATTGTAAAAACAGCACTTAAACCCGGTATGTTGTATGCAATATTGTTATCGGGATTTATTTATCTGTATTATGCAAAAATTGATAGCGGCTTTACTCAAAAGCGCATTGCCGAAACAACCCAGCGTGCCGCACAATTTTATGATGCAGAAAAAATCAAAAATACCGACAAAGAATTATTAAAATTATCGAAAGACGAATACGTATTAAAAGCATCTCAATCAGCTCAGTTTATTTATTCACCTTTTGTGGCATCTACACTGGGTATGATAGGTTTGGTATTTATGTCTTTGTTATATGCAATAATTATTGCCTGGGCATGGAAAGCCTATTTGTATAAATTATAGTAATTATTCCTTTTGCCAACTTATCCCAAATTGTCATCAGTTACCGAATTTTTTACCAGGCTGATGCAAGCACGTATGCATATGGGCGGCATTTGTGTTTATCAATAAACCCAAATTCAGCATTAGAAATTTGAAATAAATCCAAATTTTCCGCCAGAGGCGGACTGAGTGTGTCGGGTGGCGAGTGGGATTTGGGTTATCCGCCATCAGGCGAACATTACGTATGTTAATGCGTAATGTGGGATAAATATGTACAGTTTAATTATGTATAACTATACAGCAAGTATTTTGTGTAATTTAGTACGCTTTATGCAAAAAACAATTTTAGTTTCAGTTAGCAATGATTTATCATCCGACCAGCGGGTTCATAAAATTTGTACCTATTTAACGCATAAAGGTTATCAGGTAAAGTTAATAGGTCGCAGATTTAAAGACAGTAAGCCTTTAAACAGAAATTACAAAACCCAAAGAATGTATTTGTTGTTTAAAGGTGGCCCGGCATTTTATTTCTTTTTTAATGTTCGTTTGTTTTTTATATTGCTTTTTACTAAAAGCGATATGCTGCTAAGCAATGATTTAGATACACTTCCTGCTAATTACATGGCCTCATTATTTAAAAGGAAAAACAAACTTATATATGATTCGCACGAATATTTTACCGAAGCGGAAGGGCTTACAGGTAAAAACTTTAAAAAGAAAGTATGGGAAAAAATAGAAAAATATATTTTTCCGAAAGTAGATTTTGTTTATACGGTGAATGAAAGTATAGCACAGATATATTCAAACAAGTATAAAAAAGATGTTTGGGTTGTAAGAAATTGTCCGCTATTAACAGAAAAAAGTTACCTTAAAACTCGCAGTGAATTAGGATTGCCTGAAGATAAAAAAATATTGTTGGTGCAAGGGGCTTATATTGACCCCGATAGAGGAGTTATGGAGGCATTACTGGCTATGCAATACATAGAACATGCAATATTATTAATTATTGGTTCGGGTAGAGAGATAAAAAATTTAAAACAAGCAAGTGTTTCGCATCAATTAACCCATAAAGTTTTGTTTATTGATAAAATGCCCTATGAGGAATTAATACATTATACGCATCGGGCCGATATTGGTTTAACGCTTGATAAACCCATACATTTGAATTACAAATATAGTTTGCCCAATAAAATTTTTGATTATATACATGCGGGATTACCGGTAGTTGCATCCAGGCTGCCCGAAATTGATAAAGTATTTGCTAAATATGAAATTGGTATGCAAATACCTTCGCACGATGCAGCAGTAATGGCACAAATATTTAAACAAGCATTATACAGCGATAAGATACCTATCTGGAAAAATAATTTAAAACTTGCCGCTGAGTTTTACAATTGGCAAAATGAAATCAAAGTATTAAACAAAATATTTTAACCCAAATTAGGTATAATACTGTCAACTAATTACTCTATTTTGCTTGGTGTGTTTGCCGTTACAAAAAATTATTAAATCATTTTTCTTTCTTGTACATAATTGTCTTCATCAACTTTCCAGTATTCTTCTTCGTAAATTTCATTTTCTTCTTCCAGTTCATATTGATAGATTTGTCTTTGCGGACCTTGTTTTCTGAAAGCATATGCCAGCACAATACCAATGATACTGCCGTATAAATGTCCTTGCCAGGATACTTTTTCATCATAGGGAAAAATTCCCCAAATCATACTGCCATATAAAAACGATACGAGCAATGTTATGGCCATTAGCTTGTTGTCTTTTCTTAAAACACCACTAAAAAAAAGAAAAAAAGCTAAGCCATATATAATTCCGCTTATTCCAATGTGATAAGCTTTTTCAGCAGCTATCCATAACCAAAAACCGCTGATTAACCAAATAAGTACAATTGTTTTTACAGCAATTTCGCGATAGAAATAAAATAAACACGTTGAAAGTACAAAAAAGGGAGGGGTGTTATTTAAAATATGCAATACGTTTTTTGAGTCATGTATAAACGGGTGCAACACTATACCTATTAAACTTTCCGTTTTTGCAGGGAATACACCATATTTATATAAATTAAGTTGGTATTTAGAATCAAAAAAATAAATTATCCATAATATGATTGAAATAACAACAGGAATCATGATAGCAGAAAGTATTTTTTGCTTTTCGGTATTATTCATGTATTGTTATTAGCAAATACCTGACCGCAAAAAAAGTATGACAAATTGACAAGTGTTTTATTTTTTTCTGCTGTATATTAAAATTCCATCAGGTTTAGACCACGCATAAGCCATTGATTTATTTACAAACGGCTCTAAGTTTTTTGTCATAAAAAAACTGGCAACATCAGGACATTTCAAATTATTCCACGAAGGAGCAGGTTTTAATTTACCGGGTAAAATTAATACAATATGGCCGTATTTTTCAGGGCTAAATGCAAGGGTGGCAAAGCCGTTTTCTACTTGTTGTTGTGCGCGGTTTAGTGCATCCTGTTGTTTTGCTTCGCCTATCTTAAACCAGTTTTGCGATTGCATAACAAAAGGTGCTATATGTTCATAATCCATATAATTTCCGTCTTTAAGTTTAAAATCATTTATACCGTAATATTCACAAATAGCTTTGGCAATATGGTATTTGCAGCTAAAATCATTATCGGCATTATCGCGGCAATACAAAAAGTCTTCAAACAGTTCTTCTATATTGTTATTTAAACCTATACTAAGTGAGTCTAAGGGTTCAATAGCATAAACGGTGGTGTCTTTTATAATGGTTGTTTGGCGTGTTGTATCGGCTGTAATGACAGATTCTTTGTTTTTGGATGTGTTGCAAGCCATCATACTTATCAGCACACAAAAGTGAAACCATATATTAATTCTTATTCTCATCGGGTATTTAAAATTATAAAAGTTCGATTATTTATGTAGCTATACTTTTGTTAAGATTGACGGAAGGACGATTTTATTTGATTATTTCATCTGCCAGGCTGTCAAAATTTATGCCATCAAAATTTCCTGAACTCATCATCAGCAGGTTATTGTTGTGCCAATCTTTATTTTTAAGTGTAAGTAATAATTCCTGAGTATTGTTATAAACAATAACATCATGCCTGTTAAAGGCTGTTTTTACCTGTTCTTTGGTAATAGGTTTTAATTTTTTATGCATAAGGGTATGCGGATTAAAATACACATAAGCTTCATCCGCCAAATTCATTGTATCTTTATATTGCGATAAAAAATTTTCGTTTAAACTGCTAAAAGTATGTAGTTCTATACAAGCAGTAAGCTTTCGGTTGGGATATTGCAATTTTACAGCATCTATGGTGGCTTTTAATTTACTGGGGGCATGGGCAAAATCTTTGTAAAATGCCGAGTGAAGATTCTGTTTTACAAGTTCTAATCTGCGCGAAGCGCCTTTAAAACTTTTAATGGCTTCATAAAATTGTGTATGGCTTATACCTAATTTGTAACAAACCAATTTAGCACCGGCCAAGTTTTGCAGATTATGCGTACCGAAAATTTTAAGCGGAATTTTTTCGGTGTTATTTATGAGATAAGTAATGCCGTTTTCAATAATATACGGGGGAGTATCATATCCAAGTGTTTCAATATCGGGTCTTATATTTTTTAATAAATTATTTATTTCTTTATCGTTTTGATAGTATATAAGCGTTCCGTTTTGTTCAATTAAATCAAAAAATACGGCAAACTGTTGCAAATAAATTTCAAACGTAGGAAACACATTGATATGGTCCCAGGCTATACCACTCACCAAGGCAATGTGTGGTTGATAGAGATGAAATTTAGGTCTTTTGTCATCCGGTGACGAGAGATATTCGTCTCCTTCTAAAATTGCAATATCGGTATGTTCGTGTAACCCAACCATGCATTCATATCCTTCTAACTGTGCCCCAACCATGTAATCATGGTTGATGTGGTGATGATTGAGTACATGTAAAATCATAGAAGTGATGGTTGTTTTACCATGGCTGCCGGCAATTACAACCCTTTTTTTATGTTTGGTTTGTTCAAATAAAAATTCGGGGTATGAGTATATTTTAATGCCTAGTTCTTTGGCTTTTTTCAGTTCGGGGTTGTCTTCGCGTGCATGCATACCCAGTATGACAGCCGCAGTACGCGGGTTTAATTTTTCAGGAAACCACCCTGTATTTTCGGGTAGTAAACCATATCGTGCCAGGCGGCTTCTGGAAGGTTCGTTAATTTCATCATCAGAACCGGTAATGGTATATCCTTTTTTTTGCAAGGCAATGGCTAAATTATGCATGGCGCTTCCGCCAATTGCTATAAAATGTATTTGCTGTGTTTTATCCATCTAATTACAAACGTAGCAATTCGCAGGTTTATTTAAACAGCTTTATAAAGTCTGCTGTTAACATTTTATTGTTAAGGAAATGATAGTGATTTAATAAAGTCAAAGTAACAATATTGCTGCTTGTGGTAAATAATTTTGCAACAAGTTCTTTGCATAAGCGTGGTGGTATTTTCATAGCAAGTAGTGTTTTTTTCTAAATTTTTTTTACCGCCACGCTCATTTTTTTCTGCTTTGCAGATATGATTAAACCTAAACATCTTACCGCATACAAACGTATTTACTTTATTAACCGTATTTTAAATGATAAAATTTGCAATTAAGAATTAATACTTGATGATTTTCTTAACATCCTGCAATTGATTATCAATTACAATTTGCATTGTATAAATACCTGCCGGTAAATTTGAAGCGCTAAAATTTATAATGTTTTTTCCTGACTTAATTTTATCGCTGTATAAGGTTTGCAAAAATGCACCTTTGTAATCGTATAAAAATATTTGAGCATAAGCATTTTTTTGTAAAACCAGTTCGTATGTAAATATTTCCTGAAAAGGATTAGGGTAAACATGGGTTTGCAAAATATCAATATCCTCACTCAAAATATCGGCCGGCAGATTACCGCTGCATGAGTCTGTTGTGTTGAGTTCTGCTATCCAGGTTCCTAAACCGCTGTTTTTGGCCCACATGCCGGCAGTCCATACTTTGCAAGGCTCATTGTATTTTCTTTGTATGCCAAAATAATCGCCCCAGCGTTCAACATTTCCGCTTAAAACATTTATGCTACCGGTACCCTTTTTGATAATTTGAACAGGCGAGTAGTTGCCGTTTCCATCATAATAAATAGCACCTATACCCGGAAAATCATTGGGCGATGAGTAATCAAATGCTATCACACTGTTTTGTTGACTAGGATTAAAACCAACCGAAACAATGTTAGGATACCCCAGATACAAAGTGTCAGAAGATACTATTCTTCCCCAGGCCTGCAGGGTATTTATATCAATAAAACCATGAAAAATAGCAGCATTACCGTTTGCGGTATCGGTGCTGTTTTGTACAAATTGTATAATATCACCCATTTTACTTGCGCCTAAAACGCGTGCATCGTTGGTAGTAAGCACTTGTCCGCTTGGCATGGGGGCATCTACATTTAAAAAGTAATTATCGGTACTGTGTATTAAATTGATGTTTAATTGTGCGTTTCCGCTTTGCTGGGCATCGGTAATTTCAACCAGTATAATCGTATCACTTTCAAGCGCAAAATTTCTGTTTGATACAAAATATTGATTGGATGTATAATTAGCCATGCCTTCGCGTACCGGGTGCAAATTGCGTATTTTGGTTCCGTTATATTGCAAGCCGTTCCATAAACTGGTGTTTAGGCTGCTTCCCGAATAGCCATCGCTTTTATTGATTTGCCAGATAACCGTTTGTTTAAAGCCGGTTTGCCAACTCGAATCCGGCCAAAGTAAATTCATAGTGATAAACAAATCATGTTCATTTACTTCAATAGCCGGATAATCAGACCATGATGTATCGTTATAAGGGTTGCCCGGTAGTTGATACAAATTCCAGGGATTGTTAGGATCATCATCGGTAGAAAAACCAATGATTATTTTACTGTTTGAAGGCACAAATCCGTTTAAAAAAACAATGATAAAACGATTGGCATAAGGGTCGTAAACAAGTTTAGGGTCGTACTTCGAACCGGTAAGGCCTAAAGGCTGGGCAAAAGCCCCGAGTGTTTTATTAAATATAAACGTGCTTCCTACGGTGGTGTTAAATGCGCGTATATTGGTATTTACTGCCGATATTAAAATACCGCTGTTGGCAATTGCCAGCGTATTATCGCAAGGTGTACTGCCCGAAACCAGGTTGCCTTCAAAATTCATTTCCAATTTAGGCAAAGAATCAATATTTGAACGCTGTTTAGAATGTACAGCTTTTCTTGCAGAACCGGGATATCTTTGTTTTATTAAGGCTTTTCTCTTGAGTAATTCCGAATGATAAGAGTTACCGTCAGGTTTAGGTGATTCGAGGTTTTGTATTTGTACCTGTGGTTCGTCTATTTGATTTTTAAAATCTATTTTGGCAGATAAGGGAAAAGTAAAATCTGTTTTATTTTGTGCATAAAGCATTTGTGCTGATAAGAGCAATACTATCATTACAATATTTTTCATTTTATACTACTTTAGAACAAAGATAATTATTTTATATAGATTTGTCAATTACCTGCCCTTTTAGTGTTATTAAAGTAAAGTTATGTATGCGTTGAACAATTTAAAGCTTGTAACCTATCCGCTAACCCCATTAATTAAACCCTTAGCGAATTTGTTTAAAAAGCATTTGATATATTATTTATTTTTATAAAAAAATTCTGTGCATGAAAAAAGCGATAATTTTTATTCTGTTATGTGTCTACGGATCGTACAATGTGTTTTCCCAGTTAAATATGCAGTTGCTGGGGCATCTTAATTATCAAACCTTGCACAACAGCGGATGCAGCAATCTATGGGGATACACAGACGAACTCGGGAACGAATATGCCATCGTGGGTGCAAACAAAGGTACTTCGATTGTAAATATAAACGACCCTAATAACTTAACAGAAGTATATTATTTACCCGATTCTAACTCAATCTGGCGCGAAGTAAGGGTATGGGGCGACTATGCCTATGTTAGTACCGAAGCTGAAGCAGGTCTTAGAATCATAGATTTATCTCCTTTGCCACAATCAAACAGCCTTACTTATACTACTTTTTTCGGTCCTCCCGGAAACCAGTGGCAAACCGTACATTCGCTCAATATTGATGAAAACGGAATATTATATATACATGGCGCTAACCGCGGAAATAAAGGTACATTTATGTACGACTTAAATGTTAATCCTACCAACCCGCCCGAAGTAGGTGTTTATGATGCTTATTATACGCACGATAGCTATGCGCGCGGAGACACACTTTACAATGCGCATATTTTAGACGGATTTTTTACCGTGCTTGATATTTCTAACAAAGCTAATCCTGTATTATTAGCCCAACAAACTACACCCTTTAATTTTACCCACAACTGTTGGTTATCAACCAATGGCCAATTTCTTTTTACTACCGATGAAAAAACAAATGCATACATAGCCGCATACGATATAAGTGATTTAAATAATATTAAACTGGTTGACAAAATACGCTCTAATCCAGGTTCGGGCTCCATACCGCACAATACTTATTATCTGCAAGGCGATTGGCTTATTACTTCGTATTACAGAGATGGGGTAGTGATACACGATGTCAGCGACCCTGCTAATATGGTTGAAGTAGGTAATTATGATGTTTCACCCCTTAGCGGAGATGGGTTTAACAGTGTTTGGGGAGTTTATGCCTATTTTAACTCAGGTAAAATTATTGCATCCGACATGGAAAACGGATTATATGTATTTAGTGCAAATTACGTACGCGGATGTTATGTGAGCGGTTTAGTAACCGATGCCGTTACAACAGCACCCTTAAACAATGTTAGAATAAAAATTACCGGAAACAATATTGAGGAATTTACCTTGCTGGATGGTACATATAAAACCGGTATAGCTACAGCCGGAACTTACAATATTATATTCTCAAAACCCGGCTACGAAAGCGATACAATTTATAATGTGTCGCTAAGCAACGGTAATACTACAGTTGTAAATGCGCAACTCATACCTCTTCCTACATTTACGGTTACAGGCACGGTTACCGAACAGGTTAGCGGAACACCCATACCCAATGCAATGGTAAACCTGTTTAACGAAGATTTTAATTTTGTTACCTATACCGATGCAGGAGGAAACTATTCCATCCCTTTTGTTATAGAAGATACATTTGAATTAATTATCGGCAAATGGGGTTATTGGAACGACTGTAGTACCCATGAACTACTCTCCTCAACCAATAATGTTTTTAATAAACAATTAGGCAAAGGTTATTACGATGATTTTTTCTTTGATTTTGGCTGGACCATTACAGGTAATGCCGATAACGGAATATGGGAAAGAGGAATACCCATTGGAACCACCCAGCAAAGCAATCAGGTGGCTCCTGCAAATGATGTTAGTACCGATTGTCAGCAATATGCCTATGTAACCGGCAATGAGGGCGGAAGTGCCGGTAACGGTGATGTTGACGGTGGTGTAACCATTTTAACATCTCCGGTGTTTGACGCTACAATTTACACCAACCCTTATGTGGGATATGATATTTGGTTTTTTAATGGAGGAGGATTTGGTAACCCAAACGATACCTTGATCATCAAACTTACAAATGGTTCACAAACCGTAAGAGTTAAAACCATAACCAAAGACAGCATACAAATGTCTGCCTGGGTAGCTCAAGCATTTAGAATTGCAGATTACTTGCCCCCCGGCAATACCATGCGCGTAATATTTGAAGCAGCAGATTATGGACCCGGACATTTGGTGGAAGCAGCATTAGACAGATTCTATGTTTCGGAAGGGAATCAATTATCCTTATCCGAAAACAATAATACTGAAATATTACTGAATATTTATCCTAATCCTGCAACTAATGTTTTAAATCTAACAATAGACAATTTACAAAACTTTAGCGAAAATGTACAAGTAAAAATTTTTGATGTTACCGGAAAAGAAATATTTAATAAACCAATAACCCATAACCATTCGGTTATTAATACGACACATTTAACCAAAGGATTATATTTTTTAAGCATCAGCAACGAAAAAGGAGACATGATTACGCGTAAATTCATAAAAGAATAAAGTTGCTGTTATACCCAACTTTTTTTGATAATTATATACTATTTAAACATTAAAAGGATGATATCTGTTACAAAAAATAGTTGCTGATTGGTTTATTTTATTTAATTTTATACCTGCGCAACAAATAATGAAAAAATATTTTTCGGCATTACTATTAATTTATTTTTCATATGATTTAATGGCTCAACCCTATGGTAATGAGTGGATAAATTATTCGCAGAAATATTATTATTTTAAAATTTGGCAAAAAGGAGTATATCGCATAGATTATAATACCTTATTAAATGCCGGGATACCGGTAAATACTATTAATCCGCGTAACATACAAATTTTTGCACGCGAACAGGAACAATACATACATATTGAAGGCGAGCAGGATAATGTTTTTGATCCTTCGGATTATATAGAATTTTATGCCGAAGGCAATGATGCCTGGCTGGATACATTATTGTATGGTAGTTCTGACAATATGGGTAATCCATACTACAGCCATTACAACGATACCCTTTATTATTACATTACCTGGAACAACAGTACCAACAATCGCAGAATGATTATTGACAACAGTAATGATTATACGAATTACAGTATTTTTCCTTATGTCATTACAGAAAATTATATCCAGCAAACAGAACGATACCAACAGGGAGAATTGGTAGTAGGCTCATCATCCAGCCGATTTGTAAGAGGGGAGGGCTGGTTCAGCGACCGATACAGCCATACTTCGCCATTAGACCATTTTATACCTACTCCTAACCCCTATACCGGTCCGGGCGCCCCTGATGCCCTGGTAAAAACAAGTTCTACAGGTCTTAACAATCCGAGTGTGGCCCCGGCAAGCCCGGGAAACCATCATTTGCGCATACAATATGGCTTAAGTCATACTACAATCATTGATACAATATTTTGGGGTTATCAGCTCAACAAAATAAACTTTACTTTAACCCCGTCCCAAATTAATTCGCCAACTACCAAAATACGCTACCAAACCGTAAACGATATATTGGATATAAACAGCCAGCCGGTTACTCAATACAAAGCATTCGGTGTAACTTCTATACGTTATGCGCGAACAACCGATTTATCGGGTAGCAGCAGTTTGTTTTTTTCAGTTCCGTTTAATACCAATGAAAGTAAAACACGATTAGAATTTACCAACGCTACGGGTACAAACCACCATGTTTATGTAATTAACGATACTATCAGAAAAATTTATGTTGACGAAAATGCCGGCAACCGCAGTGTATTAATTCCCAACCTCAGCAATACTTATGATAGTCGTTGTTATCTGTTTACCGAAAGTAGTATAACCAATATTTCTACACTCTATTCCGTATCATCAACAGCCGAATTTACCGATTACAGCGCACAACCTGTTGATTCTGCCTATATTATTTTAACACATACTTCATTGATGAGTAGTGCCCAGGCTTATGCCAACTATCGGGCAAGTACCGGTTATAATGTTATGCTGGTGAATGCCGAGGATTTATACCATCAATACGGAGGAGGGATCTATAAACACGTAATTGCATTAAGACGTTTTTGCGACCACATGATAAATACCATGCCTACCAAACCGCAATATTTATTTATAATAGGCAAATCTATCCGTGAAGCAAACGAAGGACCTGAACAAGGTGCCAGAAAAAACAGTGTGTTTTTTCATAACAACCTGGTGCCAAGCTACGGCTACCCCGGAAGCGATAATTTAATTACGGCAGGATTAGACGGGTCTTTTTTAATGCCGGCTATAGCTACCGGAAGAATTAGCGCCACCACCAACCAACAGGTAACAGATTACCTTACTAAAATGCAGCAATACGAAAGTCAGCAAAATCCTTTCTCGGTTTATGATATGCCCAATAAAGCCTGGCAAAAACGCATCCTGCATTTTGGCGGAGGCAGTACCCTAAACGAACAAAATGCATTTGCAGGTTTTTTAAGTACTTATGAAACGATAGCCGAAGGATTACACTATGGAGCTGATGTGCATACTTACCTCAAGCAAACTTCGCAACCAATCAATCCGGTTGATTTTACCGAAATAAGCAACTTTTTACAAGAAGGTGTTTCGATAATGACTTTTTTTGGGCACTCCAGCGCCAACGGATTTGATCAAAATCTGGACGATGCTGCAAACTGGAATAACGCAGGTAAATATCCTTTTTTACTTGGTAATGGTTGCTACACCGGAGATGTGCATCAACCCACAGGGCAAAGCATCAGTGAATATTCTACTTTGCTCAATCAACGAGGGGTAATCGCATTTTTGTCTTCGGTAAAACAAGGATTTGTTACACCCCTGCACGTTTATTCCGAACAATTTTATAAAGAATTTAGCTTATACAAATATGGTTTGTCTGTGGGCAAACAAATGCAAGCTACCATAGACACGGTTGAAAATTTTGCCAATTCTATTCCGGTTGAAAATGCCTGTACACAAATGAGTTTGCAAGGCGATCCGGCATTAAAAATAAATTATCATACCGGCCCCGAAATGCTCATCAGAAATGAAGATATATACTTTACCCCGGAACAAGTTACCTTGGCAGACGACACTATAACTGTAACGGTTGTAACTCATAACATAGGTAAGGTCGAAAATTATCCGGTAAACGTAACCCTAACACGTACTTTTCAAAATAATATAGATTCTGTTTATAGTACTACACTCAATTATTCAGCTTTTGCCGATACACTGATTTTTAAATTGCCTGCACAACATGACATGGCATCCGGATTAAATACTTTTAAAGCCAGTATTGATATCCCCAATAACATAAATGAGATATTTGATGATGTGAACAACAATCAGGCACAACGCACCTTGTTGTTTGCCGGTAATTCTATTCGTCCGGTTTGGCCATACGAATATGCCATTGTGCCTGATAGTACAATGCCTTTAAAAGCCAGTACATCAAATCCGATTATAGGTCCAAAAGCGTACCGTTTTGAAATAGATACCACCGATTTATTTAACAGTCCCTTGCTAAAATATCAATTAATCACTGCACCCGGTGGAGTAGTAGTAGCCCAACCCCAGGATTGGCGATTGGTATCCAATAATGCCCTTTCGCCCTTGTTGTTTACCGACAGTACGGTGTATTTTTGGCGCGTAAGCCCCGATAGTTCTACTTATATCTGGCAAGAAAGCTCATTTCAATTCATCAAAGGTAAAAACGGGTGGGGACAAGCACATTTCTTTCAGTTTAAAAATAATTATCACGAAAATTTAAATTATAACCGAACCAATCGCAGATGGGATTGGAACCCTCAACTGCGAAAAATAACCTGTACTACGGTGGGTAATCCCAATTCTAATCCGCAAATGAATGGTGCCCCGGCATTTGCTGCTACCAATTATAAAATTGATAATGTAGAACAAGAAGCTTCGGGATGCGGTAATTTTTATCCTGCCATACACGTAGCAGTAATAGACCCTATTAGCCTGGAACCCTGGGGAAGTTATAATTGCAACCCCAACACAGGGCCTTGCGGCTCTTGTACTATGGTAAACAGTAACCATCAGTTTGGAAACGATAACAACGACTGCAGCGGTTGTTTTGCTCCTTTTAGAATTAGACCACATAAATATTTTGTATATCGCCAGTACGATTCCCAGCGGTTAGAATATTTAGACAGCTTATTGACATATTGGATACCTAACGGCCATTATGTTTTGATATATAGTTGGATGTGGGCCGATTTTGATAATTGGAATACCTATCACCCCGGTTTATTTACCACCTTTCAAAATTTAGGTGCAACAGATATTGTTCCCGGTTTACCCGATTTGCCCTTTATAGTTTTTGCTAAAAAAGGCGACCCTTCTGATACTAAAACCATTTTAGGAGACTCATTAAATGCAATACTTACATTAAACGACACGCTTTATTCGTTTGATTATAAAGGATACATAAAATCAGTAGAAGCAGGCCCGGCAGCACAATGGGACGCACTATACTTTCAGCAAAAATCATTTGAACAACCATCTGCCGACAGTTCCAGAATCATACTAATCGGCCGAAAATTAGACGGAACGACCGATACACTTTTAAATACCGAATTTACAACTCTCGACTCGGTAATTAATCTATCCTTGTATGCTGATGCCAATATTTATCCTTTTGTCAGATTAGTGGGAATACATATAGACTCGGTTTATTTTACTCCTGCACAAACATTGCGTTGGCAATTATTATATCAGCCCGAACCCGAGGCAGCCGTCAACGGCAGCAAAGGTTTTTACATTTCGGTACTAAATAATCAACTTACCGAAGGGCAAGATATACGCCTGGCTATTGCCATAGAAAATATCAGTAATTGGGATATGGACAGCCTGCTGGTGCATTACTGGCTGCAAGGACAAAACAACATAAAACATTATTTTTATTATCCAAGGCAAGATTCCTTAAAAAAAGGGGAAATTTTGTTTGATACCATTACGATAAATACGACCGGTTTTTACGGTTTAAATAGTTTGTGGATGGAAGTTAACCCCATACCATTACCACCGGCATTAAATACAACCTATTACGACCAGCCCGAGCAATACCATTTTAATAACTTTGCGCAAATCCCATTATACATTGAAAGAGATATAACTAATCCTATATTGGATGTTACCTTTGATGGTGCACATATTTTAAACGGAGACATAGTTAGTGCAAAACCCAATATTTTAATAACACTGAAGGATGAAAATCCGATATTGGTGATGAATCAACCCGAAGACACTGCCTTTTTTAAAGTTTATATTACCAACCCCAACGGCCAGCAAAACAGGATTTATTTTATGCAGGGTACACAAGAAATAATGCGCTGGTATCCCAGCAGCGGACCCAACGGAAAATTTAAAATAGAATACAATCCGGTATTTTTAATTGATGGTAAATACCGTTTGGAAATTGAAGCTACCGATAAAAGCGGAAATTTATCGGGTAACAATCGTTATAAAATTGACTTTGAAGTTATCAACAAGCCCACGGTTACTGAAGTAATGAATTATCCTAATCCCTTTACCACCAAAACCCACTTTGTGTTTACACTTACAGGCAGTCAATTACCCGATTTTATGAAAATTCAAATACTTACAGTTACCGGCAAAGTGGTGCGCGAAATTACCATGGATGAACTGGGCCCGATACGCATCGGAAGAAACGTTACACAATTTTATTGGGATGGAACAGATATGTATGGCGACAGGTTAGCTAACGGGGTGTATTTATATCGTGTGAATGTACGTTTAAACGGTGAAGAAATAGAAAAACGCAGTTCGGGTGCGGATGAATATTTTACCAAGGGCTATGGTAAAATGTATTTAATGCGATAATTTAACGGATATTTATCCTTAAAATAATTTTTGTGCCTGCAGCCCGGTTATTTTCGTACAAATCAATTATTTCCAAGGATTTTGTGTGTTTATCCCAAAATTGTCATTAGAAAACAAAAAGAGGTGGAGATTTGATATTGTTTGTGTTCATCCAAAGTCCGGTAAACCATTCTCTTCTTTTCATGGCAAGGGATAATTTGAGTATTCTTTGATTT